>NZ_LLXU01000079.1 GCF_001431645.1 Stenotrophomonas panacihumi | reverse complement strand
GGCGTTGGCGGTGGGGAACGGCGAAGGATCGCCGCTGCCGCTTCCGCCGCAAGCCCCCATCCCCAGCGCGACCAGCAGCAGCGTGCCCAGGCGCATTCCGGCAACGACGTTTCGATATGCGGTGTTCATGGTGGCTCCGGCTCAAGCAGTGACGGACAGGACGCGAAGCCGGCGCTCACAGCGCTGCTTCGACATACGCATAGAGGTAGTTGGAACCGCCATCGACCGTGCCCAGCATCTGCGCGGTGCCGAAGATCCCGGAGCGGTGCGAGACGCCGAAGCCGAAATACAGCTCGTGCCAGCGCTCGCTGCCGAACAGGTCGCCGAGGCTGATGTCGATGCTCGGATCCAGGTAGTTGAGCAGCTTGGAGGTGTTGCGCTCGCGCCGCGCCTGCGAAACCACTTCGGCATACGGCACGCGCTCGGCGTAGGACAGGCCGAAACCGAAGCCGATGCGCGTCATCACCCGGTGCGACCAGGGGAAGCCGTAGTAGTAGCCTTTCATGTAGGCGTCGATCTGCCAGGCATCGCGCTGATAGCCCTTTTCCAGGTGGCGCACGATGCCGGCGTAGCCGACCAGGTCCAGCGGCCAGCCGTTGAGCCGCGACACGAACGGGCGACCGACGTGGATGCCCCAGATGTCGGTGGCGTCCTCGTCGTTGAAGCTGGCGCACTTGAAGGTCATGATCCGGATCAGGTGGCAGCCTTCGCCGGTATCGCGGCCGTAGAACAGCTTGACGTAGGTGGGCACGTGCTCGTCGTCCCAGCGCACCTGCCCGTTGCCGAAGTCGTAGGCGGCGCCGAGCATCGCGCCCCACTGCACGTTCTCGTCCACCACCGGGCTGTCGCGGATCTCGCTGGAATAGCCGGTGACGAACACGCCGCCGAGCAGGCTCCAGTGCTGGAAGATGCGGTAGCGCGCATACAGCGCGGCGGTGAGGTTGAAGCCGGAACCGGCCGAGTACGCGGCACGGTCCGGTGTGGCATCGGCCGCCGGCACGCCGTAGTAGTAGTCGTTGAGCTTGCTGCTGCGCCACGCCGCGGTGAGCACGGGCTGCACGCTCCAGCGATCGTCCTGCCACAGGTAGCCATAGGAGCCGCGCAGTTCGGTGCCGTGCGAGGTGCTGGAGATGTCCTGGCGAACGCTGGCATCCCAATGGTGCGGGCCGGATTCGCCGTAGTAGCGCGCGCCGAGGTCGGCCTCGCTGTTGCGCGTCTCCATGCCTTCGAGCACGTCCGGGGTTTCGTCTTCGGGAAAGCCTTCCAGACGGCGCTCGACGAACAGTTCCAGCCCGGCGGCATGGTCGCCGGTGACGCGCACGCCGGCGGTATTGGAGCGCAGGAAGAAGCGCTCGCCCTCGTAGAGATACAGCGGCATCAGGTCCACGCGCGGGTCGGCGCCGCGATACGGGGAACTCTCGATGCGGCCGAGGAAGCCCAGCCCGGCCGCGCCGCTGCCGGGGTCTTCGAGCAGGTTGCCGAGCATGGCGTCCTGCGCGTGGGCCGGCGGCGCCATGCAGGCGAGCAGCGCCGTGCACAGCACGCCCGTGGCGAGCGCGAGGGGCGAACGGGAACAGGGACGTGTCATCGCGGTTCCCTCACTTGATGAAGTCGTACTTGAGCGAGGTCTGCAGGCGCATCGCATCGCCGGACTCGCCATCCTGCTGCTGCAACTTTCCGTACAGCAGCTCCACGCCCCAGCTCCAGCTCGGCGCCGGTTCCCACACCAGGTTGGCGGCAGCGTAGTCGCTGCGCCGGAACGCACTGGCCGCGAGCAGCGCATCGCGTTCGAGGTACAGGCGGCTGTAGGTGAGCGTCGAGCGCCAGCGGCTGTTCCACAGGTGCGTGTAGCCCACCCAGCCGCCCCACTCCTGCAGCGTGTCCAGCTGGCCGCGCGCATCGACCACCGCATCGAGGTCCAGCCCGCCGAGGTCGCCGACATACGCGGCGATGCCCTGCCCGCCGATCACGCCATAGACGAAGTAATCGCCGCTTTCCGCGCCCCAGCTGCCGGTGAGCGCCGCGCCGCCGGCCACGGCGCTGTCGCTGCCGCCGGGTGCGTCGTAGCTCAGGTAGCGCAGCAGGCCGGCGAGCTGCACGTTGCCCCAGTCGGCCTCGTGGCGCGCGGCCAGCACGAGGTTGGGCGCGGCGGTGCGCTCGCGGCCGTCCGGGTCGTCGAACCGGATTTCGCCACTGCGGTGTTCGGCGGCCAGGATGATCTGGTTGCCGCCGCGCAGCGGGAAGTATTGCCGGATGCTGGCCAGGCGCGCGGAGGGCGAGGCGCCGGGGCCGGCGAAGTCCAGCGTGTCCGGGCCCGAATCCAGGTCCATGAAGGCCGACCAGCCGAAGCCGGCGTAGGTGTTGCCCAACTGCCCCCATGCATGGCGCAGGCGGTAGCCGTAGCTGCCGCCGGAACCGAAGAAGTCGTTCTGCAGCAGGAAGCGCAGCTGGCCGGCGCTGGTCTCGCGCCGCGCTTCCATCGTGAAGCGGGTCTGCCGCGCGTGCATGTTGAAGCGTGCATCGCCGCGCTGGTCGCCGACCGGGATGTCGGAGGTGATGAACTGGTCGCTGTCGCCCGCGTCGTCGTCGTCCATCATCGCGTCGAGCTTGGCGTAGCCGCTCAGGCGCAGCCAGGTGGTGGTGCCGGGGATGGCGAAGAAGCCTTCGAGGTTGTCGCCGGGCGGCGCTTCGTTGTCGACGCGGCCGCCGGCCTGGTCGTCCTCGTCGAACGGCGTGTGCGCGGGCAAGGGCGAGGCTTCGACGCCGAGCGTGGCCAACGAGGCGATGGGCGCCGACGCGACGGGCGCCGTGGGCGCCGGTGGTGGAGCGGCGGTGGTCGCGGGCGGCGTGGCGGGCGGCGTGCTGCCCGCGCCCGTCGCGACCGGTGCTGGCGCAGGCGTGCCGCGTTCGGATTCCAGCACCTCGATGCGCTGCATCAGGTTGTCCACGGTCTGCCGCAGGCGGGCGATTTCCGCGTCGCGCTGCGCATCGGTGGCCTGCGCGTGGGCCATGGCGGGCAGCGCGAGGGCGATGGCGACGCTGAGGGTTCGGATCGGCAGGGACATCGGCATGAGGGAATCTCCTGCGAGGGTTCATTCGGCCGGACGCGGCAGGTCGCCGCCGCCCAGCGCGGTGTAGAGATTGACGCGGTCCTGCAGTGCCCCGGCACGCAGCTGCAGCAGGGCCTGTTCGGCGGAAAAGCGGTTGCGTTCGGCATCCAGCACTTCGAGATACGGCGTCAGGCCGACTTCGTAGCGGTCCTGCGCGGTGGCGACCAACGCGCCCTGCACCGCCACGGCCTGTTGCTGCGCGGCGATCTGTTCGGCATTGCGTTGCGCCGCGCTGAGCCCGTCGGCCACTTCGCGGAAGGCGTTCTGCACGGTGGACTGGTAGGCCATCTCGCGTTCGTCGCGCTCGCCGCGCGCCTGGTCCACGCGCGCGCGCCGCCGGCCCCAGTCCAGCAGCGGCAGCACCGCGCCGGCACCGAAGGACCAGACCTTGTGGCTGTCCGACACCAGCCCGGAGAGTTCGGACGAGGCGTAACCGCCGCTGCCGGTCAGCCCGATGATCGGGAAATACAGCGCCCGCGCCGCGCCGATGTTGGCATTGGCCGCCAGCAACCGGTGCTCGGCCATGCGGATGTCGGGGCGGTCTTGCAGCAGGGCCGACGGCAGGCCGGGATCGAGCGCGGCCAGCTGATGCTCGTCGCCCAATGGCAGGCCCGGCGGCAGCGGATCGGGCAGCGCCACGCCGACCAGCCATTGCAGCAGGTGCTGGGCGAGCTCGCGGCTGCGCTGCAACTGCGCCAGCTGGGTCTGCGCCTGCGTCACCAGCGCGTAGGACTGGTGGTAATCCACCGAAGAGGTGAGCCCCACGTCCATCCGCAGCTGCGCCAGTTCCAGCGTTTCCTTGCGGCTGTCGAGCGAGCGCTGCGCCAGCACGATGCCCTCCTCGCTCGCACGCAGCGCGTAGTAGCTGGCCGCGACGTTGGCGATGAGCGACAGCCGGAACGCCTGCTGCGCCTCCACCGTGGCCAGGTACTGGCGCCGCGCCGATTCGGTGAGGTTGGCCACGCGGCCCCAGAAATCCAGCTCGAAGGTGGGAATGCCGACCTGCACCGCGTAGCTGTCCACGGTGACGCGCGTTGCACCATCGGCCACGCTGACGGGCGTGCGCAGCCGCTGCGCGGAGGCGCCTGCTTCGAGCCCCGGCAGGCGCTCGCTGCGCTGGATGCGGAACTGCGCACGCGCCTGTTCGATGCGCGCGGTGGCGGCACCGAGATCGCGATTGTTCTCCAGCGCCTGCGCGATGAGCCCGCGCAGCACCGGGTCCTGGAAGAACGCCTGCCATTCGATCTCGGTGGCGGCCTTGCCGGCCTGCGTGGCATCGCCCGTCGCGGCGGGAAACCGCGGGGGAACATCCGGCGGCGGCGGCGCGTAGGTCGGCGCCAGGTTGCAACCGGCCAACAGCCCGCCCGCCAGCACCAGGCATGCGCGCTTCATGGCGCGGCCTGCGGCGGTGGCGTGCGCGCGCCGGCCCGGCGACGCAGCAGGTAGTAGAACAACGGCGTATAGAAGATGCCGAACAACGTGGCGGTGAACATGCTGCCGAGCACGCCGGTGCCCACCGCCTGCCGGCTCGCCGCGCCCGCGCCGACGGCGAACACCAGCGGCAGCATGCCGACGATGAAGGTCAGGCTGGTCATCAGGATCGGCCGCAGGCGCTGGTGCGCGGCGGCGAGGATGGCCTGGTCGGTCGGCACGCCACGCGCTTCCTCGTCCAGGCCGAACTGCACGATCAGGATCGCGTTCTTCGCGGCCAGGCCGATGATGGTGACCAGCCCGACGTTGAAGTACACGTCGGCCGACATCCCGCGCGCGCCGGTGAACACCACCGCGCCGAGGATGCCGAACGGCACCGCCAGCAACACCGCCACCGGCGTGGTCCAGCTTTCGTACAACGCGGCCAGCAGCAGGAACGCCACCAGCAGCGCCAGCCCCAGCAGCAGGCCTACCTGCCCGGCCGCCTCCTGCTCCTCGCGCGCGGTGCCGGTCCACTCGAAGCGCATGCCCGGCGGCAACACCTCGGCGGCAAGCCGTTCCATCTCGCGCAGCGCCGCGCCGCTGGAGACCCCCGGCGCCGCCTGCCCGGACACCGTGGCGGAAAGGAAGCCGTTGTAGCGTTCCACCTGCTGCTCGCCCACCGTCCAGTGCGTGCGCGCGAACGCCGAGAACGGTACCGATTGCCCGCTGCTGCCGATGACGCGCAGGTCGGCCACGTCCTCGGCGCGCATGCGCTGGGCGGCTTCGCCCTGCACGAACACGCGCGCGACGTTGCCCTGGTGGACGAAGTCGTTGACGTAGGCCGAACCGAACATCACGCCCAGCGCCTGGTTGACCTGCCCCAGCGGCACGCCGAGCGCGCGCGCCTGGGTGCGGTCGATGTCCACGAACAACTGCGGCGCGCGCGGCATGCCTTCCGGGCGCACGCCGGCCACCTGGTCGCTGGCGGCGGCGCGCTGCGCCAGGGCCATCGCGGTGGCCTGCAGGGCGCGCTCGCCCGCGCCGCCGCGGTCCTCGATCTTCATCGTGAAGCCGGAGGCATTGCCCAATGCCTGGATCGCCGGCGGGTTGAGCACGAATACCTGCGCCTGCGGAATGCCGAGCATCGCCCCGTTCATGCGCCGCGCCAGCGCGGTGGCGCCGTGCGCCGCGCCACCGCGTTCGGCCCAGGGCTTGAGATCCACGAACGACATGCCGACGTTCTGGCCTTGGCCGAAGAAACTGAAACCGACCACGGTGGCGACGTTGCGCACCTCCGGCTGCTGGCGCAGGATCGCCTCGGCCTGCCGCACCGCCTCGCGCGTGCGCGCCACGGTGGCGCCGGGCGCGCCGTTGTAGGCCACGAACAGGTAGCCCTGGTCTTCTTCCGGCAGGAAACCGCCGGGCAGCCGCGCGTAGAGCAGGCCGGTCAGCAGCACGGCGGCGACGAACACGCCCACCCACAGCCACGGCCGCTTCAGCAGCTTGCCGACGCCATCGGCATAGAAGCGGCTGCTCTTTTCCAGCGCCCGGTTGATCGCGCCGAACAGGCGCCGCCCCGGGCCGGGCGCGGCCGGGTCGTGCGGGCGCAGCGTGGCGCCGCATATCGCCGGGGCCAGGGTCAGCGAGAGGATCGTCGATACGCCCAGCGACACGCTCAGCGTGACCGCGAACTGGCGGTAGATGCCACCGGCCGAGCCGGGGAAGAACCCCATCGGCACGAACACCGCCCACAGCACCATGCTGGTGGCGATGATCGCCCCGCTCAGCTGGCCCATCGCCTTGGCGGTGGCCGGACGCGCTTCCAGCCCGTCCTCGCGCATGATCCGCTCGACGTTCTCGACGATCACGATGGCATCGTCGTTGAGGATGCCGATCGCCACCACCATCGCGAACAGCGACAGCAGGTTGATCGACATGCCGAAGGCCAGCAGGCCCAGGCAGGTGCCGACCAGCGAGATCGGCACCACCAGCGTGGGCAGCAGCATCGCGCGCCAGCTCTGCAGGAACAGCAGCACCACGATGGAGACCATCACCATCGCCTCGATCATCGTGCGCACCACGCCACTGACCGATTCGGTGATGAACGGCGTGGTGTCGAACGGGGTGCTCCAGCGCACGTCGGGCGGGAACGTGGCCTGCAGCGATTCCAGGCGCTCGCGCACCAGCCGCGCGGTGGCCAGCGCGTTGGCGCCGCTGCTCAGCGACACGGCCAGGCCGGCGGCCTCTTCGCCGTTGAGGGTGAGGTTGAAGGCGTAGGTGTCGTTGCCGAGTTCCACCCGCGCGATGTCGCCCAGGCGCACCGTCGCGCCGTCCGGGGTGGCGCGCACGATGATCTGGCGGAATTGCGCCGCGCTGCTGAAGCGGCCGCGGGTGACGATCTGCGCGGTGGTCTCGGTGCCCGGCGCCACCGGTTGCAGGCCGAGGCCGCCGCCGGCGGTCTGCGCGTTCTGCTCGCGGATGGCGGCCATCACCTCGGCCGGGCTCAGCCCGAAGCTGACGAGCTTTTCGCGGTCCAGCCAGATGCGCATCGCATAGCCGGAACCGAACAGCGAGACATCGCCCACGCCGGGCAGCCGGCGCAGTTCGTCGGCGATGTTGCGCGCGGCGAAGTCGCCCAGTTCCAGCGCGTTGCGCTGCCCGCCCTGCGATTGCAGGGCAATCAGCATCAGGAAGCCGGTGGAGGACTGGGTGACGTGCACGCCCATCTGCCGCACTTCTTCCGGCAGCCGCGGCTCCACCCGCGCCAGGCGGTCCTGCACCTGCGAACGCGCGCGGTCCAGGTCGGTGCCGCTGCGGAAGGTCACGCGGATCTGCGCGGTGCCGTTGGCGCGGCTGGTGGAGGTCATGAACAGGAAATCGTCCACGCCGTTGAGTTCGTTCTCGATCACCGAGGTCACGGTGCGGTCCACCGTCTGCGCGTCGGCGCCGACGAAGGTGGCGGCGATGCTCAACGAAGGCGGCGCGACATCGGGGTACTGCTCCACCGGCAGCGAATGCAGCGCGATGCCGCCGAACAGCAGCGCGAACAGCGCCACCACCCAGGCCAGCACCGGCCGATAGACGAAGAAGCCACTCATGGGGCCGGCGCCGCCGCCTGCGCCGCGCGCGCCTGCACATGCTGGCCCGGCTGCACCTTGTGCCAGCCGTCCACGATCACCTTCTGGCCGGGTTTGAGGCCGGACTGCACCACCCAGCGTCCTTCGGCCTGCCCGGCCAGCGTCACCGGCTGGCGCATCGCCACGCCGTCGGCGTTGACGGTCATCACGCTGGCCTCGTCCTCGGCGATGCTGATGGCGCGCTCGGGCAGGCTGATGCCGTCGCGCACCGTGCCGACGGCCAGGATGCCGCGCACGAACTGGCCGGGCAGCAGGCGTCGCGGGGTGTTGTCGAAAGAGGCGCGCAGCGTGCGGCTGCCGGTGGACGGATCCACGGCCTTCTCGGTGAAATCGACCACGCCTTGGACCGGCAGCGGCGTGCCGTCATCGTCGAGCACGGTCACGCCAATGTGCTTGCCGTCGCCGAGCGTGATGCGGCCGGCCTCGATGCCGCGCTCCAGCTCGGTAAAGGCGGCATTGGAGGGCTGGAACACCACGTAGACCGGGTCGAGCTGGTCGACCTGGGTCATCAACGTGGCCGAGGCGGCGCTGACCAGCGCGCCTTCACTGACCGCCGCGCGGCCCACGCGGCCGGCGATGGGCGCGCGCACGGTGGCGTGGTCGAGCTGCAGCTGCGCGCGATCCACCGCGGCCTGCGCTTCAAGCAATGCGGCATCGGCCTGCTGGAACGAGGCCTGCGCCGATTCGTATTCCTGCACGCTGACCGCCTTGCGCTGCACCAGCGTGGACAGTCGCGCACGCAGGCTGGCGGTTTGCCCTCGCGCCGCGCGGGCCGACGCCAGCGATGCACGCGCCTGCTGCAGGCGGGCCTGCAGGTCGCGCGGGTCGATCTGGAACAGCGGCGTGCCGGCGGCCACATCCGTGCCTTCGACATACAGCTGGCGCTCGACGATGCCATCGGCGCGCGCGCGCACCTGCGCCATGCGCACCGCTTCCACGCGGCCGGGCAACTCCACCAGGTTGGGCACGGCCGCCGCGTGGACTTCCTCGACGGTCACCACCGTGGGCGGCATGGCGGCCGCGTTCGGTCCTGTATCGCCCCCGCATCCGCCCAGCGACGCCAACGCGCAGCCGAGCCACAGCCACCCCATCCGTTGCCTGGTACGCATCCTTGATGCCTCCGGCTGCCCTCGCCGCTTCCCCCAAAGCGGCCGCCGAACCCGGCCCATGCCCCCGCTGCGACGTTCCCGGCAGGCCGTGCCGGGAACGCCCGGGTCCTCAGAAGTCCACGGCGTCGCGCACCAGCGGACAGGTCATGCAGTGGCCACCGCCGCGCCCGCGCCCGAGTTCGGCGCCGACGATGGTGATGACCTCGATGCCTTCCTTGCGCAGCGCGGTGTTGGTGGAGGTATTGCGGTCGTAGGCCACCACCACGCCCGGCGACAGCGCCACCAGGTTGTTGCCGCTGTTCCACTGCGAGCGCTCGGCGCCGTAGTACTCGTCCGATTCCACCAGGCGCAGCTTCTTCAGGCCCAGCGCTTCGGCCACCACGTCGGTGAAGTGCTTGTCCTCGAACACCACCTCGAAGCCCGGCGCCTTGTCGCTGGGATACAGCGAGATCGGCTTGATCTGGTCGACGATGCCGCTGTAGATCGTGGCCACGTCGCGGTCGGCGAAGGTGAACACCGTATCCAGGTGCATCGCCGAACGCAGCCGCGGCATCGAGGCGGCGATCACGCGCTTGGCGCCGTTCTGCTTGAACAGCGATTGCGCCAGCTGGGTGATCGCGGTGCGCGAGGTGCGCTCGCTCATGCCGACCAGCACCACGCCGTTGCCGGCCGGCATCACGTCGCCGCCTTCCAGCGTGGCGTTGCCGTGGTCCTGGGTCGGATCGCCGTACCAGATGGGGAAACCGGCGTTGGCGAAATCCGGGTGGAATTTGTAGATGCAGGTGGTGAGGATGGTTTCCTCGTGCCGCGCCGGCCAGTACAGCGGGTTGAGGGTCACGCCCTCGTAGATCCAGCAGGTGGTGTCGCGGGTGTAGAGGGTGTTCGGCAACGGCGGCAGCAGGTAGCCGACGATGTCCGGGTGTTCACGCGCCACCGACAGGATGCTGCTGGAGAAATCGTCCGGCAGCTCGCGCGCGCTCAGGCCGCCGATCAGGATCTCGGCCAGGTCGCGCGGGGCGAGGCTCTCCAGGTAGGCGCGCACTTCTCGCATGAACTCCAGGCCGACTTCGTTGGCGTTGACCTGGTGGTCGAGCACCCAGGCGCGCGCCTCGGGAATGGCCATTGTCTCGGCCAGCAGGTTGTGCATCTCCAGCACTTCCACGCCGCGGTCGCGCATCTTGGCCATGAAGTCGAAGTGGTCGCGCTTGGCGTTGTCCACCCACATGATGTCGTCGAACAGCAACTCGTCCTTGTTGCGTGGCGTCAGGCGCGTGTGCGCCAGGCCGGGCGCGCAGACCATCACCTTGCGCAGCTGGCCTACCTCGGAATGGACGCCATATTTCTGTGGGCTGGACATGGGACGCGATCTCCTGGAGGGAGCCGGCGGTGGCGCCGCCGGAAGGGCGGAACGCGGGGATTTCTCAGGCGGGCGAGCGTCGGCGGGAAAGCGCCTGGCGCGGCGGGCAGCTGAAGGAAGGCATGGGTGGTTCCCCGGCGTTTCCATTCATTGCGATGCAACGCGCATCGCGGCGAGAGCTCGGCCTTGCGTGGTCGCGATGTCGAGGGCGGCGCGTGTGCGCCGCGGGCGACGGAGTGAACCGAGAGTAAATGCGGCCGATGTCACCGCATCGTGAAGAATCCTTGACGCAAATTCGGCAGATTCGGCTTCACGTTGGTTTGACGCGCGAAGGCGTTAGTGCGTCTTGCCGGCGGATGCAGGGGGCATGGCTGCCGGGGGCGAATCGTCTCATCCATCCACATGCGTTGGGAGAAACCTCGATGAGCACCAAGCATCTTGCGGGCGCGGCAGGCTTGCTCGTGCTGGCCACGATGGCCGGCTGCGCGACCCACACCACCCCCACTACCTTCAACCGTTCCGAAGTCGGCCGTGCCCAGAGCGTGGAATGGGGCGTGGTCGAAGCGGTACGCCAGGTCACGATCCAGAACGACTCGCGCGGCGTGGGTACCGCCACCGGCGCGGTGCTGGGCGGCATCGCCGGCAGCACCATCGGCGGCAGCAGCCGCGCCAATGCGGCCGGCGCGGTGGCCGGTGCGGTGGCGGGCGGCGCGGCGGGCAACGCGATGTCGCGCTCCGCACGCGCCGGCGTGGAAGTGACCGTGCGCCTGGACCAGTCCGGCCGCACCATCGCCGTGACCCAGGATGGCCAGCCCAATGACTTCCGCGTGGGCGACCGCGTGCAGGTGGCCAGCGACGGCGTGACCACCCGCGTCACCCGCTGAATCCCGACGCCGGCCTGCACGGCGGCGCCACGCACAAGGAGTTCGACATGCGCCAGGTCATTGCCCTGAGCGTGCTCGCCATGTTGCTGGCGGGCTGCGCGCATACCGCCACGATGACGCCGGACCAGCGCCTGGCGCTGTACCAGCAACATGCCGGCGCGCCGGTGCCTTCGCTGCAGCTCAACCGCATGGTGCGACGCAGCGACTGGACGCCGCTGGGCGACCAGGCGATGGCGCTGTGGAGCAGCCCCAGCCGCGGCCACCTGCTGGAATTCCGCACCCGCTGCAGCGGCCTGTCCACCGCGCAGGGCATCAGCATCACCAACCAGTTCGGCACGGTCTCGGCACGTTTCGACAGCGTGATCCTGCGCACGCCCGGCACGATCAGCCCGGTATCCCCCGGCTGCCGCATCAGCCGCATCCGCCCGCTCGACGGGCAGGCGCTGCGCGAGGCCAAGCGCGAGATCCGCGAGGCGCAGTTCACCGATCGACCGCAGGACGTGCAGCCGGAGCCGGAGGAAGGCGGCGCCGATACGGGCGGCATGCCTTGAGCCGGGCGCGCGCACGCCGCCCTGCCTGCGCGCGCGGCTCGCCGCGGCCGCCATCGGCGTGCGCGCGATGACCGCCGGCACCTGGCTCAACCGCTTCCTCTCGCGCAGCCTGTTCGATGCGCGCTGGGTCATGGCGCCGTTCTACTTCGGGCTGGTGCTGGCACTGGTCGCGCTGCTGTTCGTGTTCCTGCGCGAACTGTTCTGGCACCTGGCGCACCTGCTGGAGCTCACGCCCACCAGCGTGATCCTGATGGCGCTAGCGTTGATCGACCTCTCGCTGGTGGCCAACCTGCTGCTGATCGTCACCCTCGCCGGCTACGAGAACTTCGTGGCGCGCATCGAGTCCGGCGAGGAGAAGCGCCCCTCGTGGATGGGCACGGTGGACTTCGGCGCGATGAAGATGAAGCTGATGGGCTCGATCACCGCGATTTCCGCCATCGCGCTGCTGCGCATCTTCATGAAGCTGGAAGAAGGCGCGCCGATGAACCGCTATACGCTGATCTGGATGACCATCATCCACGGCACGCTGATGCTGTCGGCGCTGGTGTTGGCGATCTCCGACCGCATCTCGCCGCGCACGCCTTCCGCGCCGTCCCCTCCTGCCGCGTCGCCGCCGCCCACGGGCCGGTGACGCCTCCTTTTCCCGCCGATGGAGTTTCGACCATGCATGCTGCCGCACCACGCCGTTCTTCCCTTCCCCGCCTGATGGCCGTCGCGCTGCTGGCCGCGGGCCTGTCCGCCTGCGCCAGCGATGGCGGCGCGGGCGCGCCCCAGGGCGGTGGCGTGCAGGTGACGGTGGCGGCCACGCAGTTGCCCGGCGCGCGTTACGCGTGGGCGCCGATGCCGACCGAATACACCGAGCAGGCCGACCCGCGCGTGCTCGATACCGCGTTCCGCCAGCGCTTGCGCAACGCGATGGACAGCGCGCTGGCCGCCAAGGGCTACGAGCGCGTGGAGGACACCGCGCAGGCCGACTGGCTCGCCGCCTACCGCGTCGGCGTGCGCGACCAGGAGCGCATGGTGCCCGCCGCGCAGGGCGGCGGCAGCGGGCCGACGCGCATGAATGCCATCCAGTGCACCAGCAGCGGCTGTTCGCAGCTGGTGGTGCCCGGCAACGATGGCTCGCTGACGCTGGACATGCGCCGGGTGAGCTACGTGGAAGGTGCGTTGCAGGTCGAGGCCATCGACCCGCATTCGGCGCAGGTGCTGTGGGGCGGCATCAACCGCGGCACCGTGCGGCGCAGCGATGGCAGCCAGGCGCGGCTGGATGCGATTGCCGCGCAGACCCTGGCCGAACTGCCGGCGCGCAGCCGCTGATTTTCACGGGCGCCGGCGCGCGTCAGTCGGCGCGCCGGTTCGCCTCGATTTGCGCGTTGCGTTCGGCGTCGAGCTGGTGGCGCAGTTCGTCCAGCTGCGCTGGCGACCAATCGCGCGCGCCGGTGACCTGCAGCCACGCATTGATGTAATGCGATGGCGCGAACACGTGGCCGTAGCCCATCGGCGTGCCATCGGCCAGCAGCATGTCCAGCGCGAGCTGGAACATGCTGACCAGCGGATACCAGCGCAGCGAGGGCGAGACGTCGAACGCGCGCGGCGGCGCCATCCAGTCCGGGGGGCGCCATGCATCGTGGGCGTCGAAGAAGGTGATCGCGTCGCTGGCGTATTGCAGGTACACCACCCGTGTCGGCCCCCACGGCGCGTCCCGTGGCACGGGCGAGCCGTGCTGGTTCATGAAACGCACGAAATGCCCGTCGCCCACCCGCGGCAGCCATTGCGGCGAGGCGGGATCGCGCGCCGCGGTGAAGCTGCGCCAATGGCGGCTTTCGAACGGCGGCCCGCTCCACAGCGCGCCATCGATGGGGTCGCCCAACAGCTCGAACCACGCCATCGAGCGCTCGGAGTTCATCGCGCCCAGGCTCAGGCCGTGGACGTACAAGCGGGGGCGGCTCGCCTTCGGCAGCGTGCGCCAGTAGCCGTAGACCTCGCGGAACAACGCCTGCGCACTCTCCTCGCCGTAGCCGGGTTCGATCATCAGCGACATCGGGCTGGAGAGGTAGGAGTACTGGATCGCCACGCTGGCGACGTCGCCGCGCTGCAGGTATTCGAGGCTGTCGATGGCGGCCGGGTCGACCCAGCCGGTGCCGGTCGGGGTGATGATGACCAGCATCGAACGCGAGAAGCCGCCCTGGCGCTGGAGTTCCTGCAAGGCCAGATGGGCGCGGGCATTGGCATCCTGCGCCGCCGGCAGGCCGACGTAGACGCGGATCGGCGTCATCGCTTCGCCGCCGTAAGCGGTGATGTCGGCCACGGTGGGGCCATTGGTGACGAAGTCGCGCCCGGTGCGGCCCAGGTCCGGCCACGCCAGCAGCGAGCCGGGGCCGCCCGAGCGCCCCCGCAGTTTGGGCGGCGCGCGGTCGGGCGGGATCAGCGCATCGGCCTGCCGGAACGAAGCATCCACCGCGTGCAGCGCGCCGCGCAGGATCACGCCGTCGGTCACCAGCACGAACAGCAACGCGGCTGCGGCCACGCCGAGCACGCGGGCCACACGTGGCGGCAGCACGCGCTGCGCGCGCCGGCCCACGCCGCCGGCGATCCACGCGAACAGGCGGCCCAGCAGCAGCAGGACCAGCAACGTCAGCACGGCCACCACCAGCAGCCGCAGCGAATAGGCCTCGTCGATGGGCGGCAGTTCCATCACCGCGCGCACCGAGTTCTGCCACGCCCGCGCCAGCCACAGGGTCGCGATGCCGGCCACCGCGCACAGCGCCAGCAGCATGCTGGGCCAATGACGCAGGCGGGCATGGCGCAGCACGCGCGGCAGTTGCAGGTAAGTCCACAGCCACTGCAACGCCGCGCCGAGCGCGTAGCCCACCGCCATGCACACGCCCGAGAGCAGGCCTTGCGCAATGGAGCCGCGGGGAATCAGGCTCGGCGAAAGCGAGCAGATGAAGAACAGCGTGGCCAGCAGCATGCCGGCGATGCACGGCCGGCGACCGAAGCGCGCGCGGGCGCTCGCCGCCAGCCGGCGCCATCGCCCCGTCCGTGGCTGCACCGCGCTCACAGCCGCAGGCGTCCGCTGGCCAGGGCCCACAGCGCCCACAGCGCGGCGGCGCACAGGACGACGCATGCGGTCGCTTCGTAGCGGTTGAGCCGCGCGGCGCCGCGTTCGCGCTGCCACAGGAAGAACAGCACCGAGCCGGGGGCGTACAGCAGGGCCGAGAGCAGCAGGTAGCGGCTGCCGCCGGCCAGCAGCATCAGCAGCGCGTAGGCGGTGGCGATCGCGGCGATGACACCGGCACGCGTCCGCACCACCGCGCGATCGCCCTGGAAAGTTTCGCCCTGCAGGGCCAGCTTCAACTGGTAGGCGCCGACCAGCAGGTACGGCACCAGCGTCATCGCGCTGGTCATCTTCAGCGCCAGCGTGAAGGCATATTCCGCGAACCAGGTGACCAGCAGGAAGGCCTGGATCACCCCGTTGGTGAGCCACAACGCCGCCGAGGGCACGCCGGCCGCGTTTTCCCGGGACAACCCGCGCGGCATGGCGTCGTTGAGGGCGGCCGAATGCAGCACTTCGGCGGCGAGCAGTGACCAGGACAGGTAGTTGCCCAGCACCGACACCAGCAGGCCGACGCTGACGAACACCCTGCCCCACGGCCCGACCACCGCCTCCATCACGCCAGCCATGGAGGGGTTGCGCAGCGCGGCCAGGTCCGGGCGGAGCAGGATGCCGTAGGAGAGGATCGTCACCAGCACCAGCAGGCACAGCACGCCGAGGAAGCCGAGCACGGTGGCGAAGCCGACGTCGCGGCGGTCGCGGGCGAAGCGCGAGTACACGCTGGCGCCTTCGATGCCGACGAACACGAACACCGTCACCAGCAGCGTGCCGCGCACCTGCGACCACAGCGTGCCGGTGCCGGGCGTATCGCCGCCCCAGCCATTCCAGGCAAACACGTCACGCTGGAAGCCACGCGCGACCACGAACAGGAACACCGCCAGCGGCACCAGCTTGGCCACCGTGGCGATGGTATTGAGCAGCGCGGCCTGCTTGATGCCGCGCAGGATCAGGAAATGGAAACCCCACAGCAGCAGGGAGGCCGACACGATCGCCGCCGCGGTCGAGCCATCGCCCAGGATCGGGAAGAACTGCCCGAGGGTGGCCTTGATCAGGATCAGGCAGGCGACATCGGCCAGGCAGCAGCCGATCCAGTAGCCCAGCGCGGAGAGCACGCCGGCGTAATCGCCGAAGCCGGCGCGTGCATAGGCGTAGATGCCGGTATCCAGCGCCGGCTTGCGCCGCGACAGCGACTGGAACACCAGCGCCAGGCACAGCATGCCGCCGCCGGCGATCGCCCAGGCGACCAGCGCGCCGTATACCCCGGTGGTACGACCAAACGCGGCGGGCAGCGCGAAGATGCCCGAACCGATCATCGAGCCGACCACCAGCGCGGTCAGCTCGAACCGCGAGAGCTGCTTGTTCGGGGCCAGCGAGCTCATGGGCGCGCGTCGCCCGGCTCAGATCTCGATGTAGCCGGTGGCGATCCACCAGATGCCGACGAGCAGGCCGATCGTCGCCAGCCCGAGCACCACGCCGTCGGAGGCCTTGGTGAAGACCGGCGCGTTCTGCTCGCGGCGCGCCCAGAAGTAAAGCAGGCTGCCCGGCGCGTAGAGCACCGCCGAGAGCACGATGAATTTCACCCCGCCCGCGTAGAGCAGGAACACCGTGTAGATCGTGGCGAGGATCGCCAGCACCAGGTCGCGGTTGCGCGCGGAGGTGGCGGCATCGTAGCCCTCGGCGCGGCGGGTGATCTGCCAGCCGTAGGCCGCCACCAGCAGGAACGGGATCAGCGACATCGCGCTGGTGAGGTTGAGCATCAGCGAGAACGCATCGCGCGACCAGTAGGTGCTGATGACGATGAGCTGGATCACGATGTTGGTCGCCCACAACGCCGCCGAGGGCACGCCGTTGGCGTTCTCGCGCGCGAATACCTTCGGCATGTCGCCGGTGCGGGCGGCGGCGAACAGCACTTCGGCGCAGATCAGTGACCAGGTCAGGTAGGCGCCCAGCACCGAGACCAGCAGGCCGATGCTGACGAAGATCGCGCCCCAATGGCCCACCACCGCTTCCAGCAGCGCCGCCATCGAAGGCTGCCGCATGCCGGCGATGTCCGCGCGCGGCAGCACCGCGTACGGCAGCAGCGTCACCAGCACCATCAGCGTGGTGACGATGAGGAAGCCGCTGATCGTGGCGAAGCCGACGTCCTTGCGCTCGCGGGCATAGCGCGAATACACGCTGGCGCCTTCGATGCCGAGGAACACGAACACGGTGACCAGCATGGTCGCCTTGACCTGTTCGAAGACGCCGTTGGTCAGGTCGCCGCCGTAGAAGTTGAAGCGGAACACGTCCATCTTGAACGCGAACGCGACGATGACCAGGAACACCAGGATCGGGATGACCTTGGCGATGGTGACGATCTTGTTGATCGCCGCGGCCTGCTGCACGCCGCGCAGGATCATGAAGTGGAACAGCCAGATGCCGACCGAGGCCACCGCGATGGCCACCACGGTGTTGCCATCGCCGAAGACGGGAAAGAACGCGCCCAGCGTGGACTTGATCAGTACCCAGTAGGAGACGTTGCCGATGCAGCTGCCGATCCAGTAGCCGAAGGCGGACAGGAAGCCGGCGTAGTCACCGAATCCTTCCTTGGCGTAGGCGAACACGCCCGCGTCGAGCTGTGGCTTGCGTTCGGCCAGGAACTGGAACACCCGCGCCAGCATGTACATGCCGGTGCCGGCGATCAGCCAGGCGATGATGGCGCCGAACGGGCCGGTGGCGCCGGCGAACGTGCGCGGCAGCGAGAAGATGCCGGCTCCGATCATGCCGCCCACCACCATCGCGGTGAGCTGCGTACGCGACATCGTTTGCACGTTCGACGACATGGTCGGTGCTCCCTGGCCGTTGCGGACGGTTCAGGATGATGGGCGATGCCGTCACAGCAGCGTGACGATCCTTTGACGGCCGCCGAGGCGTCCGGACGATCAGTGCACCGCAGCGCCCGCTTCGCGCGTGGCCGCGTGGCCACGCATGAGCCAGCGGAACAGCGGGCCGGTCAACAGCGTGGAGACGATCGCCAGCGTCGTCAGCACGGCGAAGGCGAATTCGGAGATCAAACCCGCATCGCGCAGGATGGTCGCCGCGACGATCTCCATCAGCCCCTTGCACTGCAGCAGCACGCCGATCGCCAGCGTCTCCTGCCGGCTGCCCTGGCGCATCGGCGGGTACAGCACCACCGCCAGCAGCTTGGCCAGCACCGACACGCCCAGCACCAGCAGCGCGACCTGCAGCGTGCTCCAGTTCAATGCATCGCCCTGCACCTTCAGGCCGCTGTGGCCGAAGAACATCGGCGCCAGCACCATCAGTGCCAGCTGGCCGAGGCGTTCGATCGGCACGCGGCGCAACCACGCCACCGGCACCGCGGTGCCGGCGAAGTACGCGCCCAGCAGTTCGTGCAGGCCCAGCTGCGTGCTGGCCCATGCACCCACCGCGAGGTAGGCCGGCAGCAGGAACAGCAACGCCCACGCCGGCGGCGTCCAGTCACGCAGGGCTCGCCCGAGCGCCAGCAGCAGCACCGGCACGCACAGCGCCACGGCATGCCACATCGAGAAATTCCAGCCCGCGCCACGCTGCGCCAGCAACAGCAGCACGGTCAGGCCGATCCACAACGCGGCGTCGTCGATCACCGCGATGCGCACCGCGATGCGCCCGTATGGCCGATGCGCGGGCGCCAGTTCGCGCACGATGCCGATCAGCACCGGCAGCGCGCTCACCGCCACGCACAAGCCCACCGCCAACGCGCCGAGTACCGGGTGCGCCGTGCCGGCGGACCATTGCGCGACGCCGTCGAGCACGAAATAGGCCAGCAGCGCGCCAGCCACGAACGGCAGCAGCATCGCCACGCCGGCCGAGATGATCACGCGTCGCGCGGTGGCGCCCTGCTCCACCGTGGAGGGCCGTTCGCTCATCGCATGACGGGTCTCCAGGCCGGCGGTGAAGGCCAGCAGCAGCACGCCGACCCAGCCAATCGTCTGCCCGCTCGCCGACGGCACGCCCCACCCGGCCGGAAGCCCGCCGAAGCCGGCAATGGCCAGGCCGAGGGCGATCGGCACGATCGCGAACGGGAACGTCCGCCCGCACAGCCGCCAGACGGCCCAGGCCAGGCCAATGAAGATCGCTGCATCCAGCAACAGGGAGACGAGGGTGGGCATGGAATCCGGGCGGTGTCGGGCGGGTGTGGCGGTGACGGATCGTAAGGTATACCGGGCCGGCGATGCCAAGCGCTGTCATGACCCATGCCCGGGCCGGGATGTCATGCCGCAATGCGGCAAGACTTCATCGCCCCCAGCCGTTAAACAACCCGCTTCCCATGCGCGATGAATGCGCCGGCAGGCCGTGCCGGCGCGGGTGACGCGCCCCGCAAGGAGAGGTTTCGACCCCATGAAGCACACCGCCCTGTTGTCCGCCCTGTTGCTGGGCACCTCGTTGTCGGCCTCGGCACAGGCCGCGCCGGCCGGCGCCGCCTCGGTACAGGTGTTCACCTCCGCCGCCGGCACCGACCAGCGCCTGGCCCGCGGCCAGGACGTGCAGCTCAAGCCGGGCCACGCGCTGACGGAAGTCGAGAACTCGGTGTTCGTCGACCCGGCCAAGCGCTTCCAGACCGTGATGGGCATCGGCGGGGCGATCACCGATTCCAGCGCCGAGGTGTTCGCCAAGCTCTCCAAGGAGAAGCAGGCCGAGTTCCTCAAGGCCTACTACGACCCGAACCAGGGCATCGGCTACACGCTGGCGCGCACCACCATCCACAGCTCGGACTTCAGCTCGGCCAGCTACACCTACATCAAGGAAGGCGACAAGGCGCTGAAGACCTTCAGCATCGACCACGACCGCCAGTTCCGCATTCCGCTGATCAAGCAGGCCATTGCCGCGGCCGGCGGCCAGCTGACGATGTTCGTCAGCCCGTGGAGCGCGCCGGCCTTCATGAAGACCAACAACAACATGCTGCGCGGCGGCTCGCTGCTGCCTCAGTACGCCGACGCCTGGGCGACCTACTACACCAAGTTCATCAAGGCCTACGAGGCCGAGGGCATCCCGATCTGGGGCATCAGCCTGCAGAACGAGCCGATGGCCGTGCAGAAGTGGGAGTCGATGATCTACACCGCCGAGCAGGAGCGCGACTTCCTCAAGGACCACCTCGGCCCGGTGATGGCCAAGGCCGGCTACGGCGACAAGAAGATCATCGTGTGGGACCACAACCGCGACATGATGAACTACCGCGCGCAGGTGATCTTCGGCGACCCGGAAGCGGCCAAGTACGCCTGGGGCATGGGCTTCCACTGGTATGAAACCTGGGCCGGCTTCAACCCGATGTTCGACAACGTCGGCAAGGTGCACGAGGCCTGGGCCGACAAGCCGATCCTGCTGACCGAAGCGTCCGTGGAGAAGTACGACCCGGCGCGCCTGCAGGACTGGGCCAACGGCGAGCGCTACGGCCAGAGCATGATCAACGACTTCAACAACGGCGTGGTCGGCTGGACCGACTGGAACATCCTGCTCGATGAAAAGGGTGGCCCGAACCACGTCGGCAACTGGTGCTTCGCGCCGATCCATGCCGACACCCGCACCGGCGAGCTGATCTACACGCCGAGCTATTACGTCATCGGCCACTTCTCGCGCTTCGTGCGCCCCGAAGCGCGTCGCGTGAGCGTGGCCAGCAGCCGCAGCAACCTGCTCGCCACCGGCTTCGTCAACCAGGATGGCAAGCTCGCCACCATCGTGATGAACCCCACCGACAAGGCGATCACCTACAACTTCTACGTGGGCACCGAGTCGGCGCAGGTGGAGATTCCGGCGCACGCGATCCAGACGCTGGTGCATTGATCGACGCATCGCGACGTGGACAACGCACCGCATGTCCGCGTCGCGATGCACGGCTTCATCGAAGTGAAAAAAAACTTGCGAACGCATGAACCCGCAGATATGATTTCTCTCCTCAGCGACGTGGGGCCATAGCTCAGCTGGGAGAGCGCTTGCATGGCATGCAAGAGGTCGCCGGTTCGATCCCGGCTGGCTCCACCAACTTCGGACACCAGGCCTGTCCGGATCGCGAAAGAAACAAAACGTCCCCATCGTCTAGAGGCCTAGGACATTACCCTTTCACGGTAGCGACCGGGGTTCGAATCCCCGTGGGGACGCCATCTGCCAAAACCCGGCCTCGCGCCGGGTTTTGCTTTTTGTAGGAGCCTTGGCTCCGTCCACCGGATCAGCCCGGGCGGCCGGAGGGTTCGAAGCGGGAGTTTCACCACCCCCTTCCCAAGCGTCTCCGGGGCCGCTATGATAGGCGGCTCGCAGCATCGTGGGGCCATAGCTCAGCTGGGAGAGCGCTTGCATGGCATGCAAGAGGTCGCCGGTTCGATCCCGGCTGGCTCCACCAACTTTCGGACACCAGGCCTGTCCGTCAGCACAAGTTTCACAGCGTCCCCATCGTCTAGAGGCCTAGGACATTACCCTTTCACGGTAGCGACCGGGGTTCGAATCCCCGTGGGGACGCCACTTCTTCAAAGCCCGGCCTAGCGCCGGGCTTTGTTTTTTTCCGGATTGCCCCCTGTTCACGAGGGCAATTAGAAGAGTCAAACGTCATCCGGAGGCGAAGGCGGCCTTTCAGATCGGCCTGCCTACGATGCGCGGATCATGAATCCGCACAACCGCCAACTCGCGCATCCACGAGCGCAACGGATGCGCTAATGTCACGCGCATTCCGTTGCCGCACCGCCCCCCGGAAAAGGTCGCGCTGCGTTCTACCCTGTCGGTTGATCCATTCCGCGCGTCGCGCCTTTCGTGACGCGACGCGGAGGGAACGAACATGAAGTTCGTTGCGATCACGCTGCCTGGCTGGATCTGCCTGCTCATCGCGGGCTGCCTGCTTTCGCCCGACACCCGCTCACCCGGCACGACACCTGCGCGCACGCTGACGCCTGCGTCGCCTGTCGCCGGGCCGGTTCCTTCCACGCGGCCGGATGCGGTAAGCGTTGGGCTGCGCGCAGGTTCGGCGGACATGCCCCGCGCCACACGCACCTCGGGGTGGGCGTCGCCAAGCGGCGCGGACGTTGCGATTGCGACGCCGCCCTCAACGTCCAGGCGCGCAGTGGTTGCGCCCGTGGCGACTTCGCTTGCCGGTGCGCCCGCCATGCCCGCGGCGGCGCCATCCACTGCGTTATCCGAAGGCGCGTTCATCGGCCCGGAACTGCAGCCGGCCGCGCCTGCGCCGCCCGATGCGCCTCCTGCCAGCAACAACGCGTTGCCCGCGCACACCCCACCTCCCCTGTCTCCCGAACGGACCGGAGCGTCCGCCATGTCCTTTTCCCTTTCTGATGTGATCGGCCGCCTGTCACCTTCCGATCCTTCGGCGTTCTACGGCTCGCTGGCCGGGGTGGCCGTCCTGCTGCTCGCGCTGCTCTGGATGTGGCGGCTGCGACGCCGCAAGGCACGACGCGCCGAACTGCGGGTGTGGCATCCAGGCCGCAGGGGGGATGCGGAGAGCCAAGTCGCCGCCGTCGACGAAGTACTCGAACCTCCGGCATGGCTGGCGAACGCGACGATTCGTCGACGGATCACGCCCGCGTCGCAAGCATTGGCGCCCGCACCTCTCGCCTCACCGCCCGCGGACGTGGAAGCCTCCGTTGGAGCCTCGGGTCGGGACGAGGCGAATGACGAGCCCGCCCCGCCCGCGCTGAAGCCCACGTCGCCCGCTTCTTCGAAGCCACTCATGGCTGCCGATGTCCCGATGACTTCGCCCGGGTATGCCACCCGGCTGGGGCCCGTGCGCGGCGCCTCGCTGCTGTCGCCGCCGGCGCCACCGGTGACCGTGCGCGTCGACACCGCCGCGCGCCTTTCCAGCCTTCCTTCAGAACACACGGCCAGCCCCGTCGCATTACCCGAAGCGCCTGCGAGCGCGGAGACCCGCGTCATCGAAGCATCGCCCTCGCCTGCGTCTGGACCCGCGCCATTGATCGCCGAAGCCGACGCGGCGTCCGTACCCGCAACCGACATCGACCACGCCTGCGCGCAAGCCCGGCGCCTGGCCGCGCAGGGGCGACAGGCCGAAGCGCTCGCCGTACTCCGCCCGCTGCTCGACGACCATGCGCCCGCCACCGCCTGGGCGATGGCGGGCTGGTGCGCCTGGAACCTCGCGGAGCTGTCGCCCGCGCCGCTTGCACTGGCGGCCGAAGCGGCCCAGGCATTCCAGCGTGCCGCGACCATCGATCCAGCACGCGAAGGCGCGCTGGCGCGCATGGTGGGTCGCTGTCACCTGCTGCAGGCCGACGTGGACCTTCCCGCCCATCGCGAGGCGCACCTGGCGGCGGCGGTGGAAGCCTACGAACGTGGGTTTGCACACGGCATGTCCAGCGAGTCGGCCTTGCTGGAGTGGGCGCAGGCGCTTCACGAATCCGCGGCATCCACGACTTCCGAACGCGCCGCGTTGCTGGCGCGGTTGGACGCCGTGCTCGCCCGCGGCCCGGAGGATGCACACGCATCCGCGGGATGGAGCCGCCAGCGCGCCCGCGCGGCGTGGCTGCATGCCCTGGACGCCGCCACCGCCGCCGAGCGTGATCGTTGGCATGGCCAAGCCGCCGTGCACGCCGAGCGGGCCCACGCCACATCGGAAGACCCCGCCATGCGCGATGCCTGGATGGCCGAATCGATCGGCGCGGAACGGCGTTACCTCAACCTGCTCTCACCGGCGGCGCGCAGCAACGGCTTCCGCTCGCTTTCACAGCGCGTGTCCGCCCGCTTGGCCGAAGCACAGGGCAACGACCCCTGGCTTGCCTGGGTGCACGTGCTGGCCGACACCTCGCAATGGTTGCAGGGGCCGGCCGCACGCCAGCGCCTGGGCGAAGCCGATGCCCTGCTGGCGCGGCTCGAAGCGCGTTCCACCGAGGCGCCGGAAGAACGCCAGGCGGTGACCTTCGCGCGCGCCTACTACCTGCGGCTGCGTGCCGCGCACGAGTCCGCCAGCACGCGACGCGACGTGCTCGCCCAGGCAGCGTCACTGCTGGCAGGCCTGCGCGACGAACCGGATTTCCCTGCCCAGCCCGCGGTCATTCTGGAACAGGCCGAAGTCGCGCTCGCACAGGCCCGCGAAGGTCGCGATGCGTCGGCGTACTTCGACCTCGCCGCGCGCCACGCCACTACCGCCACCGACCTGCCGCAGACCCGTGTCGCGGGATTCCGCGTGTTGCTGGCCGCATTGCTGGGCTGGCAGCAGCACCAGCCCGTGCCCACGCGCGCGCAGCAGATCGCCCTCGTGGCCCAGTGGCTGGCGCAGGCGGACGTGCCGCCGTCGGCCGACACCCTGCGCCTGCTGGCCACCGCCGCGCTGGCTGGCCGGGATGTCGCCCAGGCCGCGCGCCTGAGCGCCGCGGCCTGGGAGGCCGGTGTCGAAAGCCACGCCCTGCTGCCCGGGTGGCGGCATGCAGATGCCGAATGGGCACACCAGCTTGTCGAAAGTGCCGAACGCAGTGCGTGGGAACACCAGCATCGCCTGCTCCGCCTGGCTGCCAGCTCCTGCTGACGGCCCGCATCCCCGAACCCCTAGCCAGGAGAACACATCATGGACATGCAACACGCAACGCAGGGCGGCGACCTCGTCGACCATCGCCTCACCCCGATCCGCTACGGCATCAGCACCGCCCTGCCCCAGGACAATGCCGTCGCACGTTCGCTCATGCGCTATGGCGAATGGATGGAACAGGAGCTGGACCTGCTCGGCAGCTTCGTGCAGGAAGGCGAGACGGTACTGGAGTTCGGCGGCGAGTTCGGCGCGCATGCGCTGTGGCTGTCGCGTGCGGTGGGCGAGCGCGGCAGCGTGCACATTGCCGAGCCACACCGGCTCAACCTGCAGCGGGCCTGTGCCAACCTCGCCCTCAACGGCATCACCAACGCCTATACGCACGCGGCCTGGTTGGGCGAGCAAGGCGGGTCGATCGAACTGCTGCCGCAGGGCGGCGAGGTGCAGCAGATGCGCAGCATCAGCGTGGACAGCCTGGGCCTGGAGGCCCTGCACCTGTTGAAGGTAAACATCCCCGGCAGCCTGTCCTCGGTACTGGCCGGTGCCGACGAAACCCTTCGCCAGCATCGTCCCACGCTCTACCTGCGCCTGGGCCCCGCCGTGGAGCAGGCGGTGCAGGACGTGCGCACGCTCAAGGAACGCGGCTATCGCTGCTGGTCGCACCTGCCCTACCTGTACAACCCGGACAACTACAACGGCCAGGAAGAAAACATGTTCCCGGGTTGGGTGCACCAGAACCTCGTGGCGGTCCCGGTGGAGAGCCGCCTGCAGTTCGAGCGGCTGCGTGAAGTCTGAGCCGGCGGATCAAACGCAATTGTCTAACCCGTCGCGCCCCGATTAGCATTCAGCGCATGTGGCCCCGCCTACGCCCCGCGCGATCCCGCCGACCACAGCGCCTCTGGGCGCTGTGGTTGCTGGCGTTGGCGATGCTGCTCAACCCGGCGCTGACGGTCATCGGCGATGCGCACGCCGCGCTGGTCGGGGCCAGCCTGCACGCGCATGAGGCCAATGCGGCGCAAGGCCCGCAGGCCAGCGAGCCAGCCGCCGATTCGCTGCTGTTCGCCCTCGAACACGCCGCCCACTGCTGCGCCCACGTCACCGCCGACAACACCGTGCTGCCCCTGGCGGCACCGGCGTGGTCCACGCGCGAGCGCCTGCCCCGGCCCGCCGCGTTGCCGCTGGCCGTGCGGCGCACCAGCCTGCTGCGTCCTCCGATCGGGTAAGCGGATTCCCCGGCGCGCTGCGCCGGCTGAACTCGACTTACTACCCGGAGATTCCCCATGTGGTTGCGATTGGCGACATGCGTCGTCATCGCGGTCGCACCCTGCGCGCATGCGCAGGATGATCGACCGCGCCTGGATTCCCTCACGCTGGACGACGCACTCGAACGCGTCGCCCGTATCCATCCCGACTTGCGCGTGGCCGACGCGCAGCGCCCGCTGCTCGAAGCCGGACTCGCCACGGCCGCGCAACGTCCGCCCCTGACCGCGGGCGCCACGCTCGAAAATGCCGTCGGCAACGGGCCCTATCGCGGCTTCGACCGCGCCGAGCTCACCGTCACCCTCGCCGGCGTCCTCGAACGCGGCGGCAAGCTCGAGGCGCGCCGTGCCGTGGCGATGGCCCACCTCGATGCGCTGGCCCCGCAGCGCGAGATCGTGCGCCTGGATCTGCTCGCCGAAACGGCCCGCCGCTATCTCGCCGTCACCGTGGCGCAGCGGCAGCGCGACATCGCGCTGGAAGACATCGCCCAACGCAAGCGCGCGGTTGAAGCTGCCCGGCAGCGTTTGAGCGCGGGTGCCTCGCCGGAATCGACCGTACTCACCGCGCAGGCTGCGCTCGCCCAGGCCCAACTCGATCGTGATCGCGCCTACCAGGCCGAGGAATCCGCGCGACTGCACCTGGCCGCGCTGTGGAATGGCCGCGACGGCCAGTTCCGTACCGCAAGCGGCGACCCGCTGGCCCTGCCTGCGCTGGAAGACTTCCAGCGCCTGGCCGACCTGCTCGAACGCACGCCGGAACTGGCGACGCTGGCGGGCCAGGCACGCGTGCGCGAAGCCGAGCTGCAGCTTGCGCGCACGGCCCGCCAGCCCGACCTGCAATGGCAGGCCGGCATGCGCGGGCTGCGGGGCGACGACGCCGTGGCACTGGTCGGCGGCTTCAGCCTGCCGCTCGGCAGCACCACGCGCGCCGCCCCCGGCATCCAGGCCGCCGAAGCCGCGTTGGCGATGAACACCGTCGAGCGCGAGGCGCAGCAAAGCCGCCTGTATGCGCTGCTGGCCGCGGCGCATGGCCAGTACACCACCGCGCGACTGGAAGCCGCCCGCCTGGGCAGCGATGTCCTGCCGCAGCTGGCCCGCGCGGAACTCGCCGCCGAGCGTGCCTGGCGCGCCGGCGCCATCAGCTATCTCGAATGGTCCCAGCTGCAGGCGATGCGCGTGGATGCCCGCAAGCGCCAGCTCGACGTGGCCGCGCAGGCCCAGCAGGCACTGATCGAAATCCAGCGCCTCACCGGGCAGCCCATCGTCGCCGCTGCCGCCCTTTCGCAGGAGAAATACGCCCCATGATGGCTTTCCGATATCCCGCCTTGCCGCTGCTCCTGCTGGCGATGCTGTTCCTCGCGGCCTGCAGCAACCCGGGCGGCCTGGCCGATGCCGCCGGCGACGACGCCGACGCCGACGTCCCCCACGCCGATCACGCGGCCGCCGATGCCGAACACAGCGACGCGCCGGAAAGCACCACCATCGCCGCCGACGTCGCCGAATCCAGCGGCATCCGTGTCGCGCCGGCCGCGCCGGGCCGCATCGTGCGCGAACTCGAAGTGCAGGGTCTCCTCGCACCGGTCGACGGCAGCGCGGGCGCCGCCACCGCACGCTTTCCCGGGCAGGTGCGTTCCCTGCGTGCCAACGTCGGCGACAACGTGCGTGCGGGCCAGGTGCTCGCGCTGATCGAGAGCAACCTCAGCCTCACCACCTACCCGGTCACCGCGCCGTTGTCCGGCCAGGTGATGGCACGGCAGGTCGCGGTCGGCGCGGGCGTGGCCGAAGGCCAGTCGCTGTTCGAGATCGCCGACCTCTCGCGCGTGTGGGTCGACCTGCATGCCTTCGGCGCGGACGTGCACTACCTGCGGGCGGGCGCGGCGGTCACGGTCACGCGGCTGTACGACGGCGCCACGCGCGAGATCACGCTCGAACGCGTCCTGCCCGGCACCGACAGCGCCAGCCAGAGCGCGGTCGCCCGCGCGGTACTCGCCAACGACGATGGCCTGTGGCGTCCCGGCGCGGCGGTGACCGCGCGCATCCGCATCGACGATCGCGAGGTCGCCCTGCGCGTGCCCTTGACCGCGCTGCAGACGATGGACGGCCGCGATGCGGTACTGGTTCGCGAAGGCGAGCGCTATATCGCCCAGCCGGTTCGCCTGGGCGAGCGCGACGGCCAATTCGTCGAGGTGACCGAGGGACTGCGCGCCGGCCAGCAAGTGGTGGTCGAGCAGAGCTTCCTGGTCAAGGCCGACATCGAGAAGGCCGGCGCCTCGCACACGCACTAGGAGACTGGAGATGCTGGAGAAACTGATCCGGTGGTTGATCGGCCACCGCTGGCTGGTGATGGCGCTGACCTTGATCCTCGTTGGCATAGGCGTGTGGAGCTTCCGCCAGCTGCCTATCGACGCGGTGCCCGACATCACCAACGTGCAGGTGCAGATCAACACCGCTGCCCCGGGCTATTCGCCGCTGGAATCCGAACAGCGGGTGACCTTCCCGGTGGAGATGGCCGTGGCCGGGCTACCGCGCATGGCGTACTTCCGCTCGATCTCGCGCTACGGCCTGTCGCAGGTGACGGTGGTGTTCGAGGACGGCACCGACATCTACTTCGCGCGCCAGCAGGTGGCCGAACGCTTGCAGCAGGCGAAGTCGCAGCTGCCCGACGGCGTGGAGCCCACGCTGGGCCCGATCGCCACCGGCATGGGGGAAATCTTCTCCTACACCGTGAAGGCGGATCCGAAGGCGCGCAAGGCCGATGGCACGCCCTACACCGCTACCGACCTGCGCACGCTGCAGGATTGGGTGCTGCGCCCGCAACTGCGCAACGTGCCGGGCGTCACCGAGGTCAACACGCTCGGGGGCTTCCGCCGCGAGATCCACGTCACGCCCGACCCGCAGCGGCTGCGCTCGCTGGGCTTCACGCTGGATGATCTCGTCCAGGCGGTGCAGCGCAATACGCAGAACGTCGGCGCCGGCTACATCGAACGCAACGGCCAGCAGTTCCTGGTGCGCGTGCCCGGGCAGGTCGAGGGCGTGCCGCAGATCGGCGAGATCGTGCTCGGCCGCCGCGGCGGCGTCGCGGTGCGCGTGCGCGACGTGGCCCAGGTGGTCGAGGGCTCGGAACTGCGCACGGGCGCGGCGATGGAGAACGGCGAGGAAGTCGTGCTCGGCATGGTCGTCATGCTCACCGGCGCCAACAGCCGCGAGGTCGCGAACGCTTCGGCCGCGCGCCTGGCCGAGGCCGCGCGCAGCCTGCCGGCCGGCGTCACCGCCACGCCGGTCTACGACCGCACCGCGCTGGTGGATCGCACCATCGCCACCGTGGCGAAGAACCTGGTCGAAGGCGCGCTGCTGGTGATCGTGGTGCTGTTCCTGCTGCTGGGCAATTTCCGTGCGGCACTCATTACCGCGGCGGTCATCCCGCTGGCGATGCTGTTCACGCTCACCGGCATGGCGCGCGGCGGCGTGTCGGCGAACCTGATGAGCCTGGGCGCGCTGGACTTCGGCCTGATCGTGGATGGCGCGGTGATCATCATCGAGCACTGCCTGAGCCGCTTCGGCCAGCGCCAGCATGCACTCGGCCGGCTGCTCACGCGCGAGGAGCGCTTCGACCTCACCGCCGAAGCCACCGCCGAAGTGATCCGCCCCAGCCTGTTCGGCCTGGGCATCATCACCGCGGTGTACCTGCCGATCTTTGCGCTCGGTGGCGTCGAGGGAAAGATGTTCCACCCGATGGCGATCACCGTGGTGCTGGCGCTGACCGGCGCGATGCTGCTGGCGCTGACGTTCGTGCCGGCCGCCATCGCGATGCTGCTCGGCGGCAAGGTCGAGGAGAAGGAAAACCGACTGATGCGGGGGATGCGCCGCGCGTATCGCCCGGCGCTGGAGTGGAGCCTGCGCCATGGACGCTGGATCGGCCTGGGCGCGATCGTGCTGCTGCTCGGCAGTGGCTGGCTGGCCACGCGGCTGGGCAGCGAGTTCGTGCCCCACCTGGACGAGGGCGACTTCGCCCTGCAGGCGATGCGCGTGCCGGGCACCAGCCTGAGCCAGTCGCTCGTCATGCAGGCGCAGGTGGAAAAACGCATCGCGCAGTTCCCCGAAGTGGCGCGCGTGTTCTCGCGCGTGGGCACCGCCGAGGTGGCCTCCGATCCCATGCCGCCCTCGGTGGCCGACGTCTTCGTGATGGTCAAGCCACGCAAGCAGTGGCCGGATCCGTCCAAGACCAAGCAGGAGCTGGTGGCCGAGGTGGAGGCGGCACTGGCCCGCGTGCCCGGCAACAACTACGAGTTCAGCCAGCCGATCCAGATGCGCACCAACGAACTGATCTCCGGCGTGCGCGCCGACGTGGCGATCAACCTCTACGGTGACGACCTGGACACGTTGCTGGCCGTCGGCCAGAAGCTGGAAGCCGTCGCGCGCGGCGTGCGCGGAGCCGCCGACGTGCGCCTGGAGCAAGCCACCGGCTTGCCGCTGTTGCAGGTCGAACCGGACCGCCGCGCGCTCGCCGCGCTCGGGCTGAACCCGGATGACGTGCAGCGTGCCGTCGCCACGGCGGTAGGCGGTGAAGTGGCCGGGCAGTTGTTCGAAGGCGATCGCCGCTTCGATATCGTCGTGCGCCTGCCCGAAGCGCTGCGGCAGGACCCGACCGCGCTGGCGAACCTGCCGATCTCGCTGGCCGCGCCCTTGGCCAGCGGCCAGCGCGACGAAGCCGGCGGCGCGGTGCCAGGCACGGCCGCGCCCGGCGCGGTGCCGCTCTCCAGTGTCGCCACGCTCACGGCGACCGAAGGCCCGAACCAGGTCAATCGCCACAACGGCAAGCGCCGCATCGTGATCACCGCCAACGTGCGCGACCGCGACCTCGGCGGGTTCGTCGCGGACCTGCGGCAGGCGGTGGAGGCGCAGGTCGACGTGCCACCCGGCTACTGGATCGGTTACGGCGGCAGCTTCGAGCAGCTGATCTCCGCCGGCCAGCGCCTGGCGATCGTGGTGCCGGTGACGCTGGCGCTGATCTTCGCCCTGCTGTTCTGGGCGTTCGGTTCGGCGCGCGATGCGGCCATCGTCTACAGCGGCGTGCCGCTGGCGCTCACCGGCGGCGTGCTGGCGCTGGCGATGCGCGGCATCCCGCTGTCGATCTCCGCCGGCGTGGGGTTCATCGCGCTATCGGGCGTGGCGGTGCTCAACGGGCTGGTGATGATCAGCTTCATCCGTGACCTGCGCGCACGCGGCATGCCGCTGGCCGACGCAGTGCGCGACGGCGCGATGGCACGCCTGCGTCCGGTGCTGATGACCGCGCTGGTGGCGTCGCTGGGCTTCGTGCCGATGGCGCTCAACACCGGCGCCGGCGCGGAAGTGCAGCGACCGCTGGCGACCGTGGTCATCGGCGGCATCGTGTCCTCCACGCTGCTGACGCTGGTGGTGCTGCCGATGCTCTACCAGTGGGTGCACCGCCGCGCCGGGCGTGCGCCGCAACCCATGGAGGCCAGCGGCTAGCCCTCCCAGCGCGACAGGTCCTGGCGCACGGTATCGATACCTTCCCAGGGATCCTTGCGGCGGCGGCGCAGGCTGGCCAGCGCCGCCGCCAGCGGGAAGGCATCGGCACGGGCCAGCCTGGACAGCTGCGTCCATGCCAGCGGCATCGCCACCGGCGCGCCGGGGCGTGCGCGCAGCGAATAGCTGGCCACCGCCGTCGCGCCGCGGGCGTTGCGCAGGTAATCGACGAAGATGCGTCCGCCGCGCAGCCGCTTGCTGGCACTGGCGACGAAGCGGTCCGGCGCGGACTGCGCCAGCGCTTCGGCAAAGCCCTGCGCGAAGCGCTTCACCAGCCGCCATTCGCAACCGGGGTTGAGCGGCACCACGATATGCAGCCCCTTGCCGCCGGACACGCGCAGGAAGGATTCGAGCTCAAGACTGGCCAGATGGCGGCGGATGTCCATCGCGGCGCGCTTGACCTCGGCGAAGGGCACATCCGGCCCCGGGTCGAGGTCGAACACCACGCGATCCGCGCGTCCGGGCTGTTCCGCATGCGAACCCCACGGGTGGAATTCCAGCGCGTTGAACTGCACCAGTTCCATCACGGACGCCTCGTCGCGCACGACCAGGTACTGGCCGGCATGGCCACCCTCTTCCTTCAACCGCACGGCATCGACGCGCTCCAGCCCGGCGGTGTGGTGCTTCTGGAAGAAGCAGGCCCGCCCGGTGCCGGCCGGGCAACGGATGATCGACAACGGCCTGTCCGCGATCTCCGGCAGCAGCCACGGCATGACGGCGCGGTAGTAGTCCCAGACCTGCTGTTTGGTGATGCCGTCTTCCGGATACAGCACCTTGGACGGGCTGCTGAGCGCGGGGAGTTCGGGCGCGGCTGGCTGCTTCCTGCCACGGGCGGTGGCGGCGGGTTGCTTCGCCGGCGCTTGCTTCGCCGGCGCACGATCACTGTCGCGCAGCTCGCCCACCCGCTTGTCTTCGCGCACGGCCTTCAACGAAGGCTGGCGCAACAGCGATTGACGCCCGATGCCGCGGTAGTAGACCTCCACCACGAAGCGCGGCGCGAACCATTTCGCGTGCCGCAGGTCGGTATCGGTCGTCCCCACGTGGGCCGTGGGCTTGGCGCCCCCCGCCTTGCCGATGCGCTCGCTGATCTGCGCGAGCATCGCGTCGGTGAAGCCGGTTCCCACCCTGCCCACGTAGCGCCAGCCGTGTTCGGCATCCGGCTTGGCCAGCAGCAGCGAGCCGAAGCCCTGGCGACTGCCGCGCGGCGCGGTGTAGCCCACCACCGCGAATTCATCGCTGGCCAGCTGCTTGGTCTTGCGCCAGTCGTCGCTGCGACCGGGGTGGTACGGCCGGTCGGCGCGCTTGGAGATGATGCCTTCGAAGTGCTGCTCGCCGGCCAGCGCATACGCGCCCGCGCCGTCGGCCTCGATATGCGAACTGAAGGCCAGGTGCGGGCTGCCGGCATGTTCGAGGATCTCCTGCAGCAGCGCCTTGCGCGCGCGCAGCGGCGCGGCGGAGATGTCGATGCCATCCACGTGCAGCAGGTCGAACAGCGCCAGCACGAGCTTGCCCGGTCGCTCGCCCGACAACGTGGATTGCAGCAGGTTGAAATCCTCCTTGCGCCCCTGCCCGGCGATCAGTTCGCCATCCAGCGCCAGCGACATCGGCCCCAGTGCTTCCACCGCGGCGGCGATTTCCGGCAGCTTCGCCGTCCACGGCAAGGCGTTGCGCGACCACAGCTGCGCTTCGCCCTTGGCCATCGTGGCGAGGATGCGGTAGCCGTCCCACTTGATCTCGTGCAGCCACTGCTCGCCTTCCGGCGGTGTATCGCCCAACCTGGCCAGTTGTGGTTCGAACGCGGCCGTCGGCGGCTTGGCCTTGCGCGCGCCCGGCAGCTTGGCCGCGCGCGACGCCCAATCGCGACGCCGCTTCGGCCGCGCGGTCTCCACGCGTTCGCGCCGCAGCTTGTGCGCCTTGCCACGGCCGGCGCGCGCCGCATCGGCAGCCGGCGGCGCGGTGACGCCGGCGAGCAGGTCGTCCGCTTCCAGCGAGCCCGCATAGGCATCGTCGTCCTTGAACAGCAGCCACTGCGGCTGTCGCGCGGGCTTGCCGGAGCGCACCAGGTGCCAGCCGCCCTTGAGCTTGTCGCCGAACAGCTCGAAGCGCAGGTGCCCTTTCGCCAGCTGCGCTTCCACGTCGCCCTCGCTGGACCACACGCCATGGTCGAACTGCGCGACATGGCCGCCGCCGTAGTGGCCTTTCGGGATCTCGCCTTCGAAACCGGCGTAATCGAGCGGATGGTCCTCGACCTCCACCGCCATCCGTTTCACCTTCGGGTCGTAGCTGGGCCCCTTCGGCACTGCCCAACTCTTGAGCGCGTCGCCCACCTGCAGGCGGAAGTCATAGTGGCGGCGGCTGGCATGGTGCAGCTGCACCACGAAGATCGGGCGGCGGCCGGCGGGGGCCCGCTTGCCCGGCTCGGGTTCGCGCGTCTGGTCGAAGCGTCGCTTGCGCCGGTATTCGGTCAGGCTCACGCGGCCGGCCTATTTGCGAACGTAATCGCGCACGGCCGCTGCGGAGGTGCCGACCGTATGCACCGCCTCGCGCAGCTTCTGCTCACTCACGCCCAGGGCCTGCATCCAGTAGCGCACCTCGTAGTCTTCGGAAAGATTGATGCGTTCGCGGTCGCGTGGACCAGCCTGCTGCTTGTCATCGCTCATCGAGGCTTCCTCGGCTGGGAAACGCGCCGGACGCTACGCCGGGCCCGGTCGCGCGCGGGTGAAGGTCAACGCGCCAGCTTGATCCAGGTCGGCGCGTGGTCACTGGCCTTGGGCAGCCCCCGCACCCAGCGGTCCACGCCGGCATCGCGCAGGCGCGGCGCCAGGGCGGCATTGAGCAGCAGGTGGTCGATGCGAAGGCCGCGGTCGCGCTCGTAGTGCTGGCGGAAATAATCCCAGAAGGTGTAGATGCGGGCGTCGCCATGGATCGCGCGCAGCGCGTCCGTCCAGCCCAGGTCGAGCAGCTTGAACCACGCCGCGCGGCTCTCCGGCTGCAACAGCGCGTCCTTGCGCCAGCCCTTCGGGTCGTAGATGTCCTCGTCGGTCGGCACGACATTGAAGTCGCCCAGCATCACCACCGGCTGCGCCGATTCGGCCAGCTTGCGCGCATGGCGGATCAGCCGCGCGAACCACTTGAGCTTGTAGTCGAACTTCGGACCCGGCTGCGGGTTGCCGTTGGGCAGGTACAGCCCGCATACGCGCAGCCCGTGCGCGTCCACTTCAAGATAGCGGCTCTGGGTATCACCACGATCCCACGGCAGGCCGCGTCGCACTTCTTCCGGTACCTGGCCGCGCGCGAGCACGGCCACGCCATTCCAGGAAGCCTGGCCGATCCAACGGCTGCCATAGCCGGCCTGCTCCAGCGCGGCGCGCGGGAACGCGGTGTCGAGGGCCTTCAGCTCCTGCAGCGCCACCACGTCCGGCTTCTCGCGCGCCAGCCACTCCAGCAGGTGCGGCAGGCGCGCGGTGATGCCGTTGATGTTGAACGTGGCGATCTTCAGCGCCCGTGCCGCCATCAATCCGGCGCCTTGGCCGGGATGAACGGCGAGACCGGATCACTGGCCGGGAAGGTTTCCTCCAGCGCTTCGTCCTGGCGCTTCTGTTCCTTGTGGTGTTCCTTGGCCGGCTTCTCGGGCGAAGGCGGCATCGGCGGGGTCGGTGCTTCGTGTTTCATGGCGATGCTCCGTTTGCGGCGCCGTCGCGCGCCATCAGGCGACGGGCGGCGGCCAGGTCGTCGGCCAAGGGTTCGCGCAGGCCACTTAGATAGGCATGGACCCGCGGCGAGCTGGCCTGGGGGATGAGTTCCTCGTCGAGCAGCTGCAATGCCTCGGCCAGGCTCACCGACATGGCACGGACGTAATGCGGGCTGGCGTCGTCCGCTTCGGCGGCGCGAAAAGCCGCCAGCTGGCGTTGGCCGCGGCGCATCCAGGCCTGTGCACGCGGCTGGCCCAGGTCAGGCAACCAGGGGTCGTGGCGCCCGCGGGCGGCGGCATGGTCGGCGAGCATGCGTTCGGCCCAGGCATGCACCGGATCGGCGAGGCCGCGATCAAGCGCCAGGCGAGACAGGTCCGCCTGGTACTGGTCCACCACGCTGAGCAGGCCCAGGCCCGCACGCTCGCGCGTGTTCGCCTGCGGCCAGCCGGGAATGTCCGAACCGGCCGCCTTGGCGACTGGCGCTTCATAGCGGGTGCGCGCTTCGGCGGGATCGTTCGGATCCACCTGCGCGAACGCCCCCGTCGGCACGGATGCCGAGACGACGCAGGCCAGCACGAGGAATGGGGAAAATCGCATGACAACAGCCTGCGACTTGGCCAATGCGATGCAGGTGAAGAGCAATTGCCGCCGGCTTCACTTCCGCGATCGATTCATCGCGGTGGATGGCAGGTGAAGCCGGTCAGTCGGCGCTGCGGCAAAACGCGGCGTAGTCGATGTAGCCGGGGAACGCCCGCCCGGCCGCGCACACCGGGCAATCGGGATCCGGCGGCAGGCGCAGTTCGCGGAAGCGCATCGCCAGCGCATCGAAGCCCAGCAGGCGGCCGGTGAGCGACTCGCCGAGGTCGAGCAGCAGCTTGAGCACCTCGGTGGCCTGCAGCAGCCCGACGATGCCCGGCAGCACGCCGAACACGCCGGCCTCGGCGCAGTTGGGCGCGAATTCCGGCGAAGGCGGCTCAGGGAACAGGCAGCGGTAGCACGGCGCCTGCCCGCGATGGCGGCCGGCGTCGAACACGCTCACCTGCCCTTCGAACTGCTGCACGGCGCCGTACACCAGCGGCTTGCCCAGCTTCACGCAGGCATCGTTGAGCAGGTAGCGCAGCGGGAAGTTGTCCGAGCCGTCGAGCACGACATCCACGTCCTCCAGCACGCGCTCGACGTTCTCCGCGCGCAGGCGCTCGACGAAGGCTTCCACGTGCACCGTGGGATTGAGCGCCTGCAACGCCAGCGTGGCCGAATCGACCTTGGGCATGCCCACGCGCGCGTCGGTGTGCAGGATCTGCCGCTGCAGGTTGCTGCGGTCGACCACGTCGTCGTCGATCAGCCGCAGCGTGCCGACGCCGGCCGCGGCGAGGTAGTACGCCGCCGGCGAGCCCAGCCCACCGGCACCGACCACCAGCACGCGTGCGGCCTGCAGGCGACGCTGCCCTTCGATGCCGACCTGCGGCAGGCGCAGGTGGCGCGAATAGCGTTCGAGGAAATCCTGCTGGTCGGCGGGCAGCTGCGGACGCACCAGCGGCAGGCCTTCGGCGCGCCAGCGCGTGGTGCCGCCGGCCACCGAGACCACCTGCGGCCAACCCAGCGCATGCAGCGCCTCGGCGGCGGCGAGCGAGCGCTTGCCGGTCTGGCAGATCAGCATGACGGGTTGGTCGGGGGAACCGAGATGTTCGCCCGGCGCGGCTTCGAGTTCGGCGCGGGTGAGCGCCAGCGCGCCTTCGGCCTGGCCGTCGATGCGTTCGTGCGCTTCGCGGATGTCGATCAGCCGCACACCCTGGGTGGAGCGGCGGCGCGCCTGCGCCGGGTCGATCTGTTCGATGCTCATGCGCGCATTATCCGCGCAAAGCCGCGTGGGCGACGTGCGCGGTGCGGATCGCTGCGTCGCGTCGGGTGGCCGCTCAGTAGCGGATCACCTCGACCACCTCGCCCGCCGTGTACATCCGCGCGCCTTCGCCCAGCACCAGCAGCACGTCGCTGTCCGCCGCGCCGCGCAGGCGGTGCGAGGCGTCGGCCGCGTTCGGCGTCACCCGCAGCTGGCCGGTTCCGGCATCGCAGTGCAGCCGCCCGCGCAGCAGTTCGAGTCGCTCCTGGCGCTTGTCCCACGGGGCGTCCAGCGCCGCATACAGGCGCAGTGCCGGCTCGGTGCGGCCTTGCAGGCCCTCCAGCAGCGGCTGCGCGAACGCGGTGAAGGTGGCCAGCACCGAAACCGGGTTGCCCGGCAGGCCCAGCACCACCGCCTTGTCCAGCTCGCCGCACAGCAGCGGCATGCCAGGCCGCATGCGGACCTTCCAGAAGTGGATGCGGCCGAGGCGTTGCAGCAGCGCCGGCAGGTGATCCTTCTCCCCGGCCGAGACGCCGCCGCAGGTCAGGATCACGTCGAAGGCCGCCGCCGCGTCGCGCAGGACGGTCTCCATGCGCTCCGGGTCGTCCGGCAGAGTCGGCCACGCCATCGGCGTGTAGCCCAGCTCGCGCAGGCGCGCCATCAACAGGTCGCGGTTGGCGTTGTAGATCTGGCCGGGTCCCAGCGGCATGCCCGGTTCGACCAGTTCGTCGCCGGTGGCGAACACCGCCACGGTCGGCCGGGCGAACACGGGCAGCTGCGCGCGTCCGATGGCGGCCGCCAGCCCGATCCGCGCGGCGGTCAGCACGCTGCCGGCCTGCAGCACGACATCGCCAGCCCGCACGTCTTCGCCGGCCCGGCGCACGAAGCTGCCAGGCGCAGGGACGTTATCGAAATGGACGATGCCATCCTGCTCGCGTGCTAGTTCGCGGACCAGGATCGTGTCGGCACCGGGCGGCAACGGCGCCCCGGTGGTGATGCGGACGCATTCGCCCTCGCCCAGCGGCGCGGCATCGGCGCGCCCGGCGAACTGCTCGCCGACCAGCCGCAGCTGGCCGCCAGCCGCATCGGCATGGCGCAGGGCAAAGCCGTCCATCGCGCTGTTGTCGAAGGCCGGCAGGTCGATGTCGGCGACGATGTTGGCCGCCAGCACGCGCCCATCGGCGCGCGCGGTGGCCAGCTGCTCGACCGGCATGCGACGCGACGCGGCCAGCTCGCGCAGCAGCGCCTGCGCTCCGTCAACGGAAATGCGGCTCGGGAAATCGGCCATCGGCGCGGCCGCGGTCACTTGCCCTTGACGTGGCGCATCAGCCGCCGCTTGCGGGCGATCTGGCGGTCGGTCAGCTCGTTCTTCTTGCCTTCGTACGGGTTGGCGCCTTCGCGGAAGATGAAACGCACCGGCGTGCCGACCAGCTTGAAGCGCTTGCGGAAGAAGTTCTCCAGGTAGCGCTTGTACGACTCCGGCAGCACCTTCAGGCGCGTGCCGTGCACGATGAAGGTCGGCGGGTTGCTGCCGCCCGGGTGTACGTAGCGCAGCTTGGAGACGTGGCCGCGGATGCTCGGCGGCGGGTTGGTCTCGTAGGCCACTTCCAGCGTCTTGTTGACTTCGGCGGTGCTGAATTCCTTCGTCGCCGAGGCATGCGCGCGATGGATGGCGGCGAACAGCTCGCGCAGGCCCGAGCCATGCTTGGCCGAGATGCGCACCGCTTCGGCCCAGTTGACGAAGCTCAGCTTGCGCGAGAGCAGGTCTTCGGCCTGGGCGCGCTGGTATTCGGTCAGGCCGTCCCACTTGTTGATGGCCACCACCAGCGCCTTGCCGGCTTCCAGGATCGCGCCGAGCACCGTGGCGTCCTGGTCGGTGACGCCTTCGGTGGCGTCGAGCAGCAGCACGGCGACCTGGCATTGCTCGATGGCCTGCAGCGTCTTGAAGGCGCTGAACTTCTCCACCGCCTCTTCCACGCGCGCCTTGCGACGCAGGCCGGCGGTGTCGATCAGGCGGTACTGGCGGCCGTCGCGCTCCAGGTCCACGGCGATGGAATCGCGCGTGGTGCCCGGCACTTCGGAGGCGATCATGCGCTCTTCGCCCAGCAGGCGGTTCACCAGCGTCGACTTGCCCACGTTCGGGCGGCCGACGAAGGCAATGCGCATGCGCGCCGGGTCTTCGTCCAGCAGCTCGCCGGCGCCCTCTTCGGGCAGGCGTTCGCGCACTTCGTCGAGCAGGTCGTCCAGGCCCTGGCGGTGCGCGGCCGAGACGGTGATGACGTCGGCGAAGCCGTAGCGGGCGAAGTCCGAGCGCACGGCGTCTTCGTTGACGCCGTCGATCTTGTTGATGACCAGCAGGGTCGGCCGCGAGAGCTTGCGCAGCCAGGCCAGGATTTCATCGTCCAGCGCCGAGGCACCTTCGCGGCCGTCGACCACGAACAGCACCAGGTCGGCCTCGCCGGCCGCGGCGCGGGCCTGCCGCGCGGTGGCGCCGGCCAGGCCTTCTTCCTCGCCGGCGATGCCGCCGGTGTCCACGACGATGAAGGGCTCCTGCCCTTCCAGCCGGCACACGCCGTAGTGGCGGTCACGGGTCACGCCGGGCTGGTCATGGACCAGCGCGTCGCGGCTGCGCGTCAGCGCGTTGAATAGAGTGGACTTGCCGACATTCGGCCGTCCAACCAGGGCGACCAAAGGCAGCATCGCGTCACTCCTGTCTTATTGGGCCAGCCGGAAGGCGATCAGTTTGCCGTCCGTGTTCTGCACCAGCAGTATGCCATCGACGACGATGAGCTGGCCGACCAGGGCGTCGTGCCCGGCACGTTCGCGCGCCGCCAGTTCGCCGTTGTCCAGCCGCAGCCAGTGCAGGTAACCCTTGTAATCGCCGACCACGGCGTAGTCACCCTGGATCGCCGCGCCGGTCAGCGAGCGGCGGGCCAGTGCGGCCTGCGACCACATCGCCGAGCCGGTGCCCTTGTCCAGGCCCCAGACCGAGCCGGCATTGTCCGCCACCACGACCAGGCCGGAGGACACGCCCACCGCGCCCGCGCCGCCGTGGTCACGCGACCACACCGGGCGACCGGTCGGGCCATCGATGGCCAGGGTCTCGTTCTTGAAGCTGGTGGCATACAGGATGCGGTCTTCCAGCACCGGGGTGCCATCGACGTCGGCCATGCGCTGCAGCTCGGTGCGGCCTTCCGGCACGCCGATCGCCTGCGACCACAGCGGGCGGCCGTCCTGCATGGCCAGCGTGTCGACGGTGCCGTCGTCGTTGCCGACGAACACCACGCCTGGGCCGGCCAGCACGGAGGCATTGCCGCGCACGGTCAGCGACGGCGATTCCTTGTCATGGAACCAGCGGCGCTGGCCATTGCTGGCCTCGAACGCGGTCACGCGGCCGTCGTTGCTGCGCACGAACACCAGGTTCTGCGCGATCGCCGGGGCGGCGATGACTTCGTTCGGCACGCGGGCGCGCCACTTCTCGCTGCCATTGGCGGCATCGAGCGCGATGACCTGGCCGTCGAGCGTGCCGATCACCACCAGGCCCTCGCCCACGCCGGGACCACCGGACAGGCCCAGCTTCGGCTTCTTCTTGACCTTCTCGGGCTTGTATTCCCAGACCTGCTTGCCGGTCTGCAGGTCCAGCGCCACGACGCCGCCCTGCACCGCCGCCGCAAACACGCGGCCGTCGGCAACCGCCGGATGCTGGCGCACGCCGATACGGCCTTCGCCCTTGCCAATGCCGGTGGACCAGATCTTGCGCACTTCGACCGTCGGCTTGAAATCGACCAGTTCGGCCGGTTCCTGTGCCTTCTTCGCGGCGGCGTCCTTGCTGGTGAACCAGCCCTTGACCGTGCTGCAGCCGCTCAGCGCGGCGCCAAGCAGCACGATGGCCGCCAGTTGCTTCAACTTCACTTGGTTCATCAGATCTGCTCCGCGGGCTCGGGCACGGTGCCGCCCGCATCGGTGAGCTTGACTTCCAGCAGGGCGCGCTGCGGCGCGCCAACCGCCACCTGGGCCAAGGCCTTCGTGTACAGGTCGCGGGCCGCGTCGCGCTGGCCCTGGGCCTGCGCCGCGTCGCCGCGGATTTCCAGGCTGATGCCGTCGTCGTAGCCGGCCAGCAGCTTGTCCGCCTCGGCGCCCTGGTTGCCGTCGATCAACAGCTTGGCCAGGCGCTGGTCGACCACCCGCTTGAGCGCGCCGTCGGCCTGGATGTTGCGAAGGGTCTTGATCGCCTCGTCGTTCTTGCCGGCGGTGACCTGTGCCTTGGCCAGGTCCAGCGCGGCCAGGTCGACATAGATGCCGGCGGCCTTGGCCGCGGACAGTTCCTGCATCGCCTTGGCGGCGTCGTCCAGCTTGCCGGCCTCCACGCCCTTGACCACCGCGTCATAGCGGCGGCCGGCTTCGGCCGCGTGGGAGAGCTGCTGCTTCTGCCACCACTGCCCGCCCAGGATCAGCCCCAGGCCCACCACGACACCGCCGATCAAGCCGGCGCCATTCTTCCTCAACCACGAGCGAACGCGTTCGCCTTGTTCGTGTTCGTCCAGCAGATCGTCGATCGCCATGCGTACTCTCACCCCGTCCTTGCCGGATCCGGAGCATCAAAGGGGAAACGAAAAACCGCGGTGCCTGCAGCCTGCAACGTCACTCGGCAGCGGGCACCACGGAGCCGTCGGAGGATACCGCAAAACGCGCCACGTTAGCGCGCTGGAACGGTTTCACGTCGACGATACTGCCGCCTTGCTGAACCTCTACCGCCGTCGCATTGCCCAGCTTCACGCGGCCGACGCGGCCGGCTTCGTAGCTGCGATCCTCGCCGGCGCGCACCAGGCCCTTGTCGACGACACTGCCATCCGGGGCGAGGATTTCGATCCAGCTTTCGCCAGTGAAATGCAGCGACAGGCCCGCGCCGGACGGCGCGGTGGCGCTGCGCGGCATCGGGGTCAAGGAGGCGATGTACGGGGTGGTCTGCGTCGCAGGCTTGGGGGCATCGGTGGCCGGCGTGGTCGCGGCCGGGGACGTGCCCGGTGCGGCAGCCGAATCGGCGGCCTGCTCGCTGGCCACGCTGCCGGCAGCCGCTTCGCCCGGCACGACGTCGAGCGAGGCGGTGTTGCTGCGCGGGCTTTCGCCCGGGACGCTGCGGATGGCGTACCAGATCGGCACTACCAGCACGCCGGTGATCACTACATACACGGCGCGGCGGGCGAAGCTTTCCAACAACCGGCGCCCGCGCGGCGTATGCGCATGGCTGACCAGCTTGACCGGCTCGATGCTTTCCAGGCGCGCCTGCTGCAGCAGCGGTTCCAGGTTGACGTTCAACAACCGCGCATAGCTGCGCAGCTGGCCGCGAACGAATACGGGGGCACCCAGGCGCTGCCAATCCTCCTGCTCCAGCGACCGCACCACCTGCACCGGCATGCGCAGCTGGGTGGCGACCTGGTCCACCGTCAGCCCGGCGGCCTCTCGCGCTTCACGCAGGTACTGTCCGCATCCCTTTTCCTGTTCGAAAGGGTTCGGATTGGACTCACTGATCACAATGCTTTGGCCCCCGGGTTGGCGGTACTGGTCTGCGGAAACTCCTGGACCAACCGCTGCTGATATCGGCTGGCGGCTGCCTTGTCGCCTAGCCCGTGTTCAATCTGAATAGCAAGTTGTAGCACGGAAGACGTGGCCGGTGCAGCCGCCAGGCGGCGCTCGTTGAAGGCCCGCGCTTCGAAATAGTGACGCTGTGACACCTGGTAGCGCGCCATCGATTCCAACGCGTAGGCGTTGGTGGGGTCCAGCTGCAGCGCCTTGTCCAGGTCCGAGGCGGCACGCTCGCCCTGCCCCGACTGCAGCGCGCAGCCGCCGGCATTGGCCAGGGCGGCCGCGGGCGTGCGGTAATTGGGCGCGGCCAGGGCGCGGTCGAACCACACCAGCGCCTCGGCGGCGAAGCCGCTGCCGCACAGCCACGCGCCATAGTTGTTGAGGGTGTCGCCCTGGTCGGGGGCCAGTTCGGCCGCCTTGCGGTACGCCTCGCCGGCGCCGGCGGCATCGCCCTGGCGGTCACGCACGAGCGCCTGGACGGTATAGGCGTCGGCCAGGCGGGGGTCCTGCTTGATCACTTCGCGCACCAGCGCGTCGGCGGCGGCGATGTCGTTGCCCTGCAGGCGGTTCACCGCCAAGCCGAGCTTTTCCTGCCGCGCCAGGCGCTGGCGGGTGGCGGGATCGTCGCGCACGTCATAGCGCGGGGCGACGCTCTCGATGCGCTTGACCTTGCCGGCCTTGGCAGTGCGCGAACCGGTGCCGCAACCGGCTGTCACCAGCACGGCCGCGATCAGGAGCAGCAACGTCAGCTCATGCCGCCGCGTCATGGCCGTCTTGGGCTTCCAGCTGCCGGAGGAACGTGGCCTGGCGGCGGGTGCGATCCATCACCTGCCCCTTGAGCTGGCCACACGCGGCGTCGATGTCGTCGCCACGGGTACGGCGCACCATCGTCAGCACCTGCGAATCGAGCAGGATCTTCTGAAAGGCGCGAATCTGTTCCTCGCCGGAGCGCTCGTAGCGCGTGCCCGGGAAGGGATTGAACGGGATCAGGTTGACCTTGCCCGAGTCCTTGGCCTGCACGGCGTTGTCGAACTGGCGCATCAGCTTGGCCAGCTGGCGGGCATGTTCGGGCTGGTCGTTGATGCCCTTCATCAGGGTGTATTCGAAGGTGACCGAGTCACGCTTCTTGTTCGCACGCAGGTAGCGGGCGCAGGAAGCCATCAGCTCGGCGATCGGGTACTTCTTGTTGAGCGGCACCAGCGTCTCGCGCAGCGCGTCGTTCGGCGCGTGCAGCGACACGGCCAGCGAGACGTCGCTCTCCACGGAGAGGCGGTCGATCATCGGCACCAGGCCGGAGGTCGAGAGCGTCACGCGCTTGTTGGCCAGGCCATAGCCCAGGTCGTCGCGCATGACGTTCATCGCACGCACGACGTTTTCGAAATTCATCAGCGGCTCGCCCATGCCCATCATCACCACGTTGGTGAGGCGGCGCTGCTGGTGCGGGACGTTGCCAAGGTGGCGCGCCGCGACCCACACCTGGCCGATGATCTCGGCGGTGGACAGGTTGCGGTTGAAGCCCTGGGTGGCGGTCGAGCAGAACGTGCAGTTCAACGCGCAGCCGACCTGCGAGGACACGCACAGCGTGCCGCGGGTCTTGTCCGGGATGTACACGGTTTCGATGGCGTTCTTGCCATCCACGCCCATCGCCAGCAGCCACTTGTGGGTGCCGTCGGCGGAGGGTTTGTCGAACACCACGTTCGGGACGACGACCTCGGCATGCGCATGCAGCTTGGCGCGCAGCGCCTTGCCGAGGTCGGTCATCTGGTCGAAGTCGGTGACGTAGCGGTGGTGGATCCACTTCATCACCTGGTGGGCACGGTAGCGTGCTTCGCCGAGGGTTTCGGCGAAGAACTGCTCCAGGCCCGCGCGATCGAGGTCGAGCAGGTTCTGCTTGGCGACCTTCCCCTCTACGACGGGAAGTTCACGCGGCTCGGGTTGGCGGACGACCTCGTTCACGGCACTTCTCTTTAGCGCGAAACCACTTCGGTGGCGGCGAAGAAATACGCCACTTCGATGGCGGCGTTCTCGACCGAATCCGAGCCGTGCGCGGCGTTGGCGTCGATCGAATCGGCGAAGTCGGCGCGGATGGTGCCCGGCGCGGCGTCCTTCGGGTTGGTGGCGCCCAGCAGGTCGCGGTGCGCGGCCACGGCGTTCTCGCCTTCCAGCGCCTGGATCATCACCGGGCCGGAAATCATGAACTCCACCAGCGCGTTGAAGAACGGACGCTCGCGGTGCACGGCGTAGAAGCCTTCGGCCTCGCGACGCGACAGCTGCTTGTACTTGGCGGCCACGACCTTCAGGCCGGCCTTCTCGAAGCGGCTGTAGATTTCGCCGATGACGTTCTTGGCGACGGCATCGGGCTTGATGATGGACAGGGTGCGCTCCAGCGCCATGGAAAAATCTCCCGAGGGCGGGCCACTGACTGGCCCGAGGTTAACATGAAAAAAACCCGCGTCAAAACGCGGGCTTAGCCGAACTTGCGATGGACAATTCTAACGCCTTGGCGCGGCCTTTGCATACTGGGCGGGCGGCGGTTCCGACGGCAGTCATGCTGCATCGCACAATGCACTTCCATACGGCAGGGTATAGGATCAAACAATCGTTTGATTGATGCCCTGCCCCGACCATGCCCAAGCCCGCCCACTTCTCCACCAAGGACCGCATTCTCGGCGCGGCGGAGGAGCTGTTCGCCCAGCACGGTTTCGCCGGGACCTCGCTGCGCCTGGTCACCAGTCACGCGGACGTCAACATCGCGGCGGTCAATTACCACTTCGGCTCCAAGGAAAACCTGGTCAACGAGGTGTTCCGCCGCCGCATGGACGAAATGACCGCCGCCCGCCTGCACCAGCTCGAACAGGCCCGCCGGGAGAAGCCGGGGGACCTGTCGGCCGTGCTGGCCGCCTTCGTCGAGCCGGCGCTGGCCATGGCCCAGGACCGCCAGAGCGGCGGCGCCTTCGTGCGCGTCATCGCCCGCGCCTATGCCGAGAAGAACGACAACCTGCGCAAGTTCCTTTCCGACCATTACGGCCACGTCCTGCGCGAGTTCGGCAAGGCCATCGCGGCCTGCGTGCCGGGCCTGGGCAAGGAAGCGTTGTACTGGCGGCTGGATTTCCTCGCCGGCGCCCTGACCTACGCCATGGCCGACTTCGGCCTGATCAAGCGCCCGCCCGGCGTCAGCGAGGCCGACCACCGCGCCCATGCGGCGCGCGAACTGATCCGTTTCGCGGAAGCCGGCTTCCTGGCCCGCGTGCAACCCTAAGCCGTTCACACCGTAGTCGTTATCCATCAAGGGTTTATCGATATGTCCAATCCCCTGCTAGTCCGTCGCGCGGCCGTCCTCGGCGCCGGCGTCATGGGCGCCCAGATCGCCGCGCACCTCACCAACGCCGGTGTCGACACCGTGCTGTTCGACCTGGCCGCGAAGGAAGGCCCGGCCGACGGCATCGTGCTCAAGGCCATCGCCAACCTGGGCAAGCTGAGCCCGGCGCCGCTGGCGTCCAAGGGCCTGGCCGAGGCCATCACCCCGGCCAACTACGACACCGGCCTGGAACAGCTGCGCGGCTGCGACCTGATCATCGAAGCGATCGCCGAACGCATGGACTGGAAGCAGGACCTGTACGCGAAGATCGCCCCGTTCGTGTCCGATACCGCCGTGCTGGCCTCCAACACCTCCGGCCTGGGCATCAACAAGCTGGCCGAAGTGCTGCCCGAGCAGCTGCGCCACCGCTTCTGCGGCGTGCATTTCTTCAACCCGCCGCGCTACATGCACCTGGCCGAGCTGATCCCGGCCAAGGGCACGGACAAGTCCGTGCTGGAAGGCCTGGAAACCTTCCTGACCACCACGCTCGGCAAGGGCGTGGTGTACGCCAAGGACACGCCGAACTTCATCGGCAACCGCATCGGCGTGTTCTCGATCCTCTCCACGATCCACCACACCGAGCAGTTCGGCCTGGGCTTCGACGAAGTCGACGGCCTGACCGGCCCGCTGGTCGGCCGCCCGAAGTCGGCGACCTACCGCACCTCGGACGTGGTCGGCCTGGACACCATGGCCCACGTCATCAAGACCATGGCCGACACCCTGCCCGATGACCCGTGGCATGCGTTCTTCAAGTCGCCCAAGTGGCTGGAAGCGCTGATCGCCAAGGGCGCGCTCGGCCAGAAGACCGGCGCGGGCATCTTCCGCAAGGTCGGCAAGGACATCGTCGTGCTCGACGTGGCCAAGCAGGACTACCGCCCGGCCGACCGCGCCGCGGCACCGGAAGTGGTCGAGATCCTGAAGATCAAGAACCCGGCCGAGAAGTTCGCCAAGCTGCGCGAGAGCCAGCACCCGCAGGCGCAGTTCCTGTGGGCGACGTTCCGCGACCTGTTCCACTACAGCGCCTACCACCTGGCCGACATCGCCGACACCGCGCGCGACGTGGACCTGGCGATCCGCTGGGGCTACGGCTGGTCGCTCGGCCCGTTCGAGACCTGGCAGGCCGCCGGCTGGAAGCAGGTGGCGCAGTGGATTGCCGACGACATCGCCGCCGGCAAGAGCATGAGCAACGCGCCGCTGCCGAACTGGGTGTTCGACGGCCGCGACGGCGTGCATGCCGCCGAGGGCAGCTACAGCCCGGCGCGCGACGCCAAGCTGCCGCGTTCCTCGCTGCCGGTGTATCGCCGCCAGCGCTTCCCCGATCCGCTGCTGGGCGAGAAGTTCAGCCCGGGCGAGACGGTGTTCGAGAACGACGGCCTGCGCATGTGGCATGACGGCGACGACATCGCCGTGGTCGGCTTCAAGACCAAGATGAACACCGTCTCCGACCAGGTGCTCGATGGCCTGCAGGAAGCGGTGGGCCGCGCCGAGAAGGACTTCAAGGGCCTGGTGATCTGGCAGCAGAAGGAGCCCTTCTCCGCCGGTGCGGACCTGGCCGGTGCGCTGGGCGCGCTACAGGCCGGCAAGATCGCCGAGTTCGAGGCGATGGTCGCCAACTTCCAGCGCACCAGCCAGCGCATCAAGTACTCGCTGGTGCCGGTGGTGGCCGCGGTGCGTGGCCTGGCGCTGGGTGGTGGCTGCGAATTCCAGATGCACAGCGCCAAGACGGTCGCCGCGCTGGAGAGCTACATCGGCCTGGTCGAGGCCGGCGTGGGCCTGCTGCCGGCCGGTGGCGGCCTGAAGGAACTGGCCGTGCGCGCGTCGGAAGCGGCCGGCCCGGGCGGTGACGTGTTCGCCGAGCTGAAGAAGACCTTCGAGACCGTGGCGATGGCCAAGGTGTCCAACTCGGCGGTCAATGCGAAGGAACTGGGCCTGCTGCGCCAGACCGACAAGGTGGTGTTCAACACCTTCGAGTCGCTGTACATCGCCAAGGCCGAGGCGCTGGCGCTGGCCGAGGGTGGCTATCGCCCGCCGATGCCCGCCAACCGCATCCAGGTCGCCGGCGACGTCGGCATCGCCACCTTCAAGATGCTGCTGGTCAACATGCTGGAGGGCCGCTTCATCAGCGAGTACGACTACGAGATCGCCAGCCGCATCGCGACCGTGGTGTGCGGCGGCGAAGTGGACCGTGGCGCGCTGGTGGACGAGGAATGGCTGCTCAAGCTCGAGCGCCAGCACTTCGTGGAGCTGGCCCAGCAGGAGAAGACCCAGGCCCGCATCGCCCACATGCTCAAGACCGGCAAGCCGCTGCGCAATTGATGCGCAGCGCTTGCGGCCTTCTTCGAATTCCGGAGTAATGAAATGACCAAGCAGATCCAGGACGCCTACATCGTCGCCGCCACCCGTACCCCGGTGGGCAAGGCGCCGAAGGGCATGTTCCGCAACACCCGCCCCGACGACATGCTGGCGCACGTGCTGCGTTCGGTCGTGGCCCAGGCGCCGGGCATCGACCTGGCGCGCATCGACGATGCGATCATCGGCTGCGCGATGCCCGAGGGCGAGCAAGGCATGAACGTGGCGCGCATCGGCGTGCTGCTGGCCGGCCTGCCGAACACGGTGGCCGGGCAGACCATCAACCGCTTCTGCTCTTCCGGCCTGCAGGCCGTGGCGCTGGCGGCCAACGAGATCCGCCTGGGCAACGCCGACCTGATGCTGGCCGGCGGCACCGAGTCGATGTCGATGGTGCCGATGATGGGCAACAAGGTGGCGCTGTCGCCGTCGGTGTTCAAGGACGACCACGTGGCCATCGCCTACGGCATGGGCATCACCGCCGAGAAGGTGGCCGAGGAGTGGAAGGTATCGCGCGAGGAGCAGGATGCGTTCGCGCTGGCGTCGCACCAGAAGGCGCTGGCGGCGATTGCCGCTGGTGAATTCCGCGACGAGATCAGCCCGTACGAGATCATGTCGCACGTGCCGGACCTGGCGGGCAACACGATCGCGCTGCGCAAGAAGCGGGTGGATACCGATGAAGGCCCGCGCGCGGATACGTCGCTGGAAGGCCTGGGCAAGCTGCGCCCGGTGTTCCGCAACGGGCAGTTCGGGGGTTCGGTGACGGCGGGCAATTCGTCGCAGATGAGCGACGGTGCCGGCGCGGTGCTGCTGGCCTCCGAGCAGGCGATCAAGGACTACGGGCTGACGCCGCTGGCGCGCTTCGTGTCGTTCTCGGTGGCCGGCGTGCGCCCGGAAGTGATGGGCATCGGCCCGATCGCGGCGATCCCGAAGGCGCTCAAGCAGGCGGGCCTGACGAAGGATCAGCTGGACTGGATCGAGCTCAACGAGGCCTTCGCGGCGCAGTCGCTGGCGGTGATCCGCGACAGCCAGCTGGACCCGTCGAAGATCAATCCGCTGGGCGGCGCGATCGCGCTGGGCCACCCGCTCGGTGCGACCGGTGCGATCCGCACCGCGACGATCGTGCACGGCCTGCGTCGTCGCCAGCAGAAGTACGGCATGGTGACGATGTGCATCGGCACGGGCATGGGCGCTGCGGGGATTATCGAGGCGCTCTGATTTCCTGCTGCGGTGTCTTGTGTGTGTTGGAGAGGCGGCCTTCGGGCCGCCTTTCTTTTTTGGGTGGTGTCGGCTGTTTGCGGTTGCTGCACGGCCTGCGGGGCTGGGGCCTTTTCGGGACACGCCGTGAACCCATCCATGGGGGCTCGATGGCGACATCCATGTCGCCAACGGTCCCGAAAAGGCCCCAGCCCCGCAGACCCTCCAGATCCCCACGACCGGACGACAAAAGCATCCAGCCCTC
>NZ_LLXU01000078.1 GCF_001431645.1 Stenotrophomonas panacihumi | reverse complement strand
CCGACATTCCACTATCCTATTCGTCGGCATCGTCAAATGTGTATAAGAGCCAGGCCCCCGAGTCCGCCGCCCCCGAGAAGCGCGATTTCATCCGCCAGATCGTCCGCGAGGACCTCGCCAGCGGCAAGCACGCCGCCATCCGCACGCGCTTCCCGCCCGAGCCCAACGGCTACCTGCACATCGGCCACGCCAAGGCGATCTGCCTGGACTTCGGCATCGCCGCCGAGTTCGGCGGGCTGTGCAACCTGCGCTTCGACGACACCAACCCGGCCAAGGAAGATCCCGAGTTCGTCCAGGCCATCCAGGACGACGTGCGCTGGCTGGGCTTCGAGTGGGCCTCGCTGCGCCATGCCTCGGACTACTTCGAGGTGTACTACCGCGCCGCGCAGAAGCTGATCCGCGAAGGCAAGGCGTTCGTGTGCGACCTGTCCGCCGAGCAGGTGCGCGAGTACCGCGGCACGCTCACCGAGCCGGGCCGCAATTCGCCCTACCGCGACCGCAGCGTGGAAGAGAACCTGGACCTGTTCGCGCGCATGCGCGCCGGCGAGTTCCCGGACGGCGCGCGCACGCTGCGCGCCAAGATCGACATGGCCAGCGGCAACATCAACCTGCGCGATCCGGCGCTGTACCGCATCAAGCACGTCGAGCACCAGAACACCGGCGCCGAGTGGCCGATCTACCCGATGTACGACTTCGCGCATTCGCTGGGCGACGCGGTGGAAGGCATCACCCATTCGCTGTGCACGCTGGAATTCGAAGACCACCGCCCGCTGTACGACTGGTGCGTGGACAACGTGGACCTGGCTGGCGATGCATCGCTGCTCGAATCGATGGTCGCCAAGGGTTATCCGCGCGAAGCGGCCAAGCCGCGCCAGATCGAGTTCTCGCGCCTGAACATCAACTACACCGTGATGAGCAAGCGCAAGCTCACCCAGCTCGTCGCCGAGCACCTGGTGGACGGCTGGGACGATCCGCGCATGTACACGCTGCAGGGCCTGCGCCGCCGCGGCTACACGCCGGCCGCGCTGCGCCTGCTGGTGGACCGCGTGGGCATTTCCAAGCAGAACTCGGTGATCGACTTCTCCGTGCTGGAAGGCTGCCTGCGCGAGGATCTCGATGCGCGCGCGCCGCGCCGCATGGCGGTGATCGATCCGCTCAAGTTCGTGCTCACCAACCTGGACGAAGGCCACGAGGAAACGCTGGAATTCTCCAACCATCCGAAGGACGAATCCTTCGGCACGCGCCAGGTGCCGTTCTCGCGCGAGGTGTGGATCGAGCGCGAGGATTTCGCCGAAGTCCCGCCGAAGGGCTGGAAGCGCCTGGTGCAGGGCGGCGAAGTGCGCCTGCGCGGCGCGGGCATCGCGCGCGTGGACGAGGTGGTGAAGAACGAGGCCGGCGAGATCGTCGAGCTGCGTGGCTGGCTGGATCCGGAATCACGCCCGGGCATGGAAGGCGCCAACCGCAAGATCAAGGGCACCATCCACTGGGTCAGCGCGCGCCACGCGGTGCCGGCGGAGATCCGCCTGTATGACCGCCTGTTCTCGGTCGAGAACCCGGACGACGAGTCCGAGGGCAAGACCTACCGCGACCACCTGAACCCGGACTCCAAGCGCAGCGTGCGCGGCTACCTGGAGCCGTCCGCGGCGCAGGCGGCGCCGGAGCAGTCGTTCCAGTTCGAGCGCATGGGTTACTTCGTCGCCGACCGCCGCGACCACACGGCCGCCGCGCCGGTGTTCAACCGCAGCGTGACCCTGCGCGATACCTGGGGCGCGTAAAGCGCCAGGGTGCGGTCCGGGCGCCTGCTTGCAGGCGTTCCGGACGGCCTCGCGGACGCTTCCGCGGCGGGCGCGGTAGCCGCGCGATGCACCTGCGCGAAGCGATCATGCTGGCCGCACCAGTCGGCTGCCGCCGGTGACAGCCATACAAGCATTTCGAACATCCGCGCGTGGTGCTTGCGCAGGTCCCAGCCGAGGACCGGCTCATGGTGGGCAATCCGGTTGCGCAGCAGGCGTACCTGCGTGAGCGGGCCGGAGAAGCTCTTGCGCTTCAGTCCGCGCGGCGCGTCCGAGTGGGCGATCCGATGCAGCGCCTGCTGCCAGAGCGCTTCGTAGTCCTTATGGAACATCGTGGTCCAGAAGCTGAAGGTCAGCCCCGATACCACGCCGCCTGCGGTTACTTCCTTGCCCTGCTTGCGCAGTGCGTCGATCGCGCCCTGTACCTGCTCCGCCTGGTAGGAACCGATCACGATGCCGGCCGCCGGCTCGAACCAATCCGGCCCGCAATGTTCCACCAGCACCGAATGGATGCGGTTGCGCAACACTACTTCCAGCGTTTGCAGCGGGGTGTACAGCGATTCCGAGACGCGGGTGTTCAACGCATACAGATCCAGCGCGGCCGCCCGGTCCTGCCCGGCCCATGCGAGATAGCGGGCAAAACGCTCGCGGGAGAACGCCTGTTCCAGTGCTTCGTGTTCCATCCTTGATCCATGCTCCTTTGATGTTGCCCCCCCCGTCTCCCGGGTATAGAGTCGCTCCCGTAAACCCCGGTACCGTCTCTGCCACTGGCACGCGGCCGGGGTAATTTTTTGCCTCTTGCCTGGCGCCCGATCGATTGCGCGAAAGCCGGCCCAGCGTGGAGACCTTCACAGGTCGCGTCCAGCGCGATTCGTCATCTGTTTTCGACGAAATCCAACATGACGCGCGCACGCGGCCTAAGATGCGCAGGACTTCCCCGCGCCGTCTCCGCATGACGCTTTCCACCACCCTCAGCCTGCGCAGCTACGCCCCCGAGGCGTACACGCACGCGCACGACCACGTACAGGTGGTGCTGCCGCTCCTCGGCGGCATGCCGATGGACGTCGGCGGTCGCGGTGGCGAGGTCGGCATGCACCGTGGCGCTTTCATCGCACCGGGCACCGCGCATACGCAAGGCGCGAGCATCCCGAACTGCTTCCTGATCCTCGACTGCACGCTGGAAGACATCGGCGAGGCCGGCTGCGAGCGGCTCGCCCGGCAGCCGTTCGTCGGCATATCCACGCCCACCCGGCAGCTGCTGGACTACATCGCCCTGCGCCGCCAGGGCAGCACGCTGCCGACGGTCCTGGGCGCGCACTGCCTGCCGCTGTTGTTGCGGGAACTCGCGCCCGACGCGCCCGAGCGCGGGCGCCTGCGCCGCCTGCTGCAGCGGATCGAGGCGTCCTCCGGCGCGGCGTGGCCGGTCGAGCGCATGGCCGCCGAACTGCACGTCAGCCCCAGCCGCCTGCACGCCCTGTTCAAGCGCGAACTCGATACCAGCCCGCAGGCGTGGCTGGCCGAGCTGCGCCTGCACCGCGTGATGGAGGCCCTGGCCCAGACCGACACCCCCCTGGCCACGCTGGCCGTCGAAGGCGGCTGGTCCGACCAGACCACGCTGACCCGCGCCATGCGCCGCGCCACCGGCCAGACACCGGCTGCGTTCCGTCGCGCCCGGCGGGCGATGCAGTAGCCCGGGCCAAGAAATCCGCGTGCGACGGCGGCATGCTGCGCCGATGCACGACACCCCGCCCGCTCGCCCCGCCCACCCGCTCGCCGCCGGCATCACCAGTGGCGTGATCGCCGGCGCGCTGTGGGGACTGGTCTTCCTCGCGCCGCAGCTGCTGCGCGACTTCACCCCGCTGCAGATGTCGATCTCGCGCTACCTCGCCTACGGCTTGATCGCGTTGCTGGTGCTGGCGCCGCGCTGGCGTCGCGCCATCGCGCCCATGCACGCGGCCGACTGGTGGACGCTGGCGCGCCTGAGCATGCTGGGCAACCTGCTCTACTACGTGCTGCTCGGCGCGGCGGTGCAGTGGGCCGGTGGCGCGGCCGCCTCGCTGATCATCGGCCTGCTGCCGGTCTCGGTTACGCTGGTGGGCTCGCGCGCGGCGGGCGCGTTGCGACTGTCCGCGCTGGCGTGGCCGCTGGCGCTGTGCGTGCTCGGCGTGGGACTCGTGGGCGCGCAGGCGTTGGCCGGCGGCCATGACGACACCCACGACCTGCCCACGCGCCTGGCCGGGCTGGCCTGCGCGTTCGGCGCCCTGCTCTCCTGGACCGCATATTCGGTAGGCAATGCACGCTGGCTGTCGCGCCGCCCGGAGATTTCCAGCCAGGACGGCTCCCTGCTCACCGGCGTGGTCACCGGCGCGCTGGCCCTGCTGGGTGCCGCGCCGGCCTTCATCGGCGGCGTGGCGCACGCGCCGGCGGACTGGATGCGCTTCTGGGGCATCGCCGTGGTCATCGCGCTGTTCGCCTCGGTGATCGGCAACGCGCTGTGGAACCGCAGCAGCCGCCTGCTGCCGCTCACGCTGGTCGGGCAGATGATCGTGTTCGAGACGGTGTTCGCGCTGCTCTATGGCTTCCTGTGGGAACAGCGCTGGCCCAGCGTGCTCGAAGCGCTGGCCATCGCCTGCCTGCTGGCCGGGGTATACGGCTGCACGGCCGCCCATATCGACCGGCGGGCGAAACCGGCGTAACGGGCGCTTCCCGGCGTCCGGCTTAAGATCGCCGGCATCCCGGCCTTCCGGATATCGCCATGCGCCTCGCCTTCTGCCTTGCCATCGCCACGCTGATGGCCGCCTGCAGTGCTTCGCCGGCCCAGCCCGCGCCCCAACCCGCCAAGCCGCCGCAGGCCCACGCCGCACCAGCCCCCACGCTGGACCTGCGCTGCCGCACCGACGCCGACTGCACGGTGAAGAACGTCGGCAACTGCTGCGGCGCCGCGCCAGCCTGCGTGAACGTGGACAGCCCCACCGACCCGGCCGCGGTGATGGCGCAATGCCAGGCCAGTGGCCGCATGAGCGTATGCGGCTCCCCGCAGATCACCGGCTGCCAGTGCGTCGAAGGCCAGTGCAGCGCGAAACAGGCCAGTGCCGATACACTGCGCCGCCCCATGGAATCCACGGAACCGGTCCGCTGATGCTGTACGCGCAAGTCCACCTCACCCTGCCCGCCTGGGTCCACGAACACGTCGACCTGGCCGAGCGCTATCCCGGCGATGCGATGAAGGTGGCCCTGGCCATCGAACTGTCGCGGCTCAACGTCGAAGCACGCAGCGGCGGCCCGTTCGGCGCGGCGGTGTTCGGGCCGGACGACCGCGTCATCGCGGTGGGCGTGAACCGCGTGGTGCCGCACAACACCTCGCTGGCGCATGCCGAGAACATGGCCTACATGCTGGCGCAGCAGCGCCTGCAGACCCCGCGCCTGAACGACGTGCTCAAGCCGATCACCCTGGCCACCTCCTCGCAGCCGTGCTGCCAGTGCTACGGCGCCACCATCTGGGCCGGCATCGACCGCCTGCTGATCGGCGCGCGCGCCGAAGACGTGATGGAACTGACCGAATTCGACGAAGGCCCGCTGCCGGCGGACTGGATCGGCGAACTCAACCGCCGCGGCATCGAGGTCGTGCGCGACCTGAATCGCGACGACGCGCGCGCGGTGCTGCGTGCCTACGGGGAAACCGGTGGCGACCATTACTGAGGTGTCGCCATGAACGGCCTGCTCTGCTACTGCCGCCCCGGCTTCGAGCCGGAACTGGCCGGCGAACTGACCGAACGCGCCGCGCACGCCGGCCTGCACGGCTATGCGCGCACGCAACGCAACGAGGCCTACGTGCTGTTCGTGTGCGAAGACCCCGCCGCGTTGTCGGCGCGGCTGCCGTGGCGTTCGCTGATCTTCGCCCGCCAGAAGCTCGTGCTGCTGGCCGAACTGCGCGGCATCGACCCGCGCGACCGCATCACGCCGGTGCTGGCGGCGTTGTCCGAACTGCCGCCGGAACAGCGCGTGCGCTACGGCGACGTGTGGGTGGAACATCCCGATTCGGACACCGCCAAGCCGCTGGCCGGGTTGGCGCGCAGCTTCGGCAACGCGTTGCGCCCGGCGCTGCGCAAGGCCGGCCTGTTGACCGACAAACCGCAGCCGCGCCTGCCGCGCCTGCACCTGTGCTTCCTCGACGGCGACCACGTGCTGCTCGCCCAGGCCGACCCGGCCGACAGCGCGCCGTGGCCGCTGGGCATCCCGCGCCTGAAGCTGCTGTCCGACGCGCCCTCGCGTTCGGCACTGAAGCTGGAAGAAGCGCTGATGACCCTGCTCACCCCGGAAGAACGCGAACGCCTGCTGCGCCCCGGCATGCGCGCGGCCGACCTCGGCGCCGCCCCCGGCGGCTGGACCTGGGTGCTCACCCGCGAACACCTGCACGTCACCAGCGTGGACAACGGTCCGCTGCGCGAGCACGTGCTCGACACCGGCCTGGTGGAACACCTGCGCGCCGACGGTTTCCACTGGAAACCGGAGAAGCCGCTGGACTGGATGGTCTGCGACATGGTCGAACAGCCGCGCCGCGTGGCCGAGCGCATGGGCGAGTGGATCGCCCAGGGCTGGTGCAAGCATGCGATCTTCAACCTCAAGCTGCCGATGAAGAAACGCTGGGACGAAACCCGGCTGTGCCTGGACCTGTTCCAGGAACGCGCCGGCCGCCCCCTGTTGATCCGGGCCAAGCAGCTGTATCACGATCGGGAAGAGATCACCGTATTCGCCACCCCGGCCTGAGCCGGGATCCGCCAAGGGAATTCCATGCGCTTGCTCCGTCCGCTCTCGCTCTGCCTGCTGCTCCCCTTCGCCGCGCCCGCGCTGGCCGAGAAGGCGCCCGCCACCTACCAGGCGTGGGACTACGTCGGCGATGGCGTGTTCACCTCCGACATCGAAGGCCCGGCGGTCGGCCCGGACGGCACGCTGTACGTCGTCAACTACGGCCGCAACGGCACCATCGGCCGGGTGCTGCCGGAAGCCGGCAAGGGCAACGCCAAGCTGTTCGTGGTGCTGCCGGCCGGCAGCGTCGGCAACGGCATCCGCTTCGCCGCCGACAAGACCATGCGCGTGGCCGACAAGGCCGGCAAGCAGCTGCTCAAGGTCGACCCGGTGAGCGGCGCGATCACCGTGCTGGCCCAGTTGCCGCAGTCCACCGGCCCGAACGACCTGACCCTCGGCCCGGACGGCAGCGTCTACCTCAGCGACCCGGACTGGGAGAACACCACCAACGGCCGCCTGTGGCGCGTGGCGCCGGATGGCCAGGTGCAGTTGCTGGAAGACCACATGGGCACGACCAACGGCATCGAGGTCAGCCCGGACGGCAAGCGCCTGTACCTCAACGAGAGCATCCAGCGCGCGGTGTGGGTCTACGACCTGGTCGACGGCAAGCCGCAGAACAAGCGCCTGCTGCACCGCTTCGAGGATTTCGGCCTGGACGGCATGCGCTGCGACCCGGCCGGCAACCTCTACATCGCCCGCTACGACGGCGGGCAGGTCGCCATCCTCTCGCCGGCCGGCGAGGTGCTGCGCACGGTGCCGTTGAAGGGCCGCAAGCCGAGCAACATCACCTTCGACGGCGCCCAAGTCTTCGTGACCTTGCAGGACCGCGGCGCCATCGAGACGTTCTACGTCGATCCGTCCCCGGCGCCCGCCGCGGCCGCGCCGGCCCACTGAACCGCTCAGCCGCCGGCGTGCCCGGCGGGGATGGCGGTCACGCCGGGTCTCATCTGGCGCAACGGCCGTGGTCCATGCTGGCGTCCTAGCACGGGGGTGTGCCATGCAGACGATCCAACTCAATGACGCGGCCGGGTTCGGCGAGGAATTCCTCCGCCTGACCCTGTTGCAGGGCTTCCAGTCGCTGACCAAGCGTGACCTGGAGCTGCTGATCTTCGTGCTGTTGGAGCGCGACGGGGCGATTTCGCGCGCCGATTCCAACGCGGCGGTGGCGCTGAGGCTGCGGGTGACCACGGCCAAGGTGAAATCGCTGCGGCGCGATGGCTATGCCCGCTGGCGTGCGCTCGTCCCGGAGGAAGGCGAGGCGGCACTGCGGCGCATCGTCGCCACGGCCTTGTCGGAAGCGAACATCGACGCCGGCGCCAAGCACGTCAGCGAACGCAACCGCAAGGAAGGCTTCATCGCCGTGCGCATCGAACATCCGGACGACGCGCAGCAGTTCGAGCAGGCGATCCTGGAAGTGGGCGCGCTGCCGGTATACGAGCGCAACCGCGAAGTGGTGGCGGTGCGCTTCGATACGCTGCTGAAGATCGCCGAACGCTGGGGCTACCTGCAGGAAGACCCGGAAGCGGTGGTGAAGCAGCTGCGCCACATGGCGCCGGCCAGCGAGGAACTGGCCGACCTGCTGAAGAAGGATGTCGCCAAGCTGCGCTGGGAAGACGTGCGCCGCGCGCTCAACGGGCTCGGCGCCAAAGCCGTGGCCGATGGCGCCGGAAGTGGCTTGAAGGCGTTGCTGCGGGTGTTGTTCCCGTTCGTGTGAGCGCGGGTTACCCCGCGATCGTCACCTTCTTCCCGCCCGCCTTCGCCGAAGCGAAGATCGCATCCATCACCCGCATGTCGGCCAGGCCTTCCTCGCCCGGCGCGCGCAGCGGCGTGCCCTGCATGATCGCCAGCGCGTCCTCGTCCATCTGCAGCGCCTGCTGGTGCTGCACCCTGGCGTCGAGCACCTTGCCGTCGCTGGTGCGGCCCTTGATGCCGTCATAGCTCTGGAACGGCGCCAGCTCGTACCAGCCACGCTCGCAGTCCACGTGCAGCTGGTTCATGTTGATGCCGAAGCTGGTGGCGCAGTCGCCGACGATGCCGCCGGGGAATTCCAGCGTGAAGCGCGTGGTTTCGTCCACGCCGGTGAAGATCTGCGGCCGGCGGGTTTCATGCCGCGCACTCACCGCCACCGGTTCCAGGCCGGTGGCGTAGCGCGCGCCGTTGAGCGCGTACACGCCCATGTCGTACATCGCGCCGCCGCCACGCGCCGGGTCCAGCCGCCAGTTGCCCCGGGAGTCCTCGTCGAAGGCGCTGAAGCCGGCCTCGGCGCGCACGCGGCGGATCGCCCCGTACGGCTTCTCGTCCACCCAGGAGATGATGCGGCGCGTATTCGGCTCGTGGTGCATGCGGTAGCCGATCGCCAGCTTCACCTTGTTGCGGTTGCACGCATCGATCATGCGCTGCGCCTCGGCGGCGTTCATCGCCATCGGCTTCTCGCACCACACATGCTTGCCGGCCTCGGCCGCGGCGATGGTGTACTTGCCGTGCAGGCTGTTGGGCAGCACGACGTAGACCACGTCGATGTCCGGGTTGTCGGCGATCGAGGCGAAGTTGTCGTAGTCGTAGATGTTGCGATCAGGCAGCTGGTAGCGCGCCTGCCAGGCCTTCGCCTTGGCCGGCGTGCCGGTGACGATGCCGGCCAGGCGGCAATGCTTGGTCAGCTGCAGCGCCGGCGCCAGGCGCCCCTCGCTGTAGCCGCCCAAACCGACCAGCGCCACGCCGAGCGGCTTGCGCGGCGGCGTGGCGGCGAGCGCGCCCAGCGGCCATGCCGATGCCGCCATCGCGCCAAGCGCGCCCTTGAGTACCTGCCTGCGGGACCACGGGTTACTGCTCATCACGTCCTCCGGGGTGAGCACGGCCGGTGGCCGCGGGAAAAGTGGCAGATCAGCCTGGCCCGATGCCGGCGGCACGCCGCCACAACAGGTCCACCAGCGGCGGCAGCCGCCCGGCGGCGCCCAGCGCGAAACCGCGGGCCAGGGTCAGGTGCATCTCGTCGTTGGAGAACACCTGGTTGATCGCATCGAAACTGTAGGCCGCCACGGTGTTTTCGCTGCGCCGCGTGCGCGCCCAGCGGCGCAGGCGATGCGGGGCGGCGAAATCGGCGCGGCGCTGGCGCGCGTCCAGCACCATGGCCTGCAGCGCGGCGACATCGCGCAGGCCCAGGTTCACGCCCTGCCCGGCCAGCGGATGCACGACATGCGCGGCGTCGCCCAATGCCAGCACGCGGCCGGCGACGTACTGCCCCACCAGTTGGCGGCGCAGCGGGAAGGCCGCGCGCGGCGAGGCCAGGCGCACTTCGCCCAGGCGGCCGGCGAAGGCGTTGGCCAGCTCGCGTTCGAAGGTAGCCTCGTCCACTTCGAGCAGACGTGCGGCTTCGGCGTCGGGCAGCGTCCACACGATCGAACTGCGGCCTTCGGTGAACGGCAGGAACGCCAGCGGGCCGGTGGTCAGGAAGCGCTGCCAGGCGGTGTCCTGGTGCGGCTGGGTGGTGTGCACGAAGGCGACCAGCCCGCGCTGGCCGTAGTCCTGCCGCGTCACCGGCATGCCGGCGAGCGTGCGCAGGGTGGATTCCGCGCCATCCGCGGCGATCGCCAGCGCGGCATCCACGCGGGTGCCGTCATCCAGGCGCAGGCGCACGCCGCGCTCGTCCTGCTCCAGTGCCTCCAGGCGCGCCGGGCAATGCAGTTGCACGCCGGCGCCGGGCAAGGCGGCCCACAGGCGATCCACGAGCAGGTCGTTCTCCACGATCCAGCCCAATTGCTCGCGCCCGAAGGCATCCGCATCGAACGTCAGCTCGCCGCCACCGGCCGCGTCCCACACGCGCATGCGCCGGTACGGCTGGGCGCGCGCGGCGCGTATCTGCGGCCACACGCCGAGGCGGTCGAGCAGTGCGGCATTGTCCGCGGCGAACGCATAGACCCGCAGGTCCGGGCGCGCGGCCTGCCAATGCGGCGGCGCGCGGCCCTCGATCAGCGCGACCGACAAACCCGCCTCGGCCAGCGCCAACGCACACGCCACGCCGACGACACCGCCGCCGGTCACCGCGACATCCACGCCCCCCCGCCGGCTCACGACGCGCTCCGGCACAGCTGCGGCACGTCGCCACGGAAACCCATCGCGCCACCCACCAGCATCGACTGCAATGGCGTATGCCGCGCGGCGGCCAGCAGGCCCAGGCTGCGCAGCGGCCGCAGCAGCGGCGAGGATTGCGCGGTCAGGCGCGCCAGCCCGCCGGAGAAGCCGATGGTCTGTTCGCGGTCCGGGCGACGCCGCGCCACGTAGGCGGACAACAAGTCGCCCGCGCCGGGATCCTCGCGGCCGGCTTCGATCAGTTCGGCCAGCGTCAACGCATCGCGCAGGCCCAGGTTGAAACCCTGCGCACCGAGCGGATGCACCGTCTGCGCGGCGTTGCCCAGCAACACCACGCGCTCGGCGACCAGCTGCTGCGCCAGCACCTGCACGATCGGGTAGGCGCTGCGTTCGCCGCTGGAAAGCAGGCGCCCGGCGCGCCAGCCCGCGGCGTCCTGCAGGCGGGCCAGCCAGGCGGCTTCGTCCAGCGCGGCGACCGCGTCGGCCTCGGCGCGGGCCACGCCGTGGACCACGCCGTAATGGCGGTCGCCCCGTGGCAGCAGCGCGGTAGGGCCGCTGTCGCGCAGGCGTTCGTAGGCAGTGCCATCCGGCGCGCGTTGCGTGCGCAAGCGGGCGACGAACAGCGTCTGCAGGAAATCGTGTTCGTCGGTGCCGATGTGCAGCAGCTCGCGCACCGCGCTGCGGGTGCCATCGGCGCCCACCAGCAGGCGCGCGCGCAGTTCGATCTCGCCGTCCGCGGTGGCGATGCGCGCCGGGCGCAGGCCGTCCTGCACGGCGCCGGTGCCGATGAAGCGCGCCGGCCGATAGCGGGTCAACCGCGTCGCCTGGCCCAGGCGCTGTTCCAGCGCCTCGCCGAAATCGCGCGCGACCACCACCTGGCCGAAGCTGTCGCGGCCGTAGTCGGCGGCTTCGAGCAGCACGCGGCCGAAATCGCCCTGGCGGCTGACATGGATGCGGCGGATCGGGCCGCCCGGCTGGCGCAGCTGCGCCATCACGCCCAGCGCGGTCAGCGCGTTGACGGTGGCGGCGGCGAAACTCAGGTTGCGCTGGTCGAACACCGCCGGCAGCGTGCCGGGGGCGGTGGCCTCCACCAGGCCCACGTCCAGGCCGAGGCGGTCCAGGGCGATCGCCAGGCTGGCACCGACCAGGCCGCCGCCGACGATCACGACGTCATGTATCTGGCTCATGCCCCGCATGATAGTGCCCGCCCCGGTGCGCAGGCGACCCATGCCGGCGCGGGCGGGGAAGCCTTAGAATCGCCGGAGCCACCTTCGGCTCCCTCCGGAAACCCCATGAACGACCGCAGCCAGCGCGCTTTCATCCTGCTCCTGCTCGCGCTGTGGATGGCCGCCACGCGGGTCAACCATTTCGCCGCGGTGCCCGATGCCTCGTGGGCGGTGTTCTTCCTCGGCGGCTTCTACCTGCGCGCGTGGACGCGCTGGGCTTTCCCGCTGCTGATGGCGCTGGCGGTGGTGATCGACTGGCTGGTGATCTCCGCGCAGGGCCTGCAGTTCTGGCAGCACTACTGCGTCTCGCCGGGTTACATCGCGCTGGTGCCGGCCTACCTCACCCTGTGGACCGGTGGCGCATGGCTGCAGGGCCTGCCCCGGCAGAAGGCCTGGGTGATGCTCGGGCGCGGGGCGGTGGTGCTGGTGGTGTCGGTGGCGCTGTGCCACCTGATCGCCCAGGGCGCTTTCTATTGGTCCAGCCGCAGCGTGGTCGACCCGAGCCTGGCCGGCTGGCTGAAGAACTACCTCGATTGGTTCCCGCCCTACCTGCGCACCAGCGTGCTGTATGTCGGCGCCGCGGTGCTGGTGGATGCCGGCGTGCGCGCCGTCGCGCGCCGCGTCGGCCCGCGCGTGGCCGCGCACTGAAGGCGGCTGCGGCATGGGCCACCGGCTGTCGAAGATCTATACCCGCACCGGCGATGACGGCAGCACCGGCCTGGGCGACGGCAGCCGCACCGGCAAGGACGCGCCGCGCGTGGAAGCCTACGGCACGGTGGACGAGGCCAATTCGGCCATCGGCCTGTTGCTCGCCGCGCCGGGCCTGCCCGAAGACGTGGCGCAGCTGCTGACGGCGATCCAGCACCAGCTGTTCGACCTCGGCGGCGAGCTGTGCATCCCGGGCCACGCGGCCATCGCGGCCGAAGACGTCGCGTGGCTGGAAGAACGCCTGGACGCCTACAACGAGGCGCTGCCGCCATTGAAGGATTTCATCCTGCCGGCCGGCGGCGAGGCGGCCGCGCGCTGCCACCTGGCCCGCACCATCGTGCGCCGCGCCGAGCGCGCCACGGTGGCGCTGTCGCGGCAGGAAGCCGTGCGCGCGGAGGCCATCGGCTACCTCAACCGTCTCTCGGACCTGCTGTTCGTGCTGGCCCGCATGCTGGCGCGCGCCGCCGGCCATGGCGAGGTGATCTGGCAACACCAGCATCGCCGGCAGGCCTGATGCCGCCGCGTCGCACCGGCCGGACAGGCTAGAGTGGCCGGCATGCTGGTCTTCACCCATCCCGCCTGCCTGGGCCACGACCCCGGCCCCGACCATCCCGAATCGCCCGCCCGCCTGGACGTGGTGGTGTCGGCGCTGCGCGAGGCGTTCGACGACCTGGAATGGCGCGAGGCGCCCCCGGCCAAGCTCGGCGACCTGTGCCGCGTGCACGAGCGCGAGCTGATCGACTCGGTGCTCGAACAGCCGGTCGAAGGCCACCGCATGCTCGACGTCGACACGGTGATGTCGGCCGGCTCGGCGGCGGCGGCGCTGCGCGCGGCCGGCGCGGGGATCGCGGCGGTGGACGCGGTGATGGCCGGCCACGCCCAGACCGCCTTCTGCGCGGTCCGCCCGCCGGGCCACCACGCCACCGCGCAGACCGCGATGGGCTTCTGCCTCTTCAACAACATCGCCGTGGCCGCCGCGCATGCCCGCGACAAGCACGGGCTGGAACGCGTGGCGATCGTCGACTTCGACGTCCACCACGGCAACGGCACCCAGGCGATCTTCGAGCGCGACCCGGCCGTGCAGTACCTGAGTACCCACGAGTCGGGCATCTACCCGCACTCGGGCAGCGTGTACGAACGCGGCGTCGGCAACATCCACAACGCCCTGCTGCCGCCGGGCAGTGGCGGCTTCCGTTTCCGCAACACCTGGGCCGACCAGATGCTGCCGCTGCTCGAGGCCTTCCGCCCGCAGCTGGTGCTGGTCTCGGCCGGTTTCGACGCCCACATGCGCGACCCGCAGGCCGACCTGATGCTCGAAGCGGAGGATTTCGGCTGGCTCACCGCCGAGCTGCGCAAGCTCGCCGTGCGCCATGCCCAGGGCCGCATCGTGTCGATGCTGGAGGGCGGCTACGACCTGCAGGCACTGCGCGAAAGCAGCGTGGCCCACGTCGCCGCGCTGCGTTGAACGGCCGCGCCAGCGGGGCCGGCCAGCCTGCCCGCCGATGAATCCGGCCGGCGCCCCGGTCCCGGCCTTCATTGCCCCCATGCAGCCTATGGGGCAAGCTAGCGGCCGTTTTCCACGTCGATTCCCCCCGCGTGCGCCGAGCTCTTCGCCTGCTTCCCCTGCCCCTGAGCATCGCCATCTGCCTGCCGGCGATGGCCGACGAAAAGCCGTTGAACTGGGACCTGTGCCCGGCCGTGGAGCCCCTTCCGGGCTTCGATGAGGCCCCGCCGGCCGACAAGGCCGCCGCCGCCAACCGCCAGCAACTGCCCACCGATGTCGAGGGCGACCAGCTTTCCGGCACCGCCACCCTCCCGCAGTACCAGGGCAACGTGACCCTCAAGCGCGGTGACCAGTTCCTGCACGCGGACACGCTGCGGATGGACACCGACACGGGCAATTACGTGGCCGAGGGCGACGTGCGCTACCAGGACTCCTCCTTCCGCATGGTCGCCGACCGCGCCGAGGGCAACCAGGAAACCGACACCCACAAGGTCAGCAACATCCGCTACCAGCTGGTGGACCGCCGCGGCAACGGCGGCGCGCAGTCGGTGGACCTGCAGGGCTCGGTCGGGCAGATGCACCACTCCACCTATACGACCTGCGACCCCTCGCAGCCGATCTGGAAGGTGCGCGCCCCGGAGATCGACGTCGACAACGAGGAAGGCTTCGGCACCGCGCGCAACGCCGTGCTGCAGATCGGCCGGGTGCCGGTGCTGTACATGCCGTGGTTCAAGTTCCCGATCGACGACCGCCGCCAGACCGGCCTGCTGTACCCGCAGCTGGCGATCTCCGGCCGCAACGGCTTCGATTACACCCAGCCGATCTACCTCAACCTGGCGCCGAACTACGACGACACCTTGTACCCGCGCTACATGAGCAAGCGCGGCTTCATGCTCGACAACGAGTTCCGCTACCTCTACGACGGTGGCCGCGGCGAACTGCGCACGGCCTACCTGCCCAACGACAAGCTGCGCGACAAGGATCGCGGCCGCGTCGAATACACGGGCTACCACAACATCGACGCCCACTGGCAGGCCCGCGCCAACCTGGCCTGGGTGAGCGACGAGCGCTACACCGAGGATTTCTCCAGCCGCCTCAACGGCGTGAGCGTGTCCAACCTGCAGAGCGTGGCCGGCGTCTACGGCACCGGCGAGTTCTGGACCGCCGGCGTGATGGCCGACTACTGGCAGCTCACCGACTACACGCTCACCGAAAGCTCGCTGCCCTACAACCGCCAGCCGCGGGTGTACTTCAACTGGGACCGGCCGTTCGGCCTGTTCGACGTGGGCATCTACACCGAGGCCGTGCGCTTCGTCCACGACGACATCCACCCGAAGTTCATCAACGCGGACGGCGAGTACGAACGCACCGGCGAGGTGATCGACCAGGCCGGCGGTTCGCGCCTGGACCTCAAGCCCTACGTGTCGATGCCGCTGGCCGGCGCGGCCTGGTACGTCACCCCGACCCTGGCCTACCGCTACACCGCCTACCAGCTGGACCGCGAACTGGCCGAGCAGCTGCGCGCCACCGGCGGCGACGGCGACCGCACGCCGACCCGCGGCCTGCCGATCGCCAGCCTGGACGCGGGCCTGTTCTTCGACCGCGACGTCAACATCGGCGGCACGTCCTACCTCAACACCCTCGAGCCGCGGCTGTACTACCTGTACACCCCGTACCGGGACCAGGACGACCTGCCGCTGTTCGACACCCGCGCCTTCACCTTCAGCTGGGGCCAGCTGTTCCGCGACAGCCGCTACACCGGCGCCGACCGCCAGAACGACGCCAACCAGCTGACCGTGGCGGTCACCAGCCGCCTGCTGCGCCAGTCCGACGGCCGCGAGAAGCTCTCGGTGAGCCTGGGCCAGATCCTGTACTTCGAGGATTCGCGCGTCACGCTCAACAGCAGCGAGCCGCCGGTCGAGCAGGGCAAGTCGGCCTGGGTGACCGACGTCAACTACATGATCAACGACCGCTGGACGCTCGGCGCGACCTACCAGTGGAACCCGAACTACCGCCAGGAAGACCTGGCCAGCTTCCGCACGCGCTACCTGCTGTCCAACGACGGCATCATCAACCTGTCCTACCGGTACCGCCGCAACACCACCGACAACACCGACCAGCTCAAGCAGGCCGACTTCTCCTTCCTGTACCCGATCAACCCCACCTGGAGCGTGGTCGGCCGATACTACTACTCGCTGCTGGACCGCAAGCCGCTGGAAATCATCGGCGGCGTGCAGTGGGACAGCTGCTGCCTGGCCGTGCGGGCGCTGGCCCGCCGCTACGTGCGCAACCGCGAGGGCGAGATGAACAACTCCTTCCAGCTGGAGTTTGTCCTCAAGGGCCTCGGCTCGGCAGGACAGGACACAGAGCGCACTTTGCGCCGTGCTATTCTCGGTTATTACCGCGACGACCTGTATCTGGTCCCGCCCAGCAACACCACGACCAATCCGGACGATTACGATCCGAACCAGATTCCATGACCAGACTCATTCCTGCTTTCCTCGCTTCGCTGCTGGTCGTGGCCAGTGCCCTTCCGCCTTCCGCCGCCGCCCAGGACGCCCCCCAGCCGCTGGACCGCATCGCGGCCATCGTCGATGAGGACGTGATCCTGCAGAGCGAGCTGGACCGCGCCGTGATCAACGTGCGCAGCCAGTACGCCGGCCGCGAGAACCAGCTGCCGCCGGCCGACGTCCTGCAGCGCCAGGTGCTCGAACGCCTGGTGCTGGTCAAGCTGCAGGTGTCGCGCGCCGAAGGCAGCGGCATCAAGGTCAGCGACGACGAACTGAACCGCGCCATCGCCAGCATCGCCCAGCAGAACGGCACCAGCGTGGACGGCCTGCGCCAGAAGCTGGCCGCCGACGGCCTGTCCTACGGGGACTTCCGCCGCTCGGTGCGCGAGGAAATCACCGTCCAGCGCCTGCGCCAGAGCTTCGCGCAGAGCCGCATCTCGGTGAGCGAGGGCGAAGTGGACGCCGCCATGGCCCAGCAGGCCGGCAACGGTACCCAGTACCACCTGGCCCACATCCTGGTCGGCGTGCCGGAAGGCGCGACCGCCGCGCAGATCGCCACTGGCCAGCAGAAGATCGACGGCGTGAAGAGCCTGATCGACAAGGGCGAGCTGGACTTCTCCGCCGCCGCGGTGCGCTACTCCGACAGCCCCAACGCGCTGGAAGGCGGCGACCTGGGCTGGCGCGCGGCCGATGAAATCCCCAACGCGTTCGCCCAGCTGATCAAGGACATGCAGCCCGGCCAGGTGGTCGGCCCGCTGCGCGGCCCCAGCGGCTTCCAGCTGCTGAAGCTGGTCGAAGTGCGCACCGGCAGCGGCAACGCCTCCTCGCAGATGGCGACCGAGTACCACGCCCGCCACATCCTGGTGCGCGTCAACGAGAGCCAGAGCGACGCGGCCGCCAAGGCCAAGATCGACACCCTGCGCGCCCGCATCGAAGGCGGCGCCGACTTCCAGGCCGTGGCCAAGGAGTCCTCCGAGGACGCCAACAGCCGTGGCCAGGGCGGCGACCTGGGCTGGTTCCCGGCCGACGCCTTCGGCCCGGACTTCGGCCGCCAGGTGACCACGCTCAATGACGGCGGCCTGTCGCAGCCGTTCCGCACCGAAGCCGGCTGGCACGTCGTGCAGCTGGTGGGCCGTCGCGAGACGGACGTCGGCAACGAGAACCAGCGCGCCCAGGTCCGCGAGACCATCGGCCGCCGCAAGCTGGAAGACGAGTACAACCGCTTCCTGCAGGAAATGCGTGGCGAAGCCTACGTGAGCTTCCGTACCGGCGACCGCGCCGACGACAGCGCCACCGCCCAGCCGGCCCCGGGCACCGCGCCCACGCCGCCGACCCCGGCGCCGGGCAACTGAGTCATGCACCTTCCCGCCCTCGCGCTGGTACCGGGCGAGCCGGCGGGGATCGGGCCGGAACTGTGCGTCCGGCTCGTCCAGCAGCCACGCACTGATTGCCGGCTGCTCGCCTTCTGCGACCCCGACACCCTCGCCCAGGCCGCCACCGCGCTGGGCCTGCCGTTCCGCGCACTGCCGCCTGACGCCGTCGCCGAACGCCCCGGCGATCTCGCCGTGCAGCCGGTACCGCTCGCGCACCCGGCCCATCCCGGCCAGACCGACCCCGCCAACGCCGCCGCCGTGATCGCCGCCCTCCACCAAGGCGCGGCCGCCTGCCTGGACGGGCGACTGGACGGCATCGTCACCGGTCCGGTGCACAAGGCGGTCATCAACGAAGGCGGCATCGCCTACAGCGGCACCACCGAGCTGCTCGCGCAGCAGGCCGGCACCGACGTGGTGATGATGCTGGCCAACGACATCGTGCGCGTGGCGCTGGTCACCACCCACCTGCCGCTGCGCGCGGTGGCCGACGCGATCACCGCCCCGGCCCTGACCCGCTGCCTGGAGATCACCGCAGCCGCCCTGCGCCGCGACTTCGGCCTGGCCGCGCCGCGCATCGCCGTGCTGGGCTTGAACCCGCACGCCGGCGAGGATGGCCACCTCGGCCGCGAGGAGCTGGACGTGATGATCCCGGCCCTGGACGCGCTGCGCGCGCGCGGCATGGACCTGGTCGGGCCGCTGCCGGCCGATACCGCGTTCCTGCCGCAGAAGCTGCGCGGCTTCGACGCGGTGGTGGCGATGTACCACGACCAGGGCCTGCCGGTGCTCAAGTACAGCGGGTTCGAGCAGGCGGTGAACATCACCCTGGGCCTGCCCTACCCCCGCGTGGCCGTGGACCATGGCACCGCGCTGGACCTGGCCGGCCGCGGCATCGCCGACCCGTCCAGCCTGCAGGCCGCCACCGCGCTGTGCGCACGGCTGGCCGCCGCCCGCGGACCGACACGCGCCGCGTAAGGCCGCCGCGGCGGAATTCCGTCGCAAGTCACGCCGTAACCTCTAGAATTTCCTCATGACCCGTCCGCTTCCCCCCCCGCCGGCGACCGGCTTCAGCGCCCCGGCGAAGAAATCGCTGGGCCAGCACTTCCTGGCCGACCGCCACTACATCGACCGCATCGTCCAGGCCGTGGATCCCAAGCCGGGCCAGCGGCTGGTGGAGATCGGCCCCGGCCAGGGCGCGATCACCCTGCCGCTGCTGCGCCGCCATGGCGAGCTTACCGTGATCGAGTTCGACCGCGACCTGATCGCCCCGCTCACCGACGCCGCCGCGCCGATCGGCCCACTGACCATCATCCACCGCGACGTGCTGTCGGTGGACTTCACCGAACTGGCCGCCGGCACGCCGATCCGCCTGGTCGGCAACCTGCCCTACAACATCTCCTCGCCGATCCTGTTCCATGCGCTGGACCATGCCGGCGCGATCGCCGACATGCATTTCATGCTGCAGAAGGAAGTGGTCGACCGCATGGCCGCCGCGCCGGGCAGCAAGGTCTACGGCCGCCTGAGCGTGATGCTGCAGGCCTGGTGCGAGGTCACCTCGTTGTTCGTGGTGCCGCCGGGCGCGTTCCGCCCGCCGCCGAAGGTGGATTCGGCCGTGGCCCGGCTGGTGCCGCGGCCGGCCGCCGACGTGGGCATCGACGACCGCAAGCGCTTCGCCGACGTGGTGCGCGCGGCCTTCGGGCAGCGCCGCAAGACGCTGCGCAACGCCTTGAACGGCGTCTGCGACGCGCGCCACTTCGAGGCCGCCGGCGTGCGCGCCGAGGCCCGTGCCGAGCAGCTGGAAGTGGCCGATTTCATCCGGCTGGCGAACGTGGTGGTGGATTGACGTGACGCAGATCCGCTTTGAATACACTGGCTCCATGTCCGCCGCCCCGCGCTACCAGATCCAGGTCGAGGTCAGGCCGCGATTCGTCGATGACCCCAGCGCCGCCGAGCGCGGGCGTTATGCATTCGCCTACGACATCCGCATCCTCAATACCGGCGACATCGGGGCGCGCCTGCTGGCGCGCCATTGGGAAATCGACCATGGCAATGGCCGCATCGAACACGTGGATGGCGAAGGGGTGGTCGGCGAGCAGCCGTGGCTGCGGCCCGGCAAGGATTTCCGCTACACCTCGGCGGTGCTGATCGATACCGAGGACGGCCAGATGCAGGGCCATTACGACCTGGTGGCCGACGACGGCACCGCCTTCACCGCGCCGATCGCCGCCTTCGTGCTGGCGACGCCCCGGACGCTGCACTGAGGGCCCGGGCATGAGCGTATGGGCGATCGGCGACCTGCAAGGCTGTTACGACGTGACCCAGCGGTTGCTGGAGAAGATCCGCTTCGACCCGGCGGTGGACCGGCTGTGGTTCTGCGGCGACCTGGTGAACCGCGGTGGGCAGTCGCTGGAGACGCTGCGGCTGGTGCATTCGCTGCGCGAGCGCAGCGTGGTGGTGCTGGGCAACCATGACCTGTCGCTGCTGGCGGTGGGTGCGCGTTCGGAAGAGGAGCAGCGCAAGGTCAATCCGGACCTGCTGCGGGTGGTGCAGGCGGAAGATCGCGATGTGCTGCTGGACTGGCTGCGGATGCAGAAGCTGGTGCATGCCGATCGCGAGCTGGGCTGGATGATGGTGCATGCCGGCCTGGCGCCGAAGTGGACGACGCAGCTGGCCGAGAAGCATGCGCGCGAGGTGGAGCAGCAGTTGCAGGGCAATGCGTACCGCAAGCTGCTGCGCAACATGTATGGCGATCGGCCGAGCTGGTCGCCGGGGCTGAGCGGGCACGACCGCAGCCGGGCGATCATCAACCTGCTGACGCGCATGCGTTACTGCACGCCGCGCGGGCGCATCGCCAACGAAGACAAGGGAACGCCGGGGACGCAGGCGCAAGGGCTGTATCCGTGGTTCGAAGTGCCGGGCCGGGTGGAACGCGATCTGAAGATCGTGTGCGGGCACTGGTCCACGCTCGGGCTGACGATCACCCAGGGCGTGCATGCGATCGATACCGGCGCGGTGTGGGGCGGGAAGCTCACCGCGCTGCAGCTGGATGCCGAGGAGCTGCGCGTGGTGCAGGTGCCGGGGCGCGAGGTCGAAGGGCCGCCGCCGATTCCGCGTGCGCCGCGACCGCCGCGCGAGGGGCAACGGCAGCATCCGCATCGACGCGGTGGGCGGCCGCCTGGGCAAGGTGGGCAGAAGCCGCAGGCTGGGGGTTCTTCCGAGTCTGGGGCTGAGCAGGAGTGAATCTCGCTGGGGCGTTTCTCGGGAACGCTCCCTCGCTGCAACGTTTGCCGCGCGGCGACCAGGGCGCAGGCCTGATCGGGACACGCCGTGAATCCATCCATGGAGGCTCGTAGGCGACATCCATGTCGCCTACGGTCCCGATCAGGCCCGCGCCCCGGTCACCCGATGGGTCAATGTGGCTGATCGAACGGCAAAAGCGCGTGTGCTGGCGATCAGGCGCCCTTGCGCTGGTATTCGACGAAGTCGAAAGCGAAGGCGTGGCGGTCGTCCGCCGGATGCGTCGTGCGCTGGACTTCATGCCACTGGGTTCTGTCCCATTCGGGGAACCAGGCGTCCGCGCCTTCAATGGCGGTGTCCACTTCGGTGAGCTGCAGGATGTCGGCCAGCGGCAGCCATTCGCGGTAGATCTCGCCGCCCCCGATGATGCACAGCTCACCCGCTTCGAGTTCGGCGGTGGCCGCGAGTGCTTGTTCAATGGTGGCGACCGGGCGCATGCCGTCGAAAGGGGCGCTGCCCTTTCGCGTCATCACCAGGTTCGCGCGGCCCGGGAGCGCGCGGCCCAGCGACTCGGCGGTGCGGCGGCCCATCAGCACCGGCTTGCCGAGGGTGACGGCCTTGAAGTGCTTCAGGTCATCCGGCAGGTGCCACGCGAGGGCGTTGTCGCGGCCGATGGCGTGGCGGCGGTCGAGCGCGGCCACCAGGCTGATGCGGGGTCCGGCGGTCGCCATCAGACGGCCACCGGCGCCTTGATCGCCGGATGCGGGTCGTAGTCTTCGATGGCGATGTCCTCGTAGCGGAAGCCAAACAGGTCGGTGACTTCCGGGTTGAGGCGCAGCCTGGGCAGCGCGCGCGGGCTGCGGGTGAGCTGTTCGCGCGCCTGTTCGTAATGGTTCGAGTACAGGTGCGCGTCGCCCAGGGTGTGGACGAAATCACCCACGCCCAGGCCGGTGGCCTGCGCCACCATGTGGGTCAGCAAGGCGTAGCTGGCGATGTTGAACGGCACGCCGAGGAAGATGTCGCCGCTGCGCTGGTAGAGCTGGCAGCTGAGCTTGCCGTCCACCACATAGAACTGGAACAGGCTGTGGCACGGCATCAGCGCCATCTGCGGCAGTTCGGCGACGTTCCAGGCGCTGATCACCAGCCGGCGCGAGTCCGGGTTGCGCTTGATCTCGTCCACCAGCCACTGCATCTGGTCGATGTGGCCACCCTTGCCGTCCGGCCAGCGGCGCCACTGCTTGCCGTAGACCGGGCCGAGTTCGCCGTTCTCATCGGCCCATTCGTCCCAGATGCTGACCTTGTTGTCCTTCAGGTAGGCGACATTCGTGTCGCCCTGCAGGAACCACAGCAGCTCATGGACGATCGAGCGCAGGTGCAGCTTCTTCGTGGTGACCAGCGGGAAGCCTTCGTTGAGGTCGAAGCGCATCTGCCAGCCGAAGACGCTGCGCGTACCGGTCCCGGTGCGGTCGGATTTCTCCGCGCCGTTCTCCAGCACGTGCCGCAACAGGTCCAGGTACTGCTTCATGCGGTCTTCTCCGTGGCGACCACCGGGGCTGGCTGCAGGACCGGCGCGCGCCGCGACAGCCACAGCAGCCACAGGCCCAGCGCGATCAGCGGCAGGCTGAGGATCTGGCCGCGGGTCAGCCAGCCGAAGGCGACGTAGATGCCGTTGTCGGGCATGCGCACGAATTCGATCAGGAAGCGGAAGACGCCGTACATCAGCGCGAACAGGCCCGAGACCGCATAACGCGCACGCGGCTTGGCCGAATACAGCCACAGCACGGCGAACATCACCACGCCCTCCAGGAACCCTTCGTACAGCTGCGAGGGATGACGCGCGAGCGCGTTGAGCGCGCCACTGGCGTACTGCGCCTGCACCTGGTCCCACGGCAGGTTCTGCAGCGCCTGCTCGGCACGCGGGAAGATCACGCCCCAGTCGCTGCCGGTGTACTTGCCCCACAACTCACCGCCGATGTAGTTGCCCAGCCGGCCGAAACCCAGGCCCAGCGGCACCAGCGGGGCGACGAAGTCCATCACGTCGAAGAAGTGCAGCTTCTGACGCCGCACCCACCACAGGCAACCGGCCAGCACGCCGAGCAGGCCGCCATGGAAGCTCATGCCGCCTTCCCACACCTTGAACAGGATCAGCGGGTTGGCCAGGAAGGCATCGAAGGCATAGAACAGCATGTAGCCGACACGACCGCCGATCACCACGCCGAGCATCGCGTAGAACAGCAGGTCCGAAAAGCCGTTCATGTCCACGCCCGGCAGGCGGCCGGCGCGGATGCGCAGGCGGCCCAGGCCCCAGGCGGAGAAGAAGGCCAGCAGGTACATCAACCCATACCAGTGCACCTGCACCGGGCCGAGGGAAAAGGCGATGGGGTCGATGTGGTGGAGATAGATCACGGCGCGGCCCGGTTGGAACGAGCCGCTATTCTGCCACGCGGGTCTAGCCGAGGACCTGCGGACGGTTCGGCAGTTCGTCCGCGTTGGGCTGGCCTGGCACGGCGGGATAATGCTCGGCGATCAGCATGGCGACCGCATCCAGCGCGCCGATGACCGCGCGCTCCGGGTCGCGCGCCTGCAGCAGGGCCTGCATGCGCCGGCACACTTCCTGCCACTGCGCCGCGGATACCTTCCCGTGCAGGCCGCGGTCGGCGACGATCTCGATGGCGTGGTCGGCCAGCAGCAGGTACACCAGCACGCCGTTGTTGGCATGGGTATCCCAGGTGCGCAGCTGGGCGAACGCCGTCTCCGCGCGCTGGCGCGCGGTCACGCCGTTCCACAGGGCGCCCAGGCCCAGGTCGGCCTCCACCGCGAACATCACCTGCCCGGCATGGCGTGTTTCGCCCTGCGCGATGGCCTGGGTGATGGCGTCCAGCGAGGCCGGCGGGAACAGCCGGCGGGCCGAGGGCGCGAACAGATGACGGAGCCAGCGCATCACCAGCTCCCCGAGGCGCCACCGCCTCCGGAAGAACCG
>NZ_LLXU01000077.1 GCF_001431645.1 Stenotrophomonas panacihumi | reverse complement strand
CGGCCGGCGGGGGAGGTGCTGTTAAGATGGGGCATCGGGCTGCCCCAGGGCAGCACCCTCCGGCCGGCCCGGCTTCCCGCCCGCGGCCCGCCACGCCCCAATCGCATCATTCAGACGGAAACGCTATGGCCCGCGGCATCAACAAAGTCATCCTCGTCGGCAATCTCGGCAACGACCCCGAGGTCAAGTACACCCAGAGCGGCATGGCCGTGACCCGTTGCAGCCTGGCCACCACCAGCGTGCGCAAGGACCGCGACGGCAACCAGCAGGAGCGCACCGAATGGCACCGCGTGGTGTTCTTCGGAAAGCTCGGCGAGATCGCCGGCGAGTACCTGCGCAAGGGCAGCTCGGTCTACGTGGAAGGTTCGATCCGCTACGACAAGTACACCGGCCAGGACGGCGTGGAGAAGTACTCCACCGACATCGTCGCCGACGAGATGCAGATGCTGGGTGGCCGCGGTGAAGGCGGCGGTGGCGGTGGTGCCGGCATGGGCGGCGATCGCCCGCAGCGCCAGTCCGCGCCGCGCCAGGAATACGCCCCGCGCCGCCAGGCGCCGGCGCCGCAGCAGTCCGCGCCGCCGATGGACGATTTCGCGGACGACGACATTCCGTTCTGAGGCCGTGCTTCGGACGCGCTGACCACCGACACCCCCGGATGATGATCCGGGGGTGTTCTTTTATGGAGATTCGGAAGGCATGAACGTTCCCGGTTCCGTCTGGCGGCCCCTGCTCGCGGCACTGTTGGGCGGCGTGCTGGTGGGGTGGTGGTCGATGAAGGCGCCTGGGGGCGGGGAAGCGCTGATCATCGCGCTGGTCGGCCTGGCGGCCCTGGGTTACAGCGGCTATGCGCTGCTGCGCTATCGCAGCAGCGCCTGTCCCCGCCTGCGCAAGCTGTGGTGGGAGATCGTGAAAGGCCTGTTCTGACCTGCGAACTCAGCCCGCCTGTTGATCCTTGACCCGCCAAAGGGACTTGTGTCCAATCAGGCGGCCCCTGCTTCGGGGCTTGGGGATATTCCAATACACCTGCCCACACCGCGACCTGGCGGGACGAGGTGGTGGCCTTCCGCTATCCGCGCCAGTCGCGGCCAATCCTTGGGTATCGCATGTTCGGCTTCCGCTACGTCAAGTCCTCGCCCAGCCAGTACCTGATGCAGTTCCGCAACGGGCATGTCGTCCGCGAGGGCACTGGCCTGGCTTTCTGGTACTACGCACCGCGCTCCACGCTGGTCAGCGTGCCGTTGAATGCGGTCGAGGTGCCTTTCATGTTCGAGGAGGTCACGCGTGATTTCCAGCAAGTCACGCTGCAGGGACAGGTGGGCTATCGGGTGGTCGAGCCCAAGCGGCTTGCGGAGCAACAGAACTTCAGCCTGAAGCCCGATGGGCAATATGCCTCGGACGACCCGGAACGCTTGCCGCCGCGCGTCCTCAATGCGGTGAAGGCCCAGTTCCGCACCCTGCTGCAAGACCTGGACCTGCGCGACGTGTTGCAGGGCACCGAGCGCTTGTCTGCTTCCGCGCGCCGAGCCGTGGCCGCCGCGCCCAGCCTGACCGCGTTGGGCATCGAGATTGGCGACCTGGGGCTGCTGGCCGTCAAGCCGAACCCGGAGACCGCCCGCGCGCTGGAGGCGCCCATGCGCGAGGAGATCCTCAAGCAGGCAGACGACGCCACCTACGCGCGGCGCAATGCCGCCATCGAGCAGGAGCGGTCGGTCAAGGAGAACGAACTGCGCAGCGAACTGGTCATCGAGCAGAAGAAGCGCCAGGTGCGCGAGACGCAGGTCGAATCGGAGCGCGCGCTGTTGGAGAAGCGCCAGCAGATGCAGGCGCAGGAATTGGCCGGCAAGGTTCAGTTGGAGCGGCAGAACGCGGAGCTTGTCCAGCTGCAATCGGAAAACCGAAAGCAGGAAGCAGACGTCAAGGCTTACGGGCTGGAGGCACTGGTCAAGGCGATCAGTGGTTTGGATGCCCGCTCCCTGCAGGCATTGACGATGGAAGGCGCCAGTCCCGAAGCCTTGATGGCGCTCGGCTTCCAGAATATTGCCGACAACGCCGCCAAGATCGGCGAGTTCAACTTCTCCCCCGACTTGTTGCGCCAGCTGGCACGCCAGAAGGATTGAGTGCATGGAGGCGGTGGATCGGAAGATCATCCTGGTGACGCGCCGGACGCGCCTGCAGGAACTGGTGGCCCGCTACAACACGGTGGAGCAGGCACGGTTCCAGGCAGAACACCTCGGGATGGATTTCACCGACTTCCTTGAAGAGGACCGTGTGTACCAACGGGCCGTGGCCTCGGTGTCGGACACGTTGCAGCGACACGGGAAGCTGCAGCGCCTGGATCGCAGTTTCCTGCCGAATTTCCTGTTTCCACCGGCCGCGCTGGTGGTGGTGGTCGGTCAGGACGGACTGGTGGCCAACACCCTGAAATACCTCACTGGACAGCCAGTGCTGGCGATAAATCCAGATCCGGCGCGATGGGAAGGCGTCCTCCTTCCCTTCCAGGTGGACGACCTGGCGAAGATGCTTCCCGAAGCCCTGCGCGATACCCGGCCCACGCGCGACATCAGCATGGCACGCGTGCGCCTCAGTGACGGACAGACGTTGCTGGCCGTGAACGATCTGTTCGTCGGCGTGCGTGGCCATGTATCGGCGCGCTATGAAATCACCCTGGGCGACGTGCATGAGCGGCAGTCCTCCAGTGGCATCATCATCTCAACGGGGCTCGGTTCCACTGGCTGGCTGCGTAGCGTGCTGACCGGCGCGCATGCGGTGACCGGAAAGGATGCGAACAAGCGCATGCATGAGGTCCGCACGCGAGGGTTGCCCTGGGATAGCCGTGAGCTGATATTCAACGTGCGAGAGCCGTACCCCAGCCGGTCCACGGGCGCCGCGTTGGTGTTCGGTGCCGTTGGTAGCAAGAAGCCGTTGCGGGTCAGGTCGTTGATGCCCGAGGGCGGCATCATTTTCAGCGACGGCATCGAAGCCGATGGTCTCGATTTCAAGAGCGGCCTGGAAGCCGTCATCGGGCTCGATCCGAAATCCGGGCGCTTGCTGCAATAGCGCGGGATCGCCGCTAAAAAAAGTCCCGGGCAACCGGGACTTTTCATTTCCAACGCTGTCGGGCGAAGCTCAGCCCGCCTGCCCCAACCGCACCTGCAAGCTGCGGATCTCCGCATCGCTCAGCCCGATCGTCTTCAGGTAGCCCTTCGCGCCGCCGTACTGCTTCGTCAGCGCGGCCAGGAACATCTCCATGTTCTCCGGCGCCGTCCCCGACATGCCGGCCATCTTGCGGCCGATTTCCGGATGCTGCTTGATCATCTCCATGATCTGCGCGTTCATCGCGCTGTCCTTCGGCTGGCCTTCCAGGTAGTGCGCGGAGATCGCGTAGTTGTGCACGATCTCCTCGTGCGACACGCCGGCCAGGTCCAGCAGCAGCGCGGCGATCATGCCGGTGCGGTCCTTGCCCGCCGTGCAGTGGAACAGCACGGTGCCGTCCTGCTGCGCGGCAATACGCTGGAACACCTGCTTGAACTGCGGCTGGTTGCTGCCCAGCCACTGCGTGTAGGCCGCGCCGAGCGAATCCGGGAAGCTGGTCATCATCTTCTGCATGTCCATCTTCTCCGTGCCCATCAGCGAAATGCGCTGGTAGTCGAAGCGCGCATCGTCGGCGAGCAGGTCGTGCGACTGCGCCTCCTCGTCGGCGGTGCGCAGGTCGATGTCCAGCGTCACGCCGGCCTTGGCGAGCGCATCGCGGTCGGCGTCAGTGAGGCGACCGAGGTCGGCGGTACGGATGAAGGCGCTGGCCGGGATCGGCCCGTGCGTGCCTTCCAGTCCGGCGAAGCTGCGCACGTTCCAGGCGCCTTGCAGCGGGATCACGCGCTGCGCGTCGTCGGCGACGGGCTGCACGTTGGCAGGCGCGGCCGGCTTGGCGGCAGTGGCGGCGGGCGCCGGCTGCGGGGCGGCGTTGCGCGCACCGGCATCGGCGGCGAGCAGCGGCAGGGCCAGGGCGAGGGACAGCGCGAGGGCGGTGTGGCGGGTCGTCATCGGGAATCTCCGGGGTTCAGAAGCGCACGGTCACGTCGAGACCGAAGGTGCGCGGGTCGTTGAAGATGCCGGTCTGGCCCAGCGCGGCATTGTTGAGCTTGTAGAACAGGTGCTCTTCGTCGAGCAGGTTGCGCGACCACAGCGAGAAGTTCATCGTCGCGCCCTTGTCGTCCAGCGGAACGTCCACCAGGGCGATGCGCGCGTTGACCACGAACGAGCTGTCGGTGAGCGTCTGGTCGTACTCGCTGGTGTAGAAGCCGTCGGACCAGTTGCCATCCAGGTGGAACTTCAGCGCCGAGTAGTTGGCGAACGGCACCAGGTAGTCGATGGCCAGGCTGCTGGCGTTCTTCGGCGCGAGCAGCGGCTGCACGGTGACTTCCAGGCCGGCGCCGAACGGGTCGACGGCGGTGAGCGCGTCGGTGTCGGTGTAGGCGTGGTTGAAGCTCAGGGTGAGGTTGTCCACCGGCATCACGCTGAACTCCAGCTCGGCGCCGCGCGACTTGGCATCGCCCAGCGCGTTGGTGGTGACCATCGTGGTGCGCGTCTCGCCGCTGTTCGGGTCGAACGGCAGGGTGAAATCCACCTGCTTGTGCGAGATGGTGGAATCGAACAGCGCCAGGTTCAGGCGCGCGCGGTTGTCCCAGAACTGCGACTTGAAGCCGAGCTCGTAGGCGGTCACTTCTTCCGGGTCGAACGCGGTGTAGGTGGTGGAGCGAGAGTTCGCGCCGCCCGCCTTGAAGCCGGTGCTGTACTTGGCGTAGACCATCGCGCTCTCGCCCAGGTCATAGGCGATGTTGACCATCGGGTCGAAGCGGCTCCAGCTGTCGTCGAAGCTCAGGTCGGTGCCGGCGCCGTTGACGATGTAGAGGATGCCGTTCTTGTCATCCTGGGTGTAACGGCCGCCGGCGGTGAGGTGCAGCTTCTCCAGCGCGGCCGGCGTCCAAGTGGCCTGGCCGAACAGGCCGAGGCTGTCGGTCCACGCCTTGCTCGCGCGGTCGATGCGCACGGTGTCCAGGTTCAGCGGGTTGGTCGCCGGGTTGAGCGTGTAGCTGTTGCCGCCCGGGCCCCACACCATCATGTTCGGCGTCTGCGCGTTGTCGCCGGCGGTCTCGTGGTAATAGAACGCGCCGACCAGGTACTGCACCTGCGAGGTGTTGCCGATCAGCTGGAATTCCTGGCTGTACTGGTGCTGGTACACCTGCGCCAGGCTGTAGCGGCCGAACGGGGTGCCGGCGCCACCGTAGGCGGAGATCGCATCGACCAGGCCCATGTCGAACTGGCCCTGTTCCAGCTCGCGGTAGGAGCTGATCGACTTCAGTTCGAGGTTGTCGTTGAGCGTCCACGACAGGTTGAGCAGGTGACCGCTGGTACGGCCGATGTTGTCCTGCTGCGGGCCGCCGAGGATGGCGCTGTCGCGGCGGTCCTCGCTGGCGCCGGCCTTCTGCAGCGGGCTCAGGTACGGGCCGGCCACCAGGATCTGGGTGTAGTACGGCGTGGTCGCGTCGTAGGAGCGGTCGAAGGCATACAGCGCGGAGAAGTTGTCGCTCGGCTGCCACAGCGCGCTGAGGCGAGCGCCGCGCTTGTCGTAGCTGTTGAAGTCCTCCTCGCCCTGCATCGGGTTGTCGACCGTGCCGCCGCGCTTGGCCTGCACCGCGTCGATCTTGAAGCTCACGTCGCCCACCTTCGGCAGGTCCAGGTGCAGCGCGCTGTTGTAGCCGCTGTAGTTCGACACGCCGGCGCTGACGCTGCCGCCGAATTCGCCGGTCGGTTCCTTGGTGACGATGCTGACCGCGCCGCCCTCGGTATTGCGGCCGAACAGGGTGCCCTGCGGGCCCTTCAGCACTTCGATGCGGTCCACGTCGTAGAGCATGCTGCCCAGGCCCTGCGAGCGGCCCAGGAACACGCCGTCCACGTAGATGCCCACGCCGGCATCGCGCGCCGGCTGGTTGGCGTCGCCGGAGGCGCCGATGCCGCGGATGCCGATGTTCAGCGCCGAGCTGCGGGTCGCGAACGGGGTGACGCGCAGCGAGGGGATCGAGCCATCCGCCAGGCTGCCCAGCGAGATCGCGCTGCGGTCCTTCAGGGCTTCGGCATCGACCACCGATACCGAGATCGGCGTTTCCTGCAGGTTGGTCTCGCGCTTCTGCGCGGTGACGACCACCTGGTCCAGCGCGACGACATCGCGCGCGCCGGAAGCGGCATCGTTATCGGCGGGGTTGGCTTCTTCCGCGGCCGCCATCGAGGGCAGCAGCGCGGCGATGGAAAGGGCAAGCACCTGCGGCCGCAGGGCGACACGAGCGAGAGAAAGAGACATGGGATCCGTGGGCGGGAGGGTGGAAAGCCGGCGCAGTCTGCGCACCCCGGATGACAGGTAAATGACCGTTCATTCTCTTTGCGGTTGCATTACCATCGTTCCTTGATGGACACCACAAACGGACAATGACGCCCCCAGATTCCACCAGCGCGCGCGCCGAAGCGCAGCGCGTACGCATCCTCGACGCGGCGCAGCGCTGCTTCATCGCCCACGGCTTCCACGCCGCCTCGATCAGCGAGATCGCGGCCGAGGCCGGCATCAGCCAGGGGCTGATCTACCGCTACTTCGAAAACAAGCGCGCGATGATCCTGGCGCTGATCGAACGGCAGCTTGCCGCCGACCAGCAGTCCATCGCGCAGACCCCGCTCTCGCACGACATGGTCGAAGGCCTGCTGGCGACTTACCGCATGTGGGGCCGCGGGGAGCCGCTGGACCGGCACGACACCGCCATCGCCAGCGTGGCGCTGTATGCCGAGATCACCGCCGAGGCCCAGCGCGATCCGGTGGTGGCGCAGGTGCTGCGCCGGCAGGACAAGCTCACCACCGCCATCGTGCGCGACTGGTTGCGCCAGCACGACGTGGCGCGTGGCGCGAAGATCGACGAAACCGCACTGGACGCCCGCACGCTGGTGCTGCGCGTAATGGTGGAGGGGCTGGCGATGCGCGCGGTGCGTGACCCGGACCAGTCGCCCGAAGCAGTGCGTGCGCTGTTGACGCGGTTGATTGCGCAGGTGCTGGGCGAATGAGCGGAATCTCCACCCCCCGCGCCGAACAGCACGCCACGCGTGCCGCCTTCTTCATGCCCGGCTTCGCCGTCTCCGTGTGGGCGCCGATCGTGCCGTTCGCCAAATCCCGCGCGGGCTTGGACGAGGCGATGCTCGGCCTGGTGCTGCTGTGCCTGGGCGCCGGTTCGTTGTTGGCGATGCCGGCGGCCGGTGCGCTGGCGGCGCGGCAGGGCTGCCGCAAGGTGATGCTCGCGTCGCTGGCGGTGATGTGCGCCACGTTGCCGCTGCTCGCGCTGGCCGGTTCGCCGCTGTGGCTCGGCGCCGTGCTGTTCGTGTTCGGCGCCGGTGTCGGTGCGATGGACTGCGCGATGAACCTGCAGGCGGTGGCGGTGGAGCGCGCGGCCGGCCGGGCGATGATGTCCGGCTTCCACGCGTTCTACAGCATTGGCGGGTTCTGCGGCGCGGCGGTGATGACCGCGTTGCTGGCCGTCGCGGTGCCGCCGTTGTGGGCCGCGGGCGGCGCGGTGGTCGCGCTGTGCGGGCTGGCGGTGTTCTCCGTGCCGCACTGGCATCGCGAGCGCATCGATCACGAAGGCCCCTTGCTGGCGTGGCCGCACGGCTTCGTGTTGTTCCTGGGCGTGTTGGCGTTCGTGGTGTTCCTGGCCGAAGGCTCGATGCTGGACTGGAGCGCGGTATTCCTGAGCGAAGTGCGCGGCGTCGAACCCTCGCGCGCGGGCGCCGGCTACGTCGTGTTCGCGCTGAGCATGACGCTGGCGCGCCTGCTGGGCGATGGGGTGGTGCAGCGCCTCGGCCGCCAGCGCGCGGTGCTGGCCGGCGGCCTGCTGGCCAGCGTGGGCTTCGCGCTGGTGACGCTGGTGCCGGCGTGGTGGCTGTCGTTGTGTGGCTACGCGCTGGTCGGCATCGGCTGCGCCAACATCGTGCCGGTGCTGTTCTCGCTGGCGGGCAACCAGCGGGCGATGCCGGAAACCATCGCCGTGCCGGCGATGAGCACGCTGGGGTATGCCGGCGTGCTCGCCGGGCCGGCGCTGATCGGCTTCCTTGCCCACGCCTCCAGCCTGGTGTTCGCGTTCCTGTGCGTGGCGGTGGCGCTGCTCGGCGTGGCGGCGTCCTCGCGCTGGCTGCGCGTCTAGGCCGGGAAGTCGGTCGAAACGCTGAGCGCACGCCAACGCCGCAGTTCCTCCAGGCGTCGCGTGTCGGCCGCTTCGATGGCCTCGGCCGCGTCGCTGCCCAGCGCGATGCGCAGCGGCGGCTGCGGCATCGCCGCCAGTGCCAGGATCGCCTGCGCCGCGCGTGCCGGGTCGCCGGGCTGGCGGCCATCGTAGTCACGCTGGCGGCGCGCCGTTGCGCCCACCACGGCGTCGTACTCGGCGCGCCCCTCGCGCAGTTCGGTGGAAGCACCGGCGAAATCGGTGCGGAAGCCACCGGGCTCGACGATCGTGACGTGCACGCCGATCAGCGCCATCTCCAGCGCGAGCGATTCGGAGAAGCCCTCCACGCCCCACTTGGCCGCCGAATAGGGCGCGCGCCCCGGCGCACCGATGCGCCCACCCACCGACGAGAGTTGCACCAGGTGCCCGCTGCGCTGCGCGCGCATCAGCGGGATCACCGCCTTGGTCATGATGATCGTGCCGAACAGGTTGGTTTCGATCTGCTGGCGGAAGTCGGCCAGCGGCGTGTCTTCCACCGAGTCGACATTGCCGTAGCCGGCGTTGTTGACCAGCACGTCGATGCCGCCGAACGCCTCGGCTGCCGCGTGCACGGCGCGTTGCGCGGCCGCCTCGTCGGTGACGTCCAGCGCCACGGTGCGTACCGCACCGCCGTAGCGTTCGGCCAGGTCGGCCAGTTGCGCCGGGTCGCGCGCCGTGGCGACGAGCGAGTGCCCGGCCTGCAGCACCGCCTCGGCCAGGGCGCGGCCCAGGCCGCGCGAACTGCCGGTGATGAACCATCTCGATGACATGGGATTACTCCTCGGGAATCAACGGGCGCGGGACGCCGGCGCGTCATCGCGCCGCGCGGCCAGCAGTTGGCGGATCTTCGCTTCGGTCTGGGCGTAGCCGCCTTCGCCGAAGTGCTGGTAGACGATGCGGCCATCCGCATCGATGAGGTAAAGCGCCGGCCAGTACTGGTTGCCGTAGGCGTTCCAGGTCCGGTAGTCATTGTCCTGCGCCACCGGATAGGTGATGCCGAAGCGCTGTACCGCGGCTTGCAGGTTGTGGGCCTGCTTTTCGTAGGCGTATTCGGGCGTGTGCACGCCCACCACCACCAGGCCCTGGTCGTGGTAGTCGGCGTGCCACTGCTTCACATGCGGCAGCACGTGGATGCAGTTGATGCACGAGTAGGTCCAGAACTCCACCAGCACCACCTTGCCGCGCAGCCGTGGCAACGAGAGCGGGGCCGAGTTGAACCACTGGCCGATGCCCTGGAAATCCGGCGCCATCGGCGCGGGCGCGGTGTGGCTGGGTTCGACCGGGTCGGCCTGCACCTGCGGCGAGCAGGCGCTGGCGAACACGCAGGCGGCCAGCAGGGTGAGGGCGGGAACGAGCTTGCGCATGATCAGAGTCCTTGCGAGGAGGAGGGAAGCCATTGCGTCGCCCAGGCCGACACGAACACGTCGTACTGGAACAGCTGCAGCAGCGCCACGCCGAGGGCGAGCGCGCCGAAGCCGCGGCGGAACAGCGTGGTATGGCGTTGCAGCACGGAGAGGCGGGCATCCACCCATTGCCCGCCATAGGCGATGAGCAACATCGGCAGGCCCGCGCCGAGGGCGTACACGCCCAGCAACGCGGTGGCCTTTCCGGGTGCCTGGGCGCTGGCGGCCAGCGCCAGCACCGAGGCGAGCACCGGGCCGGCGCAGGGCGTCCACGCCAGGCCGAGCGAGGCGCCGACCAGCAGCCCACCGAGCGCACCGCCGGGCAGGTGCGCGGCATCGCGCGGGCCGCGCCAGGCCTGCAGCTTCGCGACCAGCGCCTCGAACGGCGCCGGCCAGAAGCACGAGAGCGCGGCCAGCAACAGCACGCCGATGGAGGCATCGCGGATGGCGCCCTGCAGCGCGCCGGAAGAGGCCGACAGCGCGCCGATCAGCCAGCCGCCCGCCGCGAAGCTCAGCACGAAGCCGGTGATGATCCACAGCGGCGTGGCGCGGCCGCGCCCTGCGGTGGTGGCCAGCACGATCGGCAACACCGGCAGGATGCACGGGGAGAGCAGGGTGGCCATGCCAGCGACGAGGGCCAGGGCGTAGGCGAGCATGTCGATGCCTCCGGGTTAGACGACGTCGATGCGCACGCCGATGTTGCCGCGCGTCGCCCGCGAATACGGGCAGGTGCGATGCGCCTGTTCGACCAGCGCCTGCGCCTGTTCGCGCGGCAGGCCGGGCAGCGACACGGTGAGCCGCGCCTGCAGCTGGAAGTCCTCGCCGGCCAGGCCGAGGTCGATCTCCGCATCGATGGCGGTGCCTGCCGGCAGCGCGATCTGCAAGCCGCGCGCGGCCTTCTTCATCGCGCCTTCGAAACAGGCCGACCAGCCGGCGGCGAACAGCTGCTCGGGATTGGTGCCGGGACGGCCACTGCCCGGCGGGGAGAGCGTGACGTCGAGTTGGCCGTCGTCGCTGCGGGCATGGCCTTCGCGGCCGCCGACGACGTGGGTCTTTCCGGTGTACAGCACTTTATCGACGGATTGCATGGGGAACTCCTGGGGGTTGAGGTGCGCCGTGGGGGTCACGGCGCGTAGCGGGTGAACACGTAGTCGCGTTGCTTCACGCGCGCGGCGTGGCAGGCATGGCAGGTGCGGTGCTGGGCTTCGTCGGCGGGCTGGCCATCGATGAAGCGGCCGTAGCCCCAGCCGCCGGTGGCGGCGTAGCGCGCGGAGTCCTTCTCCATCACCTGCACCGTGGTGGCGGCGCCGGGCACCGTGGCGGTGGCGAAGTCGGCGGACGGCGCGCGCTTCCAGGCCAGCTTCACCAGCACCGCGCCGTCCGGGAACGGGCGGATGTTGTCGCGGAATGCGCGCACCGCCACCGGGTTGCCGAGCACCACGCGCAGTTCGTCGAGCGGGGCGGCTTCCTCGGCCGGGGCGATCAGTTCCCACTGCCGGTAACCCTGCGGCAGCGTCACGCCGTAGATCGGGGCGGCAGGACCGGCATCATCGGCGCGGGCCAGGAAGGCGATGCCCAGCGCGGTGGCGACACCGGCCAGCAGCAGCGCGAACAGGAAGATCGGCTTCATCGTGGCGCTCCGGTTACAGGCGGGTGGCGTCGATGACCGCCTGGGCGAAGGCGGCCGGCGCTTCCTGCGGCGGGTTGTGGCCGATGCCGCCTTGCAGCGTGCGGTGCTCGTACTTGCCGGTGAACTTCGCCGCGTAGGCTTCCGGCTGCGGATGCGGCGCGCCGTTGGCATCGCCTTCCAGGGTGATGGTCGGCACGGTGATGGCCGGCAGCTGCGCCAGGCGCTGCTCCAGCGCGGCGTACTTCGGCTCGCCCTGCGCCAGGCCCAGCCGCCAGCGGTAGTTGTGGATCGTGATGGCGACCTGGTCGGGGTTGTCCAGCGCCGCGGCGCTGCGGGCGAAGGTGGCGTCGTCGAACTTCCACTGCGGCGAGGCCAGCTGCCAGATCTGCCGCGCGAAATCATGCGTGTACTGCGCGTAGCCGTCGCGGCCGCGGTCGGTGGCGAAGTAGTACTGGTACCACCACTGCAGTTCGGCCGAGGGCGGCAGCGGCTTGCGGCCGGCGTCCTGGCTGCTGATCAGATAGCCGCTCACCGACACCAGCGCCTTGACCCGCTGCGGCCACAGCGCGGCGACGATGTCGGCCGAGCGCGCACCCCAGTCGAAGCCGGCCAGCGTGGCGCGCTGGATGTGCAGTGCATCCATCAGCGCGATGACGTCGGAGGCCAGTGCGGCCGGCTCGCCATTGCGCGGCGTGTCGGGCGAGAGGAAGCGCGTGCTGCCGTAGCCGCGCAGGTGCGGCACGATCACCCGGTAACCCTGCGCGGCCAGCTTCGGCGCGACCTCGGCGTAGCTGTTGATGTCGTAGGGCCAGCCGTGCAGCAGGATCACCACTTCGCCCGTCTTCGGGCCGAGATCGGCGTAGCCGATGTCCAGGTCGCCGGCGACGACGTGCTGGTCGGCGACCAGCGGCGCGGGCGGCGTGGCGGCGCTGGCGATGCCGGCCAGCAAGGGCTGGGCAGCCAGCAGCAGGGTGGCCAGGCGCATGGGGGTGCGGCGGAAGAGGCTGGACATGCTCGTACTCCTGTCGGGAAGGGGCGGTGCCGGCGGTGTCGTCCGGCGGTGGGTGCATTGCACGCCCCGGGCGTATCCCGCCCGTGTCCCGTCACCCCGGCTTTTGTCAGCGAGCCGCACCCCTGGGCCGCCGGATACAGACCGATACAAAGCGGCCGCGGGTTTGTATCCGAACGTATCCAGCGGCCCGCACGCGCGGCCCGCATACATTTCGCCGGCCACCCGACAACGGCCCGATACAGCGCGACGCTGCAATGGACCTCCCAACCCGAGGAGTCCACGACATGTTGCGTACCGTTGCCCTGGCCGGCCTGCTGGCCGCCACCGTCTTTCCCGCCATCGCGTCCGCCGCCGAGGGCGCCACGCCGCCTACCGTCGTGCTGGTGCATGGCGCCTTCGCCGATGCATCGAGCTGGGATGCCGTCGCCATGCGCCTGCAGCGTCGCGGCGTGCCGGTCGTGAAAGTGGACAACCCGCTGACCTCGCTGGCCGACGACGTCGCCGCCACCCGCCGCGCCATCGACGCCGCGCCGGGCAAGGTGGTGCTGGTCGGCCATTCGTGGGGCGGCACGGTGATCACCGAGGCGGGCGCCGACCCGAAGGTCGAATCACTCGTCTACGTCGCCGCCTTCGCGCCCGATGTCGGCCAGACGTCCGCGCAGCAGGGCGAGCACTTCGCGGTTGCGCCCGGGCTGCAGCAGCTGGTGGCGAAGGACGGCTTCCTCTCGCTGTCGCCCGACACCGTGGCCGAAGACTTCGCCCAGGACCTGATGCCCGCGCGCATCGCCGAGGTCGTGGCGCACCAGTTGCCGCTGAAGGCGGCCGCGCTTTCCGAGCCGGTGGACGTGGCGGCATGGCGTACGCGCCCGAGCTGGTACGTGGTGTCGCGCGATGACCGCATGCTCACGCCCGCGTTGCAGGTGGCCACCGCGCAGCGCATCGGCGCGCAATGGCGTTCGGTGGCGTCGAGCCATGTCTCGCCGCTGTCCGCACCGAACGAGGTGGCCGACACCATCCTCGAAGCCGCCGGGTTGAAGCCCGCCGAGCGCGCGCCCGGCTTCGATGGTGGCTGAGCGCACAATCCACCTTCGCGCAAGACGCTACCATCGCGCCACGCCGCGTCCCCCTGTCCCCGGAGAGCCAGATGTCCCACGCCGACCACATCCTCGTCGTCGATGACGATCGCGACATCCGCCAGCTGGTCGGCGACTACCTGCGCAAGAACGGCCTGCGCGTGAGCCTGGCCGCCGACGGCCGCGAGATGAAGGCGGCCCTGGACACCAGCGACGTGGACCTGGTCGTGCTGGACGTGATGATGCCCGGCGAGGATGGCCTGACGCTGTGCCGCAACCTGCGCGCGGGCAAGCACCGCGCGGTGCCGGTGGTGATGCTCACCGCGCGCGACGACGAGACCGACCGCATCATCGGCCTGGAGATGGGCGCCGACGATTACCTCGTCAAGCCGTTCTCGCCGCGCGAGCTGCTGGCGCGGATCAACGCGGTGATCCGCCGCACCCGCATGCTGCCGCCGAACCTGCAGGTGAGCGAAGCGGCGCGGCTGATCGGCTTCGGCGACTGGCGCCTGGATACCACCGCGCGCCACCTGCTCGATGCGCAGGACACCGCCTATCCGCTCAGCGCCGCCGAGTTCCGCCTGCTGCGCGTGTTCGTCGACCACCCGCAGCGCGTGCTCAGCCGCGACCAGCTGCTCAACCTCACGCAGGGCCGCGATGCCGAACTGTTCGACCGCTCCATCGACCTGCTGGTCAGCCGCCTGCGCCAGCGCCTGGGCGATGCGGCGCGCGAGCAGGCCTACATCAAGACCGTGCGCAGCGAAGGCTACGTGTTCTGCCAGCCGGTCACGTTGATCGGGGATCCGGCGTGAGCCTGCGCATCCCGTGGCCGCGTTCGCTGGGCACGCGGCTGGTGCTGCTGCTGGCCGGCGGGCTGCTGCTGGCGCATGCGCTGTCGTTCGGCCTGCTGCTGCACGAACGCGACCTCGCCACGCGCGGCATGATGCTCAGCGGCATGGAACAGGATGTGCCGTTGAGCGTGGCGCTGCTGGAGCGGTTGTCGCCGGCCGAGCGGCAGGCCTGGCTGCCGCGGCTGGAGCGGCGCACCTATCGCTACCTGCTGCGTCCCGCGCAGCCCGGTACCGCGTTGGCGAGCGAGCGTGCGCGGCAGGTCACCGCGCTGGTCGACAACGCGTTGGGCCACCGTTACGCGCTGCGGCCGCGCGCGGTATCCGCCGCGCCGGAGCGCTATGAAATCGAGCTGACGCTGGCCGACGGCCAGCCGCTCACGATCGAGGTCACGCCCTCGCTGCTGCCGTTGGCGCGCTGGCTGCCTTGGGTGCTGGCGCTGCAGGTGCTGCTGTTGATCGCCTGCGCGTGGCTGGCGGTGCGCGCGGTCACGCGGCCGCTGGCGCAACTGGCCGATGCCGCGGGGCGGCTCGACCCGGCGCGGCCTTCGCCGCCGCTGCCGCAGGACGGGCCGCGCGAAGTCGCCCAGGCAGCCAGTGCGCTCAACGCGCTGCAGGCGCGCATCGCCGCGCATGTGGCCGAGCGCATGCAGATCCTCGCGGCGATCTCGCACGACCTGCAGACCCCGATCACCCGCCTGCGCCTGCGCGTGGAAAGCATGGACGACAGCCCGACGCAGGCGCGCCTGCTCGACGACGTCACCCAGCTCGGCCAGCTCGTGCGCGAAGGCGTGAACTACGCGCGCAGCGCGCATGTCGCGCTGGGGCCGGCGGTGCGCGTGGACCTGCAATCGTTCCTCGGCAGCGTGGTGGACGATTACCAGGACATGGGCCGCGCCGTGCAACGGGGCCGCACCGAGGCGGTGGCGTTGCCGACGCACCCGCACGTGCTGCGGCGCGTGGTGCAGAACCTGGTCGACAACGCGCTCGCCTACGCGGGCAGTGCCGAGGCGGCGCTGCACCGGCAGGCGGACGGTCGCGTGCGGATCGAAGTGCTTGATCGCGGCCCCGGCATTCCCGAGGAGGCGTTGGCCGCGGTGCTGCAGCCTTTCCATCGGCTGGAGCCCTCGCGCGGTCGCGAGAGCGGTGGTACCGGGCTGGGGCTGGCCATCGCCCAGCAGCTGGCGCAGGCGCTCGGCGGCGAACTGCAGCTGGCCAACCGCGAGGGCGGTGGCCTGTGTGCCGCATTGGTGCTGCCCGCGGGTGCGTGACCGGTATCCGCCGCGCTTCAGCCAGGCCGCGCTAGAGTAGCGACCTCGACAGGAGATCCTTCGGACGTGTGAGCCCTGATTCCCCGTAGAACCGCGCGACCGCGCAGCCGTGACCGGCTGGCGCGCGCATCGGTTTCCGCCGCGCCGGCCCTGCCGCGCGTGCCGCATCCCACGGAGAATCCCCATGTCCCCTGCGCCCATCCGCGTATCGCACCTGAGCTTTGCCTGGCCGGACGGCACGCCCGTCCTCGACGATCTTTCCTTCACCCTCGGCGCCGCGCGCACCGGGCTCGTGGCGCCGAACGGCGCCGGCAAGAGCACGCTGCTGCGCCTTCTCGCCGGCGAGTTGTCGCCCGCCGCAGGCCGCATCGAACTGCATGGCCGTGTGGCCTACCTGCCGCAGCAGCTCGTGCTCGCTCCACACGCACAGGTGGCCGACGTCCTCGGCGTGGCGGCGAAGCTGCGCGCGCTGGAGGCCGTGCTGGCCGGCGACGCCACGCCGGAGGCATTCGACGCGGTGGATGGCGACTGGGACCTACGCGAGCGCGTTGCCCAGCTGCTGGGCCAGCTTGGCCTGGACGGGCTGTCGCTGCAGCGCCCGTTGTCCACGCTCAGCGGGGGCGAGGCGATGTCGCTGGCGCTGGCGGCGCGGCTGTTGCAGCGCCCGGACGTGCTGCTGCTCGACGAGCCCAGCAACCATCTCGACCACGCCGCCCGCCAGCGCCTGCGCGAGGTGCTGGCCAGCTGGCCGGGCTGCGTGCTGGTGGCCAGCCATGATCGCGAATTGCTGGAAGGCATGGACCAGATCGCCGAACTGCATGCCGACCGCCTGCAGCTGCATGGCGGCGGCTGGGGCTTCTATCGCGAGGCCGTGGAAGCCGATCAGGAGGCCGCCGAACAACGCGTGCGACAACTGCGCGGCGAAGTACGCCGGCAGCAGCACGCGCGGCAGCAGGCACGCGAACGCGCCGAGCGCCGCAGTGGCCGCGCCGAACGCGGGGTGGTCGATGCCGGCCTGCCGCGGCTGGTGGCCGGCAAGCGCGCGCGGGCGGCGCAGGTCTCGGCCGGCAAGGCCGACGACGTGCATGCCGACCGCCTGGCCCAGGCCCGCGCGCAGCTGCGCGACGCGGCGCAGGCGCTGGAGGCGTCCAGCCCGCTGAACCTGCCGCTGCCCGCCACGCGCGTGCCCGGCGAGCGCGTGCTGTTCCATGGCGAAGGCCTGCGCGTGCAGCGCGACGGCCGCGCGCTGTTCGGGACGCAGGGCGTGAAGCTGACGATCCGCGGCCCGGAACGCATCGCGCTGCTGGGCGGCAATGGCGTTGGCAAGACGACGCTGCTGCGGTTGATCGCCGGCGACGTGCTGCCCGAGGCGGGCAGCGTGCGGCGCGGGCCGGGCCGTATCGCGTGGCTGTCGCAGCGGCTGGAACTGCCCGAGCCGGGGCGCAGCGTCGCGCGCCACTTCGCCGAGGCCGCGCCGGGCCTGCCGGAGGCCGAACGCGCGCGGCTGCTGGCCGGGCTGGGCTTTCGCGGCGACCGCGCGAACCTGCCGCTGGAGGCCTTGTCCGGCGGCGAACGGCTGCGCGCGGTGCTGCTGTGCGTGCTGCACGCCGAGCCGGCGCCCCAGCTGTTGCTGCTGGACGAGCCGACCAACAACCTCGACCTGGATACCGTGTCGCAGCTGGAGCAGGCGCTGCGCGGCTACCAGGGGGCGTTGGTGGTGGCCAGCCACGACCGCGCCTTCCTGGACGCGATCGGGGTGACGCGCCGGTGGCGGCTGGCCGAGGGCGACCTTTCCGAGCTGGACTGACGCGCCGGCGCGGCGACCGCGTCCCGTCGTGGCTGTGAGCGCAATCGCAGTTCGCCGCTTGGCGGCGGATCGGCGACTTGCTAGCGTTCACCGGCCACGCCAGGAGGCGGGGGAGGGTGCCGGCGGAAGCTGGCGGGTAACAGCCACGATCCGGGGGATCGAATGAAGAAGTGGAATCTCGGCGCAGCGCTCCTGCTCGCCGTGTCGGGTGCTGCCAGCGCCCAGGTCGACGTGGACGCCTACATCAAGCGGGACCAGTTCACCGACATCAAGCTCTCGCCGACCGGCGAGTACATCGCCGCCACCGTGCCGCTGGAGGACCGCACGATGCTGGCGATCCTGCGCCGCTCGGACAATGCGATGACCGCCAAGTTCGGCCTGGGGCAGAACTCACACGTGCAGGATTTCGCCTGGTCCAGCGACAAGCGCGTGGTCATTGCGATCGGCGAGAAGGACGGCCTGCTCGAGGAACCGCAGGCGACCGGCGAGCTGTATGCCATCGATGCCGACGGCAACAAGCCGCAGATCCTGATCGGCTACCGCGCCGAAGGCAGCGGCCTGGGCACGCGCATCCAGACGCGCAAGGCGGAGCTGGTCGGCGCCAGTGTCGTCGACCTGCTGCCCAACGACGAGCGCAACATCGTGATCAACGTGTGGGGCGCGGGCGAAGCGCGCTTCACCAGCGCCGAGCGGCTCGACACCACCACGGGCGGCCGTTTCCCGCTGGTGAAGTCTCCGGTGCGCAATAGCCGCTTCGCGACGGACAATGCCGGCGTGGTGCGCTTTGCCTGGGGCTCTGCTTCGGACAACGCCAACAAGCTGTACTACCGTGACGGCGATGGCAGCGAGTGGCGCATGGTCCATGACGAAGGCCAGGCCGGCACGATCGAATGGCCGATCGGCTTCTCCGAGGACAACCGCGTTGCCTACCTGGAGGTGGAGAATCGCCAGGGCCCGAACGCCATCGTGGCGTGGGACATTGCGGCCAATACCCGCAAGGTGGTGCTGCAGGATGCCGTCTCCGACCCGGGCACGATTCTCTATCGACCCAACAGCCAGGTGCCGGTCGGCGCACTGGTGACGGGCGAAAAAACCAAGACGGTGTTCTTCGAGCCGGAAGGCGCCGACGCGCGCCTGTATCACAGCCTGGAAGCCGCCTTCGGCAGCGCCGTGCTGATCACCTCCACCGACAAGACCGGCAACCTGTTGCTCGTGCAGAGCTGGACCGACGGCAACCCGGGTGATTTCTACCTGTTCGACAAGGCGGCCAAGAAGGCCAGCCACGTCGCCAGCCGCAAGGCCTGGTTCGACCCGGACAAGACCGCGCAGGTCGAGCCGATCACGCTGAAAGCGCGCGACGGCCTGGCGCTGCATGGCTACATCACCCGCCCGCGCGGCAGCCAGGGCAAGGCGCTGCCGATGGTGGTGATGCCGCATGGTGGCCCGTTCGGCGTCCACGACGCGTGGCGCTTCGACAATGACGCACAGATGTTGGCTGCCGCTGGTTATGCGGTGCTGCAGGTCAACTACCGCGGCTCGGGCAACTACGGTCGCGCGTTCGAGGAGGCCGGCGCGCAGCAGTGGGGCAAGGCGATGCAGGACGACGTGACCGACGCCACCCGCTGGGCCATCCAGCAGGGCTATGCCGATGCCTCGCGCGTATGCATCTATGGCGCCAGCTATGGCGGCTACGCCGCGCTGATGGGCGTGGCGAAGGAGCCGGGCCTGTACAAGTGCGCCGCCGGCTATGTCGGCATCTACGACCTGCCGATGCGCTATGCCCGTGGCGCGGCGCAGGAAACGCTGTCCGGCGAAACCTGGCTGCGCGAATGGATGGGCAAGCCGGAAACGCTGGCGGACGTCTCGCCGGTGAACCTGGCCGCGCAGATCAAGGTGCCGGTGTTCCTGGCTGCCGGTGGCGAAGACGAGATCGCGCCGATCGAACACACCCGCAAGATGGAAGCGTCCCTGCGCAAGGCCGGCGTGCCGGTGCAGACGCTGTACTACCCGACCGAAGGCCACGGCTTCTACACGCCGGAGCACCAGCGCGAGTACTACACGCAGCTGCTGGCATTCCTGTCGAAGTCGCTGGGCGGGCAGCCGGCCAAGGCCGCGGGCGCGCAGCCCTGAGCCGCGAACACCGCAGCTGAGCAGTACCAGGCGGCGGCATCGGGGGATGCCGCCGTCTTTCTTCGCCATCCAAGGGGATTCACCATGAAGCATTCGATTCCGGCGCTCGCGCTGCTGTGCTCGCTGGCCTTCGCGGCCGGTGCGGCGCACGCGCAGGTAGACATCGACGCCTACATCAAGCGCGACAAGTTCACCAACATCAAGCTCTCCCCCACGGGCGAATACCTCGCCGCGACGCTGCCGCTGGAGGACCGCACCGTGCTGGTGATCCTCCGCCGCGCCGACAACGCGGTGTCGAGCAAGTTCACGCCGGAGAAGAACGGCCATGTCGGCGCGTTCGACTGGTCCGGCGACCGCCGCGTGGTGTTCGATGTGAACAAGAAGTCCGGCCTGCTCGATACGCCGCAGAAGACCTACGAGCTCTACAAGCTGGACGTGGACGGCAGCCCGGACATCCTGATCGGCGTGGGCAAGGCCAACAAGGCCACGGACGCGCACAAGGCCGCGCGCACCACTGCCTATGTCGGCGCCCAGGTCGTGGACCTGCTGCCGGCCGACGAGCGTTATGCCGTCATCAACGTGCTGGAGCCGGGCGAGGCGCGCTATACCAGTGCCGAGCGCCTCGACCTGCAGAGTGGGCGGCGCGCGCCGATCACCCGCTCGCCGGTACGCAACAGCCAGTTCGCTACCGACAATGCCGGCGTGGTGCGCTTCGCCTGGGGCAGCGATGTCAGCAACAACCAGCTGCTGTACTACCGCGACGGCGATGGCGCGCAGTGGCGCATGATCCACAGCGAGATCGAGGCGGGCGGCCAGGCGGTGCCGGTCGGTTTCTCCGAGGACAACCGCATCGCCTACCTGGAGGTGGAGAACCGCAAGGGCCCCGATACCATCGTGGCCTGGGACATCGCCGCCGACACGCGCAAGGTCGTGCTGCAGGACGCCGTCGCCGACCCAGGCACGATCCTCTATCGACCCAACAGCCAGGTGCCGGTGGGTGCGCTGGTGACCGGCGACAAGACCCAATCGGTGTTCTTCGAGCCGGAAGGCGCCGACGCGCGCCTGTACCACAGCCTGGAAGCCGCCTTCGGCAGCGCCGTGCATGTCACTTCCACCGACAAGGCCGGCAACCTGCTGCTGGTGCAGAGCTGGACCGACCGTAACCCGGGCGACTTCTACCTGTTCGACAAGGCGGCGAAGAAAGCCGAGCACGTGGTCGGGCGCCGCGACTGGTTCGACCCGGCGAAGATGGCGCAGGCCGAGCCGATCACGCTGAAGGCGCGCGACGGCCTGGCGTTGCATGGCTACCTCACCCGGCCCGCCGGCAGCCAGGGCAAGGCGCTGCCGATGGTGGTCATGCCGCATGGCGGCCCGTTCGGCGTCTTCGATGGCTGGGCGTTCGATGGCGAGGCGCAGATGCTCGCCAACGCCGGCTACGCGGTGCTGCAGGTGAACTTCCGCGGCTCGGGCAACTACGGGCGCGCGTTCGAGGAGGCGGGCTCGCAGCAGTGGGGCGGCACGATGCAGGACGACGTCACCGACGCCACGCGCTGGGCGATCCAGCAGGGCTACGCGGACGCGAACCGGATCTGCATCTACGGTGCGAGCTATGGCGGCTATGCCGCGCTCATGGGCGTGGCGAAGGAGCCTTCGCTGTACAAGTGCGCGGCCGGCTACGTGGGCGTGTACGACCTGCCGATGATGTTCTCCGGCGGCGACGTGCGCGAAACCCTGCGCGGTGAAACCTACCTGCGCGAGTGGGTCGGCGACCCGGCCCAGCTGTCGAAGGTGTCCCCGGTGAACCTGGCCGCGCAGATCAAGGTACCGGTGTTCCTCGCCGCCGGCGGCGAAGACGAGCGCGCGCCGATCGAACACACCCGCAAGATGGAAGCGTCCCTGCGCAAGGCCGGCGTGCCGGTTCAGACGCTGTACTACCCGACCGAAGGCCACGGCTTCTACACCCCGGAGCACCAGCGCGAGTACTACACGCAGCTGCTGGCATTCCTGTCGAAGTCGCTGGGTGGGCAGCCGGCGAAGGCGGCACCTGCTTCCCCGTAAAAGCGGCTTGCGCCGCGACCGTGCATCCGCCGGTCGCGGCGCACCCTATCGGTCAACGAACCCCGTGCATCGCGCGCCGCAGCAACGGCGCGCACAGCATCGCGATCACCCCGCACGCCAGGCCGATCCACATCATCAGCCAGAACAGGTGCGCGTAGCTGGCCGAGGCCTGCACCAGATCCATCTGCCCATCCTCGGGCACGTCGATGGCGGCGAGCTTGCCGAACAGCGCGGCCAACGCCTCGGAAAACGCGGTGGCGAGGAACCAGGTGCCCATCATCAGGCTGACCACGCGCGGCACCGCCAGCTGCGTCACCGCCGACAGCCCCACCGGGGCCAGGCACATCTCGCCGATTTCCAGCACCAGGTAGGCCAGCACCAGCCACCAGACGCTGGCGATCGCGCCGGTCGCGCCTACCTGCTGCGCCGCCAGCGCCAACGGCACGAACGACAGCCCGGCGAAGATCAGTCCCAGGGCCGACTTGAACGGCTTGGAGGGATCGGCGCGGCGACGATCCAGCCATGCCCACAGCGCGGCGAACAGCGGGGCCAGCAGCACCAGGAACAGCGCGCCGAGATAGGTGAGCGAGCCGGCGGTCTGCGGCAGCACGATGCAATCGCGCACCAGGAACACCAGCATCAGCGCGGTGACGCCCACGAACAGCACGCGCGGCGCGCGCGAGGCGGCATGGCGGTCGGACATCGTGGCGGCCACCGCGAAGCCCAGCGGGGCCAGCAGCAGCGAGGCGATCGACCACGGCAGCGGCGTGCCGTCGCGGATCACCAGGCTCGGCGCGATGTCCTTGGTCAGCAGGCGGTCGGTGAAGGTGACCCACGAACCATAGGTCTGCTCGTAGAGGGTGAAGAACACCAGTGCCATGAAGATCAGCGCCAGCAGCGCCCACATCTGCCCGCGCTGCGCGGGCGTGCAGCGGGCGCCGGTGAACCAGGCGAACCACAGCAGCACGCCACCGAGCACCACCAGCATGAGCACCAGTGCCAGGCTGATTTCACCGCCGATGGAAGCCACGCCGTTGGCGGCGGCCCACATCAGCGCGGCGATCGGGAACACCGACAGCACCGCGCCGCCATAGATCAGCCATTCGCGCGGCAGGCCGAACACGCGCTCGCGCAGCGTCGCCGGGGCCGGCGGTTCGGCATGGCCGTGCAGGTACTTCTGGCCCCACAGGAACATCGCCAGGCCCAGCAGCATGCCGATGCCGGCCGCGCCGAAGCCGTACTTCCAGCCGTAGGCCTCGCCGAGGAAGCCGCACACCAGCGAAGCGAACAGCGCGCCGAGGTTGATGCCGGCATAGAACAGCGAGAAGCCCGAATCGCGGCGCGGGTCGTTCTCGGCATACAGCCGCCCGACGATGGTGGAGATGTTCGGCTTCATGAAGCCGACGCCGGCGATGATCAGCGCCAGCGAGAGGTAGGTGACCGACAGCGCGCCCTCGTCGCGCACCACCGCCCCGGCCACGCGCGTGGCGGCATGGCCTTCCACCGCCATGCCGACGTGGCCGAGCACCAGCAGCAGGCTGCCGAAGGTCACCGCCTTGCGCATGCCCAGCCAGCGGTCGGCGAGCAGGCCGCCGATCACCGGCATGCAGTACACCAGCCCGCCGTAGGCGCCGAGCAGGTCCAGGCCGGCGCGGTCGCCGAACAGGTGGTGCTTGGTGAGGTAGAGCAGCAGCAGCGCCTTCATGCCGTAGAAGGAGAAGCGCTCCCACATCTCGGTGAAGAAACAGACGTAGACGCCCTTGGGATGGCCGAGGAAATCGTCGGAGCGGGGCAGGGCGGCGGCAGTGGCGGTCATGCAGTCGGGCGGCGGGCGAAAGGCCGGGAGTATAGAAGGCCCGTGCGCGGCGGGTTTGCCGGGTCTGGCCGCCCGGCCGGCGCACCGTGTCGGCCGGGGCAGCCCGCTTCAAGGTTTCGCCTGCAACTGGACAGGAAATCGGCCAGCGGCTAGCGTGGCCCGGATTTTTTGTCATTCCTTACCCAGGGGGTTTCCATGAGCCAAGCCGCACAGCCGCGCCAGCTCACCTTCCGTGCCGTGGTGCTGGCCATTGTCCTGGCCATGGTGCTTTCGGCCGCCAACGCCTATCTCGGCCTGTTCGCCGGCCTGACCATCGCCACCGCCATCCCGGCCGCGGTCGTCTCGATGGGCGTGCTGCGCCTGCTCGGCGGCGGCACGATCCTGGAGAACAACATCGTCCAGACCGGCGCCTCGGCCGGCTCGTCGATCGCCGCCGGCGTCATTTTCACCATCCCCGCGCTGGTGATCATGGGCTACTGGCCGGACTTCAAGTACTGGTGGGTGCTGGGCATCGCCGGCCTGGGCGGCCTGCTGGGCGTGCTGTTCTCGGTGCCGCTGCGGCGCTCGATGATCGTCGAGGACCCGCTGCCCTTCCCCGAGGGCAAGGCCGCGGCCGAAGTGCTCAAGGCCGGTGAAAACCCCGGCCCGGGCCTGAAGATCCTGGCCGTCTCCGGCGCCATCGGCGCGCTGGTCAAGCTCTCGGCCGCCAGCGGCCTGCGCCTGATCCCGGATACCTGGGTGCAGTCGGCCTATGTCGGCAGCTCGAAGGTGACCGCGTTCATCGGCACCAACCTGTCGCCGGCGCTGCTGGGCGTGGGCTACATCGTCGGCCTGAACGTCGGCATCGTGGTGGTGTCCGGCTCGATCCTGTCCTGGCACATCGCCATCCCGCTGTACCAGGCCTTCTTCAGCGGCAGCGACCCGGGCCTGGCCACGGCGATCGCCGATGCCTCCTCGGCCGATGCGGCCTACGCCATCTGGAGCGCGAAGATCCGCTACCTGGGCGTGGGCGCGATGCTGATCGGCGGCATCTGGACGCTGTTCTCGCTGCGCAAGTCGCTGCTGTCGGGCATCAAGAGCGGCTTTGCCGCCGCGCGCAAGAGCGCCGGCAATACCGTCGTCGCCGAGACCGAGCGCGACCTGCCGATGAAGTGGATGCTCGTCGCGCTGGTGGCCTTCACCCTGCCGCTGCTGGGCCTGTACCAGGCCATCGTGCAGCAGTGGCACGTCTCCATCCCGATGACGGTCATCATGATCGCCGCCGGCTTCCTGTTCGTGTCGGTGTCCGGCTACCTGGCCGGCCTGATCGGCTCGTCGAACAACCCGGTCTCGGGCATCACCATCTCCACCATCCTGTTCGCCTCGGCGGTGCTGGTGCTGCTGCTGGGCAAGAGCGGCCTGAACCCGGTGGGCGCCGCCGGCGCGCCGCTGGGCGCGGTGGCCGCGATCATGATCGGCGCGGTGGTGTGCTGCGCCGCGGCGGTGGGTGGCGACAACCTGCAGGACCTCAAGGCCGGTTACCTGGTCGGCGCCACGCCGTGGAAGCAGCAGCTGATGCTGGGCATCGGCGCGTTCTCCTGCGCGCTGATCATGGCCCCGGTGCTGAACCTGCTGGCCAACGCGTACGGCATCGGCGCGCCGACCCCGGCGCATCCGAATTCGCTGGCGGCACCGCAGGCCAACCTGATGGCCTCGGTCGCGCGCGGCCTGTTCGGCGGCCAGCTGCCGTGGTCGTTCATCGCGCTGGGCGCGGTGGTCGGCGCGGTGGTGATCGCGCTGGACGAGTGGCTGAAGTCGCGCGGCTCGCGTTTCCGCGTGCCGGTGCTGGCCGCGGCGATCGGCATCTACCTGCCGCTGGAACTGATGGTGCCGATCTTCCTCGGTGGCCTGCTGGCGCACCTGGTGGAGCGCTTCCACAAGGTCAAGCCGGAGGACGAAGAGGCCCGCGACCGCGTGCATCGCCCGGGCGTGCTGTTCTCGGCCGGCCTGATCACCGGCGAGGCGCTGCTGGGTATCGCGATTGCGGTGCCGATCGTGGTGTCGCAGCGCGCCGACATCCTGGCCCTGCCGGAAGCCTTCCACCTGAACCAGTGGATCGGCCTGATCGTGCTGGCCCTGGTCGGCTGGCTGATGTACCGCACCGGCAAGCGCGGCGAGAAGGCGTAACGCCCGCGCGTGCTGCATCGCAACGAAGGCCGCCTCCGGGCGGCCTTCGTTTTTGCGGCGAAACGAGGGGTGCGGGTGGGTGGCCGGGAGCATGACTTCCCTCCTTTGCACCCGGCTGCTCAGGCCCCCTACCATCGGGGGTTTGCCGTCCTCTCCAGGAGAGTCCATGAAGCTTCGCCACGCCCTGCTGCCCCTGTGCCTGCTGGCCGCCCTGCCCACGCTGGCCAACGCGCGCGGTTTCGATGTCCGCGACATGGTGGCGCTGGATCGCGTCTCCGCCCCGACCCTGAGCCCGGATGGCGGCGTGCTGGTGTTCTCCAAGCGCGTGATGGACGAAAACAAGACCAAGGCCAGCAGCAGCCTGTGGCGCCGCGACCTGCGCACCCGCGACATGGCCCCGCCGAAGCAGATCACCCCGGAAGGCTGGAACGTCAATTCGCCGGCCTTCTCGCATGACGGCCAGACCCTGTACTTCCTCAGCGCCAAGAACGGCAGCCAGCAGCTGTACGCGATGCCGGCCGAAGGCGGCACGCCGCGCCAGCTGACCGACTTCGCCGTGGACGTGGACAGCTTCAAGCTCTCCCCGCAGGGCGAGCGCATCGTGTTCAGCGCCGGCGTGTTCCAGGACTGCGTCTCGGACCTGGCCTGCACCAAGAAGAAGCTCGACGCCGCGGAAGCCTCCAAGGCCACCGGCAAGGTGTTCGATTCGCTGTTCGTGCGCCACTGGGACACCTGGAACGACGGCCGCCGCAACACCCTGTTCGTGGCCCCGCTGCCCAAGGGTGACGCCAAGGCCACCACCGCCACCGCGATCAGCGCGAAGATTCCCGGCGACGCGCCCTCCAAGCCGTTCGGCGGCAACGACGACTACGAGTGGGCACCGGACGGCAAGACCGTCGTGGCCAGCATCCGCGTGGCCGGCCGCGAGGAGCCGTGGTCGACCAACTTCGACCTGTACAAGCTCGATGCTGCCGGCAGCAAGGCCGCGGTGAACCTGACCAAGGCCAACCCCGCGTGGGATGCCGGCCCGGTGTTCAGCGCCGACGGCAAGACCCTGTACTACCGCGCGATGAAGCGCCCGGGCTTCGAGGCCGACCGCTTCGCGCTGATGGCGATGGACCTGGCCAGCGGCAAGACGCGCGAGATCGCCGCCGATTGGGACCGCTCGGCCGGCGAGATCGTGCTGAGCGCGGACGGCAAGTCCATCCTCACCGGTGCCGACGAACTCGGCGAACACCCGCTGTTCCAGATCGACATCGCCAGCGGCAAGGCGACCAAGCTGGTGGGCGAGGGCAGCGTCGGCTCGCCGGTGCTGGCCGGCCCGACCCTGGCCTTCACCCGCAACTCGCTCAAGAGCGGCGACCAGATCTTCGTGGCCGACACCGCCGCGCAGAACCTGCGCGCGATCACCGCCAGCGCCAGCGAGACGCTGCCGGACGTGCAGTTCGGTGACTTCGAGCAGTTCCAGTTCAAGGGCTGGAACAACGAGACCGTGCACGGTTACGTGGTCAAGCCGTACAACTACCAGCCGGGCAAGAAGTACCCGGTGGCGTTCCTGATCCACGGCGGCCCGCAGGGCAGCTTCGGCAACGGCTGGAGCTACCGCTGGAACCCGCAGACCTACGCGGGCCAGGGCTACGCGGTGGTGATGATCGACTTCCACGGTTCCACCGGCTACGGCCAGGCGTTCACCGATGCGATCAGCCAGCACTGGGGCGACCGCCCGCTGGAAGACCTGCAGAAGGGCTGGGCCGCGGCGCAGCAGCAGTACGGCTTCCTCAACGGCGACAAGGCCTGCGCGCTCGGCGCCAGCTACGGCGGCTTCATGACCTACTGGATCGCCGGCAACTGGAACGAGCCGTGGAAGTGCCTGGTCGACCATGACGGCGTGTTCGACAACCGCATGATGGGCTACAGCACCGAGGAGCTGTGGTTCAGCGAGTGGGAGAACGGCGGCACGCCCTGGAACAACGCCGAGAAGTACGAGAAGTTCAACCCGGTCAACCACGTCGCCAACTGGAACAAGCCGATCCTGGTCATCCACGGCCAGCAGGACTTCCGCATTCCGGTGGAGCAGGGCCTGGCCGCGTTCACCGCCGCGCAGCGCAAGGGCGTGGAATCGAAGTTCCTGTATTTCCCGGACGAGAACCACTGGGTGCTCAAGCCGCAGAACTCGATCCTGTGGCATGACACGGTCAACGCCTGGCTCAAGCAGCACATCGGCGAGTAAGACCTTCGCGCGGGGCCGGCATTGCCGGCCCCGCGTCGTTTCCGCACCGCGTCCGGATACCGCATGAACGAAGCCAGCACCGCCCTGATCCAGAACGACATCGTCGTCTTCGGCCTGATTGCCGCCACGCTCGGCGCGGTGTTCTGGACCGCCTCGCGGGAGAAGGGGCTGTGGAAGCGCTTCTATACCTTCGTGCCGGCCCTGCTGCTGTGCTACCTGATTCCCGGCATCTACAACACCGTCGGCCTGATCGACGGTGAACACACCCGGCTCTACAACCCGGTCGCGCGCGACATCCTGCTGCCCGCCGCGCTGGTGCTGCTGACGCTGGCGGTGGACATCAAGGCCATCGTGCGCCTGGGGCCGAAGCTGGTGCTGATGTACATCGGCACCTCGGCCAGCATCATGCTCGGCGCGTTCGTCGCCTTCGCGGTGATGCGCTGGATCCATCCTTCCACCGTTGCCGGCGATACCTGGGCCGGCATGGCCGCGCTGGCCGGCAGCTGGATCGGCGGCGGCGCCAACATGCTCGCGATGCGCGAGGTGTTCAACGTCGATGCCACCACCTTCGGCCAGTTCGCGGTGGTGGATGTCGGCGTGGGTTACGTGTGGATGGCCACGCTCATTTTCCTGGCCGGCCGCGCGCAGAAGATCGACGCGCGCAGCGGCGCCGACACCCGCGCGCTGGACGAACTGAAGGACCGCATTGCCGCCTTCCAGGCCCAGCACGAGCGCATTCCCACGCTGACCGACCTGATGGTCATCATCGGCATCGCGTTCGGCGCGGTGGGCCTGGCGCATGCCATCGCCACGCCGCTGTCGGCGTGGTTCGGCGCGAACGTCTCGTGGGCGTCGCGTTTCAGCCTGGACTCGCCGTTTGTGTGGGTGGTGGTGCTGGCCACCAGCTGCGGCCTGGGCCTGAGCTTCACCCGTGCGCGCACGCTGGAAGGCGCCGGTGCCTCGCGCATCGGCTCGTTGCTGCTGTACTTCCTCATCGCCTGCATCGGCATGCAGATGGACCTGCTGGCGCTGCTCGACCGGCCGTGGCTGTTCCTGCTGGGCATCATCTGGATCGGCGTGCACATCGGGCTGCTGTGGGGCCTGGGCCGGCTGCTCAACGTGCCGTTCTTCTATTTCGCCATCGGCTCGCAATCGCACATCGGCGGGCCAGCCTCGGCGCCGGTGGTGGCGGCGGCGTTCCATCCGGCGCTGGCGCCGGTGGGCGTGCTGCTCGGCACGCTCGGCTATGCCACCGGCACCTATCTGGCGTATGTCGTCGGCATCACGCTGCGGGCGATGGCCGGCGCAGGGTGAGCACATCGTCCGCCGGCACCGCCATGCCGACGGACCTGCATCTCACGGGGTATCAGCCAAGGCATCCATCACGCGCGCCGAGTACACCAGCGCGGCACCGGCGTTGAGGGCCACGGCCACGCCCAGCGCCTCGGCCACTTCATCGACCGTGGCGCCTTCTTTCTTCGCCGCCGCGGTGTGCACCGCGATGCAGCCATCGCATCGCGTGGTCACCGCCACGGCCAGCGCGATGAGTTCGCGGGTCTTGGCATCGAGATGCCCGGTCTTGGCCCCGGCACCGGACAGCGTCTGGTAGCCACGCAGCGTATCGGGGCTGAGCTTGCCGATCTCGCCGATGCGCCCACCCAGTTCCTTGCGGTATTCGTTCCAGTCCAACATGACAGATCACTCCGGATCACGGTTCGCCGCCATAGCGCGGCAGCGGATTCTGTGCCGGGGAATCATTCATGCCGCGTCATGCGCGGGGAAGGAATGTGTGAGGCGGGGCACATGGCCGCTCGCGGTGGTGCCTTGCGTTGCCGCCCGCGCTGACGCGCCTCAAACCCGCGAATAACTCGCGTTGCCCAGCCCCGTCCCAATGGTGAAGATGCCCCAGCGCTTGTGCTTGCGCATCGCATGGCGCTGGCTCAGCCCTTGCACCACGGCGTCGTTGTGCAGCAGCACCTGCGGCATGCGGCGGCCGATGCGATCCAGGTGCGAAGCCAGCGCGGCGGAAAGGTCGAACGGCATTTCCCAGTCGCCCGGCAGGTTCTGCGCGCCCTGCGAGATCTTCCCGTCCGGCTCGATCTTGCCCGGCACCGCGATGCCGATGAACGGGGCCAGGTCCACGCCCAGTGTGCGCGCCTGCGCGTTGAGGCCATTGAGCATGCCGGCCAGCCGCGCGATGGCCTCGCCGCGCGCGGGCGCGTCATCGGCATGGCGCCATTGCATGTGTTCGAGCACGCGTGCCTTGTGGCCCTCGGCGGCCTTGCCCAGGCGGTGCTCGACCAGCCCGCAGCGCAGGTTGGTGCCGCCGATGTCCACCGCGAGGAACGCGGCGTGCCGGCGTGCGTCTTCCGGCAACAGGCTGCTCCAGCCCAGCAGCGCGGCTTCGTCCGGGTCTTCGTCGAGGATGCACAGGCGCACCTTCAGCCGTGCATTGCGCAGCAGCCGGTCGGCGCGGCGGATCGACAGCGCGCCGAAGTGGCTCTTGGGAAAGCCGCCGCCCAGCACGATGGCCTCCACGTCGTTCCATTCGGGCTGCGCGAGGAAACAGCGCGTCACTTCGACCAGCCGCTGTGCGTGTCCCTCCACCGCGATATGGACCAGGTGCGCGGCATCGGCGTCGCCGCCGACCAGCGCCATGTCGATCTCGCGCTTGCCCAGTTCGAACGTGGGCGTCTTGCCGAACGGATCCTTGCCGGTGCGCTGGTGCTTGCGGGCCTCGTCGAGCAGTTCGCGGAAGGCGGTCTGGCTGGCGAGGTCGCCGACGAAGCCTTCGCCATCGGCCCGCATCAGGGCCAGGTTGTAGCTGTCCACGCGCAGGCCCGCAGTGGCCTCGGCGCCATGCGTGGGGCGCGCGGTGCGGCTCACGGGCGCAGTCCCGCGATTCGATGCACACGAAGGGGGCGAGGCATGACCGCACTCCACGGGGACCGTCGCGAGCGTGCCGGGACGCCGGTGCAGGGGGCGCGAAGGCGGGGAGGGCTCAGGGCAGTTGCAGGATCGCCTGCAGGCCCTCGTGGGCGATCGGGGCGGACGTATGCTCGTGGAAGACCCGCCAGCCCCCCGGGCCGCGCCGCATCGCGACGCTGAGGCGGTTGTCCAGCTGCCGCAGCACCTGCCCGTCCGGCGCGTGCGCGGCGAAGGTGAGGATCGCGTGGCCGGTCGCCAGGTCGCCTTCGACCTGCGCGTGGGCTTGCCGCCACGTCACCACGACGGTCTCCTCGCCCAGTCCGCCGAACCAGCCTTCCGCCATCGCGCGCCAGGGCGACAGACCCTCCAGCGGCGCGGCCTGCCACATGTCGAAGACCCGCAGCGCGGGGTCGTAGAGCGCGAGGAAGGCCGCGACATCGCGCGTGCGCACGGCGGCGGCATAGGCGGCGAGGAAGTCGTCGAAGGGCGTCGGGGCAGGCATGGTCGCTCCGGGACAGGGGTGCGCCGCGAGCCTAGGCCGCCCGTGGCCTGCCTACAAGTGCGCGTGACTTGCGGCATGGGCGCGCCGGCAGGGCGCGGGTTAGCGTGGGCCCAACGCGGCGACATCCGCTCGCCGTGGTCCGCGGAGGATGCGACATGAAGTCCGTCATCGGCTGTCTGTTGTGTACCACGTTGTCCCTTGCCCTCCTGCCCGCGCAGGCGCGCCCGCTGCCCAAGCCCGCGCAGATCGATGCGCAGGTCGCCGAATTGATGCAGCGCACCGGCGCGCAGGGCATGGCGCTGGCCGTCATCGACGATGGCCAGCCGGTCTACGTGCAGGCCTATGGCAAGCGCAATGCGCAGGGCGATCCGCTCACCGTGGACACGGTGATGTACGGCGCCTCGCTCACCAAGACCGTATTCGCGTACACCGTGATGCGCTGGGTGGGGCAGGATCGCCTCGCGCTGGATACCTCGATTGCCGAGTACCTGCCCAAGCCGCTGCCGCAATACACCGGCGCGGACATCGTCAACCGCTATACCGACTGGAGCGCGCTGGACGAGCGCTGGCGCCAGCTCACGCCGCGCATCCTGCTGCAGCACGCCAGCGGCTTCGCCAATTTCAATTTCCTGGAGCCGGACGAGAAGCTGCATTTCCACTTCGACCCCGGCACGCGCTACGCCTATTCGGGCGATGGCCTGGCGACGCTGCAGTTCGTGCTTGAACAAGGCCGTGGCCTGGATGTGCGGCAGGGCACCGACGCGGTATTCGCCGAGTTGGGCATGACCCGCACCGCGCTGAAGTGGCGGCCGGATTTCGCCGGCAATCTCGCCGACGGCTGGGATATCCAGGGCAAGCCCGAACCGCACGACGACCGCTCGAAAGTGCGCGCGGCCGGCTCGATGGACACCACCATCCACGACCTGGCGCAGTTCGCCGCCGCGCTGGTCGCCGCGCGCGGCATCGGCGCGAATGAGCAGGCGGAGATGTTGCGCCCGCAGTTGCCGATCACCACGCGCAGCCAGTTCCCCAGCCTGCAGCCGGAGCTGCCGCCGGCGCAGCGCCGTCCCGATCTCTCGGCGGGATTGGGCGTGGTCACCTTCAATGGCCCGCAAGGTGCCGGCTTCTTCAAGGGCGGCCACAACGACACCACCGGCAACACGCTGGTGTGCCTGCGCGCGCAACGCCGCTGCCTGCTGGTGCTGGGCAACGACGTGCGCGCGGAGAAGGGCTTCGCCGAGCTGGTGAAGTTCGTGCTGGGCGACACCGGCGTGCCGTACGACTGGGAGTACGGCACGTCCTGATCGCTGCGATCCGGCGGCCGCGCTAAAGTGCGGCCGGCCGGGAACGGAGCAGGGCAGTGGACGCGAACTGGATCGCCGCCGCGGGCGCTGGCGTGTTGATCGGCCGGGCGGTGACGGTGCTGCTGTGGCCGGGGGTGTCGGGCAGGAACACGGCGCGTTCGCGCAGGTAGCTGTCGCGTCGCGAGGCCAGCCATGCGGCGTAGTCGCCGACCGCCGCGGGCCCGGCACACACCGTCGCCACTGCCCGCTGCGCGCTTTCCATCGCGAACGCGAGGCCATGCCCGGTCAGCGGGTCGACATGCAACGCGCTGTCGCCGACGGGCAGTGCCTCCCAGCGCGGTGCCGGACCTTCGCCGCTGCCGGCAGGGCGGCACGATGGCACGGCATCGGCCCACTCCGCGGGCAGCCAATCGGACGCACGCACGCGCGCCTGCCATTGCGATGTCGCCAGCGCCTGGCGCGCGCACCATGCCAGCGTCGTGCCTTCCAGGTCGCCGAGTGCATACCACCAGCCGTCCTCGCCGCGGTCCACCACCAGCGTGCCGCACAGCGCGCTGCGGCCGGCGCGCCAGCCCCATTGCGCGATGCCGGGCTGGCAGCGTGTCCTGGCGCCCTCGACGAAACGCGGTACGCGCCTGCCGGTCCCGATGATCACCGGCGTCCCCGGCAAGCACGGCGCCACGCGCACGCGAACGGGCACGAAGTCCGCACCGGCGGCGTACGCGCTGGCGAGCAGGACGGGGTCGAAGTCCGCGCGGTCGACCACCCGCCCCGCGCCGCCCGGGGCATCGGCGGTGTCGCGTTCGAGAAATACCCCCGTATCCCAGCGCGAAAGGATGCGCGTGCACGTGCGTCCGGCGGGCGGCGCGATGCCGAGCGAGGCCAGCGCCACGCACGCGCGGCCTGAAAGCACCTCCAGGCTGCCGCGTGGACGCGGCGCCGGCTGCCCGAGCATACGCACGCGCAGGCCATGCCGGCAGGCCGACACCGCCGCAGCGCACGCCGCTGGCCCGGCCCCCAGCACGACGAGGTCAGGGCAACGCGCCACGTTCGGTCTCCACGTAGATATCGCCGGGTTGTCGCACGACGAAGCCGAACCTGGTCCAGTTCGCGATCATCTTCGGATCGTCGGGCATGTCGCCCCAGCCGGTGGGTGGCGCCGAATTGGAGCGCGCCCAGGCGTTGATCGTGCCGCGCTTCCTCGCTTCGGTGGCATCGGGGTAGGCGACGTCCGGGCGGTTCGCCGGCCACCAGCCCCATTCCTTGCCGGCATCGAGTTCCATCTTGCATTGGCGGAAGTCGGCGATCCACGGCAGCGCCATCTGCCGGCTGAAATGCCCGGCGATGATCGGCGTGCCCGGTTTGTCGAACTGATGGAAGGAGGACGAGCCGGGGCGCAGGCGGAACGGTTCGATGTACAGCCGTGCATCGCGGATCTGCCAGCCCACTTCGATGCCCGGGAAAAAGCCGCCGCCGCTGATGTTCTCCATCGCCGCGCGATCCAGGCCGGTGGGCGTGATGGCCGCATACGGCGCGCCACCGTAGAGGAAGTCCGCACCGCCCCGGGTCTTGGTGAAGTTGCCCTTCGCCCACTGCTCCATCGCCGCGTACTGGGTGACGGTGACGAACAGTCGCTTCAACCCGGTCTTGAACTTGTCGTAGGCATCGTCGCCGAGCAGCCGTGGCATGTCCTCCAGCGGGGTGCCGCCGGTGTTGGGCTTGCGCAGGCGTGCGAACAGCGCCTGGCGCACGCTGTTGGGCTGGGCGGGATCCGAGAGCAGGTCCCACATCGACGAAGGCCCCTGGCTGCCGAGCGTGCCGTGCGCGAAGCGCGCCGAGCGGAACAGGAACGTGGACTGCACCGCCGCGCGCAGCACCGGCAGGATGTCCTGGTCGAAGTCCGGTTTGTAGCTGGAAAACGACGTGCCGCCGCCGGCCAGGTCCTTGGCCATCGCCGGCAGCCGCGCCAGCTCGCCGGTCTGGTAGACGAGCTGGTCCTTGGGGATCGGCACGCCGCGCACCGCGGTGTCCAGCAACAGGTGGTACAGCGATACCTGCGGCACGGTGTCGGGCGCGAAATCCGGCGGCCCCACCAGCACCCACGCGCCGAGCACCTTGACCTCGCCGGTCTTGAGCTTGAGCCTGGCGGTGACCGGGCCGTCGGAGGCGTCGTCGAACCAGCCGTCGTTGTTGGCGTAGTCGGTAATCGGCGGTGCGCCCGGCTGCTGTCCGATCAGCCCTTCGCCGCCGATCACGATCAGCCGCCCCTTGTCGTCGGTACGCAATTCGCCGAGGTACTCGATGTTCGGCACCGGCGCGGGCACCGGCCAGCGTTCGGACTTGTTGCCCGCCTTGCGGAACTCGACCTTGGCCGCCTTGCGTCCCTTGATCGAACGCGGCAGCGGGTCGAGCTCCAGCCTGGTCTTGTCCAGCACCGCCTTGTTGCGCCGCTGCGGGGCCGGCTGCTTCTTCAGCAGCGGCGACCCGGCCAACCCGTCGAAAGTGAAGAACGACGCCTTGCGATTGGCCAGGTGCACGGTCCAGCTCAGTTCGACGACATCCTTTTCGTCCAGGGTGATCTCGCGCGAGACCTCATAGCCCTTGCCCTTGTCGACATACTCGTAGACGCGGAAGCGCGCGGCCTGGCGCTTGATCCGCCCCCCGGTCTTGTAAGGCGGCGCCATCGTGCCGATCGACGCGTCGCCGGCGCCGCTCTGGCTCGGGCGCTCGGGGCCGATGAAGAACTGGTCGGCCGCGGCATCGCCCAGGCGGGCGATGCCAATGGCCGGGTGGATCCGGTACAGGTTGGGATTGGCCATGTCACACCGGCACCCACGTGCCGTCCGACTGCTTCTGCCACTGCGGCAGGTCGTCGGCCGGGCGCAGTTTCACCAGCGTGGTGGGAATGCGCACGTCCCACGGATCGCCCTGCGCCACTTCGTCGCCCTTGGCCTGGTCGCGTTCCTTGATCTCCTGCACGATGCTCACGTACAGCGGGCTGGTAAGCGTGGGCGGATCGGCGCCTTCCCAGATTTCGCCGGTATCGAGGAAATGCGCGATGGCCGCCTCGAAGCCCGGCCGCACCGGCAACACCGCGCGCGCGGCGCCGGCACGCAGGAAATCGGCGAATTGGGTATCCACGTCCTGCAGCAGCGCCTGGCTGCGCCACTTCGACTTGCGTCCCCAGAAATACGGGTAGAACAGGTACATCATCTGTTCCCACTCGAAGGCTTGTTCGAAGAAGCGGATGTAGCGGCCTTCGGCCTCGGCCTCGGTGAGGTCCGGCTGCGGATAGCCCTGCGGCGAGGTGCCGATCGCGCCGAACAGGTCGTAGTGCTGCGCGGTGAGCGCGGAGATCGCCAGCTTCTTGATCTCGTTGCGCTCGATGCGGCGGTTCTCCGCGGGGTTGCGGCCTTGCACGGCATTGGCGGCAGCGGTTTCCAGCGCCGCGAGCTGGTCCTGGTAGTCGCGCTCGAGCTTGAGGTAGGCCTGCTGGATCGCGGCATGGGTTTCCAGGCGCCACGCCTGCAGGGCGCGGTCGGTGCGCTGGCAGTTGACCTCGATGCTCACCACGAAGGTCGCCACGTGGAAGGTGCGCACCGCTACCGGGATGGAGTCGGTTTCGTTGTCCAGGGTGAAGTAGTTGTTGACGTAGCCACTCTTCGCCCGCGCCCAGTATTCGCGGCCGACGGCCACGGCGACCTGCCAGTCGTCCTCCCAGCTGCTCGCCGTGGCGATGGCATGGCCGGTGAGCGCGCGATAGCCCGCCGGAATCGGCAGCTCGGCGATCTTGCTGGTCGAGCCGTGATCGTCCTTGCTGATCGTGCCGTCGAACGTCTTGGAGACCGTGCTGTACGGCTCCGGCGGCGGCTTCACCCCGGCGACCTGGTAGCGCTGCACGTAGGTCGCATAGTTCGATTCGCTGATCTGGTCCGGGGTGAGAGTGAAGGCGCTCGGCCGCGTCAGGGTGGCGCCGGGGGCCGGCTGGGTGGCGTTGGCGTAGATCCAGAACGCGCCTGGCTCGGGCACCATCAGGTCGAACAGCATGCGCTTTCCGTAGTTGAAGACCTGCGCCTCGTAGACCTTGTCGATCCACTGGTACACGCCAACCACGTGGCCGGTGCCGGCCTTGTTGTCGAAGCCGTGTTCGTTCTTTTCCTTGAACACTTCCAGCGTGCGCAGGATCTGCTCGCTGCGCTGGCGTTCGGACACCTTCGTCGAGGCGCGGCTGGTGACTTCCTTGGAATAGCTGCTGGCGGTCTTGCTCGACTCTTCCTTGGCGCGGTCCATCGACATGTCCGCGTAGGCCTTGAACTCCACCGTCGGCCCGTAGGAGCCGGAGACCGACAGGCCGGCCTTCAGGCTCATGTCCTCCTTCAGCACCTGGCTGGCCTCGCGTTGCAGTTCGAAGCGCTCGGTGGTCTGGGTGTCGCGCTCTTCGTCCTTCTGGGTCTCGACCTCGATGGTGGTGGTCTGCTCGGTCTCGCGCGAGCGTTCGTGCAGGCGCGTCTTGAACTCGCCCTTGAGGATGTTCTCCACGTGCGCCAGCTCGCCCCCTTCGTAACGCTTGAGCTGCTGGCGCACGACGAGCAGGTCGCCCACGCCCACCGGCTTGAGGTCGGAGTGGGTGGTGGGCACGGAGAGCGCGGACATCGTGCCACCGTAAGCGGTCATCGTCCCCGACAGCGGCACGAGGTTCGTGCCCACCATCGCGTACTGCAGGTCTTCGGGCGCATCCAGCGTGGCCAGTTGCGCGTGGGTTTCGCGCAGCGCCATGCCGAGCGTGTTGAGCGCCGCCGGCAGCGGTGCGCTGGCCAGGTCCACGCCGGCCTCCCGCAGGACCTTGCGTTCGCTCTGGTTGACCTGTGCGGCGGCGGTACGGTTGAGGATCAGGCTGGACTGCGCGCCGCGCGGCGCGATGGTGTCGCGGCTGGCGGGCGTGAGGGCGTCCACGTCGTGGCGGACCTGGCCCGCGGCGCCGAGCGGAAGGCGGGCGAGGGTTTCCAGGTCGAGCTTGTCGACCAGTTGCGAACGCAGCCTGGCGAACGGATCGTGGCCATCGTCGGCGTCTTCCTTGCTGGGGTTCGGGCGGGTGAGCTGGTCGGCGTTGACCGTGCTGAGCCGCCCCATCAGCTTGTCGATCACCTCGGCGCGGCGGCGCAAATCGTCGATGCGCGAATCGCGCTTGGGCGGATCGCTGCCCTTCGGCGGTGTCTCGGCCTCGGCACGGCCCCCGAAGCTGATCGTGGTGGGGCGGGTGAGCGCGCGACGCACGCCGCCGGGCGCGGTCAGGTCCTCGTCCTTGGCCGCGGCGCGCAGCAGCATGTCGCCGAGCACGTACAGGCGTTCGAGCTGGCTGGCCGCCACGCCCTCGTCGTGCGATACGAGCTTGGCGCTGACCAGGTGGTCGGCGATGCGGTCGTGGTCGGCATGGAACTCGCCACTCTGGGCGATGGTTTCCAACGGGCTGCCGAAGATCGATTCGATCGCCCGGTGGAGGTCGTCGAAATCCGGCTTCTGCCATTGCAGGGCGCGGTCGACCAGCGCGGCGAGCGGTTTGCCGAAGGCGAGGGCATCGACGCTGTCGATGCGTTGCGCGGAAGCCAGCCATTCCACCGCTAGCGCCTTGAGCGCGCTGCGGGTGCGGCTGGGCACGTTGGTCTGCGCGCGGGAAAGCTTGGTGCCGAAGGCCTTGGAAGGCCGGACTTCAAGCGCGTTGCCGGTCTGCGGCGGGCGCAGCATGAGAAAGCGGAAAATCTCGTCCATTGGAGAACGTCCTTGGTAGGCGGGTCCATTACCCACCTCCTCGGAAACGCCACTTGGTCCCACATTCGGACACGCCGGCCACGCGCCGGCGTTCGAGAACATGAACCCCGATGCGATGCTCAGCGCGGCATCGGATCCAGATGCGGCGTCAGCAACCCCGCCAGCCAGTCCATGAACACCCGCACGCGGCGTGGCAGGTGCCTGCGTTGCGCGTAGATCAGCGTGAGCGGCATCGGCTCGGACACGAGGTGCGGCACCACCTCGACCAGATCGCCGCGCGCGAGCGCATCGCGCACGCTGAGCAGCGGCACCTGGATGATGCCCAGGCCGGCGAGCGCGGCGACGTGGTAGGCCTCCACGTTGTTCACCGTGACCGCGCCGCCCATCGGCATGAGGCGATACGCCTCGCCGTCGAAATACTCGAAGCCCGACGCACGCTGGCCGAGCACGCTGGCGTAGTGCACGAGCTCGTGCGTGGCCAGGTCCTCCAGGCCCTGCGGCGTGCCGCGCCGCGCGAGGTAGGCGGGGCTGGCGCAGTTGACGATGCGCATCACCCCCAGCGGGCGCGCCACCAGCGAGCTGTCCTGCGGATTGCCGCCGCGCAGCACGCAATCGAAACCTTCGCGCACCACGTCGACCAGGCGGTCGGTGGCGCTCAGCTCGATCTCCAGTTGCGGATGTTCGGCCAGGAAGGCCTGCAGCTGCGGCAGCACGAACAGCCGCGCCATGCCGCTGCCCATGTCCACGCGCAGGCGGCCGCGCAGCTGGCGGCCTTCGGTGAGGAACATGCCCTGCAGCTCTTCCAGGTCGGCGAGCACGTCGCGGCTGCGCTGGTAGAACGCGCGGCCATCGGCGGTGGGCTGCACGCGGCGGGTGGTGCGATGGAGCAACTGCGTGCCCACGCGGGCCTCCAGCTGCTGCACGGCGGTGGACACGCTGGCCTTGGGCAGCCCCAGCGATTCCGCCGCGCGGGTGAAGCCCCCCAGTTCGACCACCCGCTGGAAAGCCCGCAGGGATTGGGCGAAGTCCATGATTGTTCCTGATTCTTGAACAGTAAGCTCAGGTTTGCGGGGTTTATCGCGCGCGTCAAGCCCAATAACGTGGCCCCCATGGCGCAATACCGCGCCTGACAGGAGCCCTCCCATGAGCACTAACCCCCGCATCACCCTGATCACCGGCGCCAACCGCGGCCTGGGCCGCAACGGCGCGCTGGCCGTGGCCAAGGCCGGCAGCGACGTGATCGTGACCTATCGCGGCCATGCCGAAGAGGCGCAGGCGGTGGTGTCCGAGATCCAGGCACTGGGCCGCCGCGCCGCCGCGTTGCAGTTCGACGTGGCCGACGCCTCCGCGCTGCCCGGCTTCGTCGAGGCGCTGCGCGCGCAGCTCGGCCAGTGGCAGGCCACCCACCTGCATGCGCTGGTGAACAACGCCGGCACCGCGCTGTACTCGCCGATCGCCGACACCACGCCGGCGCAGTTCGACGAGATGGTCGCCGTGCACCTGCGCGGCCCGTACTTCCTCACCCAGGCGCTGCTGCCGCTGATCGCCGATGGTGGCCGCATCCTCAACATCTCCAGCGGCCTGGCGCGCTTTGCCATGCCGGGCAGCTCGGCCTACGCGATGATGAAGGGCGGCATCGAGGTGTTCACCCGTTACCTCGCCAAGGAGCTGGGCGCGCGTGGCATCAGCGTCAACACGCTGGCCCCCGGCGCCATCGAGACCGACTTCGGCGGCGGCCGCGTGCGCGACGACGCGCACGTCAATGCGATGGTGTCCTCGGTCACGGCGCTGGGCCGCCCGGGCAAGCCGGACGACATCGGCCCGGTGATCGCGATGCTGCTCGACCCGGCTACCCAGTGGGTGAACGCGCAGCGCGTGGAGGCTTCGGGCGGCATGCTGCTCTGAGTGATCCGCCAGGGTGCGGCAGGTGCATCAGCCCGAAGGCGGCAGACGTTGCCGGGGTTTGGGATGCGCCTGCCGCACTCGTTCCAGTTGCAGGAGGGCTTGCCGATATGCGGCTTCTGCGAGCAGTTCGTTGAGCTGTGGCAGGAACCAGCCGATTACGCAGGCCAGGTCGCGCAACGCAATCTGGATATGGCTGTCTCGATGGAAGCCGGAGCGCGGTACCAGTTCCGCACCCTGCTGGAACGCGCCACGCACCGCCTGATAGGGAAGGGAATGCGGGATGGCTTCGCGGGCGCGGTGGATGTGATTGAAGATGGCGTTGTCGAGGTGGCGCAGGACGTTGTCCGCATCCTCATCGTCGCGGGCCCGGTTGGCCGGAACGCGCCGGCCCGGTGAGTGACCGTCGTGTCCCAAGACCGCCATGCACGCAGCTTCGAATTCCCGTACGCCCGCATGGGTGGTCATGTCGAGGCAGCGCTGCACGCTGAGCAGGCAGCCGACGACCGCGGGTTGGGCGATGGGTCTTGCGGTCAGGCGACGCTCCGGCGCAGCCGCCGCGGTGCGGGCAAAGGCTTCGGCACGATCATGGTCGTTCTCGAAGATGTAGAAGCCTGGGCCGAGCCAGTCATAACGGTTATGGCTTAACTGGGGTGTCGCGCGCCCTGCCACCAGGTCGTCGCGCGTGGTGATGTCGCAGCCGTGATAGCCCACGACCAGCTGGCCTTCGTTCACAGGAATGCGGACTTGAGCTTGCCCGCGGCAATCAGTGCGCGCACCCGGCGCGTGTGCGCTTCGACTTCCTCCGGCGTGGTGCCGTAGATCCGGTGGATCTCCGCGACCTGACGTTCGAATTCGGCGTGGGCGGGATCGCCGTACTTGACGAGGACGGAGCGGCGGGCGGACAGCGTGCGCTTGGCGGTGTGCTTGATCGTGTTCATGGGGCGATCCTACGGCGGTGCTCGAGGGTCGCCCAGCCGTGAACTGCATCGGTTCGCGTAAGGATTCCGCGCGACCGATTTCGGAATAGTCGTAGAAAAAAAGAAGGCGGCCATCGGGCCGCCTTCTTCGTTATTCGCAGGTACCACGCCGAGTCAACAGCAGCGGAACCCGCTCTTCCCCCCGTACCGCGCTTCCTGCCGTTCGCGGAAGAACGTGGGGTAGTCCATCACCGGGCGGTCCGGGTGTTTCTCCAGCATGTGCCGCACGTAGTTGTCGTAATCGGGAATGCCGCAGCACAGCCGCGCGGTCTGCACCAGGCGCCGCCACACGCGGCGGTGCGCCTGGTACTGCCCGACGGGGACGAGGCCGGTACCCATCACAGGTCCGCCATCTGGGCCGGGGTCAGCGCCACGTACGGCGTCTCCCTGTCGGTACGCACCGGGCTACGGCGCGCGGCGATGATCGTCTTCACCGAATACACCAGCACCGCGAACACCACGAACAGGAACAGCGCGGTCAGGCCGGTGTTGACGTAGGCGTTGGTGACGATCTGCTGCATCTGGTGCACATCCTTGGCCGGCGCGGTGATGGTGTTGCTGGCGATCGCCGCCTGGAACTTGTGCGCCTGCGCCAGGAAGCCCTGCGCCGGGTTGCTGTCGAAGATCTTGATCAGGCCCGCGGTGGTGGTGCAGATCAGCAGCCACAGCGCCGGGACGATCGTGACCCAGGCGTAGCGGTCGCGCTTCATCTTGAACAGCACCACCGTGCCCAGCATCAGCGCGATGCCCGCGAGCATCTGGTTGGAGATGCCGAACAGCGGCCACAAGGTCTGGATGCCACCGAACGGATCGACCACGCCGGTGTAGAGCAGGTAGCCCCACAGCGCCACGCAGCCGCCGGTGCCGATCAGGTTGGCGGTCCACGATTCGGTCTTGCGCAGCGCCGGCACGAAGTTGCCCAGCAGGTCCTGCAGCATGAAGCGGCCCGCGCGCGTGCCGGCGTCGACCGCGGTGAGGATGAACAGCGCTTCGAACAGGATGGCGAAGTGGTACCAGAACGCCATCGTGTCCTCGCCCGGCAACACGTGGTGCAGGATCTGCGCGATGCCCACCGCCAGCGTCGGCGCGCCACCGGCGCGATGCAGGATGGTGGATTCGCCGATGTCGCGCGCCGTGGCTTCCAGCACGTCCGGGGTGATCGCAAAGCCCCACTCGCTGACCTTGGCGGCCACGGCGATGGCGTCGTTGCCGACCACCGCCGCGGGGCTGTTCATCGCGAAGTACACGCCCGGCTCGATGATCGAGGCCGCCACCAGCGCCATGATCGCCACGAACGATTCCATCAGCATGCCGCCGTAGCCGATGTAGCGCATGTGGCCTTCATTGGCGAGCAGCTTGGGCGTGGTGCCCGAGGAGATCAGCGCATGGAAGCCGGATACCGCGCCGCAGGCGATGGTGATGAACAGGAACGGGAACACGCCGCCCTTCCACACCGGGCCGTCGCCGCTGCTGGCGAACTGGGTCAGCGCCGGCATCTTCAGCTCCGGCATCACGATCAGGATGCCGATGGCCAGCGCCACGATGGTGCCGATCTTGAGGAAGGTGGAGAGATAGTCGCGCGGCGCCAGCAGCAGCCACACCGGCAGCACCGAGGCCACGAAGCCGTAGCCGATCAGCATCCAGGTGATCTGCTTGGCGGTGAAGGTGAAGGCCGGGCCCCAGGTCGGGTCGGCGGCGACCTTGCCGCCGAGCCAGATCGCGGCGAGCAGCAGGATCAGCCCGACCACCGAAATCTCGCCGATCTTGCCCGGGCGGATGTAGCGCATGTACACGCCCATCATGATCGCGATGGGCATCGTGGCGATGACGGTGAACATGCCCCACGGGCTTTCGGCCAGCGCCTTGACCACCACCATCGCCAGCACCGCCAGGATGATGATCATGATCAGGAAGGCGCCGAACAGCGCGATGGTGCCGGGCACCTGGCCCATTTCCTCGCGTACCAGGTCGCCGAGCGAACGGCCGTTGCGGCGCGTGGAGAGGAACAGGACCACGAAGTCCTGCACCGCGCCGGCGAACACCACGCCGGCCACCAGCCACAGCAGGCCGGGCAGGTAGCCCATCTGCGCGGCGAGCACCGGGCCGACCAGCGGGCCGGCGCCGGCGATGGCGGCGAAGTGGTGGCCGAACAGCACGTGCTTGTTGGTGGGCACGTAGTCCAGGCCGTCGTTGTTGAGCTGCGCGGGCGTGGCGCGCGTCGGGTCGAGCTGCATCACCTTGGTGGCGATGAACAGGCTGTAGTAGCGGTAGGCGATCAGGTAGATCGACACCGCCGCCACGACGATCCACAGGGCGTTGATCTGTTCGCCGCGGCGCAGTGCGATCGTGCCGAGGCAGAAGGCGCCGAGCAGCGCGAGCGCGGCCCAGGCCAGTTTCGAAAAGCCTTTCATGCAAGCTCCTCCCGGAAGTCTCCCGCAAGGTTCCTCCCGCGTCGGGCCGGGGTCAATGGCGGCCGCTAGGACTTTGGTCGAATGGCATTGCGGTGCCGAAAACGCTTGTGCGGCGCGCCATTCGCGGAACAATAGGTTGCGCCCGCCCACATTGGAGCGGGGCGCACGCGCACCCATCCTGTGCGGCAACTTCACTGGAGCCATCGCCATGAGCGCTACCCCGACCGCCCTTCCGGCCCGCCTGCAGCGTGTGCTGCGCGGCCGTCCCGCGTCCGACGGCGCGGGCGTCAAGCTGACCCGGGTCATCGGCTCGCCCGAGCTGCCGGACCTGGACCCGTTCCTGCTGCTGGACGAGTTCGGCACCGACCGCGCGGAGGATTACCTCGCCGGTTTCCCGAGCCACCCGCACCGTGGCTTCGAGACCGTCACCTACATGCTCGACGGCCGCATGCGCCACAAGGACAACCACGGCAACGAAGGCCTGCTGACCCCGGGCAGCGTGCAGTGGATGACCGCCGGCCGCGGCCTGGTGCATTCGGAAATGCCCGAGCAGGAATCCGGGCGCATGCGCGGCTTCCAGCTGTGGGTGAACCTGCCCGCGCGCGACAAGATGACCGAGCCGAAGTACCAGGAATATCCGCCGGAGAACATCCCGGTCACCACGCCGGCCCCCGGCGTGACGGTGAAGGTGATCGCCGGCCGCGTGGGCGACACCGTCGGCCCGATCGTGCAGCCGGCCACCGACCCGTTGTACCTGGACATCGAACTGACGCCCGGCACCGCGTGGACCTACGTCGTGCCCGAGGGCCACAACACCTTCGCCTATGTCTTCGAGGGCGCGCTCACCGTGGGCGAGGGCGACGAGGCGCGGCCGCTGGAAGCGCAGCAGCTCGGCATCCTCGGCGGTGGCGACGCGTTGCAGTTGCGCGCCGGCCAGCAGGGCGCGCGCCTGATCCTCGTCGCGGGCCGTCCGCTGCGCGAACCGGTGGTGCGCCACGGCCCGTTCGTGATGAACACCAAGCAGGAAATCATGCAGGCCTTCGTCGACTTCCAGGAAGGACGCTTCTGATGTCCATGGATCGCGCAGTTACCGCGCATAGCGCGGGCATGCCCTACATCACCGAGCTGGGCGATGGCGTGCACGCATGGCGTTCGGACACCGTGCCGTCGAACGGCGGCGCGGACGCGGCGGAGGATCCGGAATCGCTCGTGCTCAGTGCACTGGGCGCATGCACGGCCATCACCGTGCGCATGTATGCCTCGCGCAAGCAATGGCCGCTGGAAGCGGTGGACGTGCGCCTGCACTACACGCGTCGCGACGCCACCGGCACCACCATCGCGCGCGAGGTAGTGCTGAAGGGCGAGCTGGACGACGTCCAGCGCGCCCGCCTGATGGAGATAGCCGACAAGTGCCCGATCCACCGCCTGTTGACGGGTGAAGTGGTGATTGAAGCAGCGAACTGACGCGAGAAAGGCGACGCCTTTCGCATGACCCTGTGCAGGAGCGGCTGAGCCGAGGCCCGTGGGGCCGGCGGGGCGCAGCCCTTTCGGGACCGTTGGCGACATGGATGTCGCCGACGACCCCCCATGGATGGGTTTACGGCGTGTCCCGAAAGGGCTGCGCCCCGCCGGCCTCACGGGCCTTGGCGCAAGCCGCTCCGTGCGCGACACACCCATCGCGGCCAACGCAAAAACCCCGGCAAGGCAATCAACCCCGCCGGGGTTCAAGCCTCAACGCCCGGTGCCCACGACGCTGGGATCCGGCCGCCCGAGCACCTTGTAGATCGCCCCTCCGATCACGCCCCCGATCAACGGCGCCACCCAGAACAGCCACAGCTGCCCCAGCGCTCCGGCCCCGGCAAACACCGCCACCGCGGTGGAGCGCGCCGGATTCACCGACGTATTGGTGACCGGGATGCTGATCAAGTGGATCAACGTCAGCGCCAGGCCGATGGCGATCGGTGCGAACCCGGCCGGCGCGCTGCTGTGCGTCGAGCCCATGATCACCAGCAGGAACACCGCCGTGAGCACCACCTCGCACAGGAAGGCGGCCACCAGCGAATACCCGCCCGGCGACAACGCCCCATAGCCGTTGCTGGCGAACGCACCCGCCGCCGTGTGATCGATGGCAAAGCCCGGCTGCCCGGACGCGATATGGAACAGCACCGCCGCGGCCAACAGGCCACCCAGCACCTGCGCTACCCAATAGGGCAGCAGGTCGCGCGCGGGAAAACGGCCGCCGGCCACCAGGCCCAGGCTGACCGCCGGATTGAAATGGCCCCCGGAGATGTGCCCGAACGCGTAAGCGCCCGTCAGCACCGTCAGGCCAAACGCCAGCGCCACGCCGAGGAAGCCGATGCCCAGTGGATTGGTGTCGCCACCGAATTTCGCCGCCAGCACCGCGCTGCCGCAACCACCCAGGACCAGCCAGAACGTACCGAGGAACTCCGCCGCCAACCGCTTAGCCAGTGACATGACGCACCTCCTGCGCAAGCCCGCCCAGGTTGGGCGGGATGGCGGCATTCAATGCCCCGTGCGGCGGCTTGGCAACGGTAGTTTTTCTTAGGGCCGGCCGGGCCGGCCTTGCATCAACGGCCCAGCGCCAGGCTGGCCGGCTGCATGTCCAGGCGCTGCGTCAGCCCCTGCAGGCTGCCCAGCTCCAGGTTGTCACCGGCATCGATCCACACCTGCGCATAGCGCTTCTTGCCCAGCTCGATCACCGCCACGCGGCGGTTGACCAGCTCGCGCCCGCCCAGGTCCGGGCGATACCAGTAGAAATCTTCCTCGGCCAGCTGGCCCTTTTCCTCGCGGCGATCGCGCGGCAGGCTCAGGCCCGGGTCGCGCGTGGTGAACATCACCCCGAGCACCTCGCGGCCATCGGCGGTGAGCGCCTTGCACGAAAGATAGTCGGCGCCCGCCAGCTGCTTCCATTCCAGGCCGGCGGCCGGAGGCAGGGTGGGGCAGGTCGGTGCCTGCTGCGCGGCGGCGCTTCCGCCGACGGACAACAGCAACAGGCCAAACAGGCAGCTTGCGGACTTCATTGGTTTTTCCCCTGGCAGTGGAATGCAATGCGGTGCGCGCGCATCGCCTGGGTTGGTCCGCCAACGGGCGCCTCCCGAACCGCCCGCCTGGCGCATCCCCATGCGCGCTCCCGACGTGCCATCCATCACATGATGTGGATGAGCGACCCCACCATAACCAAGGCCCGCCGCAGGATCAAATAAACCGTGCGGGGGCGAATGGTTCCATTGGAAACCTTCACGCACCCCGCGTCCGTCACGGGTAGTTCGGCGGCGCCGGCACCGGCGTTTCCGGCAGCGGGATGAATTCCTTGTCGTCGCCGGGAATCTTGCCGAAGCGGCCTTCGCGCCAATCGTCCTTTGCCTGCTCGATGCGCTCCTTCGAGCTGGACACGAAGTTCCACCACAGGTGGCGCGGGCCATCGAGCGGCTCGCCGCCCATCAGCATCGCCTTGAGCGGCGTCTTGGCGCGCAGGCGTCCGCGCGCCCCGTCCTCGGGGATGACCAGGTGGCGCTCGGGGATATCCACGCCATCGAGCTGCGCCTGTCCTTCCAGGATGTAGAGCGAGCGCTGCACGTGGCCGGTATCCAGGTCGATCTCGGCATCGGCGTCCAGATCGATCGCCACGTTGAGCGTGTCGGCGAACACCTTCACCGGCGATTCCTCGCCGTACGCGCGCCCGGCGATCACCCGCAGCCACGCGCCGTTGCGACGCTGCTGCGGCAGCGTGGCCGCGCCGTGGTGGTAGAACGCCGGGTCGGTTTCCTCGAAGTTGCGCGGCAGCGCCACCCAGGTCTGCATGCCGTGCAGCGCATGCTCGCGGCCGCGCTCGGGCGGCGGCGTGCGCTCGGAATGCGCGATGCCGCGCCCGGCGGTCATCCAGTTCACGTCGCCCGGGCGGATCACCTGTTCCGAACCGAGCGTGTCGCGGTGGCCGATTTCGCCGGACCACAGGAAGGTCACGGTGGCCAGCCCGATGTGCGGATGCGGGCGCACGTCGATGCCCTGGCCCGGCTCGAAGATGGCCGGGCCCATGTGGTCGACGAACACGAACGGGCCGACGCTGCGTGCCTGCAACGTCGGGACCGCGCGGCGTACCTGCAGGCCGCCGATGTCATGGACGCGCGGGGCGATGATCGTGGTCATGGGCGGCGACTCCTGGCAGCGGCGGGAATGCGGGGCAGCATCGCATGGCGAGGATGACCGCTGCAGCGCCATCGGCGACATGGATCGTTGTGCGCAGCCTGCTTCCAAAGGCCATTCGCCGCGGCGCGAGGCCAGCCGGGCGGCCCGCCGCGCGCGCGCGGCGTCACCCGTGCGGGCTTGCCCTACAATCGGCGGGTATTCCCCATCGTTGCCGGAGAACCCGTAGTGACCCGCAAACTCGTACTGCTGCGCCATGGCCAGAGCCAATGGAACCTGGACAACCGCTTCACCGGCTGGGTGGACGTGGACCTCACCGACCAGGGCCGCGCCGAAGCCGCCGCGGCCGGCAAGCTGATGAAGGACGAGGGGCTGCAGTTCGACGTCGCCCACACCTCGGTGCTCAAGCGCGCGATCCACACGCTGCAGGGCGCGCTGAAGGAGATGGACCAGGACTGGCTGCCGGTCTACAAGAGCTGGCGCCTCAACGAACGCCATTACGGCGGCCTGCAGGGCCTGGACAAGGCCGAGACCGCCGCCAAGCACGGCGAGGAGCAGGTCAAGGTGTGGCGCCGTTCCTACGACATCCCGCCGCCGCCGATGGACCTGGAAGACCCGGGCCACCCGGCGCACGACCGCCGCTACGCCGGCCTGGACCGCAACGCCCTGCCGGCGACCGAATCGCTGGCCACCACGCTGGTGCGCGTGCTGCCTTACTGGTTCGACGCCATCGCCCCGCAGCTGAAGGACGGCAAGACGGTGCTGGTCACCGCGCATGGCAACTCGCTGCGCGCGCTGTACAAGTACCTCAATGGCGTGTCGAACGAGGAAATCCTCGAACTCAACATCCCGACCGGCATCCCGCTGCTGTTTGAGCTGGACGACCAGCTGGCGGTGAAGACCTATCGCTACCTGGGCGACCCGGAAGCGGCCAAGCGCGCCGCCGAGGCGGTGGCCAACCAGGGCAAGGCGAAGTAATCACGCCGTACCGAAGGAGAACCCGGCTGATGGCCGGGTTTTTCTTTGCGCGACACCATGATCGAGGACATACGCACCATGCAGCACCCCATTCGTCATCTTCCGCTGCGCCGCGTCGCCATGGCACTGCTGCTCGGCGTCGTCATCGCGCAGGCGCAGGCGGCCGAGGCGCCGCTGACTGACCCGGCTTATCTCGCCGCCCCCGAATCGCTCAAGCCCGAGCAGGTGGCGCAGATGCAGAAGCGCCTGCTCGACTGGCCGCAGTTGCAGCGCTATGCCGCCGAGAACGCCGCGCTGGCGCCGGCGGCCAAGGGCACGCAGCGCGTGGTGTTCTTCGGCGATTCGATCACCGAAGGCTGGGGCCCGACGGGTGGCGACCGCTTCTTCCCCGGCAAGGGCTACGTGAATCGCGGTATCTCCGGGCAGACCACCGCGCAGATGCTGGTGCGTTTCCGCCAGGACGTCATCGACCTCAAGCCGGCGGTGGTGGTGATCCTCGCGGGCACCAACGACATCGCCGGCAACACTGGCCCATCCACGCAACAGATGATCGAAGACAACCTGCACTCGATCGCCGAGCTGGCGAAGGCGCATGGCATCCGCGTCGTGCTGGCATCGGTGCTGCCGGTGAGCACGTATCCGTGGCGCCCGGGCTCGCAGCCGGCCGGCCAGGTGCGCGCGCTCAACGCGGCGCTGCGCCAGTACGCGCAGCAGCAGGGGCTGGTGTACCTGGACTACTACGCCGCGATGACCAATGCCGACGGCGGCCTCGACCCGGCGCTGGCCAAGGACGGCGTGCACCCGACTGCCGCCGGTTACGCAATCATGGCGCCGCTGGCCGAGCAGGCCATCGCCAAGGCATTGAAGGTGCACTGACGCCACGCGCCGCGCAACGGCGCATGATGGGGGCGCAAGAGGAGGGTGTCCGATGGTCCTGCGGTACCTGTTGTCCTATGGCGTGCCGATCGCGCTGGGCATCGCCCTGGTCGCGCTGGTGGTGATGTGGGGGCTGCGCGGCAGGATCGGCCGGCCGCCGGGTGACCGGCCGTGAGGGCGGGCGGCGAGCGCGTCGATGCCGCGGCGGTGCCGGCGCGGGACGAGGGGGCGGGAGCCGGGGCCGAAGTCTGTCCGGTCTGTGGCGGGAGCGGTGAGGTCGAGGTGGTCGACGAAGAAGTCGGGTGCCGCGTGCAGGTGCCCTGCGAGGCTTGCAGGCCGGAGGCGCCAGTGACCAATCCGCCTGGAACCTAGTACGTCCTCGGCTACGCTTGATCGCCGCGATGCGGTGCTACGGCGCCTGCGCTCGGCGCTGCTTCTTCAACCATGTCGGATGACACCATGCGAAAGGCATTGCTGCGTGTGTTGATCGTGGTGTTCGCCCTCGTGCTGCCCTACCTGTCACGTCTGCCGGGCGGCCGCGAATGGCTGGGGCAGCTCACTTACGGCGGCTGGGGCGGGTTCCTGTTCCTGGCCGCGTGCAGCGCGGTGGTGTGGGGTGGCCTGCTGCTGTGCAGCTGGCTGTATCGGCGCATGTCCTCGTTGTGGATTCCCGCGCTGCTCGGCTACGGTTTCCTGGCCTGGGTGTACGGCAGCATCGACTTGCGCGCCGATGCGCAGGCCGCGCTTGGGCTGCTCATCGCGCCGATGTATTCGCTGGCGCCGATGCTGCTGGGCGGTTTGATCGGGTGGTGGTTCGATCGTCGCCCGCGTATCCGGGCAGAGGCTGGCACATGATCGCGCTCCGGCCGCACGGCGTCTTCAGTCGACTTCGCAGGCCATGGGCGAACGCCGCGCCCGCGATGATCCTGTGCGCCTTGGTCTTGTCATACGCACTGCTCGGCTGGGTGGCACTGCATCGGCCCGACTGGCTGGCATTCGGCGGTATGGAAATCGCGCTGCTGCTCGGGCCGGCCGCGCTGTTGTCGTGGGGCAGGGCGATGTTGGCGCTCTATCTGGCGTGTTCCGCCGCCATCGTCCTCCTCGCGCTGTTGGGTGCCTGGAAATCCAGCCTGCGCGTGCCCGCGGTGCTGGGCATCTTCGGCGTGTGGGTCGGTGCCGCGCTGTTCGCCATGGCAATGTCCATCTGAATCCGCCGACGGCGGGCCGGTAGCCCTTGACGACCCACCCCGCCACGGCCTGCTAGAGTCCGCCCATCGTCCCTGCCACGGGGGCGCTACCGGAGACACACCATGGATCGTCGTCTCGGCTCCACTGTGCTGCTCGGCGCGCTCGTCGCCGGCGCCCTGTCTTTCACTGCCCCCCTGTCCGCCTCGCCCTCGGCGCATGCCGATACCTCGCGCAGCTATGCGGCCTGCGTGGTCACCGATGCTTCCGCCAAGCGGGTCTACGCCAGCGCGCCGGGCCGGGTGGAAGCGGTGGGCACGCCGACGCTCGATGCGCAGGCCTACGCCGGCTGGGTGGCGCGGCTGTACAACGTGCCCGAGGCGCGCCTGTCCAGCGCCAGCTGCGTGACCGATCCGCGCAGCCTGCAGGCGGCCGAAATGCGCCTGAAGCCGTTGCTTCAGGTCGGCGACCGGCAGGGCTTCGCGGTGGAACGCACGCGCTGGTGGCTGTCGCAATAGTCCGCGCGCGGGATCGCGCCGCGAGATGCCGGCGCGATTCCCGTTCCACCGCCACACCGGCGCGGACCCGCCACGCCGTGACCAATGACCCATAGGTCGAACCGGACAATGTTCTAGGCTGGGGAGTCTTCCTCGTCCGCTGTCCGGAGTCGTCCCGCATGTCCCTTCGTACCATCGTCCCGGTCGCGCTGACCGCCGCGATCACCCTGGCCCTGTCCGTGCATGGCCCGCAGGCCGAGGCCGCCTCCACGACCAAGGCGCCCGCCGCCAGCGCGCCGGCATTGGATGTCGCCAAGCTCGACGCCCCCAAGGTCGCCTTCAACCTGGCCGACCTCGACCCGGCCGTCGCCGCCTGCGACGACCTCAATGGCTTCGTCAACGCCAAGTGGCTCAAGGCCAACCCGGTGCCGTCCGACCGCACCAGCTGGGGCAGCTTCGAAGTGCTGGCCGAGCGCTCGCTGGTGATCCAGCACGCGCTGGTCGAACAGGCCGCCGCGGCCAACGCGCCGGCCGGCAGCATCGAAGGCAAGATCGCCGACATCTGGCGCACCGGCATGGACGAAGCCGCCATCAACCAGGCTGGCCTGGCGCCGCTGCAGCCGCAGCTGAAGGCCATCGACGGCCTGCGCGACGGCAAGGCCGTCGCCGCGTGGCTGCGCGATCGCTACGCGCAGGGCCAGGGCTTCCTGTTCTCCTTCGGCGCCAATGCCGATTACAAGGATTCCAGCCAGGTCATCGCCTACGCGGGCCAGGGTGGCCTGGGCCTGCCGGAGAAGGGCTACTACTTCGACGAATCGCAGGCCAAGATCCGCGACGCCTACGTGCAGTACATCGCCCGCGTGCTGGTGCTGGGCGGCGCCAAGCCGGCGCAGGCCGCCACCCAGGCCAAGGCCGTGATGGCGTTCGAAACCCGCCTGGCCAACGCCTCGCTGTCGCGCATCGAACTGCGCGACCCGTCCAAGCGCTACAACCCGGTGAGCGCCGCGCAGGCCAACGCGATCACCCCGCACTTCGACTGGAACGCGTTCTTCGACACCCTGCAGGTGCCGGCCGAGGACAAGTTCTCGCTCGCCCAGCCGGGCTACTTCGCCGAACTGGACAAGATGCTCGCCGATACCCCGGCGGCGACGTGGCAGGCCTACCTGCGCTTCCACACCATCGACGAGGCCGCCCCGTACCTGGCGCAGTCCTTCGAGCAGGCGCACTTCGATTTCTACAACAAGACCCTGCGCGGCCAGCAGGAGATGCTGCCGCGCTGGAAGCGCAGCCTGGAAGCGGTGAACGATGCGATGGGCGAGGGCCTGGGCCAGCTCTACGTGCAGGCCGCCTTCCCGCCGGAATCGAAGGTGGAAATGCAGCAGCTGGTGCACAACCTCTCCATCGCGCTGAAGGCGCGCCTGGAGAAGCTGGACTGGATGAGCGCCGAGACCAAGCAGCGCGCGCTGGAGAAGTGGGCCAGCTTCACGCCGAAGATCGGCTACCCGGACAAGTGGCGCGACTGGAGCGGCCTGCGGACCTCCGATGCCGGTTTCCTCGCCAACATGGAAGCGGCGCAGGCGTTCAACTACCGCTACCGCCTGGACAAGATCGGCAAGCCGGTGGATCGCACCGAGTGGGGCATGACCCCGCAGACGGTCAACGCCTACTACAACGCCACCAAGAACGAGATCGTGTTCCCGGCGGCGATCCTTCAGCCGCCGTTCTTCGACCCGAAGGCGGACCCGGCGCTCAACTACGGCGGCATCGGCGCGGTGATCGGCCACGAGATGATGCACGGCTACGACGACTCCGGCAGCCAGTTCGACGCCAAGGGCAACTTCGACAGCTGGTGGACCGACAGTGACCGCAAGCTGTTCACCGAGCGCACCGACCAGCTCGTCGCGCAGTTCGATGGCTACGAAGCGGTGCCGGGCGTGCACGTGAAGGGCAAGCTGACCCTGGGCGAGAACATCGGCGACCTCGGCGGCCTCACCGTGGCCTACGACGCGCTGCAGATGGCGCTCAAGCAGGATCCGGCGGCGAAGGGCAAGATCGACGGCTACACCCAGGACCAGCGCTTCTTCATGAACTGGGCCACGGTGTGGCGTCGCAACTTCACCGATGGCGAGCTGCGCGTGCGCCTGAATACCGACCCGCACGCGCCGGCGAACTTCCGCGCCATCGCCGCGCCCTCGAACATGCCGGCCTACGCGCAGGCGTTCCAGTGCAAGGCGGGCGACCGCATGGTGCGTGGCAAGGATCGCGTGGCGATCTGGTAAGCCGCCCCGCGACGCACCCCACGAGGCCCGGTCGGCAACGACCGGGCCTTTGTTTTGCCGTGGTCTCAGTAGTTTTACTCAGCCCCGACCGGTAGTTCATCCGTCGCGTCCGCACGGGCCAAGTGGTCTGCTTTCCCGCATATCGCAGGAGGGACCTCCCATGTCATCGCGTTCGCTTTGCCTGGCCATCGGCCTGGCCCTGGCGCTGCCCGCCGCCGGATCCTGCTTGAGCGCCATCTGCAGCGCGTCGTAGGCCACGGTGAGGCCGCCGAGGTCGCCGATGTTCTCGCCCAGGGTCAGCTTGCCCTTCACGTGCACGCCCGGCACCGCTTCGTAGCCATCGAACTGCGCGACGAGCTGGTCGGTGCGCTCGGTGAACAGCTTGCGGTCACTGTCGGTCCACCAGCTGTCGAAGTTGCCCTTGGCGTCGAACTGGCTGCCGGAGT
>NZ_LLXU01000076.1 GCF_001431645.1 Stenotrophomonas panacihumi | reverse complement strand
CGCCGCCGCCCGCCGCCGCGCCGTCGCCAGCAGCCACGGCGATCATCTTCGACAACGTGCGCATCTTCGACGGCCTCAACGGCAACCTGTCCGGCCCGAGCAGCGTGCGGGTGCGCGGCCATGTCATCGAGAAGATCGGGCCCGCCGGCAGCCTGGGCATGGAAGGCGGGCAGGTCATCGACGGCGAGGGCCGCACGTTGATGCCCGGTTTGATCGACGCGCACTGGCACAGCATGTTCGTCGGCCTGCCGGTGCAGATCGCGCTGAGCTCCACCTCCGGCTATCTCAACATCGTGGCCGGCGTCGAATCGCGGCGCACGCTGATGCGCGGCTTCACCACGGTGCGCGATGTCGGCGGCGCCGCCTGGGGCGTGAAGCAGGCCATCGACCGCGGCGACATCCCCGGCCCGCGCATCTTCCCCTCCGGCGCGATGATCAGCGTGACCAGCGGCCACGGCGATTTCCGCGACGCCACCGACCTGCCGCGCACGCTCGGCGCGCCGGCCTCGCGCCACGACATCGAAGGCGAATCGGCCATCGCCGACAGCCCGGACGAGGTGCGCCTGCGCGTGCGCGAGCAGCTGATGCGCGGCGCCAGCCAGGTCAAGCTCACCGCCGGCGGCGGCGTGTCCTCGCCGCACAGCCCGCTGGACGTGGTGACCTTCAGCGAGGACGAGTTGCGCGCGGCGGTCGGCGCGGCCCGCGACTGGGGCACCTACGTCACCGTGCATGCGTACACGCCGGAGGCGATCCAGCGTGCCATCCGCGCCGGCGTGCCGTGCATCGAACACGCCAGCCTGATGGACGACGCCACCGCGCAGATGATGGCCAACCACAATATCTGGTTGAGCACCCAGCCGTTCCCGCCCGAACTGGCCAATGCGTTCCCGCCCGGTTCGGACGAATACGCCAAGGCGCAGGAAGTGTTCGCCGGTACCGACAAGACCTACCGGCTGGCGATCAAGTACCACCTCAAGACCGCCTTCGGCACCGACGTGCTGTTTTCCAGCGCGCTGGCCGCGCAGCAGAACGCGATCCTCGCCAGCCTGACGCGCTGGTACACGCCGGCGCAGGCGCTGGTGATGGCCACCGGCACCAATGGCGAACTGCTGGCGTTGTCCGGCAAGCGCAGCCCGTACGCGGGCAAGCTCGGCGTGGTGCAGGAAGGCGCGCTGGCGGACCTGCTGCTCGTGGATGGCGACCCGCTGCAGGACATCGCGGTCATCACCCAGCCCGAGCGCAACTTCCGCGTCATCATGAAGGACGGCGTGATCTACAAGGACACGCTGCCCGGCGCCGCGCCGGTCGTGCTGGATCGCTGAGCGCGGCGCCGGCTAGAACGGCATGGCGCCGCCGCCCCCGGTCTTGAACAACAGGACCAGCTGGGCCAGGCGCCAGGCCAGCAGCACGTAGGCGGCGGCCAGCGCGACCTGCCAGGCCAGGTGCGAGCGCAGCTTGGCCAGCCGCCACAGGCCATCGATGAAGTTGAGCAACAGCAGGCTGAGGCCGATGGCCACCACCACGTAGCCCGCGAAATCGGGCGGGGTGAAGGTCACCGTCGCGCCCTCGCGCACGAACTGCAGGCCGGCGGCGGTGATCACCGAGGCGATGGCCACGTTGCGCGCGTGTTCGAATACCAGGCGCAGCACGCCGTCGTCGAACAGCTTCACCGCCAGCGCGTGCAGGGCGCGCGCCAGCCTCATGGGGCGGGCCCTTCGAAGGCAGAAGGCGGGCGCGTGGCGTGCATCCACCGCGCCCGCACTGGATTACTGGTCCGAAGCATCCGCCGAGGTGGGGTCGTGTTGCGCCGTGGCCTTCGCGTCACGTGGCACCTCCTCCAGACTGTCGCGGATCTTGCGTACCTGCGTGGCCGCTACCGCCGGCGCCTGGTTACCGTACTGGCTACGCAGCCAGGTCGCCAGCGTCGCCACTTCCTCGTCGCTCAGGCGCCAGGCGAAGGCCGGCATGCCCAGGTTGGAGGGGCGCGTCTGCGTCGAGGGCAGGCTGCCGCCGGCCAGGACCAGCCGCACCAGCGAACTGGCATCGGGCGCCAGCACGGTGGGGTTGCCGGCCAGCGACGGGAACGCGTGCGGATTGCCGCGCGCGTCGCTGCGGTGGCAGGCGGCGCAGTTGTCGGCAAACAACTCCGCGCCGCGGCCGTCGTTGATGCCGCTGGTCATCGCCTTGGCGGTGGCGTCGTCCTGCGCATAGGTGCTGCCGCGCCCGCCATGCACCGGCAGCGACTTCAGGTACGCGGCGATCGCCTGCAGGTCTTCATCGCGCAGGTGCTGGGTGCTGTGCACCACCACGTCGGCCATCGGCTGGCCGACCACCGCCGCGTGCGGGTTGCGCGCGGTCTTCAGCGTGTCGACGATGTCCTGCGTGCTCCACAGGCCGAGGCCGTCGCCTTCGTCGGCGCGCAGCGAGACCGCGTCCCAGCCGTCGATGACCTGCCCGCCGGAGAGGTACGCCGCGCCGCTTTCGTCCAGCGCCTGCTCCTGCAGGCTGAAGGCACGCGGCGTGTGGCAGGCGCCGCAGTGGCCCAGGCCCTGCACGAGGTAGGCGCCGCGGGCGATCTGCGGGTCGGGGTAGCGCTTGGCGTCGAAGGCGACCTGGTCCGGGTCCGGCGCGAAGGTCTTGCGCCAGATCGCCAGCGGCCAGCGCATCGACAGCGGCCAATGGATGCCGGTCGGGTGGTTGGCCTCGCGCACCGGCTGCACGCCGTGCTGGAAGTAGGCGTACAGCGCCCGCACGTCGTCGTCGCTCAGGCGCGCATACGACGGGTAGGGCATGGCCGGATACAGCGTGCTGCCATCGGCGGCGATGCCGTGGCGCAGGGCGCGGTCGAAGTCGTCCAGGCTGTAGCGGCCGATGCCGGTCTCCGGATCGGGGGTGATGTTGCTGCTGTAGATCGTGCCGATGGGCGAGGCGATCGGCAGCCCGCCGGCGAACGGCTTGCCGCCGGGCCGGCTATGGCAGGCGAAGCAGTCACCGGCGGTGGCCAGGTACTGGCCCTGGGCGATGAGCGCCGGGTCGGCCGCGTTCTGCGCGCCGCTCGGCGTGGCGTCGGCGATGGCGCGCGTGTGCGAGGGCCAGAATGCCCATGCCAGCGCGATGGCCAGCACGAGCACCGCGAGCAGCAGGACGGCGATGAGGAATTTCTTCATGGCCGGCTCCTCACGCGTCCACCAGCGGACCGGGCGACTTCAGGTACTTCTCGCGGATCGCCGTGGCCGCCCAGTACGCCAGGCCACCGACCAGGCCGGTGGGGTTGTAGCCGTTGTTCTGCGGGAAGGCGTTGGCGCCGATCACGAACACGTTCGGCACGTCCCAGCTCTGCAGGTAACGGTTGAGCGCCGAGGTCTTGGGGTTGTCGCCCATGATCGCGCCGCCGCAGGTGTGCGTGCTCTGGTACTTGGTGATGTTGTAGTGCTCGCCGTCCTTCTTCGCATCGCCGGACATCGACAGCGGGTTGAGCACCTTGCTCATCGTCAATGCCTGCTCGACGAAGAACTGCGAGGCCTTGATCTCGTTCGGGTGCCAGTCGAAGGTCATGCGCAGCAGCGGGCGGCCGAAGGCATCCTTGTAGGTCGGGTCCAGGCTCAGGTAGTGCTGCCGGTAGGACATGCACGCGCCCTGCACCTCGTAATAGAACGAGTGGCGGAAGTTGTCGGCCACCGCCTTCTTCCAGTCGTGGCCCCAGTTCGGCGTGCCGGAAGGCACGTTGATGCCGCGCACCGGGCCGGCGCCGGGCTGGCGCGCCCACACCAGGCCGCCACCGACGAAGCCGAGCTTGCCGTTGTCAAGCTGGTTGCCGTTGAGGTCGTCCATGGTGGTGCCGGCGCCGCCGATACCGATGAACGGGTTGGCCTGCACGTCCTTGTCGAAGAACAGCACCACGCGGTTGAGGTTCTGGTAGGAGTAGTTGCGGCCCACCGTGCCGGTGTTGCTTTCCGGGTCATACGGCGTGCCGATGCCCGAGACCAGCATCAGGTGCACGTTGTAGAGCGAGAACGCGCACAGCAGCACCATGTCGGCGGGCTGGTGCACTTCGCGGCCCTGCGCGTCGAGGTAGGTGACGCCGGTGGCCTTGCCGCGCGTGCTGTCCAGGTCCACGCGCAGCACCTGCGAATGCGGGCGCAGCTCGAATTTCGGGCTCGGGCGCAGGGCAGGGAGGATGCAGGCGTTCGGGCTGGCCTTGGAGTAGTTCAGGCAGCCGTAGTCGCTGCAGAAGCCGCAGGCGTTGCACGGCCCCATCTGGCAGTTGTACGGGTTCACGTACGAGCGCGAGGTGTTGGAGGCCGGGATCGGGTAGGGATGCCAGCCCATTTCCCTGGCGGCCTTGTAGAACAGTTCGGCGCCGAGGTAGTTCGGGTTCGGCGGCAGCGGGTACTCGGAGGAGCGCGAGCCTTCGAACGGATTGCCACCTTCCTGCACCACGCCCTGGATCACGCCGGCCTTGCCGGAGGTGCCGCAGACCTTCTCGAACATGTCCAGGTGCGGTTCAAGCTCGTCATAGCTCACCGGAAAATCCTGGATGGTCATGTCGGCCGGGATGAACCCCTTGCCGTAGCGCTGCTCGACATTGCTGCGCAGGCGCATGTCTTCCGGCAGCGGCCGGAAATGGCAGCCGGACCAGTGGCTGCCGGCGCCGCCCACGCCGGTGCCCGGCTTGAACGAGCCCATCTGCCGGTACGGCACGGCGGTATCGCCCAGCCCATGGCGCACCGTCACCGTTTCCTGCGCCAGGCTCTGCAGGAAGCGGCGATGCACCGAGCCTTCGAGCTCGTCCACCACCTTGGGATAGGCGAAATCAGGTTGCGTGTCGCGGTCGCCGCCGCGTTCCAGCGCCACCACGGTCAGGCCGGCATCGGTGAGTTCCTTGGCCAGGATGGCCCCGGTCCAGCCCATGCCCACGATCACGGCATCGACCTTCGGTTTCGTCGTCACGTTCGCCATGGCTCAGCCCCGCTTCCCGGACAGGTCGACCGGTCCCAGCGGATAGGCCTTGTCGCGCACGCCGATCCAGTCGATGTAGTCCGCGCGCATGCCGGGGTAGCCGATCATCTTCCACGCGCCCATGTTGCGGTTGCCGCCGTACTTGGGGTCGGCGAAGTAGCCGTTCTTCACTTCGCCCAGGAAGTTGGAGAAGAACAGCTTGGAGGAGATGCCTTCCAGTTCCAGCTTGCCGCCCTCGGCGGCCTTGAGCAGGTCTTCCTGCTGCGTGGCTTCGAGCTGCGCGAAGGTCTTGCCCTGGAACGCCTGCTTGCAGTGCGCGTCGATCGCGCCGATGCCCACGCGCACGATGTCGCGCAGCGCCAGCCGGCCCTGGTAGCCGAACTCGGAGGGCGCTTCGAGGAACGGGCCCTGCATGTACCAGATCGCGCCGCTGGCGTACGGCGTGAGCATGTGGCGGTCGAGGAATTCCGGCACGCCGGCCTCCACCGCGCCCGGGCCGATGTCGTCGTGCGGGATCAGGCGGTCGCACGCGGCGACCACGAAGTCCCATTCGGCGGCGCTGAAGAACTGCGGCGTGTACCTGGCCGGTGTCTGCGCATCGGCGGTGGCGACGGGATCCGAGCAGCCGGGCAGTGCCGCGGCCAGCGGCAACAGCCCCAGGCCCTTGAACAGGGAGCGGCGGCTCAGGGAGGGGGAGGAATCTGATTTGGACATGGCGGGCTTCCCGAAGGGGCTGGCCAATGGCGCGAAACGCGTCAGGCGAAGAAGGGAACGATGGAACTCACCACGCGCATGAGGCGCGTGCTGCATCGCGGTGGGGGCGACTCGTTGACGAGGCTATCACCTGAACATGTCAGCAACGGATGAATGCGAGGTGTAAATCTGTGCCGAATCGGGTGATTGGCCGGCGGCTTTCAGAAGCCGCTCTCGCGCAGGAAGGTGGCCGCGATCCAGCGCCCGGCGCTGCCGAGCAGGCTGCGGCGCTCGCCCGATACCTGCACTTCGCCGGGCGCTTCCAGTGCCTGCGCGGGCGCTTCGCGCAATTCCACCACCACATGGAATACCGGCAGCCGCGGCACCAGCCCCTCCTTCTGCTGGGCGGTAGCGATCGGGCCGCCATAGCGGTCGGCGAGGGCGGGCCAGTCGAGCTGGCGCGCGCGCGTGCCGGCGATGGCGGTCACCGTGCCGTCGTAGCGGCGGGCGCTGCCCTTGGGATAGAAATGCACGCGGTCGCCGACCGCCATGCGCGAGACATCGTCCTGCCGCACGTAGGCATCCACGCGCCAGTGCGACGGGTCGTACAGCACGCCCAGCGCTTCGCCGGTGCCGATCCACTGGCCGGCGCGGCGCTGCGGGTCGATGTCGCTCCACACGCCGGCAAACGGGGCCACCAGCCGCAGGCGCGCGGTTTCGGCATGCGCGGCGCTGGCCTCGTCCACCTGCACGGCGGCGCGCTGGCGCATCGCCGCCTGCTGGCCGATGCCCTGCGGGTCGGCCAGCAACGCCGAGAGCTGGCCTTCCAGCGCGTGCAGGTTGGCCTGCGTGCCCTGGAGCCTGGCGGCGATGTCGGGCTGGTCGAGCTCGGCCAGGCTGGCGCCGGCTGCCACTCGCCCGGGTGCATGCACCTGCTGCAGCCGCGCCGGAAACGGCGTGTACACGCGCAACTGCTGGGTGGCGCGCGCCACGCCATAGCCATGCACGTTGGCGCGCCATGGCACCAGCAACACCAGCGCGGCGATGCCCAGCGCGACCAGGTGCCCGCGCCGCCAGCGCGTGGGGATCGCCGCGCGATGCCGCCACCAGTGGCCGAGTTCGCGCATCACCGGCATCGCGATGAACCAGCCCACCTCGACCACGAACAGCGCGATGCCCAGCGCCTTGAAGAAGAAGTGGTACACCGCCAGCGCGATGCCCAGGAACAACACGAAGCGGTAGATCCAGGTGACGAAGGCAAACGCGATCAAGCCGCGCCGCCAGCGCGCCGGCAGCGGCTCCGGCCACGGCTCGCGCAGGCCGAGCACGCCGCGGCGCAGCGCGGTGCGCGCCTGCGCGAAGGCCCGCTCGTGCAGGTTGGGGAAGTCGAGCAGGTCGGAGAGGATGAAATAGCCATCGAAGCGGGTGAACGGGCTGGCATTGAGCGCCAGGCTCAGCACCCAGCCGGTGGTGGCGAGATACAGGAAGCCATCGCGTACCGCGCCCGGGTCGGACAACGCCCAGGCCAGCGTCGCCACGCCGGCCAGCGCCAGCTCGGCCAGGATGCCGGCACTGGCCACGGCCAGGCGCTGTCGTGCGTGCGGCAGGCGCCAGGCCTCGCCGGTATCGGTATAGAGCATCGGCCACATCACCACGAAGGCCACGCCCATGTGCGCCACGCGCAGGCCCAGCCGGGTGGCCACCAGCGCATGGCTCAGCTCGTGCAGCAGCTTGGCCACGCACAGCGCGATGGCGAAGCTCAGCAACCCTTCGGTGCTGAAGGAATCCACCACCGCGGTGGAGAACTCGTCCCACTGCCGGCCCACCAGCACCAGCCCCAGCACGCTCAGGGCGAGGATCACCGCCACCGTCCACGGCGTGAACAGCCAGGCCAGCCGCGCCGCGGTGCGCTGCAGCCAGCGTTGTGGATGCGCGAGCGGGATGCGGAAGAACAGGTAGTGGTGCAGCAGCCAGTTCGCGTTGAAGCGGCGCCGCGCCTCGCTGTCCACGCGCAGCTTCTCCAGCGCCAGGACAGGCAGGCGCAGCAGCTGGTGGCGCTCCAGGAAGTGGGTGAACTCGGTGATCTGCTCCACCGTCGGCCGCAGCGCGGTGTGCCCGGCGATGCGCGCGGCCAGTTCGCGCGCCGTGCCGCCCCAGCGGCTGAGCGCTTCGAACTCCAGCCAGCCGACGCGATAGAAGCGGTTGACCACCGTGTCCTGGATCACCCAGCCCGGCTGGCCCATGCGGTCGGCCGGCAGCGCCTGCAAGCGCAGGTCCTCGCGCAGCGGCGGCAGCGGCAGGTCGGCGGCATCGATGCTGGTCACAGCCCGCTCCAGCCACGCAGCGCGGCGATCGGGCGACGCAGCAGGTAATAGCCCAGCACCACGCGACCGCCATAGACCTTGGCGGTGCCGTGCAGGCCGAGGCGTGCGTGCGCCGGCGCGTCCTCGATGCTGGCGAGCAGGCGGTAGGACACCACGTTTTCGTCGCTCGGCCGGGCCTGGTAGCTGGTTTCCAGGATGCGCCCGCGCAACGGCCGCAGCGGATAGGCACTCAGGAACAGCGTGACCTGCGAACCGCGTTCCAGCGCGATGGCATCGGCGGCCGGCAGCTGGATCAGCATCGCCGGCTGGGCGGGGTCGGCCACCTGCATGATGCGTTCGCCGGTGTTGACCGGCCGGCCGATCCAGTCGTTCGGGTCGGAGAACACGGCCACGCCGTCGCGCGGCGCGGTGACTTCGGTGCGCTGCAGCTGTGCCTCCACCGCGGCCAGTTCGGCGCGCTGCTGTTGCGAGCGGCCGGTGAGCAGCAGCAGTTCGGATTTGCTTTGCGGGTTGTCGAACGCGCTCTGGCTGGCGGCCATCAGTTCGGCATCGGCCACCGCCACCTGCCTTCGCAGCACCTCGGCGCGGTTGCGCAGCGTGGTTTCATCCAGGCGCAGCAGGGTTTGGCCGGCACGCACGCGCTGGTTCGGGCGCACCTGCAGTTCGGCGATCACGCCATCGAGCGGCGCGCTGATCACCTCGCTGTTGCGCGAGACGATCTCCGCCGGCGCCAACGCGGTCTGCCGCACTGGCAGCAGCAGGATCGCCAGCACGATGGCCGCGGCGATCCAGCGCTGCTTGTGGTTCGGCCACCAGCGGCGACGTCGCGGGCCGGCCAGGGCCTGCCAGCAATACGCCCAGGTGGTGCGCACCGGTTGCAGCTGGGCCAGCAGCGCGGGATCGGGCGCGTCCTCGAACAGGAACACGATGAGCCCGAGCCGCGCGCCATCGCGCGCATGCAGCGGCACGCACCAGACGTAGGCCGGCCACCATTCGGCCCAGCCTTCCCGCAGTGTGTCCGGCACGGCGAGCGTGTCGCGCGACAGCAGCACCGGTTCCTCGCCGGGCACCTGTTGGGCGAGCCAGCGCGAGGCGCCCTCCAGCCATACCAGGTAGGGTGAAGCTTCTTCGGGCATCGCCAGGCCGGAGACCGCGCGCAGGCGCGGCCGCAGCCCGGCGAGGTCGAACGCCAGCCCCTGGTAGTAGCGCAGCAGCGGATGCGGGTCGTTGACGATGGAGAACGCCAGCGCGTTCAACGACTCGGCCGCCAGCGCCCGGTCGCGCAGCGCCGACAGCGCCATCAGCCACGGCGCGGAGGGTGTGGCGGCGGGGCCGTTCATGGCGCGGCGTCGAGCCGGGCGATGCCGCTCATGCCGGCGATCAGCTCGGGATGCTCGGCATCCAGCCGGCCTTCCAGCTCCACCGTCTGCGCCACCGCGTCCACGCGCGCGTTCACCGCGCTGATGTGCGCCGGATAGGTCTTGCCGGTCTCCAGTACCTGCAGCTGGAACGGCATGCCATCGCGCAGGCGGCGCATCTGGCTGGAGGGCACGTTCAAGCGCAGCTTCAGCGGGCCATCGCCCACCAGGTCGAACAGCGGTGTGCCGGCGGCCACGGTCTGGTAGCCGCGCACGTACACCTTGGCGATGCGCCCGCCGAACGGCGCCCGCACGCGGCAATAGCCGGCCTGCGTATTGGCGAGCGTGCGTGCGCCGGTGGCCTTCTGCATCTCGGTGCGGGCGCTGGCGACCTCGATGTCGCCTACCGCGTCGAGCTTGCGCATGCTCTGCTTGGCGGCGTAGTTCTGCTTGGCCATCGCCAGCTCCGCTTCGGCGACCTGCGCGCGGGCGGTGGCTTCGCTGCATTCCAGCGCGACCAGCGTGTCGCCCTTGGCGACTTTCTGCCCGAGCCCGGTCTTCAACGGCCCGAGCGTGCCGTTCATCTGCACCGACAAGGTGGTCTCGTTCTGCGCACTGAGCAGCACACGGATCGCGTTGGGATCGCTGTAAGGATCCTGCGGCTTGCGCGTCTGCGCGGCGGCGGGAAGGGCGAGGGTGGCGAGCAGCAGGGCGCAAGCACGCAGGCGGTGGCTCATTCGCGCGCCCCCGGCGCCGGGACGGCCAGTCCGGCCTGTTCGTTGTTGCGCATCGTGCGTTCGATCTCCGTGGCCAGGGTCTTGATGTCGTGCGACTGGATTTCGTCGGGGAACACATCCAGCCCCACCGAGTTGTAGAGCCGGCCCCAGGCGGCCTGCGCGCTGGAATACGCCGCCTCGCGCTGGTAGCGCGAGAGCAGGTAGCGGCTCTCGGCGCGGATCACCTCCAGCTCCGAGCCCAGCGCGGTGCCGCGCGCGGCCTGCGCGTAGTCCAGCAGGCTTTTGTCCACGCGCAGGCTTTCGTCGGCGAAATGCACTTCCTGCTCGGCCAGGTCGTAGCGCATGGCGCCCACGCGCACCTGGGTGAGCACCGCCATCGACAGCGCGATGCGCCGGTAGTCGTCGGCATTGGCCTGCGATTCCTGCGCGCGGTTGAGCGAGGGATACTGCAGCAGGCGCAGCAGGTTGATCGACACCTGCAAGCCGGTATCGCTCCAGTGGTTGTTGTAGAGGTACTTGTTGGAGTCGTATTGGTAGCCGGCGCTCACCGAGATGTTCGGCCACAGCTGCGCCTTGGCGATGCGGATGTCGTTGAGGTCCACGCGCTTGCGGTACCACTCCTCCATGATTTCCGGGCGCTGGCGCAGCGCGACCTGTTCGAGCTGGTCCACCGGCGCGAGCTGGTCGGGCAGGGCCGGTTCGGGCATGTCGGCCAGTTCCATGCGCGAGCCCGGCGGCAGCGACATCAGCGCGGCCAGCTCGGCCTGGGCGAATTCCAGGTCCTGCCGGCGCACGGTGAGCATGTAGACCGCATCGAGCAGCGAACGCTGGTAGGCGAGGATCTCCTGGCGGCCGGTCACGCCGTCGCGCTCGGCTTTGCGCGCCGATTCCAGCGCCTGGTTCGTGCGTGCCAGCAGGCGGTCCACCTCGGGCATCAGGCGCTGGGCGGCGAGGGCGCGCCAGTAGGCGTTGCGCACGTCCTGCAGCACGTTCTGCGCGACCTTGCGCCGGCGCTCCTCAGCCATCATCACCTGGTCGATCTTCTGCTGGTTGCGGTAGTACGCCACGCCGAAGTCGAGCAGGCTCCAGCTCAGGCCCAGGCTGTCGAGGTTGCGGTAGCGCTCTTCGGAAGTGGACGGGCGCAGGCTTTCCTGGCGGTCCTCGATGCCGATGGAGGTGCCGCCGGAATCGTTGCTGCGCCCGGTCCAGCCGGCCGAGGCCACCAGCCGCGGCAGCATCTCGTGGCTGGAGACGTCGCGCAGGTCCGAGGCCAGCGCGCTTTCCATCAGCTTCAGCCGGTAATCCAGGTTGTACTTCAGCGCCCGCGCGGCGGCTTCGTAGAACGTGATGGGCGCGGTCACCGGCTCCTGGTCGGCATACATGCGCTGCTGGTCCTGCACCACGCGGTCGCGCAGTTCCTGTTCGCTGTACGGCTTGGGCTTGTGGCTGGCGCAGCCGGCCATCAGCAGTGCGGCGGCGCAGGCCACGCCAAGGGCCCGGGGCTGGATCACGGCGAAGCGGTTGTCCATGGGAAGCGGGGTCTCAGGGCGTGGGCAGGCGGCGCTCGTCGGCGGCCCCGCGCAACTGGCGCGAGAAGCCACGAGCGGCCGGTTCGGAAGTGCGCGGCGCGAAATCGCCATGCAGCAGGCCATGCGGGGTCAGCGCCTGCAGGCCGGGCGTGGGCAGCAGGCCATCGGCGGAGAGGCTGGCGCGTCCTTCGCGTTCGTTGAAACGCGCCAGGTCGATCGCACTGGCCACGCGGCTCTCGGCCACCGCGCGGGCGACGAACTGCCCGCCCACGCCGCCCAGGCCCGCGGCAATACTGCTGCTGGCGCGGTAGCGTTCCGGGTCGATGCGCCAGCCGCTGGCCGGGTCGATGTCGCCGGCCAGCGAGCGCTCCAGCGCCAGTCGTTCCACCGTTGGCCCGACGAACACCGCCGGCTGCACGTCGGGCAGCGTGCCGATGGACGGGCGCGCTTCGTCGTAGCGCGAAAAGTAGTCCTCGTTGCCGCCCGGCGGGATGTACGGCGCGGCGATGTCGAGCTGGATCGTCAGCACCGCCTGGCTGGTGGCGCCGGCCAGATCGGTAATGGTGTAGGTGAAGGCATCGCTGAGCACGCGGCCCAGGCCGGCGGCGGCGAGTACCTCCGGGTTGTTCATGTCGATGTCGTAGCGGTAGCTGCCATCGGCCTGCAGCACCAACGTGCCGTAGCGGCCGGCAAGCGCCTGGCCGGCGGCGACATCGGCGCCATCCGCGCCGGGGCGCACCGCGATCACGCTGAGCGCATCGCCGCCGTCCACGTCGCTGTCGTTGGGCAGCACGTTGCCGGTGGCCTGCGGCGCGGGCAGCTGGTCGATGGCCACGTCCTGGTCGTCGCGCGCCACCGGGTTGTCGTTGGCGCCCTGGAGGGTGAGGGTGAGCGTGGCGCTGCGCACCAGCCCGCCGGCATCGCGCACCTGGTAGGTGAAGCGTTCGACCAGTTGCTGGTCCGGCGTGCGCAGTGCTTCCACCAGTGGATTGCCGTTGTCCACGACGTAGCGGTAGTGGCCGTCGGCGTCGATCACCAGCTGGCCATACAACCCGGCCAGCGTGCCGCCGGTGGCCACGCTGCCGCCGGCGCCTTGATAGCCCACCACCTGCAACTGCTCGCCGTACTGCGCGCCGTCCGGGTCGCTGTCGTTGTCGAGCACGTTGCCGGCAGGGTCCACGCCCGGCGTGGTGTTGGCCACGCCGCCGGCCTCGATCGCGGTGGCGGCATCGTCCAGCGGCACCGGCGCGTCGTTGGCGCCGCGGATCAGCACGGTGATCGTGGCCTGGTCGGTGGCGCCGTCGGTATCGGCGTGGGTGTAGGTGAAGCGGTCGAGCAGGGTGTCGTCGGGGCCACGCAGTGCCTGCACCTCGGCCATGTCGTTGTCGAGCCGGTAGTGCGTGCTGCCGTCGGCGTTGATCGTCAGCCAGCCGTACAGGCCGCGCAGCTCCATGCCCACGCTGCCCGCCGTGCCGGCCTCGTTTTCCGCGCCGGTGCGCACCGCGGTGACGGTGGCGGTCTCGCCGTACTGCGGGCCGTCCACGTCGACGTCGTTGTCGAACACGTTCGCCGAGGGATCCACGCCCGGGGTGGCGTTGGCGTCGCCGCCGGCTTCCACCGCCACGAGCGCGTCGTCGGCGTCTTTCGGGGTGTCGTTGCGGCCTTCGATGGTGACCACCAGCGTGGCCGAACGCACCAGCCCGGCGGCATCGCGCATCTGGTAGACGAAGCTTTCGCTGAGCTGGTCGCCGGGGCCGCGCAAGGCCTGCACGGCGGCGTTGAGGTTGTCCACGCTGTAGCGAAACGTGCCGTCGGCGTTGATGACCAGCTGGCCGTAGCGGCCGGCCAGCACGTTGCCGGCCAGCGTGGTGGCCACGCCACTGCGATAGGACACCACCGACAACTGTTCGCCGTACTGCGGGCCGTCCACGTCGGTGTCGTTGTCGAGCACGTTGCCGGTGGGGTCCACGCCCGGCGTGGCGTTGTCCACGCCGCCGGCTTCCACCGCGGTGGCGGCATCGTCGTCCGGCACCGGGGCGTCGTTGGCGCCGTGGATGACCACGGTGATCGTCGCCTCGTCGGTGGCGCCGGAGGCATCGGCATGCGTGTAGGTGAAGAATTCCTCGAGCGTGTCAGCCGGCCCGCGCAGGGCCTGCACGGCGGCCATGTCGTTGTCCAGGCGGTAGCGGGCGCTGCCGTCGGCGTTGAGGGTCAGCCAGCCATAGAGACCACGCAGCTCCACGCCCACGGTGCCGGCGGTGCCGCTGCCGCTTTCGGCGCCCGTGCGCACGGCGGTGACGGTCGCCGTTTCGCCATAGCCGGGGGCATCGACATCGCTGTCGTTGAGCAACACGTTGCCGGTGGGATTCACGCCCGGCGTGCGGTTGTCGTCGCCGCCGGCTTCGAAGGCGTCGGCGAAGTCGTCGCTGGCCACGGGCGTGTCGTTCTGGCCGTGGATGACCACCAGGATCACCGCGCTGGCGCTGGCGCCATGCGGGTCGGTGACGGTGTAGGTGAAGCCGTCGAACAAGCGGTCGCCGTTGGTGCGCAGGGCTTCCACGTCCGGGTTGTCGTTGTCGACGAAATACTGGTAGGTGCCGTCGGCGTTGAGCAGCAGCTCGCCATACAGGCCCTGCAGGCGCTGGCCGACGGTGCCATCCACGGCGCCGTTGCCGAAGGCGGTGACCACCAGCGCGGCGGCGCCGTCGTCGACGTCGCCGAGGTGGGCGAGCAGGCTGCCGGCCGGATCCAGCCCGGGGCTGGCGTTGTCCACGCCGCCGGCTTCCACGGCGGTTTCCTGGAAGCTGCTGGCGGTCGGGGCGTCGTTGGCGCCGAGGATGGTGATGGTCAGCGTGGCGGCGTCCTGCGCGCCGGCCAGGTCATGGATGCGATAGGTGAACTGCTCGGTGACCACCTGGCCCGGCAGCAGCGCCTGCACGTTGGCATCGCCATCGCGCAGCACGTAGGTGTAGGTGCCATCCGGGTTCACCGTGAGGTCGCCGTAGGTGCCGCTGACCACCACGCTGCCGCCCACGGCGGTGAAAGCGCCGCCCGCGGCCTCGTTGCCGGTGCGGATGCCGTCCAGCGTGCGGGTGTCGTTGGCGTCGACATCGCGGTCGTTGGTGAGCAGGTTGCCACCGGGGGCGACGCCGTTGTCGCCATTGTTGACGCCGCCCTTCTCGACGGCGAACGCCAGGTCGTCGTTCGCCACCGGGTTGTCGTTGGCGCCCTGGATCGTGATGGTGAGGGTCGTGTTGCGGGTAGCGCCGGCGAGGTCGGAGGCCTGGTAGGTGAACACCTCCACCAGCGTGTTGGCGCTGGTACGCAGCGCCTGCACGGTGGCATTGTTGTTATCCACGACGTAGGTGTAGCTGCCGTCCGCATTGACGGTGAGCGTGCCGTAGCTGCCCGCCAGCGACTGCCCGGCCAGCACCTGGGTGCTGCCGAACTGCACGCCGCGCACCACCAGCGTGTCACCGGCATCCACGTCGGTGTCGTTGGCCAGCACGTTGCCGGCCGGGTCGGTGCCAGGCGTGCCGTTGGCGACGCCGCCCGCTTCCACCGCGGTGGCGGTGTCGGCGACGAGCACGGGGAAGTCGTTCTGGCCGTGCACGGTAATCGCCAACGTCGCGGTGCTGCGCGCGCCGTTGCGGTCGGTGATTTCGTAGTTGAAGGTCTCGGTCAGGGTGTCCGCGTAGGTACGCAGCGCCTGTACCGCGGCGAGCGTGTTGTCCACGCGGTAGACGTACTGCCCGTCGGCGTTGAGCACCAGGCTGCCGTAAGTGCCGGTGAGCGCCGCGCCCACGGTGCCGGCGGTGCCACCACTCGTGCTGACGCCGATGACATTGCGGATGTCGTTGGCATCCACGTCGGTGTCGTTGAGCAGCACGTTGCCGGTGGGGTCCACGCCAGCGGTGGTGTTGTTGATGCCGCCGGCCTCGGTGGCGTCGGCGGTGTCGGGGTTGGCGACCGGGTTGTCGTTCTGGCCCTGGATGACGATGCGGATGGTGGCCGAGTCGAAGCGGCTGGTGCCATCGCCGATGGTGAAGGTGAACACGTCCTGCAGGTTGCTGGCCGGCGTGCGCAGCGCTTCCACGCGCGGGTCGTCGTTGTCGACCTCGTAGAGGTAGTCGCCGTTGTCCTGGATCGTCAGCCAGCCGTATTCGCCGCGCAGGCGCTGGCCGACGATGCCTTGCGTGCCGCCGGCCGGGTCCAGGCCGGTACGGATGTCCACCACGAAGATCGGGTCGCCATCCGGGTCGAAGCTGTTGAGCAGCGCGTCGCCGGTGGGGTTCTCGCCGGGCGTGCCATTGGCGACGCCGCCGGCCTCCTGCGCCACGTCGATCACGTCCTGCGCCACCGGCGGGTCGTCGGCCCCGTGCACGGTGATGGTGATGTTGGCGCGGTCGGTCAGGCCGGCGGTGTCGGTGATCTCGTAGGTGAACACGTCCTGCAGCGTCTGTCCGGCGGAGAGGGCGAGCACGTCGGGGTTGTTGCTGTTGACGTTGTAGCGCGCGGAGCCATCGGCGGAGATATACAGCGTGCCGTACAGGCCGACAATGGTGGTTTCCACGCCGCTGGCCTGGTCCACGTCGATCAGCAACCCCGCCACGTCGCCGCCCTGGCCGGCGCCGATGACGCGCAGCAGGGTATTGGGCTGGTCGCCGCCATCGACGTCGTAGTCGTGGCCATCGTCGAGCGGATCGCCCGGGCGCGAAACCTGCAGGATCACGTTGCCGCTCGGGTTGCTTTCCTGGGTGTCGTCGTCGGTGGAGCCGGCCTGCGCGTCGGCCACGTCGTCGCTCGCCACCGGGTTGTCATTGGCGCCGGCGACATGGATGTCGAGCTGGGCGAGGTCGAGCAGGCCGTCCGTGTCGCGTACCGCATAGGTGAAGTGCTCGATCAGTTCCTGGCCGGCCATCAGCGCCTGCACGACGGCGTCGTTGTCATTGACGACGTAGCGGTAGCTGCCGTCGGCGCCCAGCGTCAAGGTGCCGTAGATGCCATTGATGACGGCACCGTTGGTCGAGTTGGTGCCGGCGGCGATCGCGGTGAACGCGCCGCTGCCGGTTTCCACGCCCAGGCGCACGTAGGCGGCCGCCCGGGTCTCGCCGTTGAACACGCTGTCCACGTCGGTATCGTTGTCGAGCACGTTGCCGGTGGCGTCGCTGCCGCCGCTGCCGTTGGTCACGCCGCCTTTCTCCACCGCATCGCCACGGTCGTTGACGCCGACGGGGGCGTCGTTGGCGCCGTGGATGGCGATCGTCAACACCGCCGAGGTGCCCAGGCCGCCGGTATCCACCGCGTCGTAGAGGAACGTTTCGAACAACCGCTGGCTGCTGGTACGCAGCGCTTCCACGTCGGCGTTGGTGTTGTCCACGACGTACTCGAACGCGCCGTCGCCGTAGAAGTACAGCGTGCCGTACTGGCCCACCAGCGCGGTGCGCGCATTGCCGGGCAGCGGGCCGGCGGTGTTGCCGGTGTTCTGGTTGCGCAGCTGGGTCACGCTCAGGCTGTCGCCGTTGGTGGCGATGTCCACGTCGATGTCGTTGGCCAGCATGTCGCCGGCCGGATCCACGCCCGGCGTGGTGTTGCCGTCGCCGCCGGCTTCCACCGCGACGAACACGTCGTCCACGCCAATCGGCGCGTCATTCACCGGATCCAGCACGATCGCCACGGTGTCCACGTCGATCAGCGCGTCGCTCGGCTGGCCGGGCGTGCCATTGGCGTCGGCGTCGCCGAAGTTGCCCTGGTCACTGGTGGTGATGGTGAGGGTGTCGTTGCCGTTGTAGTCCTGGTTGCCGAGGTACTGCAGCATTGCCAGCGCGGCGTTGAGGTCGGTGATGCTGCCGGTCAGGCGCAGGCTGGCGGTACCGCTGCCGGTGACGGTGACGCCGCCCGGCGTGCCGGAAAGCGAAAGCGTGCCGTGGGCGACGGTGAGCAGCACGTCCAGGCTGCCGCTGCCGGCATCGATGTCGCTGACGCTGATGCCGGGCAGGGCAAGCAGCACATCCTCCAGCCCGGTCTGCCGCCCCGGCACCTGGTTCACCGGCGCCACGTTCTGGTGGACGTAACCGGCATTGGCCTGGCCGGTGGCGCCTTCGCCCAGGGTGATGGCAACCTGGCCGATCGGAGTGGACGTGTCCGAATCGATGCGGATATGCAGCTCGCCCACCGGCTGCGGATACACCAGCGGGATGGTGGGCGCATCCACGCGGTAGACCCCGGAAGGCAGCACGCCGAACTGGAAGCGGCCATTGGCGTCGGTGGTGGCGATGAAGGCCTTGTCGTCCACGGTGCCCAGCACGTTGTCCACGCCAGCCCAGTAGAGGGTGACCTCCTGGTTGGCCAGGCCGGGACCATCGGGGACGGCACTGCCGGTCGCCGAGAAGGTGTCGTTCCACAACGTGCCGCTGATGACGCCCAGGCCCGCCCCTTCGGTCAGGATGTAGGTGTTGGGCGAGCCACCGCTGCCGGTACGCTCGCCGCTGCTGGTGCCGGCGCCGCCCACGGGGGAGCCGCCCCAGCTGGTGAAGTCGTCCGGCAGGCTGGTCCAGGTGAGGGTGGCGTTGCTGTTGGCTACCGCGCCCTGGTTGGGCACGGTGACGTCATAGCGCACCGACACCCGCGTGCCCGGATCGAGCTGGTCGAAGCGCACGGTCACGCCGTTGCTGGTATCGACGCTGACGCCGGCGGGCAGGTTGCCCGGCGCGTAGGTCACCCCGTCGATGGTCAGGCCGGTGAAGGTGTAGTTGCTGCCGCCGGGGAAGGCGTCGGTGAGCACGACGTCGTAGGCCGGCTGGTTGCCGCTCTGCAGGAAGCCGATGTCCACCGAGGCGCGGCCGGTGGTGGCTGTCAGCGCCGGGTTGAAGTCGTAGACGCGCTTGTCCAGGTTGGAGAAGGCTGGCTCGTTGATCCGCTCGTACACCGTGCCGCTCAGGCTGACCTGTGTACCGGCCGAGTATTCTTTGGCCGATACCGCCAGCGCGGCGCCCGCGGTATTGGCGGCCACGTTGAGCACGCGCGCGTTGAATTCGATGGCGAACAGCTCGAAGTCCGCATCGAGATCCGCATTGGTCACCGTTCCGAGGCTGATCACCAGCACGGTGTTGCCGTTGCCGTCGGTGGTGAAGCTGACGCGGGACATGTCCAGGATGCCGGTGAGCTGTGCGCCCCCGAGGTCCGCCTGCAGCGGCTGCGCCTGGTCGCTGTCCTCGTTGCCGGTGATGTACAGCGCGCCGCCGGTGACCAGGTTGAGGTCGGAGGACAGCCCGTTGCCGTTGGCGATCAGGCCGATGCGCAGGGTGCCGTCGTTGACCACGCCCAGCCCGGGCGCCAGGGTGATGCGCAGCTCGATGCTGCCGGTGACGCCCTGCGCGAAGGCGCCGACCACGCGGTAGCGCACCACCTCGCCGATCGCGACGTCCTCGTAGTCGCCGTAGGTGGGATCGGCCGGCGCGGTGTCCGTCATGCCGCCCACGCGCGAGATGTACATGCCCTGCAGCACCGGCACGTTGATGGTGGCGGCGGCGCGGTAATCGTTGAGCACGCCGCTGTTGAGCAGGCCATCCACGCCGGTGCGTTCGCCGGCCACCGCGCCATCCAGGCTGCTCCAGCTCACCGTGGCGGTGTTGGGGAAGCTCGGCAAGCCGGCGGCGGTGTCGTTCACCGTGCCGTTGACGCGGATGATGATGCTGCCGCCGGCCGGCACGTCGATCTTCACCCCGTTGGCGATGCGCAGCACGCCGTTCTCGATGATGAAGGGCGTGCCGCTGCTGGCGCTGGCCCCGCCCGAGAAGGTCACGCCGAGGATGCTGTAGCCATCCATCTGCGTGGGCAGGGTGTCGCTGAAGCCGAGGTCGAAGGCGTTGTAGTCGCTGCTGACCCCGTTGTTGCGGATGGTGATCTGGAAGGTGACCGGCACCGCCTCGTCCACGCCCAGCGGCGGCAGCTGGTCGGTGACCTGGGTGATGACGAGCGTGGGTTCGCGCACGATCACGTTCGGCGTGCCACCGCTGCGGTCCACCGTGCGGTCCAGCGCCACGGTGCCGTTGGGCGTGTCGCCGTCCGGGTCGCTGTAGGTCAGCTGGGCGGAATTGACCAGGTTGCGGCCGTCCTGGTTGCCGGTGTTGTTGTCGGCCACCAGCCGCACGCGGATCACGAAGCTGTTGTTGTTGGCGATGTTGTCCGCGCCGGTGTCCGCGCGGCTGAAGACCAGCTGCCCGTCCACGCCGTTGTCGCCGATGGTGCCGCCGATGCCGTTGGCGGCGAACACCACCAGCGTGCCGTTGAAATCCGCCGCCAGCGCGCCGCTGCCACTGGCCAGGGTGATCAACTGGTAGCCGGCGCCGTTGCCGAAGCTCATGTCCAGGCGCAAGCCGTCGGGAATGAGGTCCTGGATGCGCAGCGACTGCGTGCTGCCCTCGGGCAGGGTCACCACGATGTCGTAGGTCATCGCTTCGCCGATCGCCAGCGCGTTGCCCTGCGTGTGCGCGGCGGTGGAGTCGCCGTTGTCCAGCGAGCCGCCCGCGTAGTTGACCACGATGGTCGGCGCGGCCACCTGCTGCAGGGCGTGCTCGGTGTTGCCCTGGGTGAAGTTCGCGCCGCCTTCCACGCTGGCATAGCGGGTGAGGGTGGCCGCGCTCTGCATCGTGGCCGAGGCGGCGACGATGTCCGAGACGACGACATCGTAGGTCACCACCACCAGGTTGGCGCCGCTGGCGTCGGCCGCCGAGCCAGGACGGCCGGCGGCGAGCGCGCCGGTGCCGCCGTGGTCGATGAACTCGATGGTGTTGCCGTTCACCGTGAAATCCACGCCCAGCACCATCTGCGTGCCGTCGCCGCGATACACCAGCAGGTTGGCGCTGGCCAGGCTGCCGCCGACGAACTGCACGCCGGCCGGCAAGGTGATGTCGGTGCTGACGTCATACGCGCTGCCGCCGCCGATGTTCTCCAGCGCGGTGGCCAGGCGCAGGCGGTCGCCGGCATCGATGCCGCGGATGTCGCCGTTGACCGCGAGCGGGTCGGTGACGCTGCCGCTGAACGGCGCGCCGGTGCTGCCCGGTGCGTTCCAGCTGCCCAGCGTGCCGGTGATGGTGCCTTGCGTGCTGGACACAACGCCGTGGTAGACCAGCAGCGAGGGCTCGGCGATGGACTGGATCGTGGCCGCCGCCGCGGACTGCAGGTGGGTCTGGTCGATGGTGGTGGTCTGGTCGGAGGTCGCGAGCACCGTGAGTTGGCGCAGGTCGGCGAAGGGTTGGTCGCCGACGGTGAGCGTGAACACCAGTTCGATGCGGCTGCCGCTGGTCGCGTTGACCGCCCAGTTGCCGAAATCGAAGATCACCGAGTTGCCGGCGCCGCTGCGCACGCTCACCGTCGGGTCGCCGTTGCTGTTGCCGGCGCCGAAATTCCACTCGCCGCTGCCATTGCCCTGTGCCCAGCTGATGCCCGAGACGTTGAACAGCGGCAACGGCAGGTAGCCGGTGAGCACGAGGTTTTCGTAGTCGCCGGTGACCAGGTCGTAGCCCAGGCGGAAGGTGACGGTATCGCCGGGGCGCAGCTCGCCGTTGGCCGGCACGGTGCCGCCGTTCACCGCCACCACCGCCATGTCCACATGGCTCACCGGTACGCTGCCGCTGACCGCGTCGTGGTCGGTGGCCACATAGCCGGAGGTGTTGATGCGGTCCAGCAGCACCGAGGCCTGCAGGGTGGCGTCGTTGCCGATGGTGTCGCCTTCGTTGATCTCGCTCTGCGGGTAGGGCGTGGTGTAGGCCTGGGCGATGATCGTGGTGTAGTTGATGATCACCACGGTGGCGCCTTGCAGGATGCCGTCGTCCTGGATGTCGCCGCCGAGCTGGCCGGGATTGCCGAACAGGTTGCGCAGCGACAGGCCCACGTCGAAGGTCACCGAGGTCGAGCCATCGGGATTATTGGTGGTGAGGGTGACCAGCGCGATGGTGTAGTCCACGCCATTGAGCGAGACGCGCATCGTCGGCGTGCCGGCCAGTACCTGGCCGTCGCCCACGGCATCGAGGATGACGAAGTTGCCCTGGCCGATCTGGCTGATGCCGAACAGGTAGTAATCGGACAGGTTGAGCGTGAGCGTGTAGTTGAACGCATCGCCGGGGGTCGGGCCCGGGTAGCCGACGTCGGAGCTGTACTGGGCCTGCTTGTACAGCGCGATGGATTCGGCCACGAAGCTTGTGGGTTGCCCGGTGCCGGAGAGATCGATGGTGCCGTCGGGGCCGACGTCGCGCGGATCCAGCGGCACCCACTCGGCGCCGGCGGTGGCCGCGGCGATGTCGATGGTCACCGGCGCGCCGGTGTTCGGGTCGAGGATGGCATTGCCGCTGGCGTCGGGCTGCGGCACGTAGAAATCCACCACCACGCTGGCCGGCGCCGACAGGCTCGGCACCTCCACGGTGTAGTGCGCCACGTACGCGCCGGCCGCCAGCAGGATGCGGATTTCCGACGGGCCGGTGACCACGCGGCCATCGGCCAGCACCAGTTGGGTGACTTCGCCGCCGGCCGGCGGGGTGATGCCGGTGACGAGGATCTCCGGCGGCAGGTCCTGCTCCAGCACCAGGTTCGTGATCGTCTGGCCCGGCGCCGGGGTGGCGGTCACGGTGAGTTCGCGCCCGTAGTTCTCGCCGGTGGCGGTCTTGCCTTCCGGCGCGTCCACCGTCTGGGCAAGCGTGATGACGGTGGGATGCACCTGGATCCCGCTGGTGCCGACCTGCACGAGGGAGGGGTCGTTGGTGGGGTTGTTGAGCGAGTCGTTGCCGTACTGGAAGCCGCCACGGGCCACGATGCCCAGGTCCGGCGAGCCGTTGCTGGCCGCGGTGTCGGCCAGGTTGCTGACGTGCGCGGTGATCTGCACGGCGATGGCCGGCTGGTCGGCGCCGACGGAAGCGTAGGGCAGCTGCAGCACGACGAGCTGGTCGCCGGCGCGCATGCCGTAGGTGGCGGCATTGATGACCACCGCCTGGCCGGTGGCATCGCGCTGCAGCGGATGCGTGGCCTGGCCATTGGCGTCGAAGGTGACCACGTAGGCGTTGACTGCCTGGCCCAGGTAGGTGGCCGAAACGAACGTGGCGCCGTCGTCGCCATCGCGGCCGGTGGCCGGCAGGAACAGGTCGATATACGGCGCGTAGCCTTCCTGCGAGGAGGGGTTGGTGAAGGTGGCGGTGAAGGTGAACTGGTCGCCGATCAGCACGTCGCCGCCGCCGGCCAGCGTGACCGTCGGCGCCGCGTCGGCCAGCAATGACGCATAGTGGGAAAGCACGCCGGCGTCGATGGCCAATGCGTGCTCGATCGTGCCCGCGTGCGTTTCCAGCGTCCAGTCGCCACCGGCCGTGGCCGCGCCGGTGTCGTCGTCGGAGGCAGCGACGTCGGCGCCGGTCCAGTTCGCCAGGTTCTGCACGAGCCGCTGTCCTTCGACGCCTTCGCCGATGCGGCAGCCGTAGAGCAGGATGTCGGCGTCGGCGGCGAGCGCGCCTTTCCAGCTGCCGACGGCCTGCGCGAGCGAGGCATCGTCGGCGCCGATGCTGCGGCTGCCGAGCTGGAAGCTTCCCGGCGCGCCGTGCGAGAGGATCTGGATGCTGTCCACCTGGCCCAGTTCCGAGAGCGCCTGGGTGATCGCCTGCAGGCCATCCTCGCCGGGATGGATCATCAGTACGCGCGCATCCGGCGCTGCGGCGGCGGCGAGCAGCTCGGCGCCTTGCAGGCGGCTGTCGATGACGAGCAGTTCGCGGGTGGCCGAGGGTGTGGCGGAAGCCGGCATCGCATCGGCCTGCGTGGCCGGGCGCACCGCGCTCTCGGCGCGGGCATCGGTGGCTTCGCGATGACCGGCGTTATTCGCATTGGCATGGTGCTGCGAGTCGGTCGCGGCGGCGGCCGCGCCGTCGAACATCAGGCGCGGTTCGAGCGCCAATGCATGCAGGCGAGGCAGGACATGCCAAGTCGCAGAAGTCCGATCCATCATCGCTTCCCCGAAAAGACCACCAAGACCAACAGGTGAATGCTTGTGCAAGGCGAGGTGAAGGCTGTGTCATCAAAATTCATCTTGATGAAGTCGCCAGTGCAGGGCGTCCAACGCGTGAATGCATGCCAGTAGAAATACTGACGACGCGGCACCGCCGCGTGGAAAACACTTCACCGTTCACCCGAGGAATCGCCGATGGCATTGCCCGCGCTGGCTGAGCCGGTAGTGCCCGCCGGTGTGCATTACGTGCTGTCGCTGGGCGAGGTGTTCCTGCTGTTCTTCATCATGATCGGGCCGATCAAGTCGATCGGTCCATTCGCCGCGGCCACCTCCGGGCTGGCTGCGGCCGAGCTGCGGCGAGTGGCGGTGAAGGTGTTCGCCATCAGCCTGGCGAGCGTACTGCTGGCCAGCCTGCTCGGCGCCAACCTCCTGCTCAAATGGCATATCCACCCGATGGTGCTGCAGTTCGCCGGTGGCCTGGTGTTCCTGCTCGTGGCGCTGCAGATGGTGCTCGCGCAATATCGCGCACCGGAGGCGGCCGGTGTGCCGGGCTCACCGCCGCCGATCGCCCACCTGGTGTTCCCGGTCACGCTGCCGGCCTACGGCATCGCCGCGCTGATCGTGCTGATCGCGCTTAGCGGCGGCATCGCGCGCACGCTGTCGATCGTCGGCCTGGCCTGCGCGGTGCTGGTGCTGGACCTGCTGGTGATGCTGTTCGTGCGCCCGCTATTGCGCTGGATCGGCCAGTTGCCGCTGCAGATCCTCGGCGCGGTGCTGGGCATGTTGCAGGTCGCCCTGGCACTCCAGCTGCTGCTCTCGGCGGTGCGGATGTTCCGCGGCGGCTGAGTACACCGGCATCCGGCACGGTAGAAATACTGTGGCGAAGCCCGGAGGCGTTCGCCCAGACTGCATGGGACCCCGGTGCCGAGGTGGCCATGAGCTTCTCCTCCAGCTATCCCTTTTTGCCGTTGTGGCTGTTCACGCTGCTGTTCTTCGCGCTGCTGTTGATCGCGCGCGAGGTGGGCATCTGGTTCCGCCGCCGGCGACCGGCCCCGGTGGAGACGGACAAGGAGAAGGACGAGGACGCCTTCGCGATGACCTCGGTAATGGGCCTGCTGGCGCTGCTGATCGGCTTCACGTTCTCGGTGGCGCTGTCGCGCTACGACGAGCGTCGCGAGCTGGTGGTGAAGGAGGCCAACGCCATCGGCACCACCTGGCTGCGCACCGGCCTGCTCGAAGGGCAGGATGGCGAGCGCATGCGCGACGTGCTCAAGCGCTACGTGGATGCGCGAATTGCCTTCGGCGCGGCGCGCAACCATGACGAGGAGCGCGCGCAGTTCGCGCGCACCGAGGCGCTGCAGAATGAGCTGTGGGCGGTGATGAGCGCCGGCATCGCCGGGTTTCGCGATACGCCGCGCGCCTCGCTGATCGTCACCACCACCAACGAATCCATCGACCTGGCCGCCGAGCGGTTGGCCACGCGCGAGGCGCACATCCCGTCGCGCATCCTGCGCATGCTGCTGCTGTTTGCCGTGCTGGCCGCTGGCCTGGTCGGCTATGAGCGCGCCCGCCAGCGCAAGGAAACCACGCTGGTGCTGTTGCTGTTCGCGCTGGCGGTGGGGCTGGTGATCGACCTGGACCAGCCCAGCACCGGCATGACCAACGTGCCGCAGACGCCGATGCTGGACCTCAAGGAAAGCCTGGGCACGCCCCCGGCGGCCTTGCCCCCGCGCTGAGGAGAAAGACCATGGACGTATTGCCATTGCGCCTGCTGGCCGGCTTGTCGCTGGCGGTGCCGTTGTCGCTGCACGCGCAGCAGGCCGCCCCCGATGCCACGACCGCCGCCGCCCCGGCCGCGGCGCCCGCGCACGATGCCGATTCGCTGGCCAAGGCGCTGTCCAACCCGGTGGCGGCGCTGATCAGCGTGCCGCTGCAGTACAACTACGACGAGACCTACGGCGAGGAAGGCTACAAGCACACGCTGAACATCCAGCCGGTGGCGCCGTTCTCGATCTCCGAACACTGGAACGTCATCTCCCGCACCATCCTGCCGGTCACCTACCAGAAGGACGTGGTGCCGGGCACCGACCAGGCCGGCATCGGCGACATCACCCAGAGCTTCTTCTTCTCGCCCAAGCAACCGGGCGCCTCGGGGCTGATCTGGGGCATCGGCCCGGCGATCCTGCTGCCCACCGGCACCGACGATCTCGGCGCGGACACCTGGGGCCTGGGGCCGACGATCGTGCTGCTCAAGCAGGAGCACGCCTGGACCTACGGCGCGCTGCTCAACCACATCAGCGACGTGGGCGGGGTGGGCAGCCATCGCGCCGACATCAGCAGCACCTTCGTGCAGCCATTCCTCTCGCGCGCCTTTCCGGGCGGACGCACGCTGGTCTTCAACCTGGAATCGACCTACGACTGGAAAGCCAACCAGTGGACGGTGCCGTTGAACATCGGCTACTCCAAGGTCACCAAGATCGGCGGCCAGATGATGAGCTTCCAGGGCGGCGTGCGCGGCTACCTGGAGAAGCCGGATGGCGGCCCGGACTGGGGCCTGCGCTTCACCGCCACGCTGCTGTTCCCGCGATGAGCAGCTGCCTCAGTGATCCAGGAACAGCCATAGCGCGGTCAGCCCGCCGAGCAGCAGCAGGCCGAGGCTGAAAAGCGTCGTGGCGCGATGGCGCGGCATCATCACGCCGCGCTCGATGTCGCGCGAGACATGCCAGTAGCGGGTGATCGACCACACCAGCAGCGCCAGCCCCAGCAACACCATGCCGATGCCGGCATTGCCGGCGTCGCGCAGCATCAGTCGCCCGCCCTGCGGGGCCTGGTCGTTCTGCACCAGGTACATGCTGAAGCGGTTGATGGTGATGCCGAAGCCGATCAGCGAGACGGTGGTGCGCAGGTAGGCCAGGTGGGTGCGCTCGTTGGCCATGTGGGTGCGGCCACGCGCCAGGTCGTTGGACAGCGAGCCGGACGCCGGTGGAGGCGGGCTGGGATCGTGCATGGTGGATGTCCGTTGAAGGCGCGGCGGCACGGGGGCCGCCGCGCGCGCGGGTTCAGTCGGCCGCGAAGGCCGCCGCCGCCAGTTTTTCCAGATCCAGGTACTGGGCCTTCTCGACACTCACGCCCACCCCGAGGATTTCCCCGCCCTTGAACTCGCCGGGCGTCGTGTACTCCTCGCTCACCGCATCGCCGCTGTCGCGGCCGATGCACAGGCCGTCGCCGGAGAGGGTGAACTTGCCGAGCTGGGTCTTCATGTCGCCCTCGGCCTCGAGCTTGTCGTTGACGTAGAGCTTCGTCTTGCCCAGCGACTCGCCGTGTTCGCCCGCGCCGGAGCGCTCGAACTCCATGCCCAGCGAATACTTGCCCGGCTTGAGCTCGGTCTTGGAGACGAACTTCTGCTCCGGCTTGATGCCGAGGAAGTTGTAGACGTAGTACAGCTTCTTGTCCTTGATGAAGAGGCTGTGTCCACCGAAGCGCGAGCCATGGGCGAACAGCACGCCGGAGGCATCGGCGTCGGTGATCTCCACGTCGGCGATGATCTTGTACGAGCGGCCGCGCACGTTGACCGCCACGCCTTCGGGCACCGGCGAGGTGCCGGGGTAGTAGACGTAGCGTTCGCGTACCGCCTCGGTGCTCGGGCGTTCGGTGCCGAGGACTTCGGCCGCCGTGCGATCGTCCAGCGGCAGCACGTTGTTGGCCTCGGCTTCCTCGAACCAGGCGTCGATGAGCGCCTTGAGCTTGTCCGGGTGCTCCTTGGCGAGGTCCCTGGACTCGGAGCGGTCCTCGTCGACGTGATAGAGCTCCCATTCGTCCTTGTCGAAGTGGCCCTTGCTGGTCAGCGGGGCGTGGATCGCCGCGGCCTTCCAGCCGTTGTCCCAGATGCCGCGCGTGCCGAGCATCGCGTAGTACTGCCGCTTCTTCTGCGTGGCCCCATCTTTCTCGAACGAGTACTTCATCGACACGCCGGACAGCGGATGCTGCTTCACGCCACGGTAGCTGTCGGGCATCGCAATGCCGATCGATTCGAGGATGGTCGGCACGATGTCCACCGCGTGGTGGTACTGGTTGCGGACCTCGCCCTTGGCCTTGATGCCCTTGGGCCAGTGGATGACCATCGGGCAGCAGGTGCCACCGGCGTACTCGGAGTAGCGCTTGAACATCTTGTAGGGCGCCGAGAACGCGGCGGCCCAGCCGGTGGGGTAGTGGTTGTAGGTTTCCGGGCCACCCAGCACGTCCAGGTACTTGAGGTTCTCCTCCAGCGTGTCCGGATAGTTGTTGAAGAACTTGTTCTCGTTGACCGAGCCGTTCGGGCTGCCCTCGCCGGAAGCGCCGTTGTCCGAGCAGTAGAAGACGATCGTGTTGTCGAGCTGCCCGCTCTTCTCCAGGTAGTCGACGATCCGCCCCACCTGCGCGTCGGTGTACTCGGAAAAGCCGGCATACACCTCGGCCATGCGCGCGAAGAGCTTCTTCTCGTCGGCGCTCAAGGTGTCCCATGGCTTGACGTAGTCGCCCGGGTTGGCCTGGTCTTCGGGCATCGGGTTGAAGTCCGGCACGGCGGTGCCCTTGGGAAGCAGGCCCTTCTCGATCATGCGCGGCACCACCCACTTGCGATAGGCGTCGTAGCCGTCGTCGAACTTGCCCTTGTACTTGTCGATGTATTCCTTGGGCGCGTGGTGCGGGGCGTGGTTGGCGCCCGGGCAGAACCACATGAACCACGGCTTGGAAGGATTGGAAGCCTTCTGGTCACGGATCATCTGCAGCGCCTGGTCGGTCAGGTCGCGCGACAGGTGGTAGCCGTCCTCGGGGCCGTACGGCTGGTCGATGAACAGGTTGTCCTGGGTGAGATCCGGGTACCACTGGTTGGTTTCGCCGCCCAGGAAGCCGTAGTAGCGGTCGAAGCCCTTCTGCAGCGGCCATTCCGACTTCGGGCCGCCCGAACAGATGTCCTGCTCGGGCACGTTGTGGTCCTTGCCGATCCAGAACGTGCTGTAGCCGGTGTCCTGCAACACCTGGCCGATCGACATGCATTCCGGCGGCACCCGCCCGCTCCAGCCGGGGAACCCGTTGGCGGCCTCGGTAATCGCCGACATGCCATTGAGATGGTGGTTGCGGCCGGTCAGGAAGCAGGAGCGCGTCGGCGAGCACAGCGCGGTGGTATGCCACTGCGTGTAGGTCAGGCCGTTGTCGGCCAGCTTCTGCAGCGTGGGCATGTTGATCGCGCCGCCGTACGGTTGCCACGCGGCCTGGCCGGTGTCGTCATACAGCACGATGAGGATGTTCGGCGCGCCCTCCGGCGCCTTCGGGGGAAGGAAGGGCTCCCAGTCCGCCTTGGAATCGCGGATGTCGAGCTTGATGACGCCTTTGAACTTTTTCTCGGTCATGACAGGAGCCTCGTGCGTACGGGAACAGGCACGCGAAGCGGGATCGCGCGCGGCGGGGATGACGAGGACGAGTCTGTGCCGCCCCGAGGCATCGCACATGAGAGGGTTTTCGGTATTTGTCTAAGTAAATGTACCTAGCGCGTTCAATCCGCGCCGATGGTCAACACGGGCGGCGGCGCGGTCTTCCCGGTCTCGGCCAGCGAGAAGAACATCATCATGAACGCGAAGGCGCGCTTGGACGCCATGTCGTGGTCGTCGATCCAGTACCAGCTGCCGCGATATCGCACCGCCGCATAGGCATCGGGTGGCGCGGCATCGCCGCTGTGGATGGTGGCCAGGCGCTGCGCGCCGGCACCTTCGCCAGGCGGGTAGCCCGCATAGGTGCGGCCACTGGCGATGTGATCGCCTGGCACGTCGATGCAGTTGGAGAAGTCCATCAGGATCTCCAGCATCGAGCGCGTCAGCAGCGCGATCTCGTTGTCACCGCGCTGTATCGAACCGTAGACAAGATTGAATTCGGGCGAAGGCTGGATGCCGAGCAGGCCGCGCACGGTCTCCACGTCGGCGGCGAGCTGCGCGGAGGCGCCGCTGCGGAAGAACAGCAGCGTAGCCTCGCCGTGTTCGCGTTGCTCGATGCGCATGCCCAGGCCTTCGGACTGCTGGATGCGCCGGAACGCTTCGGCGAGCTGGATGAACTCCGGGTCGGCGCGGCGCGCGTTGATGCCGGCCGAGCGGTTGTAGCGCCCGTTGATCGCGCGGGTGGTGGCGCCGAGGATGAAATCGGCCGGGTAGCCGGCCTGGATCATCTGGAACACCGCCACCGGCGGAATGGGCCGCAGCAGGCTCTGGGTGAACTTGTCCCCGGTCAGCGGCGCGTAGGAGATGGTGGGCTTGGTGGTGAAGCGGCCATAGCCGCCGATGGCCGAGTTGGAGGCATCGCGGGAAGGAAAGTTGACCGCCGCATCAAGCTGCCCCTCGGCCGAGTAGGAGGCCACCACCGAGGAGACGTCCAGGAACATCGGCGCATCGGCGTAACGCAGGCGCACGATGTTGAGCAGGGTCTGCTCCTTCCACGACTCTCCTATGGCGCTGGAGTATCCCTGGCGATCGCGCGGGATGCTCTGCGGGCCCATCGTGGCGCAGCCGGCCGGCAGCAGGGCCAGCACGCACAGCAGCAGGCGGGTGCCGTGGTTCATCGAAGTCCCCGCGGGACGATGGCGTTGCACGCAGGATGGCGACGCGCGCGCCCGGCGGCATGCGCAAAAACACCCTGCTGGCACCAGTATTTCTACTGGCGAGGCGGACTCAGGTGTCCAGCGAGATGATCCCGCGCCGCAGCGCCACGGTGACCGCGTGGGTGCGATCGCGCGCACCGAGCTTGCCCAGGATGCTCTTCATGTGCGCCTTCACCGTCTGCTCGGAAATCGACATGTGCTGGCCGATCACCTTGTTCGACTGCCCGGCGGCGACATGCAGCAGCACCTCCGTCTCGCGATGGGACAGCTGCTCGTCGGCGATGTGCGCGGCGATGCTGCCGGCAATCGCGGCCGGCATCTGGTGGCGGCGCCCCTGGTGGACCTCGCGCAGGGTATCGACCAGTTCTCGCCGCAGCGCGTCCTTGAGCAGGTAGGCGCTGGCGCCGGCCTGCAGCGCCCGCACCGCGCGCGCATCGCCGCTGTAGGTGGTGAGGATGATGACGCGGGCACGCGGGTCGAGCGCACGGATGCGCGCGGTGGCTTCAACGCCGTCCACGCGCGGCAGTTGCAGGTCCATCAGCACCACGTCCGGGCGCAGCGCCTGGTAGCGCGCCACCGCTTCCTCGCCGTCGCTGGCCTCGCCGAGCAGGCGCATGTCCGGCTGGTTGGCGATCATCGCGGCCAGGCCGTCGCGCAGCAGCGGGTGGTCGTCAACGATCAGCACGCCGATCGGCTCGGGGGAGGCGGACATCAGGTTTCTCCTTCGGTAAGCGGAACCGCGCGCAGCCACGGGCGGCCGCGCCGGCGGGTGGGGCGGCGGTACGCACGGGCCGCCGGCAGGCTGACCTGCACCTCGGTGCCGGCACCTTCGCGCGACCACAGTTGCAGGCGTGCGCCGAGCCGTGCGGCGCGCTCGCGCATGCCGCGCAGGCCCCAGTGGCCGGGCGCCTGCGTGGCGGCGTCGTCGAGGCCGCGGCCGTCGTCGCGGATGCGCAGCTGCAGACCGCGCCGGCCATAGCCCACCTCGATCTCCACCGCCTCGGCGCCCGCATGCTGGAACGCGTTGAGCAGGGCCTCGCGGCCGATCATGTACAGCTCCTCGGCGGCATGCGGCAGCAACGGACGCGGACTGCCTTCCACCAGCAGGCGCACTTCCGGCAGCAGGCGGCCGCCGGCCTCGTCGCGCACCTGCAGCAGCGCGGTGCCCAGGTCCTGGCGCTGCTGCACCACGCCGCGCAGGCCGCGCACGCGTTCGCGGCCTTCGGCCATCGCCTGTTCGGCCAGGTCCATTGCCGTTTCCAGTTCGCCGCGCAGCGGGTCGTCGGCCGGCAGCCGCTGGCTGGCCGCGTGCAGGCGCAGGATCAAGCCCTGCGTGCCCTGCAGCAGGGTGTCGTGCAATTCGCGCGCGATGCGTTCGCGCTCCTGGTGGCGTTCGTCCAGCCGCGCGCGCAGGCGCTCGGCCAACTGGCGGCCGCGGATGCGCACGGCCAGCACCAGCGCGGCCAGCCCCAGCGCCACGCACAGCACCTTGAACGCGGCGGTCTGGGTGAACGCCGGCACGATGCGGAAGCTGCGCGCGGCCGGCGCCTTGCTCCACACGCCGTCCTCGTTGCCGGCCTCGACCTCGAAGCGGTAACGCCCCGGCCCGAGGTTGCTGTAGGAGGCGCGGGTCAGTTCACCGGCGTCGTGCCAGTCCTGCTCCAGTCCGAGCAGGCGGTAGCGGTAGCGCACGCGGTCCGGGCGCGCCAGGCTGCTGGCGGCGTAGTCGATCTGCAACTGCGTGGTGTGCTTGGGCAGTACCAGGCCATCGCGCAGCGGGCCATGCGTGTCGCCATGCGCGATCTCGCCAATCGCGACCTGCGGCGCCACCGGGTTGCGATGCGGCAGGCGCGTATCCAGCCAGGCCAGGCCCTGGTTGCTGGACAGCCACAGCAGGCCGTCGCCGCCAAGGACCGCGGTGGGCACCGGGCTGGTCTGGCGCGAGATGCCGGGCAGGCCGTCGATGGCGTCGAACAGGCGGGGTGCGCGCAGCGGCGTGCCGTCGGCGAGGCTGCGCGCCAGGTCGTCGCCGTTGACGCGCAGCAGGCCGCGCATGCCGTACATCCAGTACTGGCCGGCGGCATCGCGCACGATGCCGTTGACCCCGTCGAACAGGTTCGGCGCCTGCGCCTGCAGGGTGTGGAAGCGGCCGTCGGCGCCGAGGACCGCCACGCCGGTCTCGCCAGCCACCACCAACCCCGCGCCGTCGCGGTACAGCGTGGTCACCGGGCCCACCGCCAATCCCTGCGCCGTGCCGTAGTGGGTGACGCGGCCCCCTTCGAGCACGCGCACGCTGCCGTCGGCGTAGCCGAACAAGGCCGCATCGCCTGCCAGCACCATCGACGAGCAGGCCTGTGCCGGCAGTCGTGTTTCTGGCGCCCACTGCTGGCCGTCGTAATGAAAGACGTAGTCGTCGCCGAAGCAGACCCAGCCGCGGTCGTGGCCATCAAAGGCCATCGCGTGCAGGTAGCGGCGTTCGGGCAGCCCGGGCGAGGGCCGCGCTTCGAGCGCGCCGTCATGCCACAGCGCGACCTGGCCGAGCACCGAGGGCCAGCGGCCGGCGCGTGGTTCGGGCGCCTGCGCGGGCCAGGCGTCCTGCACGCGGGTGACGTTGTCGCGGTCCAGGCGCAGCGGCCGCATGTCCTGGGAATAGGAGTAGACGCTGCCGTCGGGGTCGTGGAAGAGGGTCTGCAACGGATCCATGCCCGCCGGCAGGCCGGCGAGGCGATGCACGGCGTGCGCGCGGAAGCGGTCCAGCCCGAGGTTGGTCCCGACCCACAGGTTGCCTTCGCGGTCTTCCAGCAGCGGGGCCGGGTAGGGCGAACTCAAGCCCTGCGCCACCGCGAACTGCTCGATGCGCGGCGCGTCCCCGTCGAAGCGGATGCGGTACACGCCGCCGCCCTGCATGCCGCTGGCCCACAGGCTGCCGTCGCGCGCGAACAGCACGCGGCGCGCGCGCACCTGCGGCAGCAGGCCGGCGCGGCGCTGGGCTTCATCGAGCACCACGCCGTCGCGGGCCACCGGCATCAGGCCGCGCTGGCGATCGGCCAGCCACAGTTCGCCCCGCGGGCTTTCGACCAGCGTGGAGAACTGCGAGACCGGCACGCCGGTCGCCTCGAAACGCGTCGCGCCGCGCCGCAGCCGCAGCAGTTCCTTGTCGTTGCCCACCCACAAGGTGCCGCGACGGTCGCGCAGCAGCCATTGCGCGTTGTCACCGGGATACCCCATCGAAGCGGCAGGCGCCTGCCAGCGCTGGCCATCGAACCAGCGCAGGCCGCCATCGCTGGCCGCCCACAGGCGGCCTTCGGCATCGCGCGCCAGGCGCGGCACCAGCGCGTTGGGCATGCCCTGCGCCGGCTGGAAGTGGTCGAGCCGTCCGCCGGCGAGCCGGCTCAGGCCGGCGTTGTAGTAGCCGATCCACAGCGCGCCGTCGGGCTCCAGGCGCAGGGTGGTCATGTTGCCGGAGAGGAAGTGGCTGCCTTCCGGCGCATCCTCGCGGGTGAAGCCACGGCCGTCGAATCGATACAGCCCGGCGCCGGTGGCCAGCCACAACGCGCCGTCCTCGGCCTGCACGATGTCCCAGATATCGCCCGGCGCGCCGCGCTCCACCGGCCAGGCGGTGTGGTCGAAACCGGCCAGGCCCGATGTCACCGGCACGGTGGCGGCCTGCGCACGCGCGCCGGGCGCGCACAGCAGCATCCCCGCGACGAACAGGCACGACACGCGCGCGGCGAACCGCAGGGTGCACGCAGGGGGACGGAAAACGCGAGGCATGCGCCATTCTGGCAGGGACGGGGGAGCTGCCAACACCTCTTTCGGGGGATGCGCGGCCGGGCGGGGCGATGGCTAATGGCCGCGTGGTGGCGCTCGGACGAGGCAATGCAGCGACTCTATTCAATGTTCCCGGACCGCGGGCCGGGGCTGGGCCTGCTGCTGCTGCGCGTGGACGCGGCGCTGGTGATGCTGCTCGACCCGCAGGGCGGCTGGCTGGCCGGCGTCGGCCCATGGCCGATGCGCGTGGCTTGGGGCGCGGCGGTGCTGCTGGCCTGCGGATGGCTCACGCCGCTGGCGCTGGTGCTCGGGCTGCTGGTGACGATCGCGCGCCTACCCGAGCCGGCCGGCTGGGCGGTGCTGTTGCTGCTGCTGAGCGTGCTGCTGCTCGGGCCCGGCGCGTACTCGCTCGACGCACATCTTTATGGACGCCGCGTGCTGCGCAGGCCGCCGCGCGAGGACGACTAACACCAAGGTCTTAACCCGAAAGAGGGGGCGCTGCGCCGCACCAACGAGGGTAGGGCGCCCGCGGTGCGCAAGCGACGATGGGTCGCCCACGAATGGAGACGTGCGATGGCCGCCCACCTGCCGCATTTCATCGCCACCGTCCCCGACCTCGACGCCAGCTGGCCGCGCGCCGTGCGGCGGGCAATCGATTACATCGAGCAGCACCTCTACGAACCGGTGTGCGTCGAACAGCTGGCCGCCGCGGCGTGCATGAGCCGCTTTCACTTCGCGCGCACCTTCCGCGCGCATACCGGCCTGAGCCCGATGGAATACCTGCGCCAGCGCCGCATCGAACAGGCACGGCACCTGCTGCGCGAGGGCGGCCGCAAGGTGTGCCAGGTCGCCAGTGACTTGTGCTTCTTCGACCAGAGCCATTTCGTGCGCAGCTTCCGTCGCGCCACCGGTTGCACGCCGGCCCGTTATGCGGCGGCGGCACGGGCGGCCTGAACGCCGGCATCGCCGCGCGGCCACGGCCGTCGTTGCGCCCATGAAAAGGGCCGGCATCGCTGCCGGCCTTTTCGTGGCTCAGGCCTTGGCGAAGGCCAGCAGGTCCTGGTTGAACTGCCCGGCGTGGGTGACGGTCAGGCCGTGCGGCGCGCCCGGGTAGATCTTCAGCTGCGCACCCTTGATGAGCTTGGAAGACAGCCGCGCGGAGGCATCGATCGGCACGATCTGGTCGTCGTCGCCGTGCACCACCAGCGCCGGCACGTCGATCTTCTTCAGGTCCGGGGTGTAGTCCACCTCGGAGAACTCGTGGATGCAGTCGTACTGGCCCTTCACGCCACCGGCCATGCCCTGCAGCCAGAACGAATCGCGCATGCCCTGGGTGACCTTGTTGCCGGCGCGGTTGGCGCCGAAGAACGGCGTGGCCAGGTCCTGGAAGAACTGCGAGCGGTCGCCCGCGGTGCCGGCGCGGATGCCGTCGAACACGCTCAGCGGGGTGCCGTTCGGGTTGGCCGGGGTCTTGAGCATCAGCGGCGGCACTGCGCCGACCAGCACCATTTTGGCCACGCGCTTGGTGCCATGTCGGCCGACGTAATGCGCGATCTCGCCACCGCCGGTGGAATGGCCGACCAGGATGATGTCCTTCAGGTCGAGCTTCTCGATCACCGCCGCCAGGTCATCGGCATAGGTGTCCATGTTGTTGCCGTCCCAGGTCTGGCTGGAGCGGCCGTGGCTGCGGCGGTCGTGCGCGACGACGCGGTAGCCGTGCTGGCCCATGAACAGCATCTGCGGGTCCCAGGCATCGGCGCTGAGCGGCCAGCCGTGGGCGAACACGACCGGCTGGCCGGTGCCCCAGTCCTTGTAGAAGATCTGCGCGCCGTCCTTGACGGTGACGAAATGGCTCATGGAACGGGCTCCGTGGGGTGTGGAAGAAGAGGGGGTAGCGGCGCGCGCGCCGCCGGGCAGGCCGAAGCCGATCGAGGACGCGGCCAGCGCCGCGGCCAGGCCGGCGGACGTGGCCAGGAAGCCACGGCGGCCCGGATCGTCGGGGGACGATTCGCTGGAGGAATGCATGGGGGACTCCTGTCGGGGAGGGGGATGACGACCGCGGCAGTAGACGCCGGGCGCCGTTCGTCCCGCTTGCATGGATGTGCGCAGGCGGCCCGGGACGGGCAGGGGTGACGGGGCGCACGTTCCTTCAGGTCGGCTAGCAGCCCCTTATTGCCAACCCGTGAAATCCTTGTTACGAATTGACGCAGTGCAGCACGGCGCGAAGGGGCGTGCCGGGCGCACGCAACAGCCATCAGGAGCGCATTAGCGGAAACACACCACCCACATCGTCAAGGGGACGCACGCATGGGCAAGCACGTACTTCCGTACTCCCGAGTTCCGAAAGCGAAACTGGCGTCAGCCGTGACCTTTGCCCTGGCCATCCTCGTGGCCAGCGCACCCGCCGCCGAAAGCCGCGCGGCGGAGCCGGAGGATCCGCAATCCGGCAGTGGACCGCCGACCACCCTTGAAACCGTCTCCGTGCTGGGCAGCCGCGGGCAACCGCGCAGCGTCGCTTCTTCCGCCGTACCGATCGACATCATCACCGCGGAGGAATTCCGCAGCCAGGGCGCCACCGACGCGCTCGACCAGCTGCGCGTGCTGGTGCCGTCGTTCAACGTCAGCACCATTCCCATCGACGACGCCGCCAGCCTGATCCGCCCGGCCAACCTGCGCGGGCTGCCCCCGGACAACACGCTGGTGCTGGTCAACGGCAAGCGCTTCCACCGTTCGGCGGTGATCACCTTCCTCGGCCACGGTCTGTCCGATGGCTCGCAAGGGCCGGACCTGTCGGTGTTCCCGTCGCTGGCGCTGGACCAGGTGGAAGTGCTGCGCGACGGCGCCGCCGCGCAGTACGGCTCGGACGCCATCGCCGGCGTGATCAACTTCAACCTCAAACGGCTGGACCACGGCGGTCAGTTCGAGGTCTTCACCGGCCAGTACTACGCCGGCGACGGCCTGACCACGCAGTACTCGGCGCAGATCGGCCTGCCGCTGACCTCGCGCGGCTTCGCCACGCTGACCGCCGAATGGCGCGAGGCCGACGACACCTCGCGCAGCGTGCAACGCGCCGATGCCGCCGCCGATGCCGCGGCCGGCTACCCGGACGTGCAGGATCCCGCGCAGATCTGGGGCTCGCCCAAGGTGAAGGACGACCTGAAGTTCGTCGCCAACCTCGGCTATACCGGCGACAGCGTGGACCTGTACCTGTTCGGCAACTACGCCAAGCGGCGCGTGGATGGCGGCTTCTACTACCGCGACCCGAGCGCGCGTTCCGGCGTGTATTCCAACGACGGCGGCGAAACCCTGCTGGTGGGCGACCTCACCGGGGCCGGCGGTTGCCCGACCATTGCCCTGCGCGATGGCGACGGCAACCTGCTCCCGTACAGCACGGTCAGCGCCGCGGCCGGCGCGATGCCGGCCAACTGCTTCAGTTTCCTGTCGATGTTTCCCGGCGGCTTCACCCCGCGCTTCGGCGGCGACCTGGAAGACAGCTCGGTGGTGGCCGGCATCAAGGGCATGTGGGGCGATGGCTGGCATTGGGATGTCAGCGGCACCTACGGCCGCAACAACATCGACTTCTTCATCTACAACACGGTCAACGCCTCGCTCGGCCCCGACCAGCCGGACGGCTTCCGCTTCAACCCCGGTGGCAACACGCAGACCGAAACCGGCTTCAACTTCGACGTCGGCAAGGACGTGGAAACCAGCTTCCTGGTGCAGCCGCTGCGGTTGAGCGCCGGCGCCGAGTGGCGCAAGGAGGAGTTCCAGATCAAGGCCGGCGACGCGGCCTCCACGGCGATCGGCCCGCTGACCGACCAGGGCTTCGCGCTGGGTTCCAACGGCTTCAACGGCTTCAGCCCGCGCACCGCCGGCACGTTCGACCGCAAGAACTGGGCGGTCTACCTAGACCTGGAAGGGCAGGTGACCGAGCAGCTGCTGCTGGCCGCGGCCGTGCGCCACGAGGACTACGACGACTTCGGCAGCACCACCAAGGGCAAGCTCACCGGTCGCTTCGACTTCACCCCGGCGTTCGCGATGCGCGGGGCAATCAGCACCGGCTTCCGCGCGCCCACGCCGGGCCAGGCCAACGTGAGCCAGATCAGCACGGTGTTCGCCGGCACCGGGCTGGTGGACATCGCCACGTTGCCGCCGACCAACCCCATCGCCGAACTGAAGGGCGCCAAGCCGCTGACGCCGGAGGAGTCGAAGAACTATTCGCTGGGGTTCGTCTACAGCGAAGGCCCGTGGCTGGTGACGCTGGATGGTTACCGCATCGAGGTGGAGGACCGCATCGCGCTGAGCACCAGCTTCGACCTCACCGACGCCGAGCGCGCCGCGCTGGTGGCGGCCGGCAACCCGGAAGCGGCGTCGATCTCCTCGGTGACGTATTTCGGCAATGCCTTCGACACCACCACCAGCGGCGTGGACCTGGTGACCAGCTACCAGGTCGAACAGTGGGGCGGGGAGACGACCTACTCGCTGGCGATGAACTGGAACCGCACCCAGGTGGACAGCTACAACGCCGACTTCGTGGACGAGGCGCGCGTGTACAAGCTGGAGAACTCGCTGCCCAAGACCAAGGGCTACTTCAGCATCAACCACCAGCGTCAGGTCTTCCACGCCAACCTGCGGCTCGGCTATTACGGCTCGTGGTACGAGGACCACCTCGACAGCGGGGTGATCTCCGCGGCCGATGGCGGCCTGCCGATCTACGGCGACGCGCGGCTGATCGTGGACGCGGAGGTGGGTTGGAAGTTCGCCAATGGCATGTACGTCAACGTGGGCGCGCAGAACCTGTTCGACGAGACCCCGGACAAGAACCCGTGGTCCGATATCGCCGGCGCGGAATACCCGGTGCATTCGCCGTACGGCTTCGCCGGCGGCTTCTGGTACGTGCGGGCGGGCTGTAAGTTCTGATTCGCGATGAAGGGCAGGGTGCCTCCGCGCGCGGGGGCATCCTGCCGGGCGCGGCTACTTGCCGAAACCCTTCATCAGGCGCGCGACCAGCTCGGCCTCTTCGCGCCGCTTGCCGGCATCCGGCTCGGCGACGACGTGTTCCTCCAGGTGCCCGACCAGCACCTCCATCATCAACGCATGCATGGCGCCCTTGGCCGCGGCGATCTGCACGAGCACGTCGCCGCAGTCGGCATCTTCGAGCAGGGCTTTTTCCAGCCCGGCGACCTGCCCGGCGATGCGGCGGATGCGGGTGAGCAGGGCTTTCTTGTTGTGGGAGATGTGCGCCATGGGGCCGGACGATATACCCTAGGGGGGTATACAGGCAAACCCCACCGGATCTCCCATGTCGCTTGAAGCCGCCGCCGCGCAACGCCGCCATTCCCATGCCTTCGACACCGGCAACGCCGGCGCCGAACGTGCCGCCCGCCGCGCGATGTGGCTGACCCTGGCCATGATGGTCGTGGAGATCAGCGGCGGCTGGTGGTTCAACTCGATGGCGGTGCTGGCCGATGGCTGGCACATGAGCTCGCACGCGCTGGCGCTGGGCCTGTCCGCCTTCGCCTATGCCTGCGCGCGGCGCTATGCGGGCGATGGGCGCTTTGCCTTCGGCACCTGGAAGATCGAGATCCTCGGCGGCTACACGAGTGCCATCCTGCTGCTGGTGGTCGCCGGGCTGATGGCTTTCCAGTCCGTCGAGCGGCTCATCACCCCCAGCCCGATCCATTACCGCGAGGCGATCGCCATCGCCGTCGTCGGCCTGGCGGTGAACCTGCTGTGCGCCTGGTGGTTGCGCGACCACGACCATGGGCATGACCACGGCCATCACCACGGCGATGCTCACGACCATGACCACGACCATGGCCATCACCACCATCACCACGACCTCAACCAGCGCTCGGCCTACCTGCATGTGATCGCCGACGCGGCGACCTCGGTGCTGGCCATCGTCGCGCTGCTGGGCGGCATGTACCTCGGCGCGCGCTGGCTCGACCCGGTGATGGGCCTGGCCGGCGCGGTGCTGGTCACGGTGTGGGCCTGGGGCCTGCTGCGCAGCAGCGGCCGCGTGCTGCTGGACGCGGAAATGGACGCGCCCGTGGTGGAGGAAGTGCGCGAGGTGATCGAGCAGGGCGACGTGCGCGCGCGGATCAGCGACCTGCACGTGTGGAAGGTGGGGCGCGGCAAGTTCGCCTGCGTGGTGTCGCTGGTGACCGACAGCCCGCTGGGGGCGGACGACTTCCGCGCCATGCTCGCCATCCACGAGGAACTGGTGCACGTCACCGTCGAAGTGCACCGCCTGCCGGCCGGCTGATCCCGGACGCCGCCCGAACCGCCGTTTTCGGACAACGCGGTCAATTGCGGACATGGCCGTGGCCCGGACTGTTAACGCTAACAGAATCAGGCACTTTCCGCGCACCGCGCGCTGCGCCGCAACATCGTTTTAAGGCGTTTTTTACGATTCATGGCGAATTCATTGCAGTTTTTTCGCAAAGTTTGACAACGCTGTCAGATTGCGATTCCAATCCGCCCCGAACTTATGAGTTCCAGCTATAGCTGCGCGTTGCGGCTATGGCGCGACAACAGACGCAGCACCACAGCACGTCATCGCGACTCCGGGGAGGGAAGTTCCATGAAGCAAGTGCAGTTCGTACCCAAGAAGCGTGTTCTGGCATCGGCCATGATGGTTGCCCTCGCGGGCCCGGCCTTTGCCCAGGACGCCAATCCGCCGACCAGCAGCACCCAGGTCGGCACCGGCGCCACCGCCTCCACGCAGGATCCGGCCACCACGCTGGACACCGTGCAGGTCACCGGCATCCGCGGCAGCCTCACCTCGTCGATGAACCTCAAGCGCGATGCGCAGGGTGTCGTCGACGGCATCGTGGCCGAGGACATCGGCAAGTTCCCTGATTCGAACCTGGCCGAGTCGCTGCAGCGCATCTCCGGCGTGTCCATCGACCGCAGCAACGGCGAAGGCTCGCGCGTGACCGTGCGCGGCATGGGCCCGGACTTCAACCTCGTGCTGCTCAACGGCCGGCAGATGCCGACCTCGACCGGCAGCCGCGCGTTCGAATTCAGCGACCTGGCCTCCGAGTCGATCTCCGAGGTCGACGTCTTCAAGACCAGCCGCGCGGATATCCCGACCGGCGGCATCGGCGCCACCATCAACATCCGCACCGCGCGTCCGCTCGACAACCCGGGCACGCACGCCAGCGCCGCCGCCAAGGGCGTGTGGGACACCTCCGACGACGACCTGCCGAGCCGCCTGAAGGGCAGCTCGGTGACGCCGGAACTGTCGGGCATCTTCAGCACCACCTCGAAGGATGGCCAGTTCGGCCTGGGCATCAGCGGCAGCTACCAGGAGCGTGACTCCGGCTCGGCCTCGGCGTTCGTCGCCCCGGGCAACGGCTGGCGTCCGTTCGTCGACACCCCGCGCGCCGACGGCCTCGGCGGTGGTTCGGCGCTGCCGCTGCCGGGCCAGCCAGGTTCGGAGAACATCACCAACCGCCCGGGCCCGAACGATGTGTACTCCATGCCGCAGAGCCTGGGCTACAGCGTCAACTCGGTCGAGCGCAAGCGCACCAACGGCCAGGCCGTGCTGCAGTGGCGCCCGATCGACGAACTGACCGCGACGCTGGATTACACCTACTCGGAAAACAAGATCCACACCCGTCGCAACGACATGTCGGTGTGGTTCAACATGACCCCGAACGAAAGTTCGTGGACCTCCGGTTCGGGCTCCTCGCCGCTGTACTACGAAGAGCTCTACAACGGCAATTCCGACTTCGCCAACGGCGCCGGCGATTCGGCGGTCAAGCACGAGAACAAGTCGCTGGGCTTCAACGTCGAATGGAAGGTCAGCGACCAGCTGACCCTGACCATGGACTACCACGACTCCTCGGCGACCTCCAAGCCGGACAGCCCGTACGGCTCGAGCAACACGCTCAGCGCCGCCGGCTTCTTCCGCGCCGGCAACATCGCCGACTTCAGCGGTGATTTCCCGATCCTGACGCTGATCCTGCCCAACGGCATGACCGCGATCGATCCGTCGCAGATGCTCGTCACCGGTTCGGTGTTCAGCAACAACTACAACCGCGCCGAGATCCAGCAGTGGCAGGGCAGCGGCGAGTTCGTGTTCGAGAACTACTCGAAGTTGAACTTCGGCGTGGCCTCGACCACCTACAACAACCGCTCGGCCTTCACCAACGTCCAGCTCGACACCTGGGGCGGCGCGACCAGCGCGGCCGACTATCCGGACGAGGTGTGGCAGCTCGAGCACATGGGCGACTACTTCGACCAGTTCGGCGGCGCGAGCAGCCCGGCCTTCACCGATGACTTCTTCGGCTTCGACTTCGCCACCGTCCGCCAGCTGGCGGCCGATGCGTGGGTGCGCGCCGGCAAGGGCAGCGCGGAAGACTACCTGGCCTCGTACGACTACACCGGCCAGCCGGTGCCGGGCAGCACGGCCAACCGCACCGTCGGCGACAGCCGCGTGCAGGAAAAGTCGCGCAGCGCGTACCTGAGCTGGAGCAACACCTTCGACTGGGGCCTGCCGGTGAGCGTGGCGGCCGGCATCCGCTACGAAGAAACCAAGGTGCAGGCGCAGTCGCTGCAGCCGGCCCCGGTGGGCATCAACTGGGCCGGTGCCAACGAGTTCAACATCATCTACAGCGGCTCGGAATTCCGCCGCGACGATGGCGAGTACAAGTACTGGCTGCCGAACCTGGACATCGGCGTGGACCTGACCAGCTCGGTCAAGCTGCGCGCCAGCTACAGCGAAACGCTGGGCCGCCCGAACTGGGGCGACCTGAACGCGGCGACCTCGCTGGGCGGCGTGGCCCGCTTCGACGGTGGCAGCGGTTCGTCCGGCAACCCGGCGCTGAAGCCGCTGGAATCGTCGAACATCGACCTGTCGGTCGAGTGGTACTACGCCGACGCGAGCTACATGTCGCTGGGCTACTTCCACAAGAAGATCGACAACTTCATCGCCGCCCAGAGCAGCATGCAGACCCCGTATGACAACGTGCATACGCCGGCCGGCGGCGCGTACTGGAACGCGGCCATCGCCGGTGGCTGCGCCAGCACCGACCGTCCCTGCATCCGCGATTTCATCTTCGCCAACTTCGACGGCCAGCCTGGCGTCAATGCGGCGGCGGGCACCATCGTGGGCCAGCCGGGCGACCCGGTCATCCCGTTCAACCTGTCCCAGCCGGTCAACAACCGCTCCGACAAGCTGGACGGTTGGGAGTTCAACATCCAGCACATGTTCGGCGAATCGGGCTTCGGCCTGGCGGCGAACTACACCTGGGTGGATTCGGGCCTGACCTACAACAACGGGGCGCTGGGCACGCAGTTCGCGCTGACCGGCCTGAGCGATTCGGCCAACTTCGTGGCGTTCTACGAGAAGTACGGCTGGTCGATCCGCGCGGCGTACAACTGGCGTGACGAGTTCCTCAACGCGCTGGGCGACGGCAAGGGTTCCAACCCGCTGTACACCGAGGCCTACGGCCAGCTCGACATGAACATCAGCTACGACGTGACCGAAAACCTGACGCTCTCGGTGGAAGGCATCAACATCACCAACGAGACCACCCGGGTGCACGGCCGCAATTCGAAGCAGCTGTATTCGGTCGACCAGCTGGGTCCGCGCTACATGTTCGGTCTGCGCTACAAGTTCTGATCCGGCCCGGCCTGTCGCGGCGGGCCGCCCCCTCCAGACCGCCGCTGACAGGGCGGGGGCCGGAGATCCGAAGGGATCTCCGGCCTTCGCTTGTCCGGCCTGGCGAAGTTGCATGAGGTCCGCTTTGACCCAATCCATCCGACACGTGGTCATCCTCGGCGGCGGCTCGGCCGGCTGGCTGACCGCCGGCGTGCTCGCCGCCGAACATGGCGGCCCCGGCGCCGACGACCTGCGCATCACCGTGATCGAATCGCCCGACGTGCCGATCATCGGCGTCGGCGAGGGCACCTGGCCGACGATGCGCGACACCTTGCGCCGGATCGGCGTGAGCGAGGCCGATTTCATCCGCGAATGCGAAGGCGCCTTCAAGCAGGGCTCGCAGTTCGTCAACTGGACCGACGCCGGCCCGAACGACACCTACTACCATCCCTTCCACCTGCCGGGTGGCTACGACGAGGCCGACCTGATCGGCGGCTGGCGCCAGCACCATCCCGACGCCCAGTTCGACCACCTGGTCTGCGCGCAGCCGCACCTGTGCGATGCGAACAAGGGACCCAAGCAGTTCGCCACGCCCGAGTACGCCTCGGTGGCCAACTACGCCTATCACCTGGATGCCGCCAAGCTCGGCGGCTTCCTGCGCAAGCACTGCGTGGCGCGGCTCAACGTGCGCCACGTGCCGGACCTGGTCACCGAAGTGCTCTCGCACGACAACGGCGACATCGCCGCGCTGCGTACCCGCGAGCATGGCGACATCGCCGGCGACCTGTTCATCGACTGCACCGGGCTGCGGGCGCTGCTGATCGGCCAGCACCTCGGCGAGCCGTTGCTGCCGCAGCAGCACTTGCTGTTCAACGACCGCGCCATTCCCACCCAGGTCGCCTATGCCGACCCGCGCGCGCCCATCGCCTGCCAGACCATCTCCACCGCGCAGAAGTTCGGCTGGATCTGGGACATCGGCCTGCAGGGCCGCCGCGGCATCGGCCACGTCTATTCCAGCGCCTACGGCAGCGAACAGGACGCGCACGACGCGCTGGTGCGCTACATCGTGGAGACGGGCGGGCGCGAGCAGGACATCACCTGGGTGCCGCGCGTGCGCATCGAGCCGGGCTACCGCCTGCGCCCGTGGCGCAACAACTGCGTGGCGGTGGGGCTATCCAGCGGCTTCCTGGAGCCGCTGGAAGCCAGCTCGCTGGTGCTGGTGGAACTGGCCGCGGCGATGATCGCCGACCAGTTCCCAGCCACGCGCGACACTATGGACATCCTCGCCGGGCGCTTCAACGACACCTTCCGCTACCGCTGGGAGCGGGTGGTGGACTTCCTCAAGCTGCACTACGTGCTCAGCCGCCGGGACGATTCGGACTACTGGCGCGACCACCGCCGCGAGGAGAGCTGGCCCGAACGCCTGCGCGACCTGCTCTCGCTGTGGCGCTACCAGCCGCCCTCGCGCTACGACCTCTACCGGATCGAGGAGGTCTTCCCCTGGGCGAGCTACCAGTACATTCTCTATGGCATGGGTTTCGTGCCGCAGGGCAGGGTGGGCACGGCGCATACGGCGGCCATCCAGCGTGCCGAACGCTGCTTCCGCCAGACCGCCGAGCAGACCGCGCGCATGCTCGCCGCGTTGCCCGGCCACCGTGAACTGATCGACCACATCCGCGCGCGCGGCCTGCCGCGCGTGTAATCCGACAAGAAGACCGATGACCCGCCACGTCCTGCTCAACAACGTCGACCACCACGCGCTGCGCATCGATACCCGCCGCGTGCCCGGGCTGGGCGACGAAGTGATGTCCGTACTGACCTTTCCCGGCGAATTCCGCCAGTTGCAGGCGCATTACCCCATCGTCTTCCACAAGGACGCCGAGGGCGCGTTCCATCCGCTGGCCCTGCTGGGCCTGCGCGAGCACGAGAACCTGTTCCTGGAACCGGCCGGCTGGGACGCGCACTACCTGCCGCTGGCGATCGAACGCAAGCCGTTCCTGATCGGCAGCGCCGATGGCGAACCGACCGTGCACGTGGACATGGACAGCCCGCGCATCGCCGGCGAAGACGCGCCGGGCGAACCGGTGTTCAAGGAGTTCGGCGGCCAGACCGTCTACCTGGAACGCATCGGCTCGGTGCTGCGCGCCCTGCACGAAGGCCTGCAGCAGAACGCCGGCTTCACCGCGCTGCTGCTCTCGCTGGACCTGCTGGAGCCGTTCGCGTTCGACGCGCGCCTGCGCGACGGCACCCCGCTGCGGGTGGAAGGCTTGTACACGATCCACGAAGAGCGCCTGCGCGCGCTCGACGGCGCCACGCTGGCGCAGCTCAACCGCAGCGGCGCGCTGGAAGCCATCCACATGGTGATCGCCTCGGGCGCGCATTTCCGCGACCTGATCGAACGCACCGAGCGCCGTCGTGCTGCCGGTCGCCACTAAGGTTCGCGAGGTCCACGGGCTCGATCCCCGGGCCCTGCCGGAAGAGGTCCTCACGTCCACCGAGCCGCTGCTGCTGCGCGGGCTGGCGAAGGACTGGCCGCTGGTGCGCGCGGGGCTGGAATCGCCGCGCGCGGCCATCGACTACCTGCGCCGCTTCGCTCGTCGCGACGCGCAGGTGGCGGTGCTGGTCGCGCCGCCGCAGGTGGAAGGCCGCTACTTCTACAACGACGCGCTGAGCGGCTTCAATTTCCACACCGAGCGCCCGCCGCTGGGCGCGATGCTCGACGCGATGGAACGCCATCTCGATGACGCGCGGCCGCCCTCGCTGTACATGGGCTCGACCACGGTGGACACCTACCTGCCGGGCCTGCGCGACGAGAACGACCTGGACCTGTCCGCGCACGACCCGCTGTTCAGCGTGTGGGTCGGCAACCGCACGCGCATCGCCGCGCACCAGGACGTGCCGGACAACATCGCCTGCGTGGCGGTGGGCCACCGCCGCTTCACCGTGTTCCCGCCGGACCAGCTGCGCAACCTCTACATCGGCCCGCTGGACCTGACCCCGGCCGGCCAGCCGGTGAGCCTGGTGGATTTCGCCGCGCCGGACCACGCACGCTTCTCGCGCTTCGCCGAAGCCCTCGCGCATGCGCAGGTGGCTGAGCTGGGCCCGGGCGATGCGATCTTCATTCCCAGCCTGTGGTGGCACCACGTCGAAGGGCTGGACCCCTTCAACGTGCTGCTCAACTACTGGTGGCGGCGCACGCCGGCCTACATGGATTCGCCGATGAACGCGCTGATGCTGGCGCTGATGAGCGTGCGCGACCTGCCCGACGAGCAGCGCGCCGCCTGGCAGGAAATCTTCCGCCACTATGTCTTCGAGCCGGACGCCGATACCGCCGGCCACATTCCCGAGGACGCGCGCCGCACGCTGGCACCGATGACGCCGGAGGTCGCGCGCGAGCTGCGCGCGCGCCTGCTGCAACGCCTCAACCGCTAAAGGACTCCTGCCGCATGACCCGCGACGCACTCGACCTTCCCGCCACGCCGGTACGCCGCGTCGTCATCGCTGGCGGCGGCACGGCCGGCTGGATGGCCGCCGCGGCGATCTCCAAAATCCTCGGGCGGCAGCTCGAGATCACGCTGGTGGAGTCCGAGCAGATCGGCACCGTGGGCGTGGGCGAGGCGACGATTCCGCCGCTGGTGACCTTCCACCGGCTGATGGAGATCGACGAGCGCGAATTCATGGCCGCCACGCAGGGCGCGATCAAGCTCGGCATCCTGTTCGAGAACTGGCGCGACATCGGCCACCGTTATTTCCATTCCTTCGGCACCACCGGCCGCGACCACTGGACCGCCGGTTTCCAGCACTTCTGGCTGCGCGGCCGCGAACGTGGATTGGCCAGCGACTACGCCGACTACAACGTCGAGTCCGTGGCCGCGCGCGAGAGGCGCTTCGCCCACCTGCCCAAGATGGGCATGAACTACGCGTACCACTTCGACGCCAGCCTGTACGGCAAGTTCATGCGCCAGATCGCCGAACAACACGGCACGCGGCGCGTGGAGGGAAAGATCGCCGACGTGCTGCTGCACGAAGACACCGGCTGCATCCGCTCGCTGCGGCTGGAATCGGGCGACGTCATCGAAGGCGACCTGTTCATCGACTGCACGGGCTTCCGCGCCCTGCTGATCGACAAGGCGCTGGGGGTGGGCTTCGAGGACTGGTCGCACTGGCTGTTCAACGACAGCGCGCAGGCGGTGCAGACCGCCGCGGTGGAAGATGCCGCGCCGTACACCAGCGCCATCGCCGAGGAGGCCGGCTGGCAGTGGCGGATTCCTCTACAGCGGCGCGTCGGCAACGGCATCGTCTATTCGAGCCGGCACATGGACGATGGCCGCGCGCGGGAGATCTTCGAGGGCAGCCTGCGTGGCGAACAGACCTCGCGGATGCTGCAGATCCGCTTCCGTCCCGGCCGGCGCGAACACAGCTGGTATCGCAACTGCATCGCGCTGGGCTTGGCGGGCAGCTTCATCGAGCCACTGGAATCGACCACCATCCACCTGATCCAGCGCGGCATCACCCGCCTGATGCAGTGCTTCCCGAAGGTACTCACCGCGGTGGACATCGAGGAGTACAACCGGCAGATGGCCGAGGAGCTGGTGCATGTGCGCGACTTCGTGGTGCTGCACTACGCCTTGACCGACCGCCGCGACACCGCCTATTGGCGCGCCTGCCACGAGATGACCCTGCCGCCCTCGCTGCAGCATCGCATCGACCTGTTCCGCGAGACCGGCATCGTGTTCCACCAGCCCAACGAGCTGTTCGCCGAGAACTCGTGGATCCAGGTGATGATGGGGCAGGGCAACATGCCAAAGCAGCACCATCCCACCGCCGACCTGATGGGCGACGAGGAACTGGCCCGCTTCCTCAACGCCGCGCGCGAGCATGCCGCGCGCACGGCCGCGCAGCTGCCCAGCCACCAGGCCTACCTGGACCGCTGGTGCCCGGCCACGACCCAGCGCTGATCACCCCATCACCCGAGGAGGCCACGCCATGCGTGCCATGAAGTGGATGCTGTCGTGCCTGCTGATGCTGGCCCCGTGGGGGCCGGCGCTGGCAGCCGGGCCGAGCCAGGTGAAGATCGTCGAGACCGAGGGCAGCTACCGGCTGTTCGTGGACGGGAAGCCGTTCTTCATCAAGGGCGGCGGTGGCAGCGGCCATCTCGACGAACTCGCCGCGCGCGGCGGCAATGCCGTGCGCACCTGGCGCGTGGACAGCGACCCGGCGCAGATGCGCGCCTTCCTCGACAACGCGCAGCGGCTCGGGCTGAAGGTGGCCGTCGGCATCGAGGTCGGCAACGAGCGCCATGGCTTCAACTACGACGATGACGCCGCGGTGGCCGCGCAGCTGGCGCGTATCCGCGGCGAGGTCGAGGCGTGGAAGGATCATCCGGCGGTGTTGATGTGGGTGGCCGGCAACGAGCTCAACCTGCACTACACCAACCAGAAGGTGTGGAATGCGATCGGCGGCATCGCCGACATGATCCACGAGGTCGACCCGAACCACCCGGTGATGACCACGCTGGCCGGCTTCGGCCCCCCGTTGATCGAACAGATCAAGCAGCGCGCCGGCAGCCTGGACCTGATCGGCATCCAGCTCTACGGCAACCTCGGCGAGCTGCCGGAGAAACTGCGCGACAGCCATTGGACCGGGCCGTACGTGGTGACCGAATGGGGCCCGACCGGCCACTGGGAATCGCCGCTGACGCGCTGGGAGGCGCCCATCGAGGACGACGCCTCGCGCAAGGCCGGTGTGCTGCTGGAGCGTTACCAGCGTTACATCGGCGGCGAACATCGCCAGGGCTTGGGCTCGTTCGTGTTCCTGTGGGGCCAGAAGCAGGAGCGCACGCCGACGTGGTACGGCCTGTTCCTGGCGGATGGCGAATCGACGCCGAGCGTGGACGCGATGCAGTTCGCGTGGACCGGCCAGTGGCCGGAGAACCGCGCGCCGTCGATCGCGCCGATCCGGGTGGATGACCGGCTGGCGACGAGCAGCGTCGTGCTCAAGCCGGGCAGCCCGCACAAGGCGCATGTGCGCGCCTCGGACAGGGAAGGGGATGCGCTGGACTATCGCTGGACGCTGCGCGAGGAAACCACGGCGACCAGTATCGGTGGCGACCCGGAGCACCTGCCGGACGCGGTGGAAGGCGTGATCCAGGCAGCCGGCGCGGGAGAGATCACGCTGACCGCGCCGCGGAAGCCGGGCAATTATCGCCTGTTCGTCGAAGTGCGCGACGGGCAGGGGCACGCGGCGTACGCGAACTTCCCGCTGCGGGTGGAGTAGCGGGCGGTGTCTGCTCGACTGGACGGACACCCCGTGAATGCCCGCTGGGCCGCCATCGGCGCGGCGGTGTCCTTGACCCTGGCGGCCGCATTGTTTGTCGTGCATGCGGTCTTGAACGAGAAGTATCTGGCGCATGCACCGACGGTGCCGGACATCGCCAGCGGTGCTGTCCAGCCGGTGTTCGCACACGGCGTCACCCTCTACTTTTCCGCCGGGCAGTTGCTGCTGCTCGATACATGTGCGAACGGCATTGTCGCGGCTGGGATGGTGGGTGGCCTCTTCCTGTACAGGTGGCGTCTCCACGGAAACAGCCGTTCACGATGACGGCGCCCCCAGCTCAGCGCGGCGCCTGCGGCACGCGCCGCACCTTGCTCGTGTCATACCCCAGCGCGGCGATGCGCGCGATCGCCCGCTGGTAATCCGCTGCCGACACCTGCGGCGTGCGCGACATGAACCACACGTAGTCGCGCTTGCTGCGCGCCACGATGGTCTGCTGGTAGTCCGGGCTGACCCAGGCGATCACGTACTCGGCCTGCACCGGCCACACGAACTGCATGTCCCACACCGCGCCGCCGCCGTCCGCCTTCACCCGGCCGATCGGATGCATCGTCTTCAGCGGCGCATCGAAACTTCCCTTGCGATAGGTGAAAGTCGTCTGGATGCGGCCATCCGGGCGCGGCGCATAGGACTCCACCGCGTCGAAAGCCTCGCGTTCCGGCCAGGACGGGATATGCGCGATGACGTACCAGTCGCCCATGAAACGCGGAACGTCCACCTTGGGTTCGCGCGGCAAGGGACGCGCCGGCTGGCCGCTGCAAGCCGCGACCACCAGGCCGGCCAGGCAGACGCACAGGATCGAGATCAGGGGCAGGCTCGCACGCATCATGGTCTCCTTCAGCGCGGTCGGAATTGGTAGTGGGCCACCAGCCATTCCTGGCCGCCGTCGTAGCCGAACAGTTCGGCGCAGGCCATCCAGAACATCCGCCAGCGCTGCCACCACAGCGCCGCCGCCGCTTCGCCATACGTCTGGCGCAGCACCGGCATCAATACGTCGCGATGCGCGTCCTGGCGTTCCAGCCAGTGGTTGGCGGTGCGCTGGTAGTGCGTGCCGTCGAGCAGCCAGCGGGACTGCAGCTGCAGATCATGCTGGAAATGCAGGAAGGTGTCGGCCGCCGGCATCAGCCCGCCGGTGAAGAAATGGCGCGCCATCCAGTCGTTCTCGCCATCGGTCTCGAAGGGGTAGAGCAGCTCGCGGTGGGCGAAGACGTGCGCGAACAGCACGCCGTCGGGCCGCAGCCAACGCGCGATGCGGGCGAACAGGGCATCGTAGTTGCGCAGGTGCTCGAACATTTCCACCGAGATGCAGCGGTCGAACGCGCGCGCGGGCAACGCCAGCCGGTTCACGTCACAGGTCAATACCAGCACATTGGACAACCCGCGTGCCTTGCACTGCGCTTCGATGTGGGCGCGCTGGCCGCGAGAGTTGGAGACCGCGGTGATCGACGCGTTCGGGAAGCGCTCGGCCATCCACAAGGTGAGCGAACCCCAGCCGCAGCCGAGTTCGAGGATGTCCTGCCCGTCGGCCAGGCCGGCGCGCGCCTCGTAGAGGGCGAGCATCGCCTCTTCGGCTTCGTCCAGGCTTTCGCGCCCCGTGGGGTAATAGCAGCTGCTGTATTTCAGCCGGCGTCCCAGGCAGGCCTGGAAGAACGCCGGCGGCACCTCGTAGTGCTGGCGGTTCGCCGCCTCCACGTGCAGCGCGAGTGGACTGCTCGCCAATTCGAGCAGGCGTGCGGACTGGCGGTCCGATTGCGCTTCCAGGCCACCGGCGCGTTCATCGCGCAGGCGTTGCGCGCACAGCCGGCGCATGCCCCAGCGCAGCAGGGCATCGGGCACCAGGCCGCGCTCGGCCAGTCCGGTGAGGCCCGGCGCGGTATCCACCGGGGCGGGCAGGGCAACGGCGTGGGTCATGGCGGGGACTCCGAAGCAGGAGAACGGCGCGGCGGCCAGGGAAAGATCATCGAGGTGGTGCGCTGGTAATCCCGATAGGCCTGGCCGCGCGTGCGCAACGCCTGCTGCTCCGTATAGGGCACGCCGCTGAGCCAGCGCAGGAAGACGTACATGACCACCGGCCCGCTCCACGCCAGCCAACCCAACGGCGCGCCGGCGGCCAGCACGACGTAGGTGAACCAGTGCAGCCATTCGAAGAAGTAGTTCGGATGGCGCGAATATCGCCACAGGCCGACACGGCAGACCTGGCCCTTGTTCGAAGGATCCGCCCTGAAGCGCGCCAGCTGCCGGTCGGCGATGGCTTCGCCGCCGACACTCACTCCCCAGACCACCGCCGCCAGCGCGATTCGCCACGCGCTGGCCTCCGGCTGCCCCGCCGCCGCGACGAAGGGCAGCGCGAACAACACCACCAGCAATGCCTGGCCGATGAAGAAGCCGAGGATCCAGCCCTGGTGGCCGTGCCAGTGCGCGCGCAGATGCGCATAGCGCCCGTCTTCCGCTTCGCCGCGCACGCGCTGCCACAGATGCCAGCCCAGCCGCAGGCCCCACAGGCCGCCGAACACCGCCAATGCCACGCGCACGGCGGGCGCGCCATCGCCGGCCGCCGCGATCGCCACCGCGCTGCCGCCCACGCCCAATGCCCACAACGCATCGACGATGCCGATGTTCTGGTGCCGGCGCTGCCACGCCCAGCCAGCCAGCATCACGCCCAGCATCGCGAGTGCCACCCACGCCAGCGCGCCCATCGCCTCAGCCCTCCGCATCCACCGCCAGCGGCGGGCGGTAGCCGGGGCGCGCGAGCAGCAGATGCGATACGCCGATGGAGCGCTCCAGGAAGCCGCCCTCGCAATAGGCCAGGTAGAACTCCCACAGGCGGATGAACGCCTCGTCGAAACCCTGCGCGCGCACGGCAGGGCGCTGGCCGAGGAAACGCTGCCGCCAGTTGCGCAGGGTCAACGCGTAGGAATGGCCGAAGTCGTGCTGGCCGACGAGCTGCAGGTCGCTGGCCCGGGTCTTGGCGCGCAGCATCGCCTCGATCGACGGGATGAAGCTGCCGGGAAACACGAAGCGCTTGATGTAGTCCACGCTGCGCAGCGCCTGCGCGTAGCGCGTGTCCTCGATGGTGATGGCCTGCAGCAGGGCCAGCCCCTCGGGCTTGAGCAGACGCGCCACGGTGGAGAAATAGGTGTCGAGGAATTCGGCGCCGATGGCCTCGATCATCTCGATCGACACCAGCTTGTCGTACTCGCCCTGCAGGTCGCGGTAGTCCTGCTGCAGCAGGGTGATGCGCGATTCCAGCCCGGCTTCCCGGATGCGTTCCTCCGCCAGCGCGTACTGCTCGGCGGAAATGGTGGTGGTGGTGACGTGGCAGCCGTAGTACCGCGCCGCATGCAGCGCGAAGCCGCCCCAACCGGTGCCGATCTCGATCACGCGGTCGCCCGGTTGCAGGCGCAGCTGCCGGCAGATGCGTTCGAGCTTGCGATGCGAGGCGGCTTCGAGCGATTCGGCCGGGTCGGCGAAGATCGCCGAGGAATACATCAGGTCCGGGGAAAGGAACAGCGCGAAGAACTTGTTGCCGAGGTCGTAATGCGCGGCGATGTTGCGGCGGCTACCGTCGCGGGTGTTACGCCGCAGCCGGTTCCACCCGCGCAACAGCCAGCCGCCGATCCGCGCCGGCCCGCGCTCCATGCCGTCGAGCAGGTCGCGGTTGCGCACCAGCAGCCGCACCAGGGCGACGAGGTCGTCGCAGTGCCAGTCGCCGCGGATATAGGCCTCGCCCGCGCCGACGCTGCCCTGTGCGGCCACGGCGCGGTAGAACGCCGGGTCCTCGATGGTGACGACAGCCCGCAACGGGCCGCTCGCATCGCCCAGCACGACTTCGCCCAGCGCATCGCGCACGCACAGGGCGCCATCGCGCAGGTTCGCCAACTGTTGCAGCAAGCGCGCGCGCAGGAACTGGTCCAGCGTGCCGGGGCGCGACAGGGAAAGGGTGCGGTGCATCGGGTTCATCTCGATCTCCCGGCGAGGGTAGGGTGGTCGTGCACGGGGTTGCGCTTGAGCCACAACCGCAGTGCGTGCCAGTGGATGGCGCCGACGACCTGCAGGGTCATCAGCGGATAGCGCGCCAGCACGCGCGCCAGGCCGGGGCCATCGAGCGGCCGGCGCTGCATGTGCTGGGTCGCGTCGAACTGGCGCACGCCATCGCGCCAGACCTGCATGTGCACGTCCAGCCGCTCGCCCGGCGCGCCGAAGCGCCAGTCGTAGGCGCAATCCATGGGCATGAAGGGCGAAACGTGGAAGCGCTTGTCGAAGCGCCAGCGCAGGACCTCGCCGCGCCGTTCCGCCGTCTCGACCGGCAGGACGTAGGCGTGGCGCTGCTTCCACGGCGTGTTGGTGATCTCGGCGACGATGCACGCCAGCGTCTGCCCGTCGGCCGCGTAGCAGTAATAGAAGCTCACCGGGTTGAAGACATGCCCGGCGTAGCGCGGATGGGTGAGCAGGCGGATCGGGCCGGTCGGGCGGCGCCCCAGTTCTTCCTCCACCCTGTCGCGCACCGCTTCGGACAACGGCACCTCCGGCGCGCCGAGGTAATCGCGACGATGGAACGCGGCCAGGTTCGGGCGGTCCACCGACCACAGCCAGCGCCGCGCGAAGAGCCCGGGCAGCTCGTCCAGGTCCACCATGAGCTGCGCGATGGGATAGCGGAACGCATGCGCATGCGGCGCATGGCGCCGATGCACGACATGGCCGAAATACAGCGCGCTGGCGCTCATGCGGGCGCCACCTCGCGGGGCGGGGCAAGCCGCTCTTCTCCGCGCGCGGCCATCGCATCCACCACGCGCCGTGCACTGCGGATGCCATCTTCGTGGAATCCCCAACCCCAGTAGGCACCGGCGAACCACGTGCGGCGATGGCCCTGGATCTCGTCCCAGCGGCGCTGCGCGCGCACCATCGCGGCATCGTGGATGGGGTGCGCGTAGCGCAGGCGACGCAGGACGCGCGCCGGGTCGATCGCCTCGCTGCGGTTGAGCGTGGCGATGAGCGGCGTGGGTGTCGGCAGGCCCTGCAGCAGGTTCATGCAATAGCTCACCGTGCAGGCATCGGCGGGGTCGCGCGGGATATGCGCGTTCCAGGCCGCCCACGCCTTGCGGTGGCGCGGCAGCAGGCGCTCGTCGGTGTGCAGCACGACCTCGTTGGGCTGGTAGCGGATCGCCGAAAGCACCTCGCGCTCGCGCGCATCCGCATCGCCCAGCAGGGCCAGCGCCTGGTCGCTGTGGCACGCCAGTACGACCTCATCGAAGACCTCGCTGCCGGCCAGGCCATGGACGCGCACACCCTCCGGCAGTCGCTCGATGCGGTGGACCGGCGATGAAAGCCGGGTCTCCACCCGCCACTGCCGGCGCATCGCCTCCACATAGCGCGCGGAGCCGCCCCGCACCACGCGCCACGGCGCCCGTGCGTTGACCTGCAACATCTGGTGGTTGGCCATGAACTGCACCATGTAGCGCGCCGGGAACGCGCCGATTGCCGCGGCCGGCGCCGACCACAGCGCACTGGCCATGGGGAACAGGTGCTCTTCGACGAACGCCTCGCCGTAGCCCTGCGCACGGACATACTCGGCCAGGCTCGGCCCTTCCTCGTCCCCCGCCAGCAAGGCAGGGGCGTCGCGGTAAAAGCGGCGCAGGTCGGCGAGCATGCCCCAGAAGCGCGGGGACACCAGATTGCGGCGCTGGCAGAACAGCGTATCGAACGTGGTGGCGTTGTACTCCACGCCCGAGCGCTCGCTGTGCACGGAGAAGCTCATGGTCGTCGGCTGGCTGGCCACGCCGAGCTCGTCGAACAACGCCGTCAACAACGGATAGTGCTGCGGGTTGAACACGATGAAGCCGGTATCCACCGAGAGCACCTGGCCGTCGATCTCGACCCGGTGCGTGTGGGTGTGGCCGCCGAGGTAGTCATTGGCCTCCATCAGCGTGACCTCGTGGTTGCGCTGCAGCCACCACGCGCTGGCCAGCCCCGCGATGCCCGAACCGATGACCGCGATGCGCATGGCTCAGCGCTCCGCCTTGGCCAGCACCCAGGCGGGCACCGGTTTGAGCCCGCGCACCAGCCCCAACGCCGCCATCGCGCGCAGGCCGTACCAGGTCAGGTCGACTTCCCACCAGCGAAAGCCCTGCCGGGCGGTGCCGGGGAAGAAGTGGTGGTTGTTGTGCCAGCCCTCGCCGAAGGTGAGCAGCGCGAGCCAGAAGTTGTTGCGGCTGTCATCGCGGGTAGGGAAGCGGCGGCGTCCGAAACGATGCGCCAGCGAGTTGATCGTGACGGTGGCATGGAACAGCACCACCGTGGAGATGAAGAAGCCCCACACCAGCATCTGCGGGCCATTGGTGTGCAGCCCGGGCGCCGTCGCTTCCAGCACGCTGCCGAGCAGGTACAGCCCGGCGGCGAGCGCCACCGGCACGACCAGGTCGAAGCGGTCGAGCCAGCGCAGCTCCGGATACTTCACCAGGTCCGGGATCCGGCCCCAGTCCGTGGCGAACGCCGCGCGGGTCAGGAACCAGCCCATGTGGCTGCGCCAGAAGCCCTGCGTGCGCGGCGAATGCGGATCTTCCGCCTGGTCGGCATGGCGATGATGCGTGCGATGGTGCGCCGCCCACCACAACGGGCCGCGCTGCACGCTGGCCGCGCCGATCACCGCGAACACGAACTGCACGCCGCGCGAGGCCTCGAAGGTGCGATGGGAGAAATAGCGGTGGTAGAACGCCGTAATGGCGAACATGCGCACGGCGTACAGCAGCACCGCCACGATCACGGCCACCCACGACACGCCCGTCCACAGCGCGCCCAGGCAGGCCAGGTGCATGCCGATGAAGGGCACGGCGCGCAGCCAGGCGATGCGCCGGGCGTCGGCGGGGTCGGCGACCTGCGCGCCGGCCTCGGTGTCGAACCAGCGCCGCACGGCGGCCGGCAGGCGCCAGCGCGGGGCGGGTACAGCGGCGGATGGTCGGGCCATGGCACGGATCTCTGCAGGCTATGGTGTGTTGTACGCACGGGAGCGGCAAACGGATGCACGGCTTCGGCGAATCCGCCCTTGCATCCAAGCGGCGGCGTCGTACGTAGAAGGAGGAGAACCTTCACGCCAATCGAACCGACGCCCGATGTACCGTCCACCTGGCCCTTCCGCGCACTCCGCCTTCGAGGCGGCGAGAATCATGTCCAGCGCCGCCCAGCCGACCAACGAGCCGAAGGACTGGGCCCAGGACATGGAGGCCGTGGCGCGCCTGCGCGACCGCGAAGGCTTCATGCGCATCTACGACCACTTCATGCCGCGCCTGTGCGTGTACCTGCGCGGGCTCGGCGCGGGCGAGGCGACCGCCGAGGACCTTGCGCAGGAGTGCCTGCTGCGACTGTGGCAGCACGCCGACCGCTTCGACCCGGCGCGCAGCGTGCTCAGCACCTGGCTGTACCGCATCGCGCGCAACCTGCATATCGACCGCATCCGCCGCGAGCGGGCCTGGCAGCATGCGCAGGAGGTCGTCGAGCAGGCGGCGATGGAAGACCCCACGCCCGGCGGCACCGCCGAACAGTTCGCCGACCATGCGCGGATACGCCAGCGCATCCACGAGCTGCCGGCGATCCAGGCGCGGCTGGTGCGCATGTCGTACTTCGAAGCCAAGAGCCACGGCGACATCGCGCAGGCACTCGGGATGCCGCTGGGGACGGTGAAGTCGCATTTGCGGCGGGCGTTCCTGCACCTGCAGTCCAAGGTGGGAGGGGGCGCATGAATCCCCGCCACCACCTGCACGAATCCACGCTCATCGGCTATGCGGCCGGCGCCCTGGCGCCCGCGATGGCGATTGTCGCCAGCGCGCACCTGGAACAATGCGCGCACTGCCGCCGCGCGGCGCGCGAGGCCGAAGGCTTCGGCGCGGCGCTGCTCGACCAGGCGCACAACGACCCCCTGCCGCAGGCACGCCGCGACGCGTTGCGCGCACAGATGCTGGCCCGGCTCGGGTCGCAGGACGACCCGGCCGAGACCATCGCCACGCCGCATCCCCGGCGCGAGACCTCGCCGGCACCCGTCGCACCCGATGCGGACCGCCTGCCGCACGCGCTGCAGCCTTACTTCGGCAGCTCCTACCGCGCCCTGCGCTGGCGCTGGATGGCGCCGGGCGTGCATTGCCTGCGCGCGGCGGACATGCCATCGCTGATCATGCTGCGGATCGCGCCGGGCAAGTCGTTGCCGATGCACAGCCATGGCCGCAGCGAGCTGACGCACATCCTGCAAGGCGCCTACAACGATTCGCTCGGGCTGTTCGCACCCGGGGACGTGGCCGACCTGGACCAGGACGTGGAGCACCAGCCCGTGACCGCGCCGGGCGTGCCCTGCATCTGCGTGTCCGCGCTGGATGCGCCGCTGGTGTTCAGTGGCTGGCTGGCGCGGAAGATCCAGCGGTTCGTCAAACTCTGAGGCACGAACCGCCGGGCACCCTCAACGCGAGGGCGGCTGCACCGCATCGGCCAGCGAGCGCAGGTGCAGGGCGTCGCGCAGCGCTTCCAGCGAGGCGGTGCTGCGCACCCGCACGGTCACGGTTTCGCCGGGAAGCAGCGTCAGCGCGTTGTCGGACAACTCGGCGTCGAGTTCGCCGAAGTCGATCCACGTCGCACGCGCGAGGGAGCGGGTGCTCACGTCCAGCGCATAGCCGTCGCCGTCCCGGCGCAGCGTGCCGCGCAAGCCGGGATCGGGCCATGCGATGTCCTTCGCCGCGCTGAAATACACGACGCTACGCGAGACCGGCTCGCCCGCCACCGTCAGCTCGAACACCGCGACCGTCGCGCGTGGATCGGCCTCGCCGAGCAGTTCCGCATCGGTGTAGCTTGCGATCTTCGTCGCGGACAACGGCGCCAGCTGCACCGGCTTGCGTTCGTCGCGCAACGGCTGGCCCGACAGCGACATCACCCGCAGGCGCAGCTCGCCGCTGCGGGCCTCCGTGCGATCGTTGAGCGCGCTGACCTCGGTGTGGCCCTGCGCATCGCGCAGCGCGGCCACCGCCACCGGGGCGAAGAAGCGGCGCGCATGGAACTGCAGCGCCTTCCAGCGCCCGAACCAGTCGATGCTCGACCACGAGGCGCCCGGCCACACGTCGTTGAGCTGCCAGTACAGCGAGCCCATCGTGTACGGGCGGCTGGCGCGGTGGTGCAGGGCGGCCAGCTCGATGCCCTCGGCCTGCATGGCCTGGCTGAGGTAGATGAAATCCGGGAAGTCCTTCGGCGTGCCGAACTCCATCTCCACGTAATGCATCAGCCGCTCGTTGCCCTTGCCGGCCATGAACTTCTGGTGCGCTTCGATCACCGGCGTGGCCACGCCCTGGTCCGCGCGCGGGGCGAAGGCGTCCACGGTGCGCTGGGCGGGCCAGGCCTGCAGGCCGTACTCGGACATGAAGCGCGGCGTGATCTCCAGGTATTTGACCGGCGGATGCGCCGGGTTTCCCCAGACCTCCCAGTAGTGCATGTCGCCCGCGGCCGGCGTGTTCGCCACCTCGGCCAGGTCGTTGCTGGGCGAGCTCGCCCAATAGCGGATGCCGCCGCCTTCCTGCTCGACGACCTCGCGCAGGTCATGGCCGAACAGCTGCACGTAGCCGTCCCAGACCTTCCGGGCGAATGCAGGATCGCGCGCCCGCAGTGACGTGCCATGGTCGGCACCGCCCCAGTATTTCCAGGCGATCTCTTCCTCGTTGTTGCCACACCACAACACGATGCTCGGGTGGTCGCGCAGGCGCCGCACGTTGTCGCGCGCCTCGGCGACCACGTTGTCGCGGAACGCCTTGTCGTAGGCCGGCTGCATGCCGCCGCCGAACATGAAGTCCTGCCAGACCATCAGGCCCAGCTCGTCGGCCAGGTCGTAGAAGTGGTCGCTCTCGTAGATGCCGCCGCCCCAGCCGCGAATCATGTTCATGTTCGCATCGACCGCGGATTGCAGCACGCGCCGCAGCTGCGCATCGCCCACGCGCGGCGCGAACAGGTCGAAGGGAATGTAGTTGGCGCCCTTGGCGAATACCGGGATGCCGTTGACGACGAAATGGAAGGTCGCGCCTTGCGCGTCCGGATCGGTGCGCAGTTCCACGCTGCGCAAGCCGGTGCGCTTGCTGGCCTGCGCCAGCGTCTTGCCGCCCTGGCGCACTTCGACGTCGTAGCGGTACAGCGCCTGCGCGCCATAGCCGTTCGGGTACCAGCGCTGCGGCCGGTCGACCGTGACCGGCAGCGAGACGACCTCGCCATCGACGGCCTTCAACGCCGCGTGGCGCTGCGCAACCTGCGTGCGCTTGCCGTCCGGCGCGGTCTGCCAGACGCGCAGGTCGTACTCGCCGGCACGCACGGCGTCCACGCGGACGCGGACATCGAGCAAGGCGTGCGCTTCGGTCACCTGCGCCTGGCGCAGCTGCACGTCGTCGATGCGTACCGCGTCCCAGCTCTGCAGTTTCACCGGCCGCCACACGCCGGCGGTGACATAGCGCGGGCCCCAGTCCCAACCGTAGTGGAAGCCGGGCTTGCGCACGAAGTTGCCGGTCAACGCGTCGGTCGGCTCGTCGCCGTAGGGGGAGGGGTAGTTGCCGGCGATCTTCACCGGCATGGCCTGCACCTGCGGGAGCAGGCGGTTGATCGGCGAATGCAGGACCACGCGCAGCTCGTTGCCATGCGCGCGCAGCTTGCCCTGTACCGGCACCCGCCAGGTACGGAAGAAATTGTCGGCGTTGAGCAGCTTCTCGCCATTGACGAAGACCTCGGCGAAGGTGTCCAGGCCTTCGAAGACCAGGTCGCTGCGCGCATTGCCCAGCGTCTGGGGCGATACGTCGAAGGTGGTGCGGTATTCCCAGTCGGACAGGCCGATCCACTGCAGGCCGGCCTCGGCCGCGCCCACGTAGGGATCGGGAATCAACCCGCGCGCGAACAGATCGGTATGCACGGTGCCCGGTACGGTGGCCGCTTGCCACGGCAGCGTGCGCGGATGCGCGGCGGCTTGCGGACTGTCCGGGCGCTGGCGGAACTGCCAGCCGGTATCGACCCGGGTTTCGCTGAAGGCCTGCGCCAGCGCGGCATCGCAGCACATCGCCACGAGGACAGTGCACAGCAGGTTCCGCAGCAGCGCGTGGGTTCTCATGGTCATCCCGGCAAGAAGACGGCAGTGGCCCGGGGAGGAGGGCCACTGCCGTGAAAACCTCCCCGGCCTGGCGGCGCGGGGAGGGAGGAGGGTCGGATCAGAACTTCCAGGTCATGCCGAGGTACATGACGCGACCTGCGTAGCTGTTGGTGTAGAAACGGGCCTTGGTGTCGTTGCCCAGGTGCGAGCGGGTCTCTTCCTCGGTCAGGTTCAGCACCGAAGCCGTCAGGCTGAGCGCCGGCGTGAAGTTGTACGCGGCATTCAAGTCGATCTGCTGGTACGGCTCATCGTATACGTTCAGGCCGTTGACCAGGCCCTGGACCACTTCACCGCGGCGATTGTACGAAGCCCGCAGCAACAGCTTCTGGTTCTCGTAGAACACGGTGAAGTTGGCCTGGTTCTTCGCGCTGCCCACCAGCGGCGACTCGCCGAGCGAGGTGCCGTCCTCGAGGGTGATGGCCGCTTCGTTGGTGTCGTTGTAGGTGTAGTTGGCCTGGAAGCCCAGGCCGAAGGGCAGCGTGTGCTGCGCATACAGTTCGACGCCCTGCGAGACCGCGTCGCGGCCGCCGGCTTCCGTCGAGTAGTTCTGCACGGTCACGGTTTCGCCGTTGACGACCATGTTGACGTCGGCGATCACCGGCACGGTGAAGTTGCTGACGTCCTTGCGGAACAGCGCCACGCCCAGCACCGAACCCGGCTGGAAGTACCACTCCACGCCGAGGTCGTACTGGTCGGCCTTGTACGGCTGCAGGTTCTTGTTGCTGCCCGAACCGTACCAGCCCAGTTCGCCGGCGCCACCGGTCAGGCGGCGGTCGTTGACGTATTCCTCGCTGTAGTACTCCAGGCTGCCGGGCGCGGCGATGCTGTCGTAGCTCGGGCGGGCGATCACCTTGGAGGCGGCGCCGCGCAGCACGAGGTTCTCGGTCAGGTCGTAGGCGAGATTGAGGCTCGGCAGCACGTCGGTGTAGGTGCGGTCGAGCGCGCTGACGGCGAACGATTCCTGGCGCTGCACGCTGTCGGACAGGCGCCAGAAGCCCTCGGTGCCGCAGTACGTGTCGGCCGGCGCGCCGCCGGGCGCCGCGGCGCCCTGCTGGCAGGGCAGGGGGCTGCCGTCCGGGCCGTCGAAGAAGTAATCGTTGTAGGAGGTGATCTTGTCCGTCGAATCGGCGTGCTGGCGGGTGCTGGCCACGCGCACGCCGACATTGCCGCGCAGGCGCTCGGTGTGGAAGTTGGCCTGCAGATAGGTGGAGTAGATCTTCTCGTCGACGTTGTAGACGAAGTTGTCTTCGTTGCGGGTCTGCATCTCCCCGTACGTCTGGTTGAGATAGTTGATGTAGGCCGGGAAGTTGATCGCCGGGAACGCGCTGGCATTGAAGCCGCCGGTGAGGTTGCCCACCGACTTCAGCAGGTCAGGCGAGAACTGGCTGGCCAGGTCGTTGCAGCGGCCGTTCCAGAAGCGGTTCTCGTAATCGGACGGATCGGTGCCCGGGCACACCCAGTAGCTGTTGCCGGTGTTGCGGTGGATGCCGCCGTCACGCGCCTTCAGGCCGAACTGGATCGAGTCCAGGAAGTTCATGTCGGTGTGCCAGGTCGTATCGATCTGGGCGAACTTCTGCTCGGTGGTGTTGCGCGTCCACGACGAGCCGGTCGAGCCGAGGTCGACCTGCAGGATGCCGTTGCTGAGGTTCTGCATCAGTTCCGGCGAGAAGGTCATCGTCGGCGTGCCGCTCAGGTCCCAGGCGCTGGCGTAGTTGCCCAGCGTCCAGCTGCCGTCGGCGTTCTGGCGGCGCGGCTTGATCGGCACCGCGAACTGCAGCGACGGGCCACCCGACGCCCAGGTGCGGCCGATCTTGGTGGTGACGTCCACCGATTCGCCGCGCCATTCGGCTTCCAGGTCGAACGCCTGCGAGCGCGCCATCTCGACGTTGTAGCTGCCGGTGAGCTGCGGCGTCGGCATCGTGCAGTCATCCGAACCCCAGCCGCCCGGGGCCATGCCGGCGGCGGCGGCCTGCGCTTCGCTGCAGTAGTAGGTCTTGCCCGGATGCACGCTGTAGTCGGCGCCGGTGACGATGGTGCCGCTGGGGTCCATGGTCAGGCCGTCGAGCATGCGCCCACCCGGCCAGTTGCCGTCGCCGTAGTAGCGGGCGATGCTCCATTCCGGGATCTTCAGCGAGTTGGTCTCCGAATCCTGCGAGAGGTCGAAGCGGAAGTAGTTCGCCGTCAGGGTCAGGTTGTCGGTCGGCTTGAACTGGAAGGTGATCTGGCCGCCCTTGCGGTCGCGCTCTTCTTCCTTGACCTCCGCGTTGACCGAGGTCGGCATCATGAAGCCGGTGTAGTAGTTGCCGTTCTGGTCCCAGAAGCCGGTGCCGCCCCACCAGTTGGAGTTGAAGTCGGACGGGTTGCCGTTGACGTCCACCGCGGTGCCGCCTTCGTCGCGGCCATACCACTGCCAGTTCTCGGTGCTGGTGCCCAGCGTGCGGATGGTGCGCTTCTGCTGGGTGTAGCCGACGAACACGCCGAAGCGGTCGTCCTTGTCGTGCCAGGCGTAGGAGCCGGCGAACTGGCCGTCGGTCTTGCGGGTGGTATCGGCGTAGGTGCCTTCGGCGGAGACGAAGCCGGTGTTGGATTCCATCTCCAGCGGGCGGCGCGTGTGCAGGATCACGGTGCCGCCGACGCCGCCTTCGTCGATGCGCGCTTCCGGCGTCTTGAACAGCTCGGCGCTGGACAGCATGTTCGAGGGCAGCAGGGTGTAGTTGAACGAGCGGGTCGGGTCGCCGTTGGATTCGGCCGAGGCGATGTAATTGCCGTTCAATTCGGTCAGCGTCAGCTCCGGCGACAGGCCGCGCACGCTGACGTTCTTGCCTTCGCCACCGTCGCGGCTGACGATCACGCCGGGCACGCGCTGCAGCGCGTCGGCGACGTTCTTGTCGGGGAACTTGCCGATGTCCTCGGCGTTGACCACTTCGATGATGGCGTTCGCGTTGCGCTTCTGGTCCAGGCTCTTCTCGATCGCGTAGCGGTAGCCGACCACGGTGACGGCGTCGAGGTCGGTGGCCTGCGTGGACGGGGTGGCCTGCGCGGGGGCGGCAGCCTGCTGCGTGGCAGCTTGCGGCGTGGCGTCCTGCGCGAGGGCGACGCCCGGCAGGGCCACCACCGCGCCCAGGGCGATCGCGATGGCTGCGGACAACGAACTGCGGTTATGTGTGCGTGACATCAGATTCAACCCCTCTCTCGATTGAACGTTATGGATTTAAAACGATCTAAAATTCACGCCAAGAAATTGACCCAAGAATGTCCAGGAAGCCCGCGATGCGGCACCTCCGTCCCACGGCCTTGCCACGGCCGTGCCCCTGCGTGAAATTTGGATCGATCTAGGTCGGCGTAAAAAATTTGTAGCACGAGATTTGCCGGCTGGCATGCTGCTGCGCAGCAGGCGTTGGCGCGGACCGTGCCCGCTGGGGGGACAGGGCGGGGCGGAGGGCAGGTTTCTGCTGCAGTGCAGAATGCGAGGACCGCCGATGTATGGTTGTTTAGATCGATCTAGTTGATGTGCCACCCGGGGGTGGCCGGGGTTTTGCGGGGCGCTGGTGACTGGATTTGGATCGTTTCAAAAGCCCGGCCGGCAAGCGTGGCCAGGGCCGATCCCGACGACCGTCCCCCCCCAGCCCGGCATCCCCGCCACCGACCCGCCGAACCAGGAGCGCGTTGTGACCCATAGCCTGCTGTCGAGCCGATTGAACCGATCCCTGCGTGTGTTCGCGGCCCTCGCCGTGCTGGCGCTGCCGCCCGTGGCGGCGGGCGCGCCCGCCGAAGACCTGGCCCGTACGGTCAACACCTTCATCGGCAGCAAGGACGACGGCAACACGTTCCCCGGCGCCTCGGCGCCGTTCGGCCTGATCCAGGTCTCGCCGACCGGCAAGCACTACTCCGGCTGGCGCTATGACGACCCGAAGATCCTGGGCTTCGGCCATTCCTTCATCTCCGGCGCCGGCTGCTGGGAGCAGGGCGGCCAGGTCTCGACGCTGCCGGTCACCGGCACGATCGGCCCGGGCGGGGATTTCGACACCGGCAAGCCCGAGGCGTTCGACCACGACCGCTATGGCTCGGCGTACACCCACGCCGGCGAAGTGGGGCAGGCCGGCTACTACCGCGTGCACCTGGCCGATTACGGCGGCATCGACGTCGAGACCACGGCGCTGACGCGCGCGGCCGCCGAGCGTTACACCTTCCCGGCCGGCGCGGCGCAGGGCCACGTGCTGGTCAACGTCAGCCAGGCCAATGCGAAGCACCGGGTGATCGGCAGCCGCATCGAGGTGGTGGGCGACCGCGTCGTCGAAGGCAAGCTCACCACCCAGAGCTTCTGCGGCGGCCACCAGTACACCACCTGGTTCCGCATCGAGTTCGACCGCCCGTTCAAGACCTTCGGCACCTGGGGCGAGGCCGGCGGCACGCCCGGTTCGCGCGCCAGCATGGAAGGCGAGGGCGAGCGCTTCAACGGCGCCTGGCTGACCTTCGACCTGTCCGGCGGCAAGGGCAAGGGCAGGGCGGTGACCGCGGTCAGCGCGATCTCGCATGTCGATGCCGAAGGCGCGCGCGTCAACCTGCGCGCGGACGGCATGCGCAATGGCAAGTTGCTGGGCTTCGATGCGATGCGCACGGCGTCGCAGGATGCCTGGCGCCGCGAGCTGGCCTCGGTGCGCGTCCAAGGGGGCAGCGGCGACGACCGCGCCGTGTTCTACACCGCGCTCTACCACGCGCTGCTGCAGCCGATGACCGGCAGCGACGCCGACGGCCGCTACCGCGGTTACGACGAGCAGGTGCATCGCGCCGAGGACTGGACTTACTACGAGTATTTCTCGCTGTGGGACACCTACCGTTCGCAGAACCAGCTGCTGGCGATGCTGCGGCCGGAACGCGCGCGCGACATCGCCCGCTCGGTGCTGGCGATCCACGCGCAGGGCGGGTGGCTGCCGCGCTGGGGCTACGCGAATTTCGAAACCAACATCATGACCGGCGACCCGGTCACCCCGTTCCTCGCCGACCTGTGGCGCTATGGCGCGCTGGAAGGCCACGAGGCGGAAGCCTGGGCCGCGCTGCGCCAGAACGCGTGGGAAGTGCCGCCGGCGAACTCGCGCTTTGCCGGCCGCAGCGGCAATGCGAGCTACCTGGCTTCCGGCTTCGTGCAGTTCGACCGCGCATTCCCTTCCAAGGGCATGGACGTCGATCCGCATCACGGCGGCTCGGCCACGTTCGAATACGCGCTGGCCGATTGCGCCCTGGCCACGATGGCCGATGGCCTGGGCCACGCCGCCGATGCGGCCACGCTGCGCCAGCGCGGCGGCAACTGGCGCAACGTGTGGGATGCCTCGGTGAAGGAGCAAGAGACCGGCTTCAGTGGTTTCCCGCGCCCGCGCCTGGAGGACGGCAGCTGGTTCACGCCGCCGGACGGCCACTACAGCCCGCGCTCGCATTACGGCTTCCATGAAGGCACCGCGTGGCAGTACCAGTGGCTCGTGCCGCAGGATCCGGCCGGCCTGGCCGAGGCGATGGGCGGGCGCGAGCGCACCCTCGAACGCCTGGACCGCTTCTTCGCCATCGACGAACTGCGCAAGGATCCGCAGGGCGCGCGCGCGGCGTGGGTCGCCGGCCCGTACGCGTACTACGGCCAGTACCGCTTCAATCCCAACAACGAACCGACGATGCACGTGCCGTGGATGTACACGCTGCTGGGCGACCCGGCGCGTACCGCCGTCGTCGTACGCGCCGCGCAGACGCTGTTCGTCAACCGGCCCGATGGCGTCACCGGCAACGACGACCTGGGCACCATGTCGGCCTGGTACCTGTTCAGTGCGATGGGCCTGTATCCGGGCATGCCCGGCACCGGCCAGGTGCTGCTGCATCCGCCGCGCTTCGCGCGCGTCGACCTGGACCTGGGCGGCGGCCGCCAGCTGCACATCGAAGCGCCGGGCGCCGACGGTCGTGGCGTGCAGTACGTCCGCGGCGTGGACTTCGATGGCCACGCCCACGACAAGGTCTGGCTGGACTGGTCGCAGCTGCGCCAGGGCGGGGACCTGCGCTTCGCGCTCGGCGATACGCCGGCGACCTGGGGCCAGGCCGCTTCGGCGCGCCCGGCGCCGGCATGCCCCTCGCCGGCGGCGGGCGGCTGATCCCGGCGCGACCTCGATATTGCGGGATACCGTCAAGTTGAATCGTTCCACATGGGCAATAATCCAATGCGGCCGACGACCCGCCTCGAGGAGAACCGTATGGATACAGACAAGCCCAAGCAGGGAAAAAAGCCGGGCCGGGGTGCGGTCACCGTGACCGACATCGCGCAGGCGTGCGGCGTGTCGCGCGCGACGGTGTCGCTGGTGCTGCGCGGCAGCCAGCTCGTCAATGCCGACACGCGTGCGCGCGTGGAGGCCGAGCTCAAGCGCCAGCGCTACGTCTACAACCGCGCCGCGGCCAACCTGCGCAAGCAGACCTCGTCTTCGGTCGCGCTGGTCATCAACGACCTGTCCAACCCGTTCTTCGCCGAATTCGCCGCGGGCGTCGACGAAGCGCTGGGCGCGGGGCGCTACGTGACCCTGCTGGGCAGCACCGCCGAATCGCCGCAGCGGCAGCAGGCGGTGCTTGAATCGCTGGTGGAACATGCGCCGGCCGGCATCATCCTCTCGCCCGCCGAACACAGTGACGCCGCCGCCGTGCAGCGCGTGCTCGGATCGCGCGTGCCGGTGCTGGTGTTCAACCGCGAACTGTCGGGCCCGGACTGGGATTTCCTCGCGCTAGACAACCAGTGCGGCGCACGCCGCGCCGCCGAACACCTGCATGCGCTCGGCCACCGGCGGATCGCGTTCTTCGGCGGGCATGCGGATTCGAGTTCATGCCGGCAGCGCCGCGATGGCTATCTGGAAGCGATGCGCGGCGTGGGCATCGAGCCGGAGCCGGGTTGGCTGGTCGAATCGAGCCCCACGCGCGTGGACGCCGCCGCGCGCACCGCCGCGCTGTTCGAGCAGGCGCCGGGCGTGACCGCGGCGGTCTGCTACAACGACAACGTCGCTTTCGGCCTGATGCTCGGCCTGCGCGCGCGTGGCATGCAGCCCGGCGTCGACTTCGCCCTCACTGGCTTCGATGACATCAGCGAAGCGGCGCTTTCGACGCCGCCGCTCACCACCCTGGCCGTGAAGCCGCGCGCCTGTGGCCGCATGGCCGCGGAGATGCTGCTGGACCGCGTGCGCGACCCCGATGCGCCGCCACGCCGCGCCATCGCGCCGGTACAGCTGGTGGTGCGCGGCAGCTGCGGGGAGCGCCAGTCTTGATCCTGCCGAGCATGCCGCACCGGCTTCTCCCACGCCGCGTCGTCGCGGCACCCGACCCACGAGTACCCCACCTCCCATGAGTACACCCGTTGGACCCGAGGCGGCGCAGGCCCATGCGCCCGCGCGCCCCATCGTCTGCTTCGGCGAAGTATTGATCGACTTCTTCGCCCAGCCTGTTCCCACCGCGGATAGCCCGCGCACGTTCGTGCAGCATGCCGGCGGCGCGCCGGCCAACGTCGCGGTCGCCGTGGCGCGGCTCGGGGCACCGGCGCAATTCGTCGGCGCGCTGGGCGCGGACATGTTCGGTGATTTCCTGCTGGCGAGCCTGCACGCCGCCGGCGTGCGCACCGACCACGCGGTGCGGACCGATGCCGCGCGTACCGCGCTGGCCTTCGTCGCCCTCGACGCGGAGGGCGAGCGCAGTTTCAGCTTCTATCGCCCACCGGCTGCCGATTTGCTGTTCCGCGCCGAAGACTTCGACGCGGCGTGCTTCGCCGGCGCCGGCGCGTTCCATGTGTGTTCCAACAGCCTGACCGGCGAACCTTCGGCGAGCGCAACCCTGCAGGGCATGCGCCTGGCGCGCGATGCCGGCGTGCTGGTCAGCATGGACCTCAACCTGCGCCCGATGCTGTGGCCGGCCGGTGTCGATCCGCGCCCGCTGCTGTGGCAGGCGCTGGCGCAGGCCGACGTGATCAAGCTCGCCCGCAATGAACTGGAGTACCTCGCCGGCGACGCCGACGAGCGCACCGTCATCGCGCGGTTGCTGCAAGGCGCCGCGCGTTGGGTGGTGGTCACCGATGGCCCCGCGTCGATCCGCTGGCACGCCAGGGAAGGGGAGGGCGAGCTGCGCAGCCCCCGGGTCAAGGCGATCGACACCACCGCCGCGGGCGATGCATTCGTCGGCGGGCTCTTGTTCCATTTGGTCCAGGCCGGCGTCGACGCCGCGCGCCTGCCCGCATTCGTCCGCGATCGCGACGCGATCGAACACGCGCTGCGCTTTGCCGCGTCGGTCGGCGCCCTCGCGGTGACCCGCCACGGCGCATTCGCCGCGATGCCCGCGCTGGGCGAGGTAAAGCAACTGCTCAAGGAGCAATACGAAGATGTCGCCTGAAAACCTGCCCGATTTCCGCTCCCCATCGTTCCTGCGCGCGCACATCGCCGAGACGATGGCGTTCTACCACCCGCGCTGCATCGACCCGGCCGGTGGCTTCTTCCACTACTTCAAGGACGACGGCACGGTCTACGACCGCAGCCATCGCCACCTCGTCAGCAGCACGCGCTTCGTCTTCAACTACGTGATGGCGGCGCGCGAGTTCGGTGAGGATGTCGCGTTGCGCGACGAATACCTCGCTGCCGCGCGCCACGGCCTGGACTACCTGCGACACGTGCACCGCAACCCGCAGACCGGCGGCTATGCCTGGACCCTGCGCGACGGGAAGGTGGAAGACGCGACCAACCACTGCTACGGCGTGGCGTTCGTGCTGCTCGCGTATTCGTGCGGCCTCAAGGCCGGCTTCGAGGAAGCGCGCGGCTGGATGGACGAGACCTGGGCGCTGCTCGAGAAGCGCTACTGGGAACCGCAGCACGGCCTGTACCGCGACGAGGCAGACGCCAACTGGAACTTCAGCGGCTACCGTGGCCAGAACGCCAACATGCACATGTGCGAAGCGATGCTGGCCGCCTTCGAAGCCAGTGGCGAGCAGCGCTATCTCGACCGCGCCCTGGCGCTGGCCGATGCCATGACCCGGCGCCATGCGGCGCAGGCTGGCGGGCTGGTGTGGGAGCACTACGACGCCGACTGGAACATCGACTGGACTTACCATCTGGACGACCCGAAGCACCTGTTCCGCCCGTGGGGTTTCCAGCCCGGCCACCAGACCGAATGGGCCAAGCTGCTGCTGATCCTGGACCGCCATGTCGATGCCGATTGGCTGGTGCCCACCGCGCGCCGCCTGTTCGATGTCGCGCTCGAAAACTCGTGGGACGACGCGCACGGCGGCATGGTTTACGGCTTCGCCTACGAAGGGCTGCGCGATGCGGCCAGCGGCAACGCCCGCGTCGAGGGCGCGGCGTATGTCTGTGACGACGACAAGTATTTCTGGGTGCAGGCCGAATCACTCGCGGCGGCCGCGCTGCTCGCCCAGCGCACCGGCGATGCGGCCTACTGGGGCTGGTACGAGAAGCTGTGGGCGTACGCGTGGCAACACATGGTGGACCACCAGTACGGCGCGTGGTTCCGCATCCTCGATGTGAACAACCGCAAGTACGACGACGAGAAGAGCCCGGCCGGCAAGACCGACTACCACACCATGGGCGCCTGCCACGAAGTACTCAACGTCGTGCGCTGAGCACGTGACCTGCCTGGATGGATGACGCCATGACTTCGATGCTTTCCTTCCGGCAGCGCCGGCCTGTCGCCGTGCTTGCCGGCGTGTTCGTGCTGTCGCTGGCGGGGTGTTCGCCGCGGCCGGATGTTCCGCAGACCTCGACGACGATGGGCGGGCCGTTCTACAGCTCGTTCGAAACGGCGGATCAGAAGCCGGCGCTGACGCGCGGAGGGCATGCGGGAAGCCTCGACATGGCCGTGCAGGTGTCAGACGGTCCGGACGACGCTTACGCGGCCCGCCCCCATGTGGGGTTCACCGGCGTGCATTCGCTGGCGTATGAAGGGAAAGTGCAGGCAAGTGGTGGCGATGCCCGGCAGGTGCTGTTCGACGTCGACATTCCGGTGACGGCCGCGACCGAGCTCTCCTACCTGGTGTTCCCGCAGTTCATCGAGGGCGACCTGTCCTATCCCAGCACCTGGGTCGCGCTCGATCTGGAGTTCGACGACGGCACGCGACTGCAGGATCTGGACGCGCGCGACCAGCACGGCTTCGGGCTCTCGGCGCGCGGGCAGGGGGCATCGAAGTCGCTGTATACCGGGCAGTGGAACCGCAAGCAGGCGCGCATCGGTGATGTCGCGGCGGGCAAGCGGATCAAGCGGATCGTGCTGGCGTACCAGGCGCCGGCCGGGGCCACGCGCTTCCGCGGTTGGGTGGACGACATTCGCATTGCCGATGCGCCGGCGGCAGTCGTCGCCCAGCGCCCCAGCGAACACGTGCTGACCACGCGCGGCACGAATTCCAGCGGCAGCTTCTCGCGCGGGAACAATATTCCCGCCACCGCGATGCCGCATGGCTTCAATTTCTGGGCGCCGGTGACCGATGCCGGCTCGATGAGCTGGTTCTACGAATATGCGCAGGGCAACGACGCGCAGAACCGCCCGCGACTGGAAGCCCTGGCGCTGACGCACGAGACCAGCCCGTGGATGGGCGACCGGCAGACTTTCCAGTTCATGCCGTCGCTGGCGCATGGCGTGCCGCCGGTGAACCGCGCGGACCGTGCGCTGACCTTCCGGCACGAGAACGAGATCGCCCAGCCGCACCAGTACCGCGTGCGATTCGACAACGGCATCGTCGCTGAAATCGCGCCGACTGACCGTGCGGCCATGATGCGTTTCACCTTTCCCGCCGACGATGCCAGCTTGGTGTTCGACAACGTCGATGACCGCGGCGGCCTTTCGCTTTCGCCCGAGACCGGTGAACTCACCGGCTATACCGACACCCGCAGCGGGTTATCCAATGGCGCCACGCGGATGTTCGTCTATGCGCGCTTCGACCGGCCGGTGACCGCCAGCGGCAAGCTGGTGGCCACCGATGGGAAGAAGGGCGCGGCGCCCCGGCGCAACGTGGCCGGCTATTTCCGTTTCGACGCCGGCAAGGCGCGCACCGTCAACATGCGGATGGCTACCTCGCTGGTCAGCGTGGAGCAGGCGAAGCGCAACCTGGCCCTGGAGATAGACGAAGGCGACCGCTTCGAGGACGTGCGTGAGCGTGCGCAGCAGGCGTGGGACAAGAAGCTGGGCGTGATCGAGGTCGAGGGCGCAACGCCGGACCAGCTGACCACGCTGTACTCCAATCTGTACCGGCTGTTCCTGTATCCGAACGCCACGCACGAGAATTTCGGCAGCAATGAATCGCCCGTGTGGCGGCATGCGGTGCAGTCCTCGGCGGGGAAGGACATTCCCGCGGGTACCACGACGACGCAGACCGGCGCGGCGATCGCCGACGGCAAGCTCTACGTCAACAACGGCTTCTGGGATACCTACCGCACGGTGTGGGCCGCGCAGTCGCTGCTGGCGCCGCGCCAGGCCGGCACGATGATCGACGGCTTCATCCAGCAGTATCGCGACAGCGGCTGGGTGCCGCGCTGGTCCTCGCCCGGTTACGCGAACCTGATGACGGGCACGAGTTCGGACGCCGCGTTCGCCGATGCCTTCGTCAAGGGCGTGCCGGGGCTCGATGCCGCCGGCGTCTACGCGGCGGCGATCAAGAATGCGGCGGTGCTGCCGCCGGATGAGCACGTCGGCCGCAAGGGCATGGCGGTGGCGCCGTTCATCGGCTACACGCCGAGCTCGGTGGGGGAGGGCGTGTCATGGGCGCTGGAGGGCTACATCAACGATTTCGGCATCAGCAACATGCTGGCGACGATGGCCGAGGCGCCGACGCCGATCCTGCCGCGCAAGCGCCTGCGTGAGGAAAGCGAGTACTACCGCAACCGCGCGATGAACTACGTGCACATGTTCGATCCGTCGATCGGCTTCTTCCAGGGCCGCCAGGTGGATGGCACGTGGAAGACGAAGGCCGGCGAGTACGACCCGCGCATCTGGGGCCACGAGCACGACTACACCGAGACCAATGGCTGGGGCTTCGCCTTCCTCGTGCCGCAGGATGGGCAGGGCCTGGCCAGCCTCTATGGCGGTCGCGAGGGTTTGGCGCGCAAGCTGGACGAGTACTTCGCCACGCCGGAGACCGCCGGGTTCCCGGGTTCGTATGGCGGCGTGATCCACGAGATGGTCGAAGCGCGTGACGTGCGCATGGGGCAGTGGGGCTTCTCCAACCAGGTCGCGCACCACGTGCCGTGGATGTACCTGTATGCCGGGCAGCCGTGGCGCACGCAGGAGATCGTGCGCGAGACGCTGGCGCGGATGTACGTCGGCTCGGAGATTGGCCAGGGCTATCCGGGTGACGAGGATAATGGTGAGTCGTCGGCGTGGTGGCTGTTGTCGGCGCTGGGCTTCTATCCGCTGCAGATGGGGAGCGAGAACCTGGCGATTGGCTCGCCGTTGTTCACGCGTGCGACCGTGCATCTGGAGAACGGGAAAAGCCTGGTGGTGAGCGCGCCGGACAATAGCGCGGAGAATGTGTACGTGAGCGGCGTGACGGTGAATGGCAAGCCGTGGAATAGCACGGTGATTCCGCATAGGCTGCTGACTGAAGGGGCGAAGGTCGAGTTCGCGATGTCGCCGCGGCCTGCTACCTGGGGTAGCGATGCGAAGGCGTTGCCGCCTTCGTTGACTGCGGGGGACAAGCGGCCGGTTGGGCTGGCGGATCTCACGGGGGCGGAGCGTGGTTCTGCTGCATCCAGCGTGACGGGCGTCGATGCGAGGGTGTTGTTCGATAACAGTTCGGTCACCGAAGCGGTTTTCCGGGCGGCGACGCCTGTGTCGATCAGCTGGACTTTCGACAAGCTGCCTGCCTCGCCTGTGCGGTTCTATACGCTGACTTCCGGGGCGACTGGGGGGTATCCGACCGCCTGGGTGCTGGAGGGTTCCAACGACGGCGCTGCTTGGAAGACGCTGGATCGGCGCGAGGGTGAGGTTTTCGAGTGGGCAAGGTATACGCGGCCGTTCCGGTTGGATGCGGCGGCGCGTTATAAGCATTACCGGCTGGTGGTTACGGCGGCGGGTGGAGCAGGGGAGTTTTCTTTGGGGGAGGTGGAGTTGCTTGGGTTGGATGAGTCTTCGCCTGGCAAGTAGCCCCCCCCCTTCAAGGCCTTTTGATTGATCCTCAGGAGGAGGAAGCGTCATGCCCTTGAAAATTGTCGTGTTGGCGGCATTCGTAGTTTTCGCAGCGCTTGCTTTCGCCATTACTGCTGCACTCTCTAGACGCCAGAGTGTTGCATCGAAGTGGCCGCTGTACGGGAAGCGGGTTCTTAGTGGCCCTGAGCAAGCGCTCTATTGGAGATTGGTTGAAGCGCTCCCGGGTGACGTCGTTCTTGCTCAAGTCCAACTCTCCCGATTCTTGGGCATCCAGAAAGGCAACCGACGCATAGAGTGGCTGAACAGGATCAACCAAAAGAGCGCCGACTTCGTCGTGTGCCACAAGGACTTCTCGATCATTGCGGTCATCGAGTTGGATGACGCCACTCACGGCCGGCCCAGTCGTCAGAAGGCTGACCGTGACAAGGAAAAGGCCCTCTCTGACGCGGGTCTGCGTCTGATCAGGTGGCACGTCAAACGTGTGCCGACAATGGAAGAGATTCAATTAGCGGTCCACCCAGCAAAAACCAGGACTGCTGCAGGAGCAGTTACCGGCGACATCGCAGGCACACCTCCTGTGTTGGCCGTTATCCGGCCGGATTGAAATGGTGTTCGTGCCGGCGCCGGGAACGTTTCACCGGTAGAGTTCGAGAGGCGCTAAGCGCAGAGCGGCGGAACAGGGTCTACGGAACTCTGGCCGATCCACTACTTTCAACTTGGGATCTCGCGCGTGTCTGCGCGCCAACCCATGATTAGGTCAAGTTATCGAGGCTGTAACCTGGCAGGAGCATCAGTCATGTCCACGTTCTTCGCTAAGTAACCCATTGGAGAAGCCTAGCGCTATCGCCTGGTTGCCTTCGACGCCGACGAGCTCCTTTTCGTTGCCGGCGATTTCTCTTTTCCGCTGACGTCGATCTTCCCCAATCTGATCTGTACCTGCTTGATAGTGCCGGTAAAAACGAAAGGCAGCTCGTACGTAAAGTCAATCGGCGAGCCGATATCCATGCCGATATCCAGCCCTTCGCCCAGGGAGAACTGAGCGGGAACGGTGCGCTCGAGACGCCCCTTGGCCAAGGCTTTGCCGTTGGCGCTCAACGTAATGGTGCCGCCTTTGCCGACGCCGCCTCCGTCGTACTTGAAGTCAACGACCAGCTTTGTCTTGCCGGGAGGTAGCGCCTGTTCCGCAGCGAACGTGGTGCGCTCCTGCGACAGGAAGTTGTAGACGAACGTTGGCTTGCCATCACGCAGATACAATCCATAGCCACCTTCCAGGCCGCCATGGGTGACGATCATGCCTTCGGCCTTGCCCTTGGGGACTTCGATGTCCGCGGTGATCGTCCACGACTTGTTGAGCATGGGCGGCGATGCTGCGTCGGGTACGCCGATCGTTCCTGGGTAGTAGGTGATTTCCTCGCGCCCCCGTACCAGGCTGGGCCGGCCCATCGCCTCGGAGTTGAAACGCTCGGTGCCGCGCCAGTCCAACGGCAAGACATGGTATTTGGCAGCCTCCACCCACCAGGAGTCCTGCAACTGACGCAATTTTTCCGGGTGCTTGCGCGCCAGGTCATTGGCCTGTGAGAAGTCCTCATCGATGTTGTAAAGCTCCCACGGCGCGGTGTCCGGGTCCCAGTTGGCACGGTTGGGATCCCACGGTACGAACGAGGGCGAGGAAGCCATCCAGCCGTCGTGATAAAGGCCGCGGTTGCAGCCAAGTTCAAAGTACTGGGTCCTGCGAGTCTCAGCAGCCTTGGGATCCCAGAGCGCGGCGGCGAAGCTAGTACCCTCAATTGGCTTCTGCTCTATGCCGTTGAGCTCGCGCGGCGCGGTGATCCCACACAGTTCATACAGGGTGGGCACCAGGTCGATGGTGTGCAGGAACTGACTGCGCAGGCCACCCTTGTCCTTGATCCTGGCTGGCCAGGAAATGATCATTGGATTGCGGGTTCCGCCGAAGTGGGATGCCACCTGCTTGGTCCATTGGAAAGGGGCGTTCATTGCATGCGCCCACGCTGCGGGAAAATGGTTGAAGTGCTTTGGACCGCCCAGTTCGTCGATGACCTTGATGTTGTCCTGCCACTTCTCGCTGATGCCGTTGAAGAACAGGTTCTCGCAAAGCGAACCTTCGATGCCGCCCTCGGCGCTGGCGCCGTTGTCGCCGGCGATGTAGATGAAGATGGTGTTTTCACCACCGGGAAGTGCCTTGCAGGCATCCACCACGCGCCCCAATTCATGGTCGCAGTGGGCGGCGTAGCCAGCGAACACCTCCATCATCCGGGCATACAGCCGTTTCTGGTCTGCGTTGAGGGAGCTCCAAGCTGGCAACCCTTTTGAGCGCGTGGTCAGTTTGGTGTCCTTCGGCACCACGCCCAGCTTCTTCTGCCGCTCCAGGGTCAGCTCGCGGTACTTGTCCCAGCCCGCATCGAACTGGCCCTTGAACTTGTCAGCCCACTCGCTCCAGATGTGGTGTGGCGCGTGGGTGGCGCCGGTTGCCACGTAGAGCATGTAAGGCCGTGAAGCGGCGAGACTCTTCGCCTGGCGGACCCAGGCGATGGCCTTGTCGGCGATATCAGTGGTGAGGTGGTAATCCGGGTCGGTCGATTTCGGGACGAGATTGCGGTTCTCATACAGGATCGGGTTCCAATGATTCATGTCACCGGCATTGAAACCGTAGAAATAGTCGAAGCCCAGGCCATTGGCCCAGCGGTCGAAAGGCCCCGCCTGGCTGGTGTCCCACGGCGGCGTGTTGTGGTTTTTGCCGATCCACGCGGTCATGTAGCCGTTCTGGCGCAGCACTTCGCCGATCGTTCCGCAGCTTTTCGGCAATACGCAGGTATAGCCGTCATAACCCGTGGCGATCTCGGTGATACCGGCAAACGATGCTGAGTGGTGGTTGCGCCCGGTGATAAGCGCCGCGCGCGTGGGGCTGCACAGTGCGGTGGTATGGAAGCGATTGAAGCGCAGGCCCTCGGCCGCCAGCCTGTCCATCGTGTGGGATGGGATCGCGCCGCCAAAGGTGCTGTACTGGCCAAAACCGCAGTCATCGACCAGTAGCAACACGATGTTGGGCGCCTGCGCGGGTGCCTCGATGGGCTGCGGAAACTGCGGCGAGTCCGATTCCATGTAGGTCCGGCCGACCTCGCCCAAAAACTTGAAATCCGGACGTGGCAGAACGTTGGGCGTTTTGGCGCTGGATACTTCCGGCTTGGCCTGCGGCTTCTTGCTTGTCATGGATGCGTGCTCCGCTAGTGCCCGGTCGTTGAAGACGACGCAAGCAGTTTCAGTAGTTGATACCCGCGTGGAACTTGGCCTGCAGCTCCCGCTCTTCGGCCTCGCTGAGGCCTGCATCGCCGAGCACGATCTCCACCTTGCCGATCTGTCCGGTGAAGGCGAACGGCGGCTTGTATTCCTTGCATACCGGCGAGCCGGTATCGCAGCCCACGCCGAAGGTGTCGATGCCGAAGCGCCCCGCCACGGTGCGCTCGATGCGCTGCTTGCCGACCTCCTTGCCATCCAGGATCAGCACCGCCTCGCCGCCCTTGCCGGCGCCGTCACCGTCGTAACGGAACTCGAAGGACACCGTGCTCGGCCCGTCGGGTAATTTGCTAGACGAGGCGATGGAGGTACGCTCGATTTCGAAGAAGTTGTAGTGATACGTCGGCACACCATCTTTCACGTAGATCACGAAACCGGCCGACTGCCCCCCCTCCGCCAGCAGCACGCCCTCGCCGGGCTTGTCGATACGCACGTCGATGCGGTGCGAGCGGTTCTTGGTGTTCGGCGCGGCGGTCTCGGCTAGGCGCACTGCGCCGGGGTAGTAAGTGAAACTGCGCCGATTAGGATCGGCGCCGCCCGGTGCGGGTTTGGGTTCGGTGAGCCGTCCGGAACCACGATCGTCGAGAGGCAATACGTTGTACTTGCGGCACTCCTCATCGAATAGCTTCTTCATCGCCTCGACCCTATCCGGATGCTGGTCGGCCAGGTCATTGTTCTCGCTGAAATCCTCGTCGAGGTGGTAAAGCTCCCACTTGTCCTTGTCCCAGTTGCCCGGCGCGAAATCCTGGCGCCACGGGAAGGTGTGCTGGGCGCAGGCAATCCAGCCCTGGTCGTAGAGCGCGCGGTTGCTGAACACCTCGAAGTACTGCCGCTCGCGCACCGGTCGCGCGCCGGCGTCGGCGAAGGTGGAGGCCAGCGAAACGCCATCCATGGGCTTCTGTCCGATGCCGTTGACGGTGGCCGGGGCAGGGATGCCGGCCACGTCGAGCACGGTCGGCAGGATGTCGATGAGGTGGCTGAACTGGCCGCGCAACCCGCCGGCATCGGTGATCCGCGCGGGCCACGAGACCACCATTGGATTGCGCGATCCGCCGAGGTGACTGGCCACCTGTTTGACCCACTGGAACGGCGCGTTGCCGGCCCATGCCCAGCCCAACGGATAATGCGGCTCGGTGTCCGGCCCGCCAATGTCGTCGATGACCTTGAGGTTGTCTTCAAGGTTGGAAGGCAAACCATTGAGGTTCATCACTTCGTTGACCGTACCGGTGAAGCCGCCTTCGGAACTGGCGCCGTTATCACCGACGATGTAGAAGATCAACGTGTTGTCAGCGTCCGGCAGCTGCGAGATCGCGTCGATCAGCCGCCCGCATTCGTGGTCGGCAAACGACAGGTAGCCGGCGAAGTTCTCCATGAAGCGCGCGTACAGGCGCTGCTCGTCCGCGCTCAGGGAGTTCCACGGCTTTACCCATTCCGGGCGCGGCGTGTTCTCGGTGCCAGGTGGGATGATTCCCCCGGCAAGTTGGCGCTGGTAGGTTTCCTCGCGCACGGTGTCCCAGCCGCGATCGAACTGGCCGGTGTACTTCTCGCGCCACGCTTTTGGGGCGTGATGGGGTGCATGCGCGGCACCCGGGGCGAAGTAGAGCATCACCGGCTTGTCCGGGTTGACCGACTTGCTGTAGCGCAGCCAGTCGATCGCCCGGTCGGTCATGTCGGTCATGAAGTGGTAACCCTCTTCGGGCGAGCGGTCCGGCTCGACCGGCTTGGTATTCTCGAATAGCACCGGGTAGTACTGGTGGGTTTCGCCGCCGATGAAGCCATAGAAGTAATCGAAGCCCAGCCCCGTCGGCCAGCGGTCGAACGGACCAACGATGCTCGATTCCCAGTCCGGCGTGTTGTGGTTCTTGCCGAACCAAGAAGTGTTGTAACCGTTGTCCTTCAGGATCCGGCCGATCGTCGCGGTGCTCTGCGGGATCATGCAGTTGTAGGACGGGAACCCCGTCGCCCATTCGGCCAGGAACCCGGATCCGCAGTTGTGGTGGTTGCGGCCGGTAATCAGCGCAGCACGCGAAGGACCGCAGATCGCCGTGGTATGGAAGCGGTTGTAGCGCAACCCCGCCGCGGCAAGCTTGTCGAGTGCCGGCGTGGACACCGGTCCGCCGAAGGTGGAGGCCTGTCCAAAGCCGACATCGTCAAGAAGGATGATGACCACGTTCGGCGCACCCTTGGGAGGCGCCGGCAGGGCTGGCCATTCGGCCGTGGATTCCTTGTAGGTGGGACCGATCTTTCCACCGAACGGTGACTCGGGCATGGGCAGCGCGCTTCGATCGACGTTCATGCTCATCATCGGGACCTGTGGGGCTGTCAGTGGCATCGATTCTGACGCTCGGGCAGAGCGTCATCGTCAGTACTTTTACTGGCCATGACAGAACGGAGGCGTCGCTTCGGAAGCTTCCGGATAATTCATGGTGGCCAGTAGGAATACGGAAGACGGCCGCCGGCCACGCATCGATACTGCCGGGTAGGCCCGTGCAGCGCGCTCCGGTGCGGAGCAGTCACGGCACATGATGAAAAAGCTTGTTGAACAACCCTCCGGAGATATCACATGCCACTCACGGAGTACCGCCCTGGGAGTCCTTTCCCGGGCATCATCGGCCGCACCCCCGACGTTTCCGCTCCCGCCTGGCCGCAGATGGCGCGTCCACGTGAGGGCGCGCCGAACGTATTGTTCATCGTCCTCGACGACACCGGTTACGGCCACCTGGGCTGCTACGGCAGCCCGATCAGGACGCCGAATATCGACGCGCTGGCCGCCGATGGGTTGCTGTACAACAACATGCACACCACGGCACTGTGTTCACCCTCGCGCTCATCGATGCTGACAGGCCGCAACCACCATTCCAACCACATGGGCTGCCTGTCCAACGGATCGACCGGGTTCCCCGGCACCGATGGCTACATGCCGTTCGAGAACGGCATGCTGTCTGAAATCCTCAAGCAGGCCGGCTACAACACCTACTGCGTAGGTAAGTGGCATCTTTCGCCGGAGGAAACCAATACGGCGGCCGGACCATACGATCGCTGGCCACTGGGGCGCGGTTTCGAGCGGTTCTACGGCTTTCTCGGGGGCGACACGCACCAGTACTATCCGGAGCTTGTCCATGACAACCACCAGGTCGAGGCGCCGGCCACGCCGGAGCAGGGCTACCATTTGACGCCCGACCTGGTCGAAAAGGCCAAGGCGTTCATCGCCGACGCCAAGCAGATCGCACCGCAGAAGCCGTTCTTCTGCTACTTCGCGCTCGGCGCGATGCATTCGCCGCACCATGTGCCCAAGGAATGGGCGGACCGCTACAGGGGCGCGTTCGACCAAGGCTGGCAGGCCTATCGAGAGCAAGTGTTTGCACGCCAGAAGACGCTGGGCATCGTTCCGCCCGATACGCAATTGCCGGCGGATGATCCAGACGTTCAGCAGTGGAGCGCGCTATCTGCCGACGAGCGCCGCCTGTATGCGCGGATGATGGAGGTATTCGCCGGCTTCCTGGAGCACACCGACCATTACATCGGTGAACTGATCGCCTTCCTGAAGAAGATTGGGGAATATGACAACACCCTGATCATGCTGGTGTCGGACAACGGGTCCAGCGCTGAAGGTGGCCCGACCGGATCGGTGAATGAATGTCGCTTCTTCAACAACGTTGCCGACACCGTGGAAGACGGCTTGAAGCACATCGAGGAGATCGGCGGCCCGACCACCTTCAACCACTTTCCCTGGGGCTGGACCCACGCCGGCAATACCCCGTTCCGTCGCTGGAAGCGGGAGACCTATCGGGGTGGCAGCTCCGATCCGTTCATCGTCACCTGGCCGAAGCGCATCGAGGCCAAGGGCGAGATTCGCAAGCACTACTGCCATCTCATCGACATGGTACCCACGGCGCTCGATGCCCTCGGCATCGAGGCACCCGCTTCGCTGCGTGGCGTCACGCAATCGCAGATCGACGGGGTCAGCCTGCTGTCCACTTTCACCGATGCCGCCGCGCCACAAGTGCATCTCACCCAGTACTTCGAGATGATGGGGCATCGCTCGATCTACCATGACGGCTGGCGTGCGGTCTGCCCATGGCCAGGCACCTCGTTCACCGAATCCGGGCGCAGTTTCGGCGTGGAGATCACCCATGACATGCTCGACGAACTCGACGCGCATGGCTGGGAGCTCTACCACCTCGACGAAGACTTTGCCGAGGCACGCAATGTTGCCAAAGACAATCCGGCGCGCGTCGTCTCGATGATAGCCACCTGGTACGTCGAAGCCGGCAAGTACCATGTCCTGCCGATCGACAGTCGCGGCACCCAGCGCATCGCGCTGGAGCGCCCGCGGGTCGCCGAGAATCTCAATCGCTATACGCTCTATCCGAATACCCAGGGGATCGTCGCCGCCGCGGCGCCGAAGACCCTCAATCGTCCGCACAGCTTCGTGGCCGAAGTGGATATTCCCGATGGGGGCGGCGATGGCGTACTACTGAGTTTTGGTGGCAACGACGGCGGGTTCACGTTCTACGTGCAGGACAACCGCCTGTGCTATCTGCATAACTACCTGGCGCTGGACTACTTCTACGTGAAGGCCAACGACACGCTGCCCAGCGGTCGCCACCTGCTCGGCATGCAGTTCGAGCCGACGGGCAAGCCGGACATCAAGCACGGAAAAGGCGTGCCGGGGCGGGTGACCCTGCTGCTGGACGGTGAGCCGATCGCCAAGGGCGAGCTGCCGTATACCGTGCCGATCCGCCTAGGGCAGGGCGGGGCAATGCTGGTCGGCCAGGACAGCGGTGCGCCGGTCAACCCCGAGTACGAGCCACCGTTCCGCTATGCCGGGCAGCTCGAGCGGGTGATCGTGGATGTCAGTGGCGAGGCCACGGTCGACCAGCAGGCCGAGATGAAGGCCTATCTACGCAAGCAATGAAGGCGCCGGAGATCGAGGCAGATGTCTGAGAAATCCACAGCGAACGGGGCGGTGCTGCCGTTCCCGCCCACGCCTTCGGCGAGTACCGCCGGCTATACGCTCGTCGAGTCCACCCACCATCGTCGCGAGCGGCCCAGGCGGCTGCCTGAGAACGCGCCGAATGTGCTGATCGTGCTGCTCGACGATGTCGGCTTCGGCTTGGCCGATACCGTCGGCGGCGAAGTGCATACCCCCAACTTCACCCGCGTGGTCGAGGCCGGCCTGGGCTATAACTGCTTCCACACCACCTCGATCTGCTCGCCCACGCGTGCGGCGCTGCTCACCGGGCGCAACCATCATCGCGTCCATTCCGGCACCATCGCCGAGCGCGCGGTCGACTGGGACGGCTATACGGGCGTGATCGGCAAAGACACCGCCACGATCGCCGAAGTGCTTCGCCATTACGGCTACAAGACCGCCGCATTCGGGAAATGGCATAACTCGCCGGCCGACCAGACCACCGCGATGGGGCCGTTGGACCGCTGGCCGACCGGGCATGGCTTCGAGCATTTCTACGGCTTCATCGCCGGCGAGACCTCGCAATGGGAGCCGCGGCTATACGAGAACACCAATCCCGTCGAGCCACCGCACGACGAGCACTACCATCTCTCCGAAGACCTTGCCGACAAGGCGATCACCTGGTTGCGCAGGCACGAGGCCTACGCGCCGGACGCCCCGTTCCTGCTGTACTGGGCACCTGGTGCCGCACACGGACCACATCACATCTTCAAGGAATGGGCGGACCGCTACCGGGGTCGCTTCGACGACGGCTGGGATGCCTATCGCGAACGGGTGTTCCAGCGCCAGAAGGACAAGGGCTGGATCCCCGCCGACGCGACGCTGACGCCACGCGCGGACAGCATGCAGGGCTGGGACGAGATCCCCGAGTCCGAGCGACCTTTCCAGGCCCGCCTGATGGAGGTGTTTGCCGGCTTCCTGGAACACGTCGATGCGCAGGTCGGCCGCCTGCTCGACGAGCTGGAGCGCCTGGACAGGCATGAGAACACCCTGGTTCTCTACATCTTTGGCGACAACGGCTCCAGCGCCGAGGGCCAGCGCGGCAGCATCAGCGAACTGCTGGCGCAGAACGGCATTCCCAATACCGTGGCCGAACAGCTGGCCGCGCTCGACAAACTTGGCGGCCTGCCGGTGCTCGGTTCGCCCAGGACCGACAACATGTACCACGCCGGCTGGGCCTGGGCGGGCAATACGCCGTTCCACCACACCAAACTGGTGGCGAGCCATTTCGGCGGTACCCGCAACGCGATGGCGGTTTCGTGGCCGGCTCGCATCAAGCCCGACGCACGGCTGCGTTCGCAGTTCCATCACGTCAACGACGTGGTCCCGACCATCTACGAGGCCATCGGGATTCCCGCGCCGGAAAGCGTCGATGGCTTCGACCAGAAACCGATCGACGGCACCAGCTTCTTGTACACCTTCGACGACGCGGGCATGCCGACCCGCAAGACGGTGCAGTACTTCGAGAACAACGCCAGCCGCGGCATCTACGCCGATGGTTGGTACGCCTGCGCGTTCGGCCCGTTCGTGCCTTGGGACACGCCCAGTACCGCGCAGCGCCTGAAAGGCTGGGACATGGCTACCGAGCCCTGGGAGTTGTACGACCTGCGCACCGATTTCAGTCAGGCCCACGACCTGGCCGCCGTGCAGCCAACCAAAGTCGAGGAACTCAAGGCCCTGTTCAAGGAGGTCTCGCGCAACAACCTGGTTTGGCCGGTGGGCGCGGGACTGTGGCTGCGATTGCATCCGGAAGACCGCATCGCATCGCCCTATACGCGTTGGAGATTCGACGAATCGGTGACTCGGATGCCCGAGTTCACGGCACCAGGATTGGGCAAGCAGGACAGCGTGGTGGAGATTGAACTGACCGCCGGCGACCAGGCATCGGGCGTGCTCTATGCGTTGGGCGGCTTCTCCGGCGGCGTCAGCCTGTTCATGGACAAGGGCATGCTCGTCTATGAGTACAACATGCTGATCCTGGACCGCTACCAGGCGCGCAGCCGCCAGCCGTTGGCGGCGGGCCGGCACGTGGTCACGGTGGAGACGCGCTTCGAATCGGCCGAGCCGATGGGGCCGGCGACCGTCACGCTGCAAGTCGATGGTGAGGTGGTCGCCGGGGTCGCGGTTGCGCGCACGGTGCCACTGGCATTTTCCGCCAGCGAGACCTTCGGGGTAGGGGTGGACCTGGGTTCGCCCGTGTCGCCGGACTACTTCGATCGCCGTCCCTTCCGCTTCGACGGCACGATTCACGGCGTCACTGTAGAGGTATCCGCCGGCTGACCCGGCTGCCTTGGCATTCCAGCCACGGAGAATCGCCATGTCGTTGTTGATGGCAATGAAGCTCGTCATCGTGGTCAGCGTGGTCCTCAGCGCCATGGCCCTGGCGATGCGTGCCCGCGCCGAGGACCTGCTGTACCTCGTGCGCCATCCTGGCGCGGCACTACGCGCGCTGCTCTCCATGTACGTCGTGGTGCCGATGATGGCGCTGGCGACGATATGGCTGGTGCAGCCACCACCGGCGACGCAACTGGCACTGCTGGTGCTCTCGCTCTCGCCGGTGCCACCGCTGCTACCCAAGAAGCAGCTCAAGTCGGGCGGGGAGGGTGCCTATATCATCGCCTTGCTGATGTCCGCCGCGGTGATCTCGCTGGTGCTGATGCCGCTGACGTTACCGCTGGTCGGCCGACTGTTCGGTCGTGAGTTCCCGGTCTCCACTTCCGGCATTGCCAGAACGCTCGCCGTCACGATCCTCGCGCCGATGCTGCTGGGCCTGGTAGCGCAGAGGCTATTGGGCCCGCGCGCCGAGCGTGCCTCCCACCTCATTTCCCGCGTTGGCTTCTTCCTGCTGCTGATCGGTGCCGCGGGGGCACTGTTAATCCTGGTGCCGAAGCTGTGGCTGGCGGTCGGCGGTGGCACGCTGCTGGCGATGTCGCTGGTGATTGTGGCCGGGCTGGCCTCGGGCTATCTGCTGGGTGGGCCGTACCGCAGCACCCGCGCCGCGCTGGCGCTCGCCTCGGCCACCCGCCACCCGGGCGTGGCGATGGGAGTGATCGGAAGCAGTTTCCCAGATGCGAAGCTGGCACTACTTGCAGTGCTGATCTTCGTTCTGCTCAATGTGATCGTGGGAATTCCGTTCGTCAAGATGAGCCGTGCGAACGGCTAGCCCATCGAGTACGGCCCGCGCCGAACCATTCCTTTGCCAACCCTTCGGAAGCCTTGATTGCATCACCTTGTCGATCCTGAAGCGGGACTAGGTATGTTTATCGGGGGTGCTGGACACGCCCAGAGGAAGGGTGACTGGCGCCATGCATGGATAGCGGGACCTGGGGCGGCAAGTGTCGCGGGGGCCAATCAAAGGTCAGGCGAAACTTGCCGAAAATGTGCATTGACGCCCGTGCGCAGCGCTTCGCTCTTCTGGCAAAATTGAACGATCACTTAGCTGACTTGGCGATTAGTCCAGTTTTGTAACTAGGGACCGTGAGTCCAGCGAACTTGCAATGTCGTAGTCCGGGGAGCCCCTGAAGGGGCACGAGGAGAAAGGGGTTGAATAGGGAAGCTGTTTGGCTGCGCCGTATCGGCGTGGCTGTAGCGCTGTGCGCGTGGGTGGGCCAGGTCAGCGCGGTCGAGCCATACCAGGAATACCGAAAGCGTATCGAGGCGGCCCAGAACATGACCGCGCTGAAGAACAATCTCTTCGGCGACAGCGTCAGCCTCTATAACGGCAAGACCGACTTCTCGGTGACAGACATCGATCTGCCCGGTAACAACGGTTTGCCGGTACGCCTATCCCGGAACTTCAGTGTCGAGCTGCACCTAACGGGCAGCGCCACCTCGTTCAATGCTAACCTCGAAGGCGCGGGTGGCTGGAACGTGGATGTGCCCTACATCTCGGGCACCTTCGCCAGCGGTGGTAGCAGTTGGGCCGATACCCGATGCAGCGTGTCCATGGTGCCGACGGTGCCGGGCGGCTTCTCGCTGACGGATATCTGGCAGGGCAACAGCATCCATATCCCGGGCGGCGGCGACCGCACCATGCTGGGTCTGGAGAGCAATACGCCCAAGCCCTCCGATGGCGTAACGCGCAAGTGGACCACGAGCCAGCGCGACGCCATCGACTGCATCCCGATGGTCTCTGGCCTGACCGGTGAAGGCTTCCGGGTCAGCACGACCGATGGCGTGCGTTACTCCTTCGACCAGGCCGTTAGCCGGCTCGCCGGGACGATGCGCAAGTCGCTTGGTCTCGGCGGCGCAGCGCAGGCTAGCCGCACCAAGATCTACTTACTGGCTACGAAGGTCGAAGACCGTTTCGGAAACTGGGTGCAGTACCAGTACGACGGGAACGGTCATCCGACTCGCATCTGGTCCAGTGACGGACGTGAAATCACGCTGACCTACAGCGGGATGGACCTCACCTCCGCCAGCGCAAACGGCCGAACCTGGTCCTATGGATATGGTTCGGTAACGGGCGCGAGCGGCACGCAGACCCGTTTGACGTCCGTTACGTTGCCAGACAGCAGCAAGTGGACCTACGGATACTCGAATGCGTTGGATCCCTCGGCCGTTACGTGGGATGGAAACTCCACGTCCAATTGCGCGGAGCAGCCCCCGGAGACGGGTTGGAACTTCACGCTGACCGCAACGCATCCGAGCGGTGCGACGGGCAGCTTTGTGTTCTCGAATGTTCGCCACTACCGCAGCGGCGTACACATGAGCCAGTGCCTGCAGCGAGTCAACAACACGAATGGTGAGGGCGGAGTTCCGGAGAACAACTACTACTATGAGCTGGGCGTTCCGAACTTCTTCGATGTAATGACCCTGACGGGCAAGACCATCAGCGGTCCTGGCATCGCGACGCCGCTGCAGTGGACCTACAGCTACGGCGGAGGCTATCAGGGGCTCTGGGGGAGCTCAGGAACCGCGGCCAATTATCCCTGCACGACCTGCGCGACCGAAAAAGAAGTGGTGGTCGTCAATCCGGACCAGACCCGCATCAAGTATCGCTACGGCTTCGAGTACGCCTTCAACGAAGGCAAGTTGTTGGGCAGCAGCACGCTCGATGCGGCCGGCAATGTCGTCAGCACCAGCGCGACGACCTACATGACGACCGCCCAGGCCGCCGCCCAATCCTTCGCACCGCGCTACGGCATCATCTACAACGGCGACGATCCGAGCTCGGCACAGGTGCTGCCCGAGACGGGGACGGTGATCCAGCAGGACGGCGCCAGCTACCAGAGCACGACCAACAGCTTCGATACGTTGGCGCGGCCGGTCAGCGTCACAAAGGCCAGCCCGTGGTACTCGCGCACCGATGTGACCGACTACTACGACGACACCGCCAAGTGGATTCTCAACCAGCCCTCCAAGGTCACCAACAGCAATACCGGCCTGGTGGCTTCGCAGACCAGCTACAACGCCAGCGCCATGCCTTCCCAGGTGTGGGCCTTTGGCAAGCTCCAGCAGACGCTGACCTATAACGCAGATGGCACCGTGGCCACGGTGGCCGACGGCGCCAACCACGTCACCACGCTGGGCAGCTGGAAGCGTGGCAGCCCGCAGTCGATCACCTATGCCGACAACACCACGATGTCGGCGGTGGTGGACAACAATGGCTGGATCACGTCGGTGACCGACGAGAACGGCTACGTCAGCAACTACGGCTACGATGCGATGGGGCGTATTTCCAGCATCGCCTATCCCACCAGCGACACCGTCGCCTGGAACAGCACCACCCAGGCCTTCGCGCAGGTCAGCGGCACGGAGTACGGCCTGGGCGCCGGCCATTGGCGGCAGACCGTCTCGACCGGCAATGCGCGCAAGGAAACCTATTTCGATGCGCTATGGCGCCCGATCGTCACGCGCGAGTACGACAACGCAAACATTACGGGCACGCAGCGGTTCCAGCGCTTCGCCTACGACGAAGAGGGGCGGCAGGTCTTCGCCTCCTATCCTGGCACCAGTGATGCCCTGACCACCGGCAACTGGACCGAGTACGACGCGTTGGGGCGCACCACGTCCGTTTCGCAGGACAGCGAGCTGGGTCTGCTGACCACTACCACCCAGTATCCGGGCAGCAACCAGACCCGCGTGACCAACCCGCGCGGACAGGTCACCGTGACCGGCTACCAGGTATTCGACCAGCCGGACTACAAAACCCCGGTGTGGATCCAGCATCCGGAAGGCGCCTATACCGATATCCCGCGCGACTTGTTCGGCAAGCCGACGTCCATCGTGCGTCGCAATGCTGACAGCACGACGAAGGTGACGCGCAGCTACGTCTACGACGGCTATCAGCAGCTGTGCAAGACGGTCGAGCCGGAGACGGGCGCGACGGCCACGGGCTATGACGCTGCCGGCAACGTGATCTGGAGCGCCGCCGGCCTCACCTTGACCGGTACGGCCAGTTGCGACGCGCAGTCGGCTTATGACTCCGGCCGCCGCGTGGATCGCACCTACGATGCCCGCAACCGGCTGAAGACCCTGAGCTTCCCGGACGGCAACGGCAACCAGAGCTGGACGTACTACAACGACGGCAAGCCATCGCAGATCGTCACCAACAACGACGCCGGCACCACGCAGACGGTCAACACCTACACCTATAACAAGCGCCGCCTGTTGACCGCGGAGACGACTGGCCAGGTGGGGACGTTCAACTGGAGCATGGGATACGGCTACGACGCCAACGGGGCGTTGGCGAGCCTGACCTATCCCAGCGGGTTGGCCGTGGGCTATGCGCCCAATGCCCTGGGCCAACCGACGCAAGCCGGAACGTACGCCACGGGTGTCAGCTACTACCCCAATGGCGGCATGAAGCAGTTCACCTACGGCAACGGCATCGTGCACAAGATGACGCAGAACGCTCGCCAGCTTCCGGCCGAGGTCACGGATGGTGGCGCACTCAACAATAGTTACTTCTACGATGAAGTCGGGAATGTAGCCAAAATCATCGACGCTTTGGATCATGGGCGTGACAGGACGATGCAGTACGACGGCCTGGACCGCCTCACGCAGGCGACCTCGACCTCGTTCGGCGGCGACGGGGTGATGAAGTACACCTATGACGTGTTGGACAACCTGCGCAGCGCCAAGCTGACGGGCGTCAAGCAGTACAACTACGTCTACGACGCCACCAATCGCCTGAGCAACATTCGCAACGACGCCGGTGCCACGACGATCGGCCTGAGCTACGACGTGCAGGGCAACCTGAGCAACAAGAACGGGCAGGGCTTCGCCTTCGACGTCGGCAATCGCCTGCGCACGGCCACCGGCAAGGAGTCCTATCGGTATGACGCCCAGGGCCGTCGCGTGGTGTCCACCGACCTAGTGAGTGGCGGCAAGATCTATTCGATGTATGGCCAGGACGGGGCGCTACGCCGCCAGCAGAACGAGCGCCAGGGCAAGAACTTCGAGTACATCCAGCTCAATGGCAGCCTGGTGGCCAAGCTCACCACGGTCGTGGCGCCCGTGGCACCGACGCTGACGGCGCCGGCCTACAGCAACAACGGCAGCTACACCATTAGCTGGAATGCCGTGCTGTCAGCGACAAGTTACGAACTGCAGGAGAAGGTCAACAGCGGTGCCTGGGCGGGGGTCTATACCGGCGCGGCCCAGTCGTGGGCCGCAACCGGCAAGACGGGGGCGACATACACCTATCAGGTGCGTGCCTGCCAGAACGGGGCCTGTAGTACATGGAGCGCACCGGGTAGCACGGTTGTGCAGCTGCCGCCGTCGGCCACTACCAGCGTCACAGTGGCGGCGAAGGCGCCGAACGGCAACTACACCGTGAGCTGGGGAACCATTGCCGGCGCTTCCACCTACAAGCTCGAGGAAAGCGTCAACAGCGGCGCTTGGACAACGGTGCAGAACACGGCTTCGATGTCGGCCGCTTATAGCGGTCGTGCCGCCGGCACGTACGCCTACCGCGTGAGTGGGTGCAACCCGGCTGGCTGCGGACCTGTGTCTACCACGGCCAGCACCCAGGCGTACTACCCGCCAGGGTCTGCTCCGTCGATCTCGGTGCCGGGCCAGAGCCTGGGGGGAAGTTACTCGGTCAGCTGGTCGACGGTCAGCGGCGCGGACACCTATCGACTGGAAGAGAGCGCCAACAACGGAGCATGGACTTTCGTGACCGAGATTGCTGGTACCAGCCAGCCCTTCTCGGGCAAAGCGACGGGCAATTACAGTTATCGGGTACAGGCCTGCAACGGAGCGGGCTGTGGGCCGTACTCCAGTACAGGGACCGTCGGTGTCATTCAACCGCCCGCGGCACCGTCACTCAGCGTGCCGTCCAGCAGCACGACGGGTAGCTACAGCGTCACCTGGAACGCGGTGGCCATGGCGGTGAACTATCGCCTGGAGCAGAGCGCGAACGGTGGTGGCTGGGGATTGATCCAGGATGATGGATCGACCGGGCGCGGCTTCAGTGGCGTGGGGCAGGGTAGTTATGCGTATCGCGTGCAGGCTTGCAACGCGGCGGGCTGTAGCGGCTACTCGAACACCGGAACCATCAGCGTCACGCCACCACCGCCGACACCGACGATTACCAGCTCGGTGAAGTATCAATGGAAGGAGGGCAAGAACACCAAGATCCGATGCGAAGTGCAGTGGACGGCGAGCGCAAGCGCGACGAGTTATGACTTGGCTGTGGCCTCAAACGGGTTGGTTCAGTACAGCGGGCCGCTGATTTCGATTAGTGCGGCGAATGCTAACTACTGTGCGCCCTCGCACGTGGTTAGGGCGTGCAATGCGAGTGGGTGCTCTGCTTACTCCTCGCCGCCCTACACGCAGGGTTTCCAAGACCTGGGTGATCTAGGTGCCGCGGCAGCGGCTCAGGCGAATAGCATGCAAGGTTTCGGACTAGGAGAAGGCGAATGAGTCGATGGGCGCGTGGAAGGAACACCATCACTAACGTCATGTGGGCGGGTCTGGTGTGGTTCGGCTTTGCCACGGGTGCGTCGGCCCAAATGACTACCGTGGAGTACATCCACACCGACGCACTGGGATCACCAACGGTGGCGACCAATGCATCGGGCGTTGTAGTCGAGCGACAGGCGTACGAGCCATATGGCGCGCCGATTTCCCATGGGCCGACAGATGGCCCAGGGTTTGCTGGACATGTAGAGGACTCGGCAACTGGGCTGACCTACATGCAGCAGCGCTATTACGATCCGATGGTGGGTCGCTTTCTATCTAACGATCCAGTGACGGTAGATGCGACCAATGGTTGGAACTTGAATCGCTTCGGCTATGGCGCAAACAACCCCTACAAATTTAAGGATCCGGATGGTCGAATAATTGACACAGTTGTTGATATCGGCTTCCTAGCCTATGACGTATACTCAATTGCGACCGAGGGTGCCACTCCCACTAATATGGCAGCGCTCGGTGCGGACGCCCTTGCGACTGTAATTCCTGGCGTTACGGGTGCTGGTCTTGCTGTTCGTGCTGCCGAGCATGGTGCGGAGGCTGCTGTCCATGTCGCCGAGGGGGCAGCTCACGCTACCGAGACCGCGAATGCAGCGGCAAAGGCCGAAGGCAAACTCCCAAAGCCTCCTACCGGTCCAGGCTCGGTTGCAAAGTCTGAGCGTGATCCGAAGCGCTATTTCTCTTCTTCTGAGCGAGAGGCCAAGCGAGCTGAGCAAGGGGGGCAGTGCGCGAACGGATGTGGCACGCAGATTGATGCGAGTAACTCTGCTGGGCATCACATTGATCGCCATGCGGATGGCGGGCCATCTGTGCCAGAAAATCACGCGGAAGTTTGCATTGAGTGTCACAAAGAGTTGCATTCTGGGGGCTAACGAATGAATGAATCTACTGGATTGATTAAGGATGAAAGCCTGCAGCAACCAGTTCCGCCTGCTTGGAGGTCTACCATTGAAAAGATCGTTGATTCTCTGGTCTGCGGGAATTTTCAGCTCGTCGGTATCGAATGCGTGCGAAGTCAGCCTCTTGATGACGCGCAGAGGTTGAGAAAGGGTATTGAGCAGTATGGTCGGCGACTGACAAAGCTGCCGGTCGAGGCGTGGGAGACGTCGGTTTGCTTGTGGATGGGTCTTTATTGGGATGTCTTCATCGATCTCTACACTGAGGAGGAGGGACTGAGCGATTTGGTGTTGGCAATTCGAATATGGGAACTAGATGAAAATTTAGAATTTGAAGTTCTATCAGCGCACGTACCTTAGTGAACATCCGAGCACTCGCGGGCGCTATCCATGACTCGAGGCGACAGCAGACGTGTCCGGGAGTAGATCATCAGTCGAGAATTCTGGCCTCTGTTGGCGCGCGTGGATTCGCTTGGGACCTGCGCTCTCGAGCGAATTTCGCGGGGGTTTTCATCCCTTCACTATTCGGTCATTCCTCGTTATAGATATCCCGCCACGCCACGCCACGCCACGCCACGCCTCGCGATCCGTCCAGACTCGGTCCCATAGAGATTCGGTGAGGTCGCGGCAGAGCGTGGTGCGCAAGCCGGAATCGCCTCGCAATTGGATAGTCCTGTTCCAGGTCCTGGTGATGTTGCTGGCGCGCTTATCCTCGTCTATGCGGTTGGCGAAATTGGCTGCATGGACCGACCAGGCTTTTGTAGACACCTAGGAGCCATACTTCATGGCAATGACCGAGGTGTCCATGAGCAACAACAGGCAGTACACGGCTGAGTTCCGCAGCGAGGCAGTGAAGCAGGTGCTCGAGCGTGGCTTCACGGTGGTGGACGTGGCCGCGCGGATCGGGATCCCCAAGCACACCCTGTATGGCTGGGTGCAGGCGGCAAAGAAGGCGGCTCCCGCAGCCAGCCCGGCGGTGGCGAGCGACTCGGCCGAAGTGCGTCGGCTCAAGGCCGAGCTCAAGCGGGTGACCGAGGAGCGCGACATCCTAAAAAAAGCCGCCGCGTACTTTGCCAAGGAGTGAAGGCGAAGTACGCGTTCATGCGTGCGCATGCCCGCGAGTTCCGGCTGGTGGCGATGTGCCGGGTGCTGGGCGTGCAGCGCAGCGGGTACTACGCCTGGGTGCGCCACGGTACCAGCGTCCGTGAGCGCGAAGACCAGCGCCTGCTGGGCCTGATCAAGCACCACTGGCTGGCCAGCGGCGGGGTCTACGGCTACCGCAAGATCACCCTGGACCTGCGGGAAGCCGGCGAGACCTGTAGCCGGCACCGGGTGCGACGCCTGATGCAGGCCGAAGGCCTGCGTGCCCAGGTCGGCTACGGCCGCAAGCCGCGCCATCGCGGCGGTCCCGTGGGGGTGGTGGCCAACGTACTCAACCGGGAGTTCGCCCCGAAGGCGCCGAACAGGGTCTGGGTCACCGACATCACCTACATCCGCACCTACGAAGGCTGGCTGTTCCTGGCAGCGGTGATGGACCTGTACTCGCGGCAGATCGTCGGCTGGGCCACGGCGCCGACGATGACTAGCGATCTGGTGCTGCAGGCGCTGGTCGCCGCGGCGTGGCGGCGCAAACCGGGGCCGGGCGTGCTGGTCCACTCCGACCAAGGCTGCCAGTTCACCAGCAGCGACTGGCAGTCGTTCCTGAAGGCGCACCGGATGGTGCCGAGCATGATCCGCCGTGGGAACTGCCACGACAACGCCGTGGCCGAGAGCTTCTTCAGCGTCTTGAAGAAGGAGCGGATCAAGCGGCGGATCTACCCGAACCGGGCCACCGCGGCCTCGGACGTGTTCGATTACATCGAGATGTTCTACAACCCGATCCGCCGGCACGGTTCCGCTGGCGGGGTGTCACCGGTAGAGTTCGAATGGCGCTACGCGCAAAGCGGCAACTGAGTGTCTACGGAACTCTGGCCGGTCCACGTTGACGGTGGGGACAATTGAACGCAGACCTATGGCGGTGGGCATAATTGTCCGCGTCAAATGAGCATGGTTAGCGCGTGTACTGGGCAGACTTCACCGCGTACAACAACGACAAGCACTAATTGTGGTCAGGGGACACTAATTACGATCACCTACAACGGGCCGCACCAGCCCGACATGCAATTTCGCATAATGTATATTATGTTTAACCCGGAAGACGTCATCAGGCAGCGCTTCCAGGCAAACAACAAGGGCGTGACCTCACGGCCACGCCCTGTTGAAACCTGCACCACCTGATCGCCTACTTCTGCGCCGGCGCATTCTTCACATAAGTATCGAACCAGTTGAGCATCTCGTACACGACCTGCTCATTCGATTCCAGCGCCGTGTACCAATGCGGTTCGTGCGGCAGCATCACCAACCGGGTGGTACCGCCGTTGCCACGGATCGCCTGGAACAACTTGACCGACTGCACCGGCTCGGTCCCCGGATTGGCGTCGTCATCGCCATGCACCAGCAGCAGCGGCAGCTTGATCTTGTCGGCGAAGAAGAACGGCGACGCCTTGCGGTACACCTCCGGCGCTTCCCACACCGAGCGGCGTTCGTTCTGGAAGCCGAACGGCGTCAGCGTCTTGTTGTACGAGCCACTGGTGGCGACACCCGCCTTGAACAGGTCGGTATGCGCGACCAGGTTCGCGGTCATCAGCGCACCGTGGCTGTGGCCGGTAACGCCGATGCGGTTGCGGTCGACCACGCCCAGCTCGACGGCCTTGTCCACCGCCGCCTTGGCGTCCGCTTCCAGCTGCTCCAGATAGGTGTCGTAGGCGGTCTTGGGGTCGCCGACGATCGGGAAGCTGGCGTTGTCGATGATCGCGTAGCCCGCCAGCAGCATCAGACGGTAATACGGCAGCCGGGTGAACGTGTATTGGCTGCCACTGACCTGCCCGGCCTGTTCGCTGCTGGCGAAATCGGCCGGGTAGGCATACAGGATCGCCGGCAGGCGCTCGCCTTCCTTCCAGCCCGGCGGCGTGTACAGCGTGAACGACAGGTCCAGCCCGTCGGCGCGCTTGTAGGTCACTAGGCGCTTCTTGATCTGCCGCACTTCCGGCGTCGGATCCGCCACCTGCGTCAGCTGGGTACCAGTGAAGGCGTAACGCGGCTCGCCCTCGGCGGCGTCGGCCTTGCGCTCGCCCAGCGTGCGCACGAACGCATTGGGCGGATCCAGCAACGATTGCCGCCAGGTCAGGAACGCCCCGGGCGTGCTGGAGAACGCCAGGAACTGGTCGTAATCGTCTTCCCCGCTGCGGAACAGGCGCTCGCTCTTGAGCGACGAGAGCTCCAGCTTGTCCAGGAACGGACGGTCACCCTTCGGCGAGGCGCCCTGCCCGCGCAGGAATACCGCATCGCCGTCCATGCGCACGACCGATGCGCCGTTGGGCAGGCGCCGGTAGACGAAGTTGCCCGGGTCCTTGTACAGCTCGTCGCTGGACATGTCCCACAACACCCTGCCCTCGTCGCCACGCTTGTCGACGTCGACGATGCGCACGGTCTGCCAGTGGCGGTTCTCGTCCATCTCGTACTGGAACGCCATCGACGGCTGCGGCGACCACGCGTAGCCGACGAAACGCTGGCGGGTGCGGCCGATCTCGCTGGGCTTGCCACTGAACGGCGCCTTCCAGCTCATCACCTTGTCGCGATGTGGCACCTCGACCTTCCAATCACCCTTGTCCAATGCTTCGGACCACACCAGCGTGGCCGGCGCGGTGGCGCGCCAATCGAAGTTCACCGGGCCTTCGGGCACGCCGTGCACGGGCACGCGGTCGGCCAGCGGCAGGCTGGCGATCAGCTTCGACGTACCGCCGGCGACATCCAGCACCGCCACGTCATGCGGAAAACGCTGGTAGGTGACGGTGTGTGCGTACGGCGGCTTGATCGCCTCGACCAGCACATGCACGCCATCCGGCGCACCGTTGACGTCGGTGTAGATCGCCGGCTGCCCGACGTTGCGCACGCTGCCGCTGGCCGCATCGACCACCGCCAGTTGCGAGCTGCCGTACCAGGCGAACAAGGCTTCGTCATGCGCGCTGGTCAATAGATCGCGCGCCTCGTAGGTGCTGCTCTCGCCCTGCCCGCCCAGCGATTGCTGGATGTTCGGGCCGATCCCGGCGGCATCACTGGCCGGCGGCGCGCCCTGGTTGTCCGGCACTTTCTTCACCAGCAGGGTCTTGCTGCCATCCAGCCACTGCACCGCGGCGTCGAAGATCGGGTTGAGCGCCAGCCCCGGCACCTTGTGCACGCGCCCGGTGGCGGCATCACCCAGCCACAGTTCGACCGCCGTGGCGGTCACGTTCTGGAACGCGAACTGGCGGCCATCCGGCGACCACTGCGCGGCGCCGGGGCAAGCGCCTTCGGGCAGCGCGACCGGCGTCTGCTTGCCGCTGGCGACATCCACCAGCGCGAACTCGGCCACGCAGGCCGGAATGCCGTAACCGGCGCGGGTGTCGTGGCGGCTGCGGTTGGCAGGCTCCAATCGCACGCCGGCCAGTTTCAGGTAGGGACGTGCGACGCGCTCGATCGACGGATAGGTCTGGCTGGTGGTCAGCAGGATGCGCTGGCCGGTCGGGTCCACGCTCGGCGTCGGCGGTGGCGGCGCCTTCAGCACCTTGAGCAGGTTCTCCGGCGGCGCGTCGTAGGCGGCGAACGCCGGCGCGGCCAAAGCCAGGCCGCTCAGCAGCACCAGCACGGCGCCGCGGGAATGGGATTTACTCGATGACAAGACAAGGTCTCCTTGGGAATGACCGGTTCCGGCACAGGTGCCTCCCCCTCCCCGAGTCTGGCCGAGCCTGTGGAAGGGCATCAATATGCCCTTCGTCAGGGGCGAGGCGCTTGCCGTTCAACCCGGCCTGCAGAAGTTCTCTTCCTTGCTACCCCACTGGCGAAGCACTTCCCGGAACAACGGGGAGGCACCGCGACGGCGTTTCTCCTTCTCTTCGATCGTCACCCGCTTGGGCTCGCCATCCGAGCGCGGGCCGGTGAGCAGGTTGGCCGGACGGCCAATCAAGCGTTCGTCCAGCGCGACGCGCTGCCATGGCTGGCCGTCGACGGACTGATAAGCCACGTAGGGCGGCATGGGTCGCCCGAGCGCATACCAGGTTTCACAGCGATAGAACGCGGCGACCAGCGACCAGGTGCGCTTGTCCGGCGCATAGTCGATCAGCATCGGCACGTAGGCGTCACGCCAGGCGGGGGGCTGGGTGACGCCCGCGGGAAGCTGCTCGAAGGCGATCGACATCTCGCTCTGCTCCCAGCTTTTGGGCCCGCCCAGCTCCGAGCGCTGCTTGCCCGTTGCCGTGCGCGCCACCTCCAGGCGCTGGCCGTCCTGCAGCTGCACGTCCTCCCGCCATGCCAGCTGGACCTTGTCGCAGCCGCCCAGCACCCACAGCACGGGGACAAGAAGAAAGAGACGCCGCCTACGAACCCGGTGCATGCAATCACCCCTCCTATGGAAGTGGACGCGCGTCAGCGTTACCCGCGCCGACGCGCAAGACCTCAACCCGCCGTTTCACCATGCGGATGCGAAGACCGGTGCCGGAACTTGCGCGACACCCATTCGCCCAGGTCATCGACCACGGTGAACGCCGCCGGGATCACGATCAGGCTCAGCAGCGTGGAGGTGATCAAACCGCCGATCACCGCAATCGCCATCGGCGCGCGGAAGCTCGAATCACCCGCGAACCCCAGCGCAATCGGCATCATGCCCGCGCCCATTGCCAGCGTGGTCATGATGATCGGCTGCGCGCGCTTGCGGCACGCATCGACCAGCGCGTCGTGCTGGCTCAGCCCATGCTCGTCCTCGGCGATCACCGCGTAGTCCACCAGCAGGATCGAGTTCTTGGTCGCGATGCCGATCAACATCAACAAGCCGATCAGCGCCGGCAACGACAGCATGTTCTGCGTGATCAGCAGCGCACCGAACGCACCGCCGGCGCACAGCGGCACCGCCGCCAGGATCGTCACCGGCATCAGCGCATGGTTGAACAGCAGCAACAGCACCATGTAGATGCACACCAGGCCGGCGGCCATCGCCAGCAGGAAGCCGATGAACAGCTCGACGAACACCTCCGCATCGCCCGTGTTGAGGAAGCTCACGCCCGGCGGCAGCTTCTTCACGCTCGGCAGCTGCTGCACCTGTTCCATCACCTCGCCCAGCGGCCGGCCGTTGAGTTCGGCGGTCAGGGTGACGTTGCGCTGGCGCTGGTAACGCGAGATCTGCGAGGGGCCGCTGCCCATCTCGATATCCGCCACGGCCGACAGCGGCACCGGCCCGTAACGGCCCGGCACGCGCAGCTGGCCGATCAGCGCCGGATTGGCCAGCGTGGCCTCGGCGAAACCGACGCGAATCGGCACCTGCCGGTCCGGCAGGTTGAGCTTGGCCAGGCGTTGCTCGTAGTCTCCTGCGGTCGCAATGCGCGCGGCCTCGGCGATGTCGGCGGTGGCCACGCCCATGTCCGCCGCACGCGCGGGATTGGGTACGATCTGGATTTCCGGGCGCAGCAGCGAAGCGGTGGAGGTCACGCTGCCCAGGCCCTGGATGCCGCGCAGGTCGCGCTCCAATGCGGTGGAAGCATCCTGCAGGCGCTGCGGATCGTCGCCGGAAAGCACCAGCTGCAGCAGGTTGCCCGGCTCCGAACTCACGTAACTCACCCGGACACCGGGCAAGTCCGCCAGGCGCGCACGCGCGTCGCGTTCGAGCGCGCGCTGGTCGCGTTTGCGCTCGTCGGCCACGCCCCAGTCCAGCACGAGCGTGGCCTTGCGCGCATCGGCGACGCCGGTGGTCGAAGGATCACCCAGGTCCAGCACGCTACCCACGGCGGTATACACCTGCTTGAGCTCGGGCATGTCCTTGAGCAGCGCACGCGCATGTTCGGACACCGCCACGGTTTCCTGCAGGCGGGTGCCGGGCGGCAGTTCCAGGCTCAGGTTGCTGCGGCCGAGGTCGGACTGCGGGATGAAGGTCGCCGGGATCAGCGGCACCAGCGCCAGCGAAGCGACGAACAACCCGGCGGCGATCCACAGCGTGCGCCCGCGATGGCGCAGCGCCGCGTCCACCCAGCCCAGGTACCAGCGCATCAGCTTCGAGTCTTCCTTCTCCTCGCCATGCGGCTTGAGGATGTAGGCGGCCATCATCGGCGTGAGCAGGCGGGCCACCAGCAGCGAGAACAACACGGCGGTGGCCGCGGTCCAGCCGAATTCGCGGAAGAACTTGCCGGCGATGCCCGGCATGAAGGCCACCGGCACGAACACCGCGGCCAGCGTGAGCGAAGTGGCGATCACCGCGTTGCCGATCTCGCCGGCCGCCTCGCGCGCCGCCTCCAGCGGCGGCTTGCCCATGCGCAGGTGGCGCACGATGTTCTCGATCTCCACGATCGCATCGTCCACCAGGATGCCCACCACCACCGACAACGCCAGCAGCGTGATCATGTTCAGCGTGAAGCCGAACCAGTACATCACCGCGAAGGTCGGGATGATCGACAGCGGCAGCGCCAGCGCCGACACCCACGTCGCGCGCCAGTCGCGCAGGAACAGCCACACCACCAGCAGGGCCAGCAGCGCGCCCTCGTAGAGCATGGTCATCGAAGAATCGTAGGAGCGATGCGTCTCGTCGATGGCCGTGGTGACCAGGCGGAAGTCGATGCCCGGGTGGCTGGCCTTGAGGTCGTCCAGCGCCTTGTGGACGCCTGCCTCCACCTTGACCTCGCTGGAGCCGCGCGTGCGCGACATCGAGAAGGCCACCACGTCCTTGCCGTCGAGCAGCGCCGCTTCGGTCGGGTCGGCCGCCGCGTCGGTGACGTTCGCCAGCGTGGACAGGCGCACGGCGCGGCCGTCCGGCAGGCTGATCGAGTAATCGCGCAGCGCCTGCGCATCACCCACGGTGCCGAGCGTGCGGATGGTCTGCTGCGCGCCTTCCAGCTCGGCCTTGCCGCCCGCGCGCTCCACCTGGATCTGCGCCAGCTGCTGCGACACGTTGCCGGCGGTGATGCCGAAGGCGAGCAAGGCATTCGGATCCAGGTCCACGCGCACCTGGCGCTGCACGCCGCCCACGCGGGTGACGCGCGCCACGCCGGGCACGCCGTACATCGCGCGCGAGATGTCGCGGTCGACGAACCAGCTGGCCTCATCGGCGGTCATGCGCGGGGCGACGAGCACGTAGGTCATCAGCGAGCCGCCGATATCGACCTTGGAAATCACCGGCTCCTGGATGTCCTGCGGCAGGTCGGTGCGGATGCGCGTGACCGCGTCGCGGGTGTCATCGAGCGCGGTGGCGAGGTCCGCCTCCAGCTGGAACTCGATGCTGGTGGTGCTCACGCCTTCGCTGACGGTGGACATCACCCGCTTGACGTTGTTCACCGTGGCGACCGAATCCTCGACCTTGCGCGTGACCTCGGCCTCCAGCTGGCTCGGCGAAGCACCGGGCTGGGTGACCGTCACGGTGGTCATCGGGAAGGCGATGTCCGGGAAGCGCGCCACCGGCAACTGGTGGAAGCCCCACAAGCCGGCCACGCACAACACGAAGAACACCAGCAAGGCTGGCAGCGGGCGCTTGATCGCCCAGGCGGAGAAATTCATCGCGCACCCGCCTTCGCGGCGGCGGCGGCGACCACACGCACGCGGTCGCCCTCGCCCAGGAAGCCGGCGCCATCCACCACGACCTGCTCGCCGGCCTTCAGCCCTTCGACGATCTCGGTGCGGCCCTGCGTCACCTGCCCGGTGCGCACGCGGCGACGCTGCGCCTGCTGCTTGTCGTCCACGAGGAACACGTAGCTGTGGCCGTCGCGCTGCACGATGGACGCGCTGGGAATGGTGAGCGCCTGGCCGTCGCCGGTGACGATGCGGCCTTCGACATACACACCCTGCTTGAGCGCGCCCGGCGCCGGCAGGTCGGCATAGATGGTGCCGGTGCGGGTCTGCGAATCCACGCCCGGGCTCACCGCGCGGATGCGACCGACGACATCCTGGCCGCCGTACGGAAGCGTGACGGTGTTGCCGACCGCCACGCCGGCGAGCTGCGCTTCGGAGAGCTCGGCGCGCCACTCCAGCCGATTGTCGCGGATCAGCCGCAGCAGTTCGCTGCCGGCGGCGACCACCTGCCCCGGCTGCACGAGCCGCTTGGAAATCACGCCATCGGCGGGCGCGCGCAACTCGGCGAAATCGCGTTGCAGCTTCGCCGAATCGCGACGCGCACGCGCGGTGGCAGTTTGCGCCTCGGCATCGGTGCGGGTGGCACGCAGCTCATCCAGGCTGCTGGCGCTGATCAGCTTCTCTGCGGCGAGTTTCGCGCCGCGTTCGTAGTTCAGGCCGGCCAGCTCCTGCGCGGTCTGCGCCTGGCGCAACGAGGCATCCGCCTGCGCCAGCTCGCTGTCGAGCGTGCGATGGTCCAGCTCCAGCAGCACCTGGCCCTTCTTCACCCACTGGCCCACGTCCACGTTGAGCGCGGTCACGCGCTGACCACTGAGCTCCACGCCCAGCTGCATTTCCTCGAACGCCGACACCGGGCCGGACACCAGCACCGTGCGCGCCATTCGCTGCGCCTGCGCCGGCGCCAGGCTGACCGCCAGTGCGGAGGCCTGGCCGCTTTCGTCTTCGCTTTTCTTGTCCGCGCCGCCGCAGGCCGCGAGCGACAACACCATCAGGACGGGAACATACCAACGCAGGGAATCGACACGCATGGAGATCTCTGTATGCAATGGGAAGAATGCCGCCGGGGCGGGAACACGCTTGCGTTGGCTGGCGGGTAGTACGGGGTGTTGAAAGGTCTGGCTAGCGGCCGTCCGCAGGCGGCGGCAAGCGCAGCGCCACGCCGTCGAGCAGCAACCCGACGCCCTGCACGAAACGGCGCTCCAGGTCCGGCTCGGTGAGGAAATGCCGCGCCTGCCAGCAGTACGGGAAGCGCGCCTCGGCCATGGCGAGGAACGTCGCTTCGACCTCCTCCATCCCGGCCCCGTTCTCGGGCAGCGACTGCTCCTCGATCACGAAGCCGAGCACGTAATAGATGAGGTCCATCGCCGTGGTGGCGGCGAAGTCGATCGTCGCGCCGGCCTGGGCCAGCGAGGAAATCGTCACCTCGGCCACGCGCATGACGTTCTCGGTGGCCAGGTAGGTGCCGGCGTAGACGCGCGCGCCGTCGCGATGCGCCTTGAAGGCACGGCGGAATTCGTGGGCCAGCTGCAGCAGCGTCTCGCGCCAGGACTGCCCCGCCGGCACGTCGCGCGCGACGTCGTGGATCAGCGCATCGGCCATCGCATCGACCAGCGCCTGCTTGCTCTTGAAATGCCAATACAGAGACGGCGCACGGATTCCCAGCTGGCAGGCGACCTTGCGCAGGCTGACGCCTTCCAGGCCCGCTTCGTCGAGCAGGCGGAACGCCGAAGCCACGATTTGATCCCGCCCGATGGCCTTCCGCATGGCCCACCTAACGCTGTTAGACGCGGCGAATCTAACAACGTTAGGCGCGTCCTGCAAGGCGCTCCGGCGTGCCCGGCCCTGCCCGGCACGGTCGTGCGACGGAATCACGCAGTTTTCACAATTCGTGCCAATAAGAACCATTCCCATGTAAACTGCGCGCCGCGGACGCCGGCAGCCCTGCCCTCGCCCAGCACCTTTCACTCCCGGATCCCCACCAACATGTCCAATTTCTCCCGTCGCGCCGCGGCCCTGCCGCGCTACTCCGTGCTGGCCTTCGGCCTGCTGGTCGCCCTCCACGCGCAGGCCGATGAAGCGGCCTCCGGCAGCGTCGAAGCCACCAACCTCGACCAGGTTCGCGTGGTCGCCCAGCGCGCCGAGCGCGTCAGCAACGGCGCCACCAACCTCGACCTGGCGATCAAGGACACCCCGCAGTCGATCAGCGAGGTGACCAGCGAGCAGATGCAGGCCTTCGGCGTCAACACCGTCAACGACGCGCTGCGCATGGCCACCGGCATCGTGGTCGACGAATGGGAAACCAACCGCACCACCTACACCGCGCGCGGCTTCGACATCGCCAACACGCAGATCGACGGCATCGGCCTGCCGAACGGCTGGGGCATCGCCACCAGCTCGACCGACTCGTTCGCCTACGAGAAGCTGGAAGTGATCCGCGGCGCCAACGGCCTGCTGACCGGCGTGGGCAACGCCGCCGGCACCATCAACTACGTGCGCAAGCGCCCGACCAACGAAGAACAGGGCGTGGTCGGCATCAGCTACGGCACCTGGGGCACCAAGCGCGTGGAGGCCGACTACTCCACCCCGTTCACCGCCGACGGCAGCTGGGCCGGCCGCGTGGTGGCCGCGCATGAGGACGGCGATTCCTGGCTGCGCGGCAAGAGCGACAAGCGCGACTTCTTCTACGGCGTGGTCGACGGCCAGATCGGCGAGAACGGCACGCTGACCGCCGGCTACTCCAGGCAGAAGACCCGCACCGACGGCAACATGTGGGGCGCGCTGACGTTCATGTACAGCGATGGCACGCAGGCCGAGTGGGACCGCGGCGCGTCCACCACGCAGGACTGGACGATGTGGGATACCACCACCGACTCCGGCTTCATCGAATACACCCACCAGGTGGCCGAGGACTGGCAGCTGAAGCTGGCCTACAACTACCGCCAGATCACCAACGACACCAAGCTGTTCTACGCCACCGACTACTTCGGCACCGGCCTGGAGCCGGGCACGAACCTGGGCCTGTACGGCTACCCGTGGGGCGGCTGGGACAAGACCACCGCGCACCTGGGCTCGGCCACGATCAACGGCCACTTCGACATGTTCGGCCTCGACCAGGAAGTGATGTTCGGCGTCAGCTACGCGCGCAGCGAAGGCAACAACAAGGAATACGCCGGCGCGATGTGCGGCGACGCGGTGTGCGGCTACCTGCCGATGCCGGGCTTCCCGTGGGCCGGTGACGTGATCCCCGAGCCGGTGTGGGGCGACCTGTCGCTGTACAGCACGCTCAACCAGCGCCTGAAGCGCGCCTACGGTGCCGCGCGCCTGTCCTTCACCGACCGCCTGAAGGCCGTGGTCGGCGTGAACTACGCCAACTACCACCGCGACGGCGTCAACTACGGCGTGGTGTTCGACCAGACCGAAGGCAAGACCAGCCCGTACGGCGGCCTGACCTTCGACTTCAACGAGCACGTGCTGGGCTATGTCAGCTATTCGGACATCTACCAGCCGCAGGAACAGAGCGACGCCGACGGCCGCTACCTCGACCCGACCAAGGGCTCGAACTACGAAGTGGGCGTCAAGGCCGACTGGTTCGACAAGCGCCTGCTGACCACCATCGCCCTGTTCAAGGCCGAGCAGGATGGCCTGGCCACCGGCGCCGGCTACAACGACAACGGCCAGTACTACTACACCGGCGTGGACGTCGAATCGAAGGGCGTGGAGTTCGAAGCGACCGGCAAGGTGTCGGAGAATGTCAACCTGGTGTTCGGCTACACCGCGCTGAAGCTCACCGGCGACGACGGCGACGATACCTACCGCTGGGTGCCGCGCCGCACCGCCAACCTGATGCTCAGCGCCCGCCTGCCGAGCTACACCGCGCTGCAGTTCGGCCTCGGTGGCCGCTGGCAGAGCAACATCTCCAACGTGGAGAGCAGCGACTTCGCCGTGCGCCAGGACAGCTACGCGGTGCTCAACGGCTTCGTGGCGTGGGATTTCCTGCCCGACGCGACGCTGCGCTTCAACGTGAAGAACATTACCGACGAGAAGTACATCAACTCGCTGCGCTACAGCGGCTACTACGGCGCACCGCGCAGCTACACGGTGAGCCTGGACTGGCGCTTCTGATCGGGCAGCAGGTATAAGTCGAGCTTCATCCATCGAGGGGGTCGGTTGATCCCCTCGATTTTTTTTGCGCGACCTTCGTACAAGGAAGAACAGATGCACCAACGGTTGTCGATCGGACTGCTCGTGCTGTGCCTGGCCGCTTGCGGCAAAACACCGGAATCCACGCCTCCCGACACGGCCGCGACGGCCGCGCCCGCCACCGCACCGACGACACCGGCAGCGCCCGCCAGCGGCCAACGCGGCCAGGGCCTGCCTTACGAAGTCACCGGCAGCGAGGTCTGGAACGTGCCCGACCCGGTCTCCGGCCGCGACTACCAGGTCTTCGTCGCCCTCCCCCGCGGTTACGCCGACGCGCCCGAACGCCGTTACCCGGTGCTGTACGTCACCGACGCCGATTACGCCTTCCCGCTGATCCGGCAGATCGCGCGCCGGATCAACCTCGACGGACCGCAGGTCGACGACTTCATCCTCGTCGGCCTCTCCTACGCCGTCGGCGAGGACGGCATGCGCAGCCGCCGGCGCGACTACACCCCCACCGCGGCCGGTTCGGACGGCGCGCCGGCCGATGCCGTGCATGGCCAGGCCGACGCCTACACGCGCTACCTGCGCGAACAGGTGCTGCCTTTCGTCGCCGGGCGTTACCGCACCGACGAAGCGCGCCGCCTGTTCCTCGGCCATTCGTATGGTTCGCTGCTCGGCAGCCAGATCCTGCTGAGCGACCCGGGCATGTTCTCCGGCTACCTGCTGGGCAGCCCTTCGTTCTGGTACGACCACCATGTGATGGAACAGCGCGAGAAGCAGTACGCGCAGGCGCACCAGGATCTGCCGGCCGCGGTCTACATGTACGTCGGCGAGTACGAGGAAGCACGGCCCGGCGACCCCAGCCGCACGACGACGGCCTACATGGTGAGCGATACCCGCCGCATGGCCGCCGCGCTGCGCTCGCGCCACTACGCCTCGCTGCGCCTGAAGGTGGACGTGCTCAATGACGAGGACCACCTCAGCGTCGCGCCGCGCGGCTTCACCCACGGGCTGAAGTTCCTGCTCGGCGCGGGCAAGGGCTGATTACGCCCGGCCGCCGAGTTCGGCCATCCATGCCTCGGCATCGGCGCCGGCCGGAATGCGCAGCGGCGTGTTCGCATCGGTGGCCGCCCGCCACACGGCTTGCGCGACGTCGCCCGCGTGCGTGACCGGGCCACTGCCGTCGCGCAAGCCGGCGATGATGCGCGCGATGGATTCGGCGTAATCGGGATGATCCTGTCCGTGCAGGAATGCCTGCGCGTTCGCGCCGAAGCGGGTTTCCGGCGAACGCCCCGGCAACACCAGCCGCACGCGCACGCTGAAGGGCTCCATTTCGATGGCCAGCGAAGCGGTGAAGGCATTCACCGCTGCCTTGCTGGCGCTGTAGACGCCGACCAGCGGCAACGCTTTCAGGGTCACGGTGGAGGTCACGTTGACCACCACGCCGGCGCGGCGCGCGCGGAACTGCGGCACGAAGGCCTGCGTCATCGCCAGGGTGCCGAACAGGTTGGTCTCGAACAGGGCGCGCGCGGTGTCGGTGGGCATCAGTTCGACCGGCACCGGCGCCCCGATGCCGGCGTTGTTGACCAGCACGTCGATCGGCCCGGCCGCCTCGACCAGCGCGGCGATGCTCGCCGGATCGGTGATGTCCAGCGGCAGGATGCGCAGGCGGTCGGAGGCCGGCAGCGCGTCCGGGTTCGGGGTGCGCATCGTGGCGATGACCTGCCAGCCCTGCTGCAGGAACAAACGGGCGGTCTCCTGGCCGAAGCCGGAAGAGCAGCCGGTGATGAGGACGGTGGACATGGGCAATACCTCGCATGGGGAACCGACGCCTAGGCTAGGCCGTGCCGGAAGGACGAACTACACTCCAAAGTCCATCATTCTTTCGCGAGCGTCCTGCCATGACCGACCCCTTGGCCGAGATGGTCGGCCTGCTGCAGCCGGTGGCGCGGTTTTCCAAACTCGTCGAAGGCGCCGGCGCCTGGCAGGTCCACCGCCCCGGCAATGGCGACCCGTTCTACTGCGTGCTGCTCGAAGGCCACTGCCGCATGACCGTGGACGGCCAGGCGCCGCTCGACTTGCAGGCCGGCGACTTCGTGCTCGTGCCGGCGATGCGCGACCTGCGCAACGCCAGCCTCGATGGCGAAGACACCCCGCCCGACATGCCGGTGAAGCTGGGCGAAGGCCACTTCCGCATCGGACGCCAGGAAGGCCCGGCCGAGCAGCGCATGCGCATCGGGCATTGCAGCTTCGGCTCGCCGGATGCGTCATTGCTGGTCTCGCTGCTGCCGCAGGTGCTGCACGTGCGCGGCGTGCCACGCCTGGCCACGCTGGTGCAGTTGGTCGGCGAGGAAACGCTCGCGCAGCGCCCGGCACGCGAGATCGTGCTCGAACGCCTGCTGGAGGTGCTGCTGATCGAAGCGCTGCGTAACGGCGGCACGACCGGCACGGCGCCCGGGCTGGCCCTGGGCCTGGCCGACGAACGGCTGGCCGCGGCATTGCGCGCGATGCACGGCCGCCCCGAAGCACCTTGGACCGTGGCCGCGCTGGCGCAGCACGCCGCCCTGTCGCGTTCGGCATTCTTCGCCCGCTTCAGCCGCATCGTCGGCGTGGCGCCGATGGAATACCTGCTGCATTGGCGCATGGCGTTGGCCAAGCGCCTGCTGCGGGAGGGCGCCGTGGACATCGCGCGCATCGCCGAGCGCGTCGGCTACAGCTCGGCCAGCACCTTCAGCGTCGCGTTCGCGCGGCAGGTGGGCGCCCCGCCGGCGCGCTATGCCCGGCACGGTGCGACGGCCGCCGCCTGAGCCTTCGCGACGCTAGGCGATTTCGCGGGGGCTGGCGCTCGCGCGCTCGCGCACGCCATGGCGCAGCATGGCCACCGCATGTTCGACCACCGCCTCGGCGGCCTGCGCGTCGGGCGGGCCGCCCAGCACGGTCAGCGGCAGCATGGTCATGCCGAACACCGACATCAGCACGAACTCCGGCTTCAATGCCGGGCTGATCAGGCCATCGCGCTGCCACGCCTCGATATGCGCGGTGGTGCGCTGCTCGCCGATGGCGTCCAGTTGCGCGCGCATGCGCACGCGCAGCAAGCCGCCTTCGCTCATGACCTCGCGCACCCACAAGCCCGGCAGCCAGGGGCAAATGCGGGCCTGCGCGACGAGGCTGCGGGCGAAGGCCGTCAGCGCGTCGATGGGATCGGCATGGCCGCACAACGCCTTGATGAGCGAGGTGCGCAGCGGCATCAGGCGCTCTTCGATCAATACGTCGAGCAACTTTTCGCGCGTGCTGAAGTGGTAATGGATCATCGCCTTGGTGACGCCGGCCTCGGCGGCGATCGCGCTGAGCGGCGTCTGCGCGATGCCGCGCTGCGCGAACAAGGTCAACGCGGCGTCGAGCAACTGGTCCTGCAGCGGCTCGCCTTCGCGCGTGCCGCGGGGCCGGCCTGGCCCGCGCGCACGAACGGGCACCTCGTCTGTGGCTGCGCTGCGCGTGGGAGGGCGCTTTCTGGACAACGGCGTGACCCGCTGAATACGGTGGATGGGCAAAAAACTAGCGGGCGCGCCGGCGCCTTTCAAGCCAAAAAAACTGCATGGATTCAGTTTTCGACCAGGCCGCGCCGCAGGGCTTCCACCGCGTGCGTCGCGCGTGCGGACAACGGCCACTCCGCGCGATGGATCAGCCACAGGGTATCGACTACCGGCGGCTCGCCTTCGACCACGGCGATGCGATCCTGCCGCGCGAACGCCTGGCGTGCGTAGCGCGGCAGCACGGTGAAGCCGAGCCCGCGTGACACCGGTTCCAGAATCAATGCCACCTGGTTGGTGAAACCGTGCACGGGCAAGGCGCGCGGGCTGTAGTCGGCAGGAAAGCGCCGGCTCAGCAGCCGCGCCGCCATGGCCTGGCCATCGGGGTGATCGATGAAACCCAGCCGGCGCAGGTCTTCCCATTCGCCCGCGCGCGCGCCCGAGGGCACCACCAGCTCCAGCGGCTCGCTGGCGAACGGACGGGCGGCTACGCGCGGGTCGTCCGGCCGCACCGTGGTGATGCCGAGTTCGTAACGCGATTGCAGCACCGCTTCGAGCACCTCCGGGTCGGGCGCGAAACGATGGCGGATCACCAGCCCCGGCGCGGCCTCCTGCAACGCGAGCAGGCGCGGATAAAGCATCAGGCCGACGCTGCCGGGCGTGATGACGCTGATCTCGCCCTGCGTGATGCCGCCATCGGCGAGCCGGGCTTCCAGCCGCTTGTCGGCCTGCTGCAGCTCGCGTGCATAGGCGAGCAGCGCCTGCCCGGCCGGCGTGAGCTGCTGCTGCCGGCCACGGCGAAGCAGCAGGGGCCCGAGGCGCTGTTCGAGCTGGCGCATGTGCTGGCTGACCGCCGCCTGGGTGAGGCCGAGGCGGTCCGCGGCGAGGGTGAAGCCGCCCTGCTCGTGGATCTCCACGAAGGAGCGCAGCCAGAGGGGATTCAACATAAGGATATTTTGTGGAGACGATAAGAATCCATGCATTTTGATTATGCACTCGCGTCCCTACGCTGGGGGAAGTTCCTTGCGAGTCCCCCTCCATGCACGCCATCCACTGGCCCGACGGCTACCTGCCGGGCACCACCGAAAATTTCGCCTCCAACGAGGTCATCGTCGCCGGCCTGACCGCCGCGCAGGTCTGGCCGTTCCTGGCCATCGCCCCCCGCTGGCCGGACTACTACGCCAACTCGGCCAACGTCGGCTTCCATGGCGGCGCCGGCCCCGAGCTGGCGCCAGGCACCCGCTTCCACTTCGAGACGTTCGGCTTCCCGGTCGAGGCCGAGGTGACGGAGTACATCCCGCCACAGGCAGGCGCGCCCGGCCGCGTGGCCTGGCATGGCTGGGCCGGCGAAGGCGACACCCGCCTGGACGTGCACCACGCCTGGTTGGTGGAAGACCTGCCGGGCGGTCGCGTGCGCGTGCTGACCCAGGAAACCCAGAAGGGCAAGCCGGCCGAAACCCTGGCCAGCACCCGTCCCAACCCGATGATCAACGGCCACCAGGACTGGCTGGACGGCCTGGTCGCCGCCGCCCGCCGCGAGCGCGCCTGATCCCCCTCCCCCCCTTCGAGAAACCCATGTCCGCTCTGTTCACCCCCTTCACCCTGAAGGACGTCACCCTGCGCAACCGCATCGCCGTGCCGCCGATGTGCCAGTACAGCGCCGTCGAAGGCTTCACCCAGGACTGGCATCCGGCCCACTACGCGGGCCTCGCCCGCGGCGGCGCGGGCCTGGTGATCGTCGAGGCCACGGCGGTGTCGCCGGAAGGCCGCATCACCCCGTATTGCACGGGCTTGTGGGACGACGCGCATGTCGAGGGCATGGCGCGCGTCGCCACCGCCATCAAGGCCGCCGGCGCCGTGCCCGGCATCCAGATCGGCCACGCCGGCCGCAAGGCCAGCGCCAACCGCCCGTGGGAAGGCGACGACCATCTCCCCGCCGATGACCCGCGCGGCTGGGAGACCATCGCCCCCTCGGCCATCGCGTTTGGTGGCGGCTTGCCGCAGGTGCCGCGCGAGATGACGCGGGAAGACATCGCCCGCGTGCAGGCCGATTTCGTTTCCGCCGCCCGCCGTGCCCGCGAGGCCGGCTTCGAATGGCTGGAACTGCATTTCGCGCATGGCTACCTCGCGCAGAGCTTCTTCTCCGCCTACAGCAACCAGCGCGACGACGCCTATGGCGGCAGCGTGGACAACCGCGGCCGCTTCCTGCGCGAGACGGTCGAGGCCGTGCGTGCAGTGTGGCCCGAACACCTGCCGCTGACCGCGCGTTTCGGCGTGATCGAATACGACGGCCATGAAGAACAGACGCTGGCCGAATCCATCGATCTCGTCCGGCAGATGCGCGAGCGCGGCCTGGACCTGCTCAACGTCAGCATGAATTTCGTGATTCCCCAGGTGAAGGTGCCTTGGGGCACGCCGGCCTTCCTCGCCCCGGTGGCCGAGCGCGTGCGGCGCGAGGCCGGCCTGCCGGTCGCTTCAGGCTGGTGCATCGACGGCGCCGACGCTGCCGAGTCGGTGATCGCCCGTGGGCAGATGGACGTGGTGATGATCGGCCGCGCGCACCTGGCCAACCCGCACTACCCGTACGCCTTGGCGCAGACGCTCGGGGTCGAGCAGCCCGCATGGACGACGCTCCCCGCTCCCTACGCGTACTGGCTGTCGCGTTACCGCGGGCCCGGCACGGCCTCCGCGCAGTAAGCCCGCGTTGCCGGCTGCGCGCGGGAATTCCCGCGCGCAGCCCGGCACTACTTGCAGGCTTGCTGCACGCGGTTGTCCCACAAGCTCGACATCGCGAAATCGCGTTTCAGCCCTACCGCCTCATACGCAGCCGCGCGCTGCGCACGCACGGATTCGCAACTGCCGCCCTTCCACTGCCGCGCGCGCGGAGCCTTCCCCGCCCCGCGCACGCGTCGTGCGCCCGATGCGCGCCGTGCCGCTCCCCGCGGCACGCTGCGACCGGCCACCGCCATCGCCATGGGCGGCGGATGCACCGCCACGCGCCATGCCGAATGCGTCCCGCGGCCGATGCAGGGCGTCGCCTCGCAGGCCACGTCCCTTCCCTGCTGGCTACGCTGGACCTCCTGCGCCATCGCCGGCGCGCAGAACAGCGCCCATCCCCAGAACCCGAATCTCCACACGTTCATTGCCATCCTCCTGTGCGAAACAGGATGGCGGTCGGGCACGTCCACGCCCAGCGGCGGACGCCGTGGGCGCGGCTAGGGAAACGGAACTGCATGCGGCGGGAAACACCCCCGCCGCGTATCGGCCTCAGCCTTGCGCCAGCGCGTAGTCCAGCGACGCCCGGATCGCCGCGACCTGCGCCGCGTTGCACTCGGCCGGCGTGGCGTTGGCACTGTCCGGGTAGACCTCGGTGGTGGTCGTGTAGACCGCATCGGTGATGCCGGCACACAAGCCCAGGCGCTTGACCGGGTATTCGATCACGCCCGGCGCCACCACCGGCGAGCCGATGATCAGCCCGCGCGCATCGGCCGGGGCGATGTGGGTGACACCGGCGACGGCCGCGACCACGGCACGCTGGAAATCCAGCTGCGGGTTCTCGCTGTCGCCCACCAGGTAGAAGCCATCCGGAATGCCATCCGGCTCGAACGGCTTGCCGTCGCGCGCGGCCAGCGCCGGGCGAAACTCGCTTTCGTCGGTATCGGTGGTTTCGTGCAGGTCGATGTGCAGCCGCACGCGCTGGCGGATCGGCGACACCAGCGACCACAGCGCGGCCGATTCACCGGCCGGGCTGTCGGCGCGGAAGGAGCGGTTGGGGTCGATGGCATTCGGGTTCCAGCGATGGATGCGCTCGTAGCCCCACGGGCTCACGCACGGCACCACCAGCAGGTTCGCGCGCCCGGCGTATTCGCGGGCCGCCTCGCGCAGGAACTGCAGCGCGCCCTGCACGCCGCTGGTCTCGTAGCCGTGCACGCCGCCGGTGACCAGCGCGGTGGGCAGGCCCTCGTTCCAGGCGCGGCTGCGCACGGCATACAGCGCGTAATGGTCCGGCGCGTAATCCAGCTCACCGTACACGTGGACATCGAAATCGCCGCGCAGCGCCTCGATGCCGGCCACCACTTCCTCCTCGTAGCTGCGCAGCTTGCGCTGGCGCGCGCGCCACTGCTGCTTCTCCGCCTCGCCCCAGGGCTGGCCGGGGATACCAATGGGATAGAAGGCGGAAGCGGACATCGGCGAACCTGCTCAGGGAAACGGAGCGCCATGATACGCCCCGCCCGCGCGCGGCCGGCACGCGGCCTGTCATCGGTTTCGGCTACGCTTCGCGCAGCAGCCAAGGCGTTGGAACCATGCGCATCATCGAGAACACCTATGGCTCGGACGACAACGGGCTGATCTGGGGCTACCGCTTCCATCCGGAACAGCCCGCCGAGCCGATCGGCACCGAGGCGGCCGCCGCGTTCCTGCAGGAAGCGCCGGACGACGGCAGCTTCCTCTGGTTGCACTTCGCCCTTTCCAACCAGGGCACGGAGCGTTACCTGCGGCGTGCACTCGCGTTGCCGGATGCCTTCCACGATTCGCTGCACAGCGAAGTGGGCGCCACGCGGCTGGAACTGGACGACGGCGCGCTGGTGGCGGTGATCCACGACGTGCTGTTCGACTCCAGCTTCGATGCTTCCGACGTGGGCACCACCAGCCTGTGCATCGGCCCGCGCCTGCTGGTCAGCGCCCGCCTGCGGCCGCTGCGCTCGGTGGATCGCCTGCGCGCGGACATCCGCGGCGGGCAGCCGTTCCGCTCGCCGGTCGAACTGCTGGCGCACCTGCTGCGCGACCAGGCCAACGTGCTCGGCGACATCCTGCGCAAGTCCACGGCCCAGGTGGACCGCATCGAAGACCGCCTGCTCGCCAGCCAGGTATCGACCGACCGCAAGGCGCTGGGCGCGCTGCGCCGCACGCTGGTGCGCCTGCAACGCCTGCTGGCGCCCGAGCCGGCGGCGCTGTTCCGCCTGCTCAACCGGCCGCCGGCGTGGATCAGCGCCGACGACGTCATCGACCTGCGCCAGGCGGCGGAGGAGTTCTCCACGGTGATCGCCGATTCGGCCGCGCTGGTGGAACGGGTGAAGCTGATCCAGGAAGAGCTCGCCGCGTTGGTCAACGAGCAGACCAGCCGCACGCTGTTCGTGCTCACCGTGGTGACGGTGCTGGCGCTGCCGGTGAACCTGGTGGCGGGCCTGTTCGGCATGAACGTGGGCGGCATTCCGCTGGCCGGCCACGCGCATGGTTTCGCCACGGTGGTGACGATGCTGGTGCTGCTTACGGCAGTGCTGGCGTGGTTCTCCTTCCGTCCGCGCGGGGATTAGACGCCGGCGCCTGCGCCCGCACCCGGAACACCGCCACCGCCTCGGTCAACGCGGTGGCCTGCGCCTGCATCGCGTGCGCCGCCTCGGTGGCCTCCTCCACCAGCGCGGCGTTGCGCTGGGTGGTCTGCTCCATCCGCCCGATGCCAGCGTTGATCTCCTCGATGCCGCCGGCCTGGCTGCGCGAGCCGCCGGAAATATCCGCCATCAACCGCGCGACGCCGCTGATGCGGCCCATGATCTGGCCCATCGTCTCGCCGGCCTTGTGCGCCTGCGCGGAGCCCGCGGCCACGCGTTCCACCGAGGCGCCGACCAGCGCCTTGATCTGCCGGGCCGCGTCGGCCGACCGCTGCGCCAGGTTGCGCACCTCGCCGGCCACCACCGCGAAGCCGCGGCCCTGCTCGCCGGCCCGCGCCGCTTCCACCGCCGCGTTGAGCGCCAGCAGGTTGGTCTGGAAGGCGATGCCGTCGATCACCGCGACGATCTCGCCGATGCGCCGCGAAGCCGTGTCGATCTCGCGCATCGTACCCACCACGCCTTCCACCACCTCGCCGCCGCTGGCGGCCACCGCCACCGCGTCGGCGACCAGGCGGTCGGCCTGCTGCGCGGCATCGGCGTTCTGGCGCACGATGGCGGTGATCTCCTCCATCGCCCCGGCGGTATCGCGCAGGCTGGCGGCCTGCGCCTGGGTGTGCGCGGACACGTCGCCGTTGCCGGCGGCGATCGCCATCGCCGCCTCGTTCAACGTCCCCGCGGCCGACTGGATGTCGAGCACGATGGCGCTCAGCTGCGCCACCGTCGCATTGGCGTCGTCACGCATGCGCGCGAACACGCCGGCGAATTCGCCTTCCATGCGCACGCGCAGGTCGCCCTGGGCGAGTGCGGCGAGCAGGTGCTGGATGGCGTCGAGCTTGTCCTGGAAGGTATCCAGCAGGTGGTTGATGCTCAGCGACAGCGTACGCACGAAACCCTGCTTGTCCTGCAGCGGCACGCGCCCGCCGAGTTCGCCGCGCGCCGCGCCATCCACCAGCGCGGCGATCTCGCCCTCCACCACCAGTTCCAGCGCCCGGCTGCGCCACTCCACCGCCGCGCCCAGCCGCTGGCCTTCCACCACGATGGGGCTGGCCGCCAGCACGTAGCGCGTGCCGCCGAGTTCGATCTCCTGCGCGTGCGCGGCATCGCCGGCTTCCAGCTGGCGCTGCAACGCGCCGAACGCCGGATGCAGGCGGCTGGCCGGCGCGCCCATCAGGTCGTCCGCCAACGCCAGCGCCTGGCCGAGCGCGCGGTTGGCATAGCCCACGCGACCCTCGGCATCGAGCAACAGCAGGCCGGTCTGCACGCTGTCCAGCGCCTGGCGCGCGCGCTCGTTGTCGCGCGCGGCCGCCCGTTCGGCCTCGAAGCGGCCGCGCAGCCTGGCCTGCATGTCGCGCAGGCGATGGGCGAGCTGGCCGATCTCGTCGTGCGGGTTGTGGATGCGCAGCTCGGTGTCGAGGCGGTCGTCGGCGATATCGTCGGCAAAACGCAGCGTGTCCTCGATCGGCTGCCGTACCGCCTTGAGCACGAGCACCAGCACCGCCACCACCACGCCCGCCACGATCAGCCAGATCACCGCGAACAGCCCGGTCATCCAGCGTCGCTGCGACTGCTGGCGCTCGCGCGCCGCCTCCAGCGAGGCGCCCTGGGCCTGCGAGAGCGCGCGCAGTGCCGGGGTGATCTCCGCCGCGGTGCCTTCCAGCGCCTGCGCCTCCACGTCCAGGCCGATGCGCGCGGCGGTATAGGCCAGCAGCGCCTGCTGGTAGGCGTCCATGCCATCGCGCAGCGTGGCGGTGTCGGCCGCCGGCAGGCGCGCGGCTTCCAATGCGAGGTCGAACGGCATCTTCTGCTCGCTCACCTTGTCGGTCTGGCTGGCGTCGCCGGTGAGCAGGAACTGCGACTCGAAGCGACGCATCTTCTGCCACGCGGCCGCCAGCGCCGGGCGTGCGGCCGCGTCCACTGCCGGGTCGATCGCCTCGGCGCGGGCCTGCAGCTGCGCGCGCAGGCTGGCGTCGCCGCTGCCCATTTCATCCACGCGCTGGTTGAGCGAGGCGATGCCTTCGGCGAAGGCTTTCACCTTGGCGGCCACATCCGCCACCTGCGCGCCCACCGCTTGCCCGGCCGCCTGCTTCTGCAACTGCGCCAAGGTTGCCAGCAGCTGCTCGTGGGCCTGCTGCAGCGCCTTGCGATCCTCCTCGCCCTGGCGCGCGGCGTAGACGGTCTGCAAGCGGCGCGCTTCGGCCACCTGCTCGCTGAGCCGGCCGCTGAGCGCGGCCTGCGACTGGTGCGCATCGAAGATGCGCGCGGCGCTTTCCACGCCCGCGCTGGCGCGCCAGTAGGCCAGGCCGATCACCAGCAGGCCGATGCCGCAGACCACGAGGCTGGCGCGGATCTTGCGCGCGATGCCCCATTGGGCGATCGTGGCCGGGCGATAGGCGGCCAGGGTGTGCGGCATCCGTGCGCGCAGGGTGTCCAGGAGGGCGCGCACGCGGTCCATCGGCGCGGAGGTTCCTTGGGGGGCGGTCATGGCAGGGATGTCCGAGGCAGAAAATCGCATCGGTATCGGCCGCTGGCGCAGGGACTTTAGGGCTGTTTTCGCGAAGCCGGAGGATGCGGCGAGCCGCAATGCACGGCCGGCGTTTCTCGCGCAGGGCGAAGCACGCGGCCGCAACACTAAGCCGCGTGCGCTTCACTGCGATGACAAGGCCGCTAGCGCCGCAGGTTGACCTTGGCCAGGTCGAGCACCTGCCCGCCGCGTCCATCGAGCACGGCCTTGAGCAGGAACAGGCCGAAATCCTTCGCCTGCCCCCATGAGGGCTTCGGCGGCATCACCAGTTCCTGCCGCGCGCTCACCACGTCCACCAGCGCCGGGCCGGGATGCGCGAAGGCGGCCGCCAGCGCATCGTGCAGTTCGCCCGGTCGCTCCACGCGCCAGCCCGCCACGCCCATCGCGCGCGCCATCGCGGCGAAATCCGGGTTGACCAGTTCGCAACCGGTATCCAGCAGGCCGGCGGCCTTCATCTCCAGCTCCACGAAGCCCAGCGTGCCGTTGTTGAGCACGATGACCTTCACCGGCAGGCCCAGCTGCGCGAGCGTGATGAAGTCGCCCATCATCATGGTGAAGCCGCCATCGCCGGACAGCGACACCACCTGCCGCTGCGGATGGCTCGCCTGCGCGCCGATCGCCTGCAACATCGCGTTGGCCATCGAACCATGGTTGAAAGAGCCCAGCAGGCGGCGCCCGCCGCCGAGCCGCAGGTAGCGCGCCGCCCACACGGTGGGCGTGCCGACATCGCAGGTGAAGATCGCATCGTCCGCCGCCAGCTCGCTCACCAGCCGGTTGAGCTGCTGCGGGTGCACCACCTCGCCGTCCGGTTCGATGCGCGCCAGCTCGTCCAGTTCGGCGCGGGCCTTGGCGTAATGCGCGCGCGCATCGTCCAGGTGCGAGGAGTCGGTCTTGGTGGAGAGCAGCGGCAGCAGTTGCGGCAGCGCGTGGCGCAGGTCGGCCTGGATGCCCAGCTCCACCTGCGTGCGGTTGCCGAGTGATTCGGGATTGAGGTCAATCTGGATGACCCGCGCATCCTCCGGATAGAACTGCCGATACGGGAAGTTGGTGCCGAGCAGCAGCAGCGTGTCGCAGGCCTTCATCGCCGCGTAGCCGGAAGAGAAGCCGATCAATCCGGTCATGCCGACGTCGTACGGGTTGTCGTGCTCCAGCCATTCCTTGCCGCGCAGCGCATGCACGATGGGCGCGCGCAGTTTTTCCGCCAGCGCGATGACCTCCTCGCGCGCCTGCGCGCAGCCGGCACCGCACAGCAGCGTGACCTTGCCGGCGCCATTGAGGATCTCCGCGGCATGGCGCAGCTCGGCCGGCGCGGCCTGCACCACCGGCGCGGCCGGCGCGATCCACTTCGGCAGCGGCGCCTCCAGCGGCTTGAGCGCGGTATCGCCGGAGATGACCACCACCGCCACGCCCTTGCGCGCGATGGCGGTGCGCATGGCGCGGTCGAGGATCTGCGGCAGCTGCTCGGGCTGGGAGACCAGCTCGACGTAGTGGCTGCATTCCTTGAACAGGATTTCCGGGTGCGTGGCCTGGAAATAGTCGATGCCGATCTCGCTGCTCGGAATGTGCGCGGCGATCGCCAGCACCGGCGCGCCGCTGCGGTGGCAGTCGAACAGGCCGTTGATCATGTGCAGGTTGCCCGGTCCACAACTGCCCACGCATACCGCCAGCTCGCCGGTAAGCTGGGCTTCGGCGCCGGCGGCGAAGGCACCGGCCTCCTCGTGGCGCATGTGCACCCATTCGATGCGGCCGCGCTCGCGCAAGGCGTCGGTGAAGCCGTTCAATGAATCGCCGACCACGCCGTAGACGCGTTCGACCCCGGCGATTTCCAGGACCTGGGCCATGTATTCGGCGGCGTTCTGGCGCATCACGAGCTCCTGCGAGGGGGAATGCGGGCAGCGTAGGCCGGTGCGGGTGACGGCGGAATCATCCTTGTGGATGAGCGGCCCATCCCCGGGGGCGATGCGTTCCCGCATCACGCATGGCATAGCAACGTGCGAAAACTTCATGGCACGGGCGTCCACGCGGCCGCGGCGCGTGGTTTCATGCCCGGTCCGACCGGGAGGAGGCACGGAATGAAACAGGCTTGGCGATGGGCATGGCTGCTGCTGGCGGCATCGGCCGCGCACGCGGGCGAGGCCCGCTTCACCGAAGTGCGCTACCAGGGCGATGACGGCGGCCCGACGCCCACCGCCGCGCAATACCGCAACCCGATCCTCGCCGGCTTCTATCCGGACCCCTCGGTGGTGCGCGCCGGCCAGGATTTCTACCTGGTCAACTCCAGCTTCGGCTATTTCCCCGGCCTGCCGGTGTTCCATAGCCGCGACCTGGTGAGCTGGCGGCAGGTGGGCAACGCGATCGAGCGCCCCACCCAGCTCGACCTCGGCCAGAACGAGCTGACGCGCGGCCTGTTCGCCGCGTCGATCAGCGAGCACGCCGGCACGTTCTACATCACCAACACCTGCTTCTATTGCGACCGCGGCAACTTCGTGATCACCGCGAAGGATCCCGCCGGGCCATGGTCGGACCCGCACTGGCTGGGCTTCGAGGGCATCGACCCCTCGCTGTTCTTCGACCGCGACGGCCGCGCCTACGTGGTCAACAACGGCCTGCCGGAAGGCAAGCTGCGCTACGACGGCCACCGCGCGATCTGGCTGCAGCAGCTGGACCTGTCCACGATGCAGATGACCGGCCCGCGCAAGGTGCTGGTCGACGGGGGGGCCGATCCGGCCACGAACCCAGAGCATGTCGAAGGCCCGCACCTGTTCCGCCATGGTGACTACTACTACCTCACCGCCGCCGAGGGCGGCACCGGGGAGCAGCACGCGCAGATGGTCTATCGCAGCCGCGAGCTGTTCGGGCCGTACGAAGCGTGGCGCGACAACCCCTCGCTGACCCAGCGCGACCTCGATCCGTCACGCCCGGATCCGATCACCTCGGCCGGCCACGCGCAGTTCGTCGAACTGGCCGATGGCCGCTGGTGGGCGGTGTTCCTGGCCACGCGCCCCTACGAGGGCAACCACTACAACATCGGCCGCGAAACCTTCCTGCTGCCGGTGCAGTGGGTGGACGGCTGGCCGCGCGTCCTCGCGCACGGCGAGCGGATCCCGGTGGTGGCACCGCGCCCCGCCCTGCCCCGCACGCCGGACGCCACGCCGATGAGCGGGCCGATGGCATGGCGCGAAACCTTCACCGCGCCGCGCCTGCCGTTCGCGTGGGTCAGCGTGAACGCGCCGCGCGCGCACTGGTTCGACACCGGCCGCGGCGGGTTGCGGATCACCCCGTCGGCGACGCCGCTGGGCGAATTCGCCAGCGGGCAGCCCAGCTATCTCGGCCATCGCCTCCAGCACCATCATGCCGACGTGCAGGCCACGGTGGACGCCGCCGAGCTGGCCGCCGGCGAGCATGCGGGGCTCGCGCTGCTGCAGAACGAAAGCCACTTCTATGCGCTGGCGTTGTCGCCGGGAAGCGATGGCACCATGCTGGCGCTGTGGCGCCGGGCAAGTGGCGAGGCGCCGAAGCAAGGTGTCGTGGTGGCCTCGGTGAAACTGCCGGCCGGCATCCACTCGGCCCGGCTTCGATTCGTGCTGGCGAACGCGGGCTTGCGCGCGGAGTACGCCACCGGAAACGGCGAGTGGCAGGTTTTGCGCGATGACCTGGATGCCAAGCTGCTGAGCACGCAGACCGCGGGCGGATTCATCGGCGCGACGTTCGGCCCCTACGCGTGGCGCGACGGCGAGAACGCAGGCACGTTGTAGGAGGGGCTTGCGCCTCGCGACGGCTCAGCGTGCCGTCGCGAGCGTCCACTCCGTCCACGTCGAGACCTCGCCGCCCGCCGGCAACACGTCATCGCGCAGGTTGAAGGCATCCGGCGGGCCGCTCTGCGGCTCGAAGCACGTCGCGTGCGGGGTTTCGTCGTAATACACCCAGTGGTCGCCTTCGGCGCGCAGCACCATCTGCTGTCCTTCGTGCCACAGCACCACCGCGGCGTCGCACAGGTAGCAGTCGTCCTTCGGCCCCGGCGGCATGGCCAGCGGCAGCGTGGCGATGCCCTCCGCGTCGCGCGGGTAGTAGGCATTCGGTTCGAAGGTGAAACGTACGAGCTTGCGGAACCACGGATGCCAACCCAGCACCGGCATCGGCATGGCCCGCGCGCCGGCCACCAGGCGCATCTCCAGCCGCAGCCGGTCCGGCATGACCTCGACGCGCTGTTCGACGCGGCCGCCGAACGGCCATTGCGCGTCCTCGCCGAGTTCGAGCGCAAGCGTCAATGCCCGCTCGCTGCGCGAGGTGACCTCCCACGCCCGCAGGAAACCCACGCCGTGGATGGCATGCGGGCCGAGGCTCGGCGGCAACTGCCAGGCCTTTCCGTCAAAGGCGAAGCGCCCGTTCCGGATGCGTCCGGCCCACGGCACCATCGGATAAGCGCCCCACGCGATGGCGGCATCGAAGCCGTCATCCGGCCCGACCAGCCAGTCCACGCCCGCATGGCGCAGCTGCGCCACGCGCCCACCTTCCGCCGGCGCCACCGTCACTTCCAGCGCGCCGGCCCGCAAGACGATGCGCTCGCCCACCGGCAGCGCTGTCATTGCAACGTCAATCATGGCCGTACGGATCGAGCGTGGCGATGCGTCCGCCGGCATCGTGGTGCAGCTCGGCCACCTTCATCGAGCGCAGGTGCGTCACGCCGCCCGACAGCAGCGAGTCGTGGTAGTACAGCCACCAGCGCCCCTCGAACTCGACGATGGAATGGTGCGTGGTCCAGCCGATCACCGGGTTGAGGATGCGGCCCTGGTAGGTGAACGGCCCGTACGGGTTGTCACCGGTCGCATAGCAGATGTAATGCGTGTCGCCGGTGGAATAGGAAAGGTAATAGCGCCCGCCGTGGGTGTGCATCCACGGGCCTTCGAAGTAGCGGCGGTCGTGGTCGCCGGCGCGCAGCGGCTGGCCGTGTTCGTCGAGGATCAGCAGTTCGCGCGGCGGCTCGGCGAAGGCCCTCATGTCCGGGGTCAGGCGCGCCATGCGCGGGCCGAGCGCGGGCGTGTCGGCCGGCGGCTCTTCATGCGCGGCGTCGTAGCGGTTGTCGCGGTATTTCTGCAGCTGGCCACCCCAGATGCCGCCGAAGTACAGGTAGTGCGCGCCGGACGCATCGGCGAATACCGCCGGGTCGATCGAGTAACTGCCTTCGATCGGCGTGGCTTCGGCAACGAACGGGCCTTCCGGCGTATCGCCGATCGCCACGCCGATCTGGAAGATGCCATCGGCGCGCTTGGCCGGGAAATACAGGTAATAGCGCCCTTCGAATTCGGCGCAGTCCGGCGCCCACATCTGGCGCGCGGCCCACGGCACGTCGCGCACGTGCAGTGCCACGCCGCAATCCACCGTTTCGCCTTCGGGATGGTCCTGGCGATAGACGTGGTAGTCCTCCATCGCGAAGTGGTCGCCGTTGTCGTTGAACGCCACGCCCCCGTCCACGTCATGCGAGGGATAGATGTAGACGCGCCCCTGGAAAACGTGGGCGGAGGGGTCGGCGGTGTATTGCGCGGTCACCAGCGGGGCGGACAGCGCGCTGCGCCGCAGTTCCGCCAGACGTTCCGGGTCGATGTGTTCGCTCATGGGCTGTTTCGTTGAAAGGGAAGATCAGGCAGTCGCCGCGGCGCGGCGTGCACCCAGTTCCTGTTCGATGCGCACTTCGGTGCGCTTGTCGATCTCGTACAGGAACAGCAGCGCCACCGCCGCCAGGAAGGGAATGGAGGCATACACGCTGACCGACAGGCGGATGCCATCGGCCACGGCCGGCGCCTGCGTCGTGGCGCCGCCGTCGTAGCCATAGTGGGCCAGGATCGCCGCCACCAGCGCGCCGCCAATGCTCAGGCCGATCTTCAGCCCGCACAGCATCGCCGAGAAAATGATGGCGGTGGCACGGCGATGGTTGCGCCATTCGGAGTAGTCGGCCACGTCGGCGATCATCGCCCACAACAGCGGCGTGGTGATGCCGTAGAAGAAGCCGTGCAGGATGTAGAACAGCACCACCAGCCCCACCGCCTGCGGCGGGAAGAACAGGTAGGCCAGCAGGCACAGCGTGGAAACCAGCAGCGCGCCGCCGAACACGTCGCGCTTGCCGAAGCGCTCGGCCAGCCGACGCGAGAAGCCGATGCCGATGATCATCGCGATGATGCCGCCGGCGCTGAACAGGCTGAAGGCCGAGGTCGGTGCGTCCTGCGGCCACTGGAACGCGGAAAGACCCAGGCTGGCGAGCAGGTGGTTGAGCCCGGCCAGGAAGCGGTTGAAGCCGACGCCATCGATGAAGGCCGCCAGGTCCGCTTCGCTGAGGTAGTACTTGAAGTAGTAGATGTACATGCCCCCCTTCAGCGCGAGGGTGACGAAGACCAGGATGGTGAGCAGCAGCATCACGATCCACGGCCGGTTGCGCATCAGGTCGGCGAGGTCCTGGCGCACGCTGCCGCCCTCGCCCGCCACCGGCACCACGCGCTCGCGGGTGGTGAAGAAGGTGATCAGGAAGAACACCGTGCCGATCACCGCGAACACCGCCATGGTGTGCTGGAAGCCGAGCGCCTTGTCGCCGCCGCCCAGGATCAGCACCAGCGGCAGCAGCAATACCTGGATGATGAACTGCGCGATCATCACCGCCACGAAGCGGTACGCCGACAGGCTGTTGCGCTGGTCCATGTTGCCGGTGAGCACGCCGCTGAGTGCCGAATACGGCAGGTTGTTGGCCACGTAGACCAGCATCAGCAGGCTGTAGGTCGCCAGCGCGTAGGCGATCTTGCCGTGCTCGCCCAGGTTTGGCGTGGAGAACGCCAGCAGCGAAAGCAGGCCGAACGGCACCGCCGTCCACAGCACCCACGGGCGGAACTTGCCCCAGCGGCTGCGCGTGCGGTCGGCGACGATGCCCACCACCGGGGTGAACACGAAGGCGCCGAGCAGGCCGACGCTGAAGATCACCGTCGCCGCGGCGGCCGCCGGGATGCGGTAGACATCGGTATAGAAGAAGGCCAGGAAACTGATCAGGGTCTGGAAGATCAGGTTCGCCGCCAGGTCACCCAGGCTGTAGCCGATCTTCTCGGTGACCGATAACGGTGCGGACGTGTGGTTCATGGATTCCCTGGCCGAAGAAGAGGAAGGCGCGACCGCCGCGCCGGATGCCTGGAGGGGTGCCCCGGCGGCGGCGGTCGCGTGCGGCGTCAGAACGTGCCGCGAATGCCGAGCATGATGGTACGGCCCGGGTAGTACAGGCTATAGGTGGCGTTCGGCCACGCGAAGGTGGTGCGCAGCGGCTCGTCGGTGATGTTGGTGACGTTGAGGGTGATCTGCGGCTTGGACGGCAGGTTCTCCAGCGTGTAGCTCGCCGACAGGTCCATCTGGCCGCGGGCGTCGGCGTTGAGCCGCGCATACGGGATGCCGTTCTGGTTGGCGCCGGAGATGATCATGTCGTCGTTCCAGGTGTAGGAGACGCGCGCCGACACCGGGCCCTTCTCCCAGTACACCGTGCCGTTCCACAGGTTCGGCGCCACGCCCTCGGCCACCGCCGGCACGCCATCGCCTTCCGAATCCTGGTTGACGTGCGTGTAGTTGGCGGTGAAGCCCAGGCCGTCGAGCACCACGTCCAGCGGCTGCACCCAGATCGCTTCCACGCCGCGGATGTTCAGCACGCCATCGGCATTGACCTGGGTCTGTACGTCCACAGTGGCCGCGTCCGGGCCGCCGCGCTGCTGCAGCGCCGCCTGCTGGGTCGGCAGCAGGCTGTCGTAAGGCACGCCGAGTTCGTTGAACGGGATGCGGCGCACGCCGTTGACGGTGAAGCCGTTGATGCGCTTGTTGAACAGGGTCAGGCCGACATAGCCCTCGCCGCCGGTGTACCACTCGCCGCCCAGGTCGAAGTTGGTCGCCAGGTACGGCGCCAGGTTCGGGTTGCCCTGCGAAGCGGTCTGCGCGGAGGGGTCGCTGAAGTTCGTCGCCGGGATCATCGCGCTCGGGTTCGGGCGGGTCATCGTGCGCGAACCGGACATGCGCAGCACGACGTTGTCGGCCACGTCCCACGCCAGGTTGAACGAGGGCAGCAGTTCCTTGTAGTCCGAATCCAGCGACTGGTAGCTGCGCACGCCGCTCAGCGTCACCGGCCCGCTGATGGTCTGGTCGGTGGTGACATAACGCATGCCCGCGTTGAAGCGCAGCGTGCGGTTCCACACCTCGGCCTCGGCGTTGGCTTCGACGTAGAAGCCCCAGTTCTTCTCCTCGATGCCGCCGGTGGACGCACCGGTGTTGGCCGAGTTGCTCTCCGGCGCGGAATCGCGCAGCGCGTAGTAGTTGGTGTCACGCATGAACCGGTCGAAGTCCACGGTGATGAAGCCGTACGGGCCCGGGCGCAGGTAGGAGGCCAGGTCGGCCTGCGGGATCGCCGAACCGGGGCCGCCAGTGCAGGTGGTGCCTGCGCCGCGGCACACGACCTGTTCCCACGCCACGCTGTTGTCGAAGCCCTGGATGCGGCGCTCGGCTTCGTCGTAGGCGAAACCGACCTTGACGTTGCGCTTGTCGTCGCCGAACTGCAGGTCCGCGCGCGCGCCCTGGGTCTCGGTGACGCGCTTTTCGTTGTTGATGTTCACGCGCCCGCCGGTCCAGCTCCAGCCCAGGTTCGGGTCGTTGAGGTCCAGGCCGCTGCTGATGGTGGGCTGGTCGCCGCCGGTGTTCTCGTACTGCACGGTGGTGATCGGCGAGTTGACCAGGATGGTCGGCGACTCGCGGAACATCCAGCTGCGGCTGGCGTTGGCCTGCACGGTGAGCTTCACGTCCTGCGCGTCGCCGAACAGGATCTCCGCGCCCGGGTTGACGCTCCAGAACTTGACGTCTTCGCGGTAGGGGCGCGCTTCGAGGAAGTACTGCGCGTTGGCGAACGTGGCGCTGGTGACGACGTTGTTCGCATCGACCTGCATGTCCACCGGCACCATGCTGCCGTTGCGGCCGATGAGGTTCATGTCGATGCGGTTGTTGGTGCGGTGCGCTTCGGAGTACAGCGTGTCGAGGTAGAAATGCAAGTCGTCGCTCGGGCGCCATTCCATCGACAGCACGCCCGAATCACGGTTGCGCTCGCCGTCCATGTAGACGTTGCGGCCCAGGCGCGGAATCAGCGCTTCGCTGATCTGGTTGATGTCCAGCCCCGGGTTGTGCGCGAGCAGCCAGTTGGCGTCGATCACCTCGCCCGGGGTCAGTCCGGCAGCCGCGCCGCTGGCCGGCACGGTATCGGGAATGCGCCAGTTGCCGCCGCCGCCGACGTTGCACGCCGCCGGCTGGTTGGTGGCCGGCGTGCCGGCCGGCGGGGTCAGGCCGCACTGGGTGTAGGTCAGGCCGGGGTTGGTCCAGCCCACGCTCTCGAAGCCTTCCAGGCCCAGCTTGCCGCGCGTGGAGGTGACGCCGCCGAGGATGCCGAACGTGCCCGACTCGTTGGTCCAGCTGCCGATCAGCGTGCCGTTCGGGCTGATCTTGTCCGAGGTGCTGTTGTAGCCGCCCTGCAAGGCGTAGGTCAGGTGCGTGCCCGGACGGTCGAACGGACGTGCGCTGCGCATGTCCACCACGCCGGACACGCCGCCTTCGAGCATGCTCGCCGTCGGCGTCTTGCTGACGGTGAGCTGGGTGAAGAACTCGGTCGGGAACAGGTTGAGGTCGACTTCGCGGTTCTGGTTCTGCGCGTCCAGGCCGATCGAGGCGGTGGCGATGCTGGCGCCGTTGAGCGTGGTCTTGGTGAAGCTCGAACCCAGGCCGCGGATGGCGATGTTGGTGCCCTCGCCATTGACGTCACGCGAGAGCTGCACGCCCGGAATGCGGCTGAGCGACTCGCCGATGTTCATGTCCGGGAACTTGCCGATGTCCTCGGCATACACCGTGTCGGTAAAAGTCACCGAATCGCGCTTGGCGTCGGTGGAGAACTGGATGCTGCGGCGGTAGCCGGAGACTTCCACGCGGTCCAGCGTGACCGCGTCCTGGCCGCTGGCGGCCTGCGACTGCGTAGGCTCGGGCTGCGCGCTGCTGCCCGTCGCCTCCTGCGCGAATACCGGGGCGGCGGCCATGCCGATCAGCGCCAGGCCCAAGGCATGCGACAACGTGGTACGTGCGAATTGTGTGTTCACCCTCACTCCCTTCCTTCATTCGTAAACGGATGGCGCGCGGCGTTGACGGCGCCTGTTCTGGTGTCGATCGCGTGTGGCGTGGGGGAGACCCGGGGAGGGTCGCGGCGCATGGTAGCGCTATCACCAAAGCGTGCACGCTGCAGGGCAGCAATTGGCGCGACGCGTGTCACGGCACGAACTGGAAACGCAGGATGTGGCTGGTTGTCAGCGCTGTCATCGCGTATCGCGCTGTCCGCGCAAAGCACGGGCAGTAGCGCAGCGGCCCATCGCGTGCTAGTGATAGCGCTATCACCTTCGCGACGGAACGGCGCAAATCAAGGCCTTTCGCGCATGAGGCGACGCGCCAACCCGGCGCAACCGCGTGCTGCGCCGCATCATCGGCAGCCACCCGGCCTTTCCACGTTGCACAGGGAGCCGCAGTGACCGAAGCCTTCCGCGCCGCGCCGCTGGAACCGATCTCCGCGCCGCCCACCGGCCGCTACCGCTGGCGCGTGTGCGCGATGCTGCTGGCCGCCACCACCATCAACTACATCGACCGCCAGGTGCTGGGCGTGCTGGCGCCGTTCCTGCAGCAGCAGATCGGCTGGAACGAGGTGGAATACGGCTACATCGTCACCGCATTCCAGGCGGCGTATGCCATCGGCCTGCTATGCGCCGGCGCGGTGATCGACCGCTTCGGCACGCGCATCGGCTATGCCATCGCCATCGGCATCTGGAGCCTGGCGGCGATGAGCCATGCGCTGGCCGCCGGCGTGGTCGGCTTCGCGCTGGCGCGTTTCGCGCTGGGGCTGGGCGAAGCGGGCAATTTTCCCGCGGCGATCAAGACCGTGGCCGAATGGTTCCCGCGCCGCGAACGCGCGCTGGCCGTGGGCATCTTCAACTCCGGCTCGAATATCGGCGCGGTGGTCGCGCCGCTGCTGGTGCCGGTGGTCGCCGCCACGCTCGGCTGGCAGGCGGCGTTCCTGTTCACCGGCCTGCTGAGCGCGACGTGGCTGGTGGTGTGGCTGAAGTGGTATCGCACGCCCGAGCAGCAGCCACGGCTCGGCGCGGGCGAACTGGCGCTGATCCGCAGCGATCCGCCCGAGCCTTCCGTGCGCCTGCCGTGGCGCCGGCTGCTGCGCCATCGGCAGACCTGGGCGTTCGTGGCCGCGAAGTTCATCACCGACCCGATCTGGTGGTTCTTCCTGTTCTGGCTGCCGAAATTCCTGCACGCGCAGTACGGCCTGTCGCTGCTCGAACTCGGCCCGCCGCTGATCGTGATCTTCGTGATGGCCGACATCGGCAGCATCACCGGCGGTTGGCTGGCCGGCCGTTTGATCCACCGGGGCTGGCCCGTCAACGCCGCACGCAAGGGTGCGATGGCCGTGTGCGCGCTGGCGGTGGTGCCGATCGTGTTCGCCGCCCATGCCGACCACCTGTGGGTGGCGGTCGCGCTGATCGGCCTGGCCACGGCCGGGCACCAGGGCTGGTCGGCGAACGTGCTCACCCTGCCCTCGGATCTGTTCCCGCGCCCGGCCGTCGCCTCGGTGGTCGGCATCGGCGGCTTCGCCGGTGCGGTCTCCGGCATGATGATCGCCACCTTCATCGGCTTCCTGCTGCAAGCCACCGGCAGCTATGTACCGGTGTTCCTGATGGCCGGTTCGGCCTACCTGCTCGCACTGGGCGTGGTCCACCTGCTGGTGCCGCGACTGGCGCCCGCGCAGGTGGATGCCAGCGCTTCCTGACTCCCCTTCCCTGCCCGTATCGCCCGCATGAATCTCGCCGCCCAACCCCTGCACCTGCATCCCGACCGCCTCCTGCCCGCCGAGGCCTCGCAGCGCGACATCGCGCGCCGGCTCTACGCGCAGGTCGCCGCGTTGCCGATCATCAGCCCGCACGGCCATACCGACCCGTCGTGGTTCGCCGGCAACGCGCCGTTCGCCAACGCCACCGAGCTGCTGCTGGTGCCGGACCACTATGTGTTCCGCATGCTCTACAGCCAGGGCGTGGACCTGGATCGCCTGGGCATCCCGCGCGCGGACGGCTCGCGGGCAGCGGTCGATCCGCGTTCGGCCTGGCGCGTGTTCGCCGAACACTTCCACCTGTTCCGCGGCACGCCCTCGTCGATGTGGCTCAACCATGTCTTCCACGAGGTGTTCGGCCTGCGCGTGCGGCTGGACGCCACCACCGCCGATTACTACTACGACCGCATCACCGCCGCGCTGGAAACGCCGGCATACCGGCCGCGGGCGCTGTTCGAGCGCTTCGGCATCGAGGTGATCGCCACGACCGAATCGCCGCTCGATCCGCTGGAACACCACGCGGCGATCCGCGACAGCGGCTGGACGGGACGCGTCATCACCGCCTATCGCCCCGATGCGGTCATCGACCCGGAGCACGAACAGTTCCGCGATGCGCTGCACCAGTTCGGCGAACTGACCGGCGAGAACGTCTTCGGCTGGGAGGGCTACCTGCGGGCGCATCGCCAGCGTCGCGCGTTCTTCGCCTCGAGGGGGGCCACCTCCACCGACCATGGCCACCCCAGCGCGGCGACGGCCAATCTCTCCGACGACGAAGCCCGCAAGCTGTTCTCCCTCGTGGTGGCCGGCCGCGCCGATGCCGCGCAGGCCGAGCTGTTCCGCGCGCAGATGCTCACCGAGATGGCGAAGATGAGCCTGGACGACGGCCTGGTGATGCAGCTGCACCCGGGCTGCTTCCGCAACCACAACCAGGCGCTGTTCGCGCGCTACGGCCGCGACAAGGGCGCCGACATCCCCGTGCGCACCGAATACGTCCGCGCGCTCAAGCCCCTGCTCGACCGCTGCGGCAACGATCCGCGCTTCCAGCTGATCCTGTTCACCCTGGACGAAAGCAACTACGCGCGCGAACTCGCGCCGCTCGCCGGCCACTACCCGAGCCTGCTGCTCGGACCGGCGTGGTGGTTCCATGACGCACCGGAGGGCATGTGGCGCTTCCGCGAGCAGACGCTCAGCAGCGGCGGCTTCTACAACACGGTCGGCTTCAACGACGATACCCGCGCGTTCCTGTCGATTCCCGCCCGCCACGATGTCGCGCGCCGCGTGGACTGCGCGTTCCTCGCCAAACTCGTCGCCGAACACCGCATGGACGAGGACGAGGCGATGGAAGTGGCCACCGACCTCGCGTATCGACTGCCCAAGCAGGCCTATCGCCTGTGAGGCCATGGCTGCCGGTGGCGTGGTGCCTGCTGTGCGCGGCCGCGGGCAGTGCCTGGGCGGAAGAGGCACCGCGCGAGCGCATCGCCCTGGATACCGGCTGGCGTTTTCATGCCGGCGACCCGCCCGGTGTCACCGGCCAGCTGGACTACGACGCGCGACCGGCGGTGCAGGACAACGAGGATGGCAAGGCCGCCGATGCGCGCCCCGCGCAGGCGGAAGCGGCAGCCGCTGCGGACAGGCCCGTGCTGCGCCCGTGGATCCTGCCGACGGCCAACGCGCTGATCGCCGATCCCGCGCGCCGCCACGCACGGCCCGCGGGCGATGCGCCGGGCAGCGACGTGTCGTTCGTGCAGCCGGACTTCGACGACAGCGGCTGGCAGCCGGTCACGCTGCCGCACGATTGGGCCATCGCGGGTCCGTTCCTGGTCGAAGGCCCGTATGGCGGCATGGGCCGCCTGCCGAGCTGGGGCGTGGCCTGGTATCGCCGCACGCTGGAGGTGCCGGCCAGCGACCGCGGTCGCCACCTCGCCCTCGCGTTCGACGGTGCGATGTCCCATGCCACGGTGTGGTGCAACGGGCAGCTGCTCGGCGGCTGGCCCTATGGCTACACGTCGTGGCGAGTCGATCTCGACGGCTGCCTGCGTCATGGCGGGCGCAACCAGATTGCCGTGCGGCTGGACAACCCGCCCGACTCGGCCCGTTGGTATCCCGGCGGCGGGCTGTATCGCCGCGTATGGCTGGAGAAGACCGCGCCGGCATCCGTGGCCCCTTGGGGCGTGCAGGTCACGACGCCCCAGGTGAGCCGGGAACAGGCTCAGGTGCGCGTGCAGGTCGAGCTCCGCAACAGCGGCAAGTCGGCGGCATCGCTGCGGGTAAGCACCACGCTGCATGCGTTGGATGCGTTGGGCCGGCCGGTTGGCGAAGCCGTCGCGCAAGGCAGCGAACGCACGGTCACGGTCGGCGCCGGTGGCACCGCCTCGTTGGATGACACCCTGCGTGTCGCCCATCCGCAGCTGTGGGGGCCGCCGCCCACCCAGCAACCGCATCGCTATCTCGCCATCACCACGGTGCGCGAGGGCGCCCGCGTGCTGGATCGCGTCGAGACCCCGTTCGGTATCCGCGAGGTGCGTTTCGATCCGCGGCGCGGGCTGCTCGTCAACGGCGAGCACGTGCCGATCCGAGGCGTGAACCAGCACCACGACCTCGGCGCGCTCGGCGCCGCCTTCAACGCCACCGCCGCCGAGCGCCAGCTGCGCCTGCTGCAGGCCATGGGCGCCAATGCCATCCGCATGAGCCACAACCCGCCGGACCCGGCGTTGCTGTCGCTCACCGACCGCCTCGGCCTGCTGGTGGTCGACGAGATCTTCGACAGCTGGCAGATGAAGAAGACGCCGCTGGATTTCCACCGCGTGTTCGACGACTGGCACGAGCCTGACCTGCGCGCCCTGCTGCGGCGCGACCGCAACCACCCGTCGGTGATCCTGTGGAGCATCGGCAACGAAGTCGGCGAACAGTACAGCGGCCAGGCCGGCGCGGATATCGCGCGTGCGCTGCGCGACATCGTGCGCGAGGAAGACCCCACCCGGCCGATCACCGCCGCGATGAACTACGCCAAGCCGGACATGCCGCTGCCGGCGGTGCTCGACGTCATCGGCCTGAACTACCAGGGCGAAGGCATCCGCGACACGCCGGAGTTCGAAGGCACCGAGCGCATCCGCACGCCGCCGATGTACGACGCTTTCCACCGCGCGTTCCCGGACAAGGCGATCCTCAGCACCGAAACCGCCTCCACGCTCAGCAGCCGCGGCGTCTACCTGTTCCCGGTGACGCCGGAAACCAGCGCGCCGGTGCGCGATGGCCGGGGTGGCGATTCGCGCGCGCACCAGGTGAGCGACTACGCGCTGCACGCGGTCGATTTCGGCGCCAGCCCGGACAAGGTGTTCGCGGCCCTGGATGCCCATCCGTTCGTGGCCGGCGAGTTCGTGTGGACCGGTTTCGATTACCTCGGCGAACCGACGCCGTACTACACCTCGCGCAGTTCCTACTCCGGCATCATCGACCTGGCGGGTTTCCCCAAGGACCGCTATTGGCTCTACCAGTCGCGTTGGCGCCCCGACCTGCCGATGGCCCACCTGCTGCCGCACTGGACCTGGCCGGGCCGCGAGGGCCAGGTGACGCCGGTACATGTGTTTACCTCCGGCGATGAGGCCGAGCTGTTCGTCAACGGCGTCCCGCAGGGCCGCCAGCGCAAGGCGCCGGGCCAGTACCGGCTGCGCTGGGACGCGGTGCGCTACCAGCCGGGCGAATTGCGCGTGGTGGCGTACAAGAACGGACAGCCGTGGGCCGAGGACCGCGTCCGCACGGCCGGCACCGCTGCCACGCTGCATGCCGTGCCCGAACGCGGCACGCTCGTCGCCGATGGACGCGACCTGGCCTTCATCGCCATCGAGGTGCGCGATGCGCGCGGCGAACGGCTGCCGCAGGCGTCACTGCCGGTGCGGGTGCGCATCGACGGGCCCGGCGAGCTTGTCGCCACCGACAACGGCGACCCCACCGACATGACGCCCTTCCCCTCCGCCACGCGCGCGATGTTCAGCGGCCGCCTGCTGGCAATCGTGCGTGCGCGCCCCGGCGCGCAAGGCATGTTGCGCGTGCATCTCGAAGCCGAGGGCGTGCCCGCCCTCGATTTCCCCCTGACCCTGGTTCCCGGAGCCTCGCCATGACCCTGCGTTTCCGCCCGACCCTGCTGGCCCTCGCCGTGGGCATGGCCGCCCTGCCCGCCTTCGCCGCGCCGCCGCCGACCACGCTGAAGGAGGCCTTCCGCGACGATTTCCTCGTCGGCGTGGCGGTGAACGATGCGATCGTCAGCGGACGCGACGCGCGCTCGCAGCAGTTGGTGATCGAGCAGTTCAACAGCATCACCGCCGAGAACGAGCTCAAGCCGGAGAACGTGCATCCGCGCCCCGGCGCCTACGATTTCAGCAAGGGCGATGCCTTCGTCGCGTTCGGCCAGGCGCACGGCATGTTCCTGGTCGGCCACAACCTGCTGTGGCACATCCAGACCCCGGCGTGGATGTTCACCGACGCGCAGGGCCGCCCGAACTCCGCCGAGGCGCAGCTGGCCGTGCTGCACGACCACATCCAGCACGTGGCCGGGCATTTCGCCGGGCGCGTGCAGGCGTGGGATGTCGCCAACGAGGTCATCGACGAGGACGGCAGCTACCGCCAGAGCCCGTGGCTGAAGAACGTCGGCGACGGCGACCGCCTGCTGCGCGAGGCCTACCGCTACGCCGCGCAGGCCGCGCCCGGCACCGAGCTGTACTACAACGACTTCAACACCGAAAAGCCCGCCAAGCGCGCGGGCATCGTGCGGTTGGTGAAGATGCTGCAAGCCAGCGGCGCGCGCGTGGATGGCGTGGGCATGCAGGGGCACTGGGGGCTGGAGAGTCCGTCGATCGCCGAGATCGAAACCAGCATCGACACCTTCGCCGCGCTCGGCGTCAAGGTGATGATCACCGAACTGGATATCGACGTGCTGCCGCAGCCGCCGCGCACCGACGGCATGCCGGCCGACCAGCGCCTGGAACTACCCGCCGATCCGGCCGCGCGCCGCCAGCTCGACCCGTGGCCGGACGGCCTGCCGGCCGACATGCAGGCCCGCCTGGCCAAGCGCTATGCCGACCTGTTCGCGCTGTTCCAGCGCAAGCGCGACGTCATCGCGCGCGTCACCTTCTGGAACGCGCATGACGGGGACTCCTGGAAGAACGACTACCCCGTGCGCGGCCGCCACAACTACCCGCTGCTGTTCGACCGCGAACGCCGACCCAAGCCGGCCTTCGAGGCAGTGCTGGGCGTCGCCAAGGACAACTGACCGCGCCTGCCACGCGCCGGTGCGTGGCCACCGCCTCACTGCAACGCCACGCGCTCCAGCACGACGTTGTCATCCAGCCGCCACACCTTCAGCACGTGCTTCCCGGCCGCCACGCCGGGAAACACCGCGCGCAGCACGCGCCGGTTCTCGATCACCGCGCGGTTCCAGTCGCGCTGCGCCGCCGTCGTGGTTTGCGTCGGCGCCGGCACCAGCGTATCGGCGAGCACCTGCACCGGTCCGTCATCCAGAGAGACGCCCACGCGCAGCGTCGTCCCGCCCGTGGTATCCAGCGTGGGCGAGAGCGTCAGCATCGCCGTGCGATCGCCGGCCGCGTCCAGGTCGATGTCGTATTCCAGCCGCACGCCGTCCGCCACCGTGGTCGGCGGCCGTCCCTGCGGCAGGGCGACCATCGCGCCTTCGCCAGCGCCCAGATGGGCGATCGCCTGCCACGCCAATCCCGCGCGGTTGACCGCACGCTGGTAGCGCACCGCCTCGATGCCGCCCGCGTCGACCACCGGCGCGCCAAACCGCGGCGGCACCGTCGCCACGCCTACCACGTGACGCACCGGTGGCATGGCCTGCACGTCCGGCTGCTGCCAGCTCGTGTAGCCAATGTGCTGCTGCGTCATCATGCCGTCCCACTTGCCGCCTTCCAGCGCGTGATAGCGCGCGGTCAGGGCGGCATCGCGCGCGTAGGCCGCCTCGGCCTCATCGGCGAAGGCATTGGCCCGCGCATCGCCGCGCGCCGCCAGCCGGCGATTCCACGCCACCGCGTAGTACAGGTGATACAGGTTCGCGAAAGCCGAGATGGGATGTTCCACCAGTTGGAAATAAGCGGACTGCTGCGCCGCGGGCACTTGCGCTCTTACGGCCTGCATCCTGGCCATCAGCGCGTCCCAGTCGGCCACGCGCGCACCGAACGCACCGCCGTCCAGCACTTCGCCATCCGCCTTGCCGAGCGGAAAAGTGTCCGCGTCGAGCAGCTCCGGCTTGCGCTGCGCGGCCAGCTGCGCGTAGCGCGTCAGCAGTTCGCCGATGGCCCGTGCCTGCGCCGGCCCGAATGACTGCCGCGCGAATGCCTCCGGGTAGCCGGCCAGTGCCTGCGGCGTCATCGCCGCCGGCCGCCAGGCCTGCGCCATGAAGAAGTCCAGCGGGAATTCCAGCGGCTTGATGTCCCCGACGTTGACCATCCACAGCTGTCGCGCGCCGCGCTGCCAGGCCAGGTCCATCTGCTGCCACGTCTTCTCGACCTGGGTCGTATTGATCCACTTGTAGTTGCGCGGCGCGCCGACATAGTCGAAGTGGTAGTAGACGCCGAACCCACCGGCGCGCGCCTCGTGGCCGGAAGGCAGGCGGCGGATCTGCCCCCAGTTGTCGTCGGAGAACAGCAACGTCACGTCGTCCGGCACGGTCATGCCGTGGTCGTAGTAGTCCTGCACTTCCTTGTACAGCGCCCATACCTGGGGCGTCTCCGACGCCGGCCGGCCGGTGACCTCGGCGATCAGGCGCCGCTGGTCGGCCACGATGCCCTGCAGCAGTGGTATCGCGGTGCCCTCGGCCATCGCCTCGTCGCCGTCGCCGCGCATGCCCACCGTCACCAGGCTCTCGTAGCCGCGTCCGTCGCCCTTGGCCATCATCCGTTCGAGGCCACCCCGCCAGAAGGCGCGCAGGTGCTTGCCATTGCGGGCGTAGTCCCAGGCGCCGCCGGTGATGCCGTCCCCGGTGTGGCGGTGCCACTCGTCATGGGCGCGCATCAGCGGCTCATGGTGGGAAGTGCCCATCACCACGCCGCGCGCGTCGGCCAGCGCGGTATTGCGCGGATCATCGTCGTGGAAGGCATGTGGCGGCCACATCGCCGGCCACAGTGTGTTGCCCTTCAGGCGCAGCAGCAGCTCGAAGACGCGCGCATACATGTCGGCATTGAGCCCGCCGAAGTGCTTGCCGGCCCAACTGCTGAGCGCGGGGGCCTCGTCGTTGATGAAGAAGCCGCGATACTTCACCTCCGGCTGGTCGGCATGCGTGCCGGCAGTGAGATACACCGCGCGGCGCCGCGCGACCGGGACGTCGGCGAACCAGTACCAGGGCGAGACGCCGATCTTCGCCGACAGGTCGTACAGGCCGTAGACCGCGCCGCGGCGATCCGCGCCCACCACCACGAGCGCACGCGGCACCCCGGGAAACGGCCGCTCCACGACGCTCTGGCGGTAACCCTCCCAGGTGCCGGCCAGCCCCGACACGTCGAGCTTGCCCTGGCTGGCCAGCGTATCGATGAGGTGGCTGTGGCCCAGCACGCCGGCGATCACCGGCATGCCCGTGCCCGGCGCCGTGCGCCGTTCGGCGGCCTGGCCACTGACGCGTTGCAGGTCGGCGGCGAAATCGTCGGCGGCGTACCGCAATGCCGGGTCGGCCTGTGGCTCGACCACGACGGGCGCCGGCCGCCCCGCCTCGATCAGCGCAAAGGCGCCAGCTCCGGGGTGGTCGCACACCGACACCGGCGTCGCACAGGCACGCGCCTCGCCTGCCAGCGCACCGCAAAGAAAGACCAAGCTCCCTACCCCCAGCCAGCGTGCGTGCATGCCATCCTCTCTGGTAGCGCTATCAACCGCAGGCTAGCGGTCATGCCGGCGGGAGTAACGCCGCAGCGCAACGTTGCCCTAGACTGGCGCCCCGCTATCCCCGCCCTGCCCATGAAAGCCACCGACGTCTCTTCTTCGCTCCGTCACTGGCTGGGCATCGAACGCAACACCACCACGCATGCGGAGAAGTGGATATCCGGCATCGGCGCGTTCCTCGGCATCGCGGCGGTGTACGCGGTCATCCACCAGGTGTTCCCGCAGGGCCTGGCCGGCGCCGGCCCGGCCGGGGCGATCATGCTGGCGTCGCTCGGCGCCTCGGCGGTGCTGCTGTTCGCGGTGCCGCATGGCGCGCTCTCGCAGCCGTGGGCGGTGGTGGGCGGGCATTTGATCTCGGCGGCCATCGGCGTCAGCTGCCAGAAGCTGTTTCCCGGCCATGCGTGGACACCCGCGCTGGCGGTGGGCGTGGCGGTCGGCGCGATGCATTACCTGCGCTGCATCCACCCGCCGGGCGGCGCCACCTCGCTGGCGGCGGTCATCGGCAGCGAGGACCTGCATGCGCTGGGCTATCACTACCTGCTCGAACCGGTCGGCGTGAGCGTGGCGGCGATCCTGCTGGTCGCCATCGTGTTCAACGCGCCGTTCCCCTGGCGGCGCTATCCGCTGCACCTGCATCGTCGCCGCCAGGCCGCGGCAGACGTCCCGGCCGCGCAGCGCCATTTCGAGCTCACGCAGGAGGATTTCTCCGCCGCGATGGCCGGGCTCAACTCCTACGTGGATATCCCGGAGGAAAGCCTGACCGAGCTGCTCGAGCTGGCCAAGCAGCATGCCGAGCGCAGCCCCGTGCATCCCCAGGTGTTGTCGCCCGGGCACTGCTACAGCAACGGCCGGCTGGGCCGCGAATGGAGCGTGCGCGAGATCGTGGCGCGCAGCGGCGCACGCGAGGTGGACTACCGCGTGGTCGCCGGCGAGGGACTCGGCCAGGCCGGTCGCTGCGGTGAAGAAGCTTTCCGGCAATGGGCGCGCTTCGTGGTCACGCTGCGCGACGGCCGCTGGGTCAGGTAGCCGCCTTGCGCCTCATGGCGCGGGCTTGCGCGAGGCATGGCTGGCAACGATCACCCAGCCCTGCGGTCGCCGCACGTAGGTATCGGTGAACTGGAAATCCAGCGCATAGGGTTGGCCCTGCGCCTGCCCTTCGACATGGGTGATGCCGGTCACCACCGCCGCGTCGCCGTACAGGCGCACGCGCGAATCGCGATTGCGGAACACCTGGTAGCGCGTGCCGCCACGCAGGTCGGCCACTTCCTGCTCGCGCGTGGTCAGCGTGCCGGTGGAACCGGTCAGGGTGAACGTGGGATCGAGGTGGGTGGCGAGCCAGTCGGCATCGCCGCGTTCATAGGCCGCGCAGACGTCCTTCTCGGCCCGCAGGACCGCGGCCACATCCCCGGCCTCGTCCGCACTCGCCGAGGCGATGCCCATCGCCATCAACAGTCCCGCACCGGCCCGCCGTACGTTCATGGCCCGCTCCCGCCGCGATGAGGGGCCAGCGTCGGCCCCGCCGGGCGCGGTGTAAATGCGCGCCGCAGCATGCGGCCTCACTTGTGGCTTGCCCCCGCGCTCCAGCCGCTGCGCCCGCCGCTGCCCCAGCTGCGGCCCTCCTCATCCTCGCGGCCCACGACCAGCACCACCAGCACCACGATGATCACGTAGACCAGATACCAACCCCTGCTCATCGCGACGCTTCCCCGTTGGTGAAAACGCCCAGCCAGGTCAATGCCGGCGGCAACCACACCAGCACCAGCCCGGTGAGCAGGGCCGGCAGGCTCAGTTCGCCGGCCAGCATCATCAGCACCAGGCTGGCGAACGTGCCCACCTGCGCGAACTTTTCGGTCTCCTCGTCACGCCCATCGGCACGCATGACCGGGGGCAGGCGCTCCTTCGGCGTGGGCACGCCGAACGCCTGGTGCACGGACGACGCCCCGATGGGGCTGGCCAGCGACCAGGTGATCTCGCTGCCGCCCTGCTCGCGCGAGAGCACCTGCTGGCCATGCGCGAAGTCGGTCACCCGGGTGCGGTCACCCAGCCGTACGCGCCAGTTGAAAGCGCCGAACACTTCCGTCACCTGCGCGCCGTAGTGGTACGTCCGGTTCCAGGTGCCGCCATTGAGGCGACAGCTATCCTCGTCCCGGCCATCGAACACCGGCCATTCGTCGCATACCGTCACCAGTTGCCAGCCGGTCTGCGTTTCCACCAGCCAGCGGTAGCCCTTGCGGGCATCCAGCATGAGGTACTCGGTCCACGGCGGCTCGCTGCTGTCCCCGGGCACTTCGCAGCGCATCACGCCGATGATGGTGAATTTCCCGCCCGCCAGGTTGCCGCTGGCCCCCAACGGCAGCGTGCCGCGGAACCGCGCGGCGCGCTTGTGCGCCTCGATGACCTCGACCTGCTCGCCGCTGCAGTCCAGCCGCGAACTGCACGCGCTGCAGATCACCTGCGTGGCCATCGCCGCCACGATGCTGACCGGCGCGCCGCAGTTGGGGCACGCCAGCGACAGGATCTGCCCGCGCACGCGGCCGATGGCGGCGAGGATCTCCTCGCTCGAACGCATCGTCTGCTCGTCCAGCGTCAGCCGCTGGCCCGCCTCGCCGGCGTAGAGCACCGGCGCGCCGTCCGAATAATCGAGCGTGGCGAAATGGACGCCACCGCGCAGGTCGGCCGCGGCCACGTCCCAACCGTCGCCGGGGTGTTCGGGCAGTTCGCCCTCGCCGCCCACGCAGCGGCTGCGCCGCACGTCCGCGACCGTATAGAGCACGCCATCGACCTTGAGCCGATGCCCGACCTTCAGCTCGTCGTAGGCCGGCAACGGCAACGGACTTTCGGTGGCGCCGCGCCGGGTCAGCGCGTACTGGCCGGAAGCGTCGGACAGCCAGCCGGTACCGCCTGCGTCGAACAGCACGTACCACTCGTTCCAGCCGCCTTCCTCGTACTGCAGGCGCAGCCGGCCAACCACCTCGAAGCCATGGCCCGACAACGCGCCGCGCGTGCCGATGCGCACCGCCGAACCGTCATCGACCACCGCCGACAGCCGGCCCACCTGGCGCGCGGTCTCCGCGTCGCGGGTGAGCGTGCTGCGGCACGCCGGGCACACCACCATCACCGCGCCCGGCGCCTGCGAGGCGACCGCCGCCCCGCACTGGGGGCACAGGAAGTGCTGCATCGGGGTCAGCGCGAGAGGTTGCGCAGGATGTCCGCCTTGGCGGATTCGTAGTCCTGCGCGCTGATCAGCTCCAGCTCCAGCATGCGCTTGAGCTGCTGCAGGCGCTCGACCGGATCGGCGGCCGCCTGCGGCGCAGCGCCGGCGGGCGCCGGGGCGCTCGCCGGGGTGAGCAGGCTCTGCGACATCGAATGCGCGATCGCCGCACCCGCCGCCAGGCCCGCGCCGACGCCGGCGATGCCGCCTTCATTCTGCGCGGCCAGCGGAATGGAGGTCGCCGCCTGGTAGCGGGTGAACTTGTCCAGGTCGCCGGACATGCCCACCGCGATGCGGGTATCGAGCGCCTTCTGCAGTTCCTCCGGCAGCGAGACGCTCTCCACGGCAAAGTTTTCCAGGGCCACGCCGTAGCGTTCGAACACCGGCACCAGCTTGGCCTGCATGCGCTCGGACATCACGCCCTGGTTGGCCGCCAGGTCGATGAACGGCACGCCGCCATTGCCCAGCGCGTCGGCCATGTTGGCCACCACCAGGTTGCGCAGCTGCTGCTCCAGGTCCTCGACGGTGTATTCGCCGCGCGTGCCGGCCACCTCGCGGTAGAACAGCGCCGGGTCGGCGATCTTGTAGCTGTACACGCCATGCGCGCGCACGCGCACCATGCCGAACTCGCTGTCGCGCACGGTCACCGGCTGCGCGGTGCCCCAGCGGCGGCCCAGCTGCAGGCGGGTGGACAGGAAGATGACGTCGGACTTGAACGGCGACTCGAACCCCTTGTCCCAGTGCTGCAGCGCCGTCAGCACCGGCAGCGTGCGGGTGTTGAGCGTGTACATGCCCGGGCCGAACACGTCGGCGATGCGGCCCTCGTTGACGAAGATCGCCACTTGCGAGTCGCGCACGGTGAGGCTGCCGCCGTACTGGATTTCCTTGTCCTGCATCGGGAAGCGCCAGGCGAGGACGCCATCGCGCTCCTCCACCCACTGCAGGATGTCGACGAATTGCTTGCGAATGAACGAACCAAGGCCCATGGTCGGTTTCCTTGCCGGTAGGCGGGTGGCGGGTCGAATCAGGTCAGGCAGGCGGCGTTGATGATGCCCACGCCGAGCGAGGTGGCGCCCATCAGGCCGCCCATCGCCGTATTGCCGGTATGGATCGCGTCGTTCATGCCGCGCAGCATGCGCGCCATGAGGAGGTAGACGAGCAGCTGCACGGCCATCGCCGCCAGCGACCACACGATGAACAGGTGCCAGCTCGCGTGCAGCGCGATGCTGAAGGCCAGCGTGCAGCTGAAGCCGAGCAGCGCCCCGCCCAGCGACAGCGCAGCGGCGAGATTGCCTTCGCGGATCAGCTGCCATTCGTCGAAGTGGGTGACGCGCGTATACAGCGCCACGAAGCCGGCGAGCATCGCCAGCGCGGACACCAGGTAGGCCAGGTACGGCAGCGTGGCTTGCAGCTCGGGCATCCTTCCCTCTCCCCAAAGGTCAGGCCGGATTATAGCCACGCGCTTGCGCTTGGCGAGACCCCTGCACCGCCGATAGAGTAGGCGCCCGGCCCGGGAAGCCGCTCGCCCATCCACGCCACGGAAGTCGCCCTGCAGATGCGCGATCGCGCCCTTATTCTTTCGGTCCTGATCGTGGCGTCCTGCGGGCTGGGTTACGAGCTGGTCACCAGCGCGCTGGCCAGCTACCTGCTCGGCGATTCGATCCTGCAGTTCTCTTCGGTGATCGGCTGCTACCTGTTCGCGATGGGCATCGGCTCATGGCTGTCGCGCTATGTCGAGGACGAGGATGTCCTGGACCGCTTCGTCGACCTGGAGATGCTGATCGGCCTGGTCGGCGGCGTCTCGGCGGCGGTGCTGTTCGTGGTCTTCGCCTGGCTGTCCACGCCCTTCCGCACCGCGCTTTATGTGATGGTCTTCGCCATCGGCCTGATGGTCGGCATGGAGATCCCGCTGGTGATGCGGATCTTCAACCAGCGCCGCACCGCCTTCCGCGAACTGGTGAGCCGGGTGCTGGCGTTCGACTACCTCGGCGCGCTGATCGTCTCGCTGGTGTTCCCGCTGCTGCTGGCGCCGCGGCTGGGCCTGCTGCGCACGGCATTCCTGTTCGGCATGTTCAATGCGGGCGTGGCGCTGTGGACGGCGCTCGCCTTCCGCGACGACCTCACCGCGCCGCGCCGCAGCCTGGTGCGCGGCGGCGTGGTGATGGCGCTGCTGGTAGCCGGCATGGGGTTCTCCGGCCGGATGACCGCCTGGGCCGAGCGCGGCATCTACGGCGATGAGATCGTGCATGCCGAAACCACCCCGTTCCAGCGGCTGATCGTCACCCGCTGGCAGGACGACCTGCGCCTGTACATCAACGGCAACCTGCAGTTCTCCTCGCGCGACGAACACCGCTACCACGAGGCGCTGGTGCATCCGGGCCTGCAGGCCCTGCCCGCCGCGCGACGCGTGCTGGTGCTCGGCGGCGGCGACGGGTTGGCGGTGCGCGAGATCCTCAAGTCGCCGCACGTCGAGCACGTCACGCTGGTCGACCTGGACCCGGCGATGACCGGCATGTTCTCCACCTCCGCGCCGCTGGTCGCGCTCAACCATGGCTCGCTGAAGGACAGGCGGGTGCGGGTGATCAACGAGGACGCCGGGCGCTGGCTGGAGGACAACCGCGACAGCTACGACTTCATCGTGGTCGATTTCCCCGACCCGTCCAGCTTCGGCATCGGGCGCCTGTATTCGGTGCCGATGTTCCGGCTGATCGCGCGGCACCTGGCGTGGAATGGCTACGTCGTCGTGCAGTCCACCTCGCCCTACTACGCGCCGCGCTCGTTCTGGAGCGTGGACGCCACGCTCAAGGAAGCCGGGTTGCATACCTGGCCCTACCACTGCGACGTGCCCTCCTTCGGCGACTGGGGCTTCGTGCTCGCCGGCCATCGCGACGACTACACGCCACCGGCCAAGCTCGACGTACCCACGCGCTACCTCACCCCGGCCACGCTGCGCGAACTGTTCGAGTTCCCCAAGGACCGGCCGCCGCTGGCGATGCCGCCCAACCGCCTCGACGAACAGACGCTGGTGCGCTATTTCGACGAGGACTGGCGCCGGGTGATCCGCTGATGGACCGCCGCAGGTTCCTGCTCGGCGCCGGCCAGGCCGCGCTGCTGGGCGGCGCGGGCTGGTATGCGTGGCGTGGCGCGCGACCGGTACCGGTGATGCCGGAAGTGGTGTTCCCCGGCATGCGCGAGGGCCACGCGCTGCGTGACCATGCGGCCCTGCCGCCGGCGGGCGGCGAACAGCGGTGCGGCATCGCCATCCTCGGCTCGGGCGTGGCGGGGCTGTCCTGCGCATGGGCGCTGGCGCGCGCCGGTCGCCACGATTTCGTGATGCTCGAAGGCCCCGAAGCGAACGGCAACGCCGCCGGCGGCGACCTGGCCGCGCCGGGCGACGATAACCTGCAGTGCCCGCTGGGCGCGCACTACCTGCCCCTGCCTTCCAGCGAATCCGGGCACATCCGCGCCCTGTTGGCCGATGTCGGCCTGCTGCAATCCGGCGAACACAGCGGCGCGCCGTGGTACGACGAAGCCGCGCTGGCGCACGCCCCGCGCGAGCGGCTGCTGCGCAACGGCCGCTGGGAGAATGACCTGCTCCCGTCCCACGGCGTGCCGCCACGGGAACTGGCGCAGCAACGACGTTTCTTTGCCCTGGTCGACCAACTGCGCCACCAGCGCGGTCGCGACGGCCGCCGCCTGTTCGCGCTGCCGCGCACGCTGTCCTCCCAGGATGCGGAGTGGCGCGCGCTCGACCGCGAAACCTTCGCCGCGTGGCTCGACCGCCATGGCTACGACGCGCCCAGCCTGCGCGTGTACCTGGACTACTGCTGCCGCGACGATTACGGCGCTGGCACCGCGATGGTCTCGGCGTGGGCAGGGCTGCATTACTTCGCCGGACGCGACGGCCGCGCCGCGAACGCCGGCAGCGACGCGGTGCTGACCTGGCCCGGTGGACTCTCCGCCTTGATGCAGCGCATGCGCACGGCGATCGACGCGCGCCTGGGCCACGCGCGCTGGCGCATGCCCGGCACCGCGGCGCGCCTGCACGAACGCGGCGACGGCGTGGACGTCGACTGCCTGCGCATGGATACGCCCTCGCCCAGCCTGCTGCGGCTGCGCGCGGACCAGGTCGTCAGCGCGATGCCCCTGCACGTGCTGGCGCGCATCTGGCCCGGGCTGCGTGAAGCAGGTTACGACCCCGCCGCGCAGGCCACGCCCCACGCCGCATGGCTGGTCTCGAACTTCCTGATGGACGGCTACCCGCGCGAGCAACCGGGCGAGCCGCTGGCCTGGGACAACGTGGTGCACGGCGGGCGCGGCCTCGGCTACGTCGTCTCCACGCACCAGTTGCTGCGCACGGCGCGCACCGCGCGCACGGTGTTTTCCGCCTACCAGGCGCTGGACCGCATGGATCCGATGCAGGCACGCGCCTGGCTGCTGCGCGCAAGCCCCGAGGAACTGCGCGCCGAAGCCGCCGGCGACCTGCTGCAGGCCTATGGCCAGGACCTGTGGCGGCATGCACGGCGGCTGGTGATCACCGTGCGCGGGCACGCGATGGCCATTCCCGTCCCCGGCGCGCTCGACCCCGCGGGCCTGGTGGCGCTGCGCGCGCTCGACGGGCGCGTGCGCCTCGCGCATGCCGACCTGTCCGGCTATTCGGTATTCGAGGAAGCCGCCTGGTGGGGCGTGCGGGCGGCCGAAGCACTGGCCTGAGACGTCGCCTCCAGCCACGCGCAGAGCATCAGCGCCAACGCGTCGGCGTAGGCGTGGATCTCGGCGGGCGTGCGGGGTTGTTCGGAGAATTGCTTGCCGGTCGCACCGAGCACGTCGGTCAGCAGGTTGCTCGCGAGGACGCGTTGCTCCGCTGATGCCGAGGGCAGCGCCTCATCGATGAAACGCCCGAACGCCGCCTCGCCCGCCTCGCGCGCATCCCGCACTTCGGGGGCATCGCGATAGAGCGGCGCGGCGTCGCGCAGTGCCGTACGCATCTGCGCTTCCTCGCATTCCGAATGCAGGAAGGCGTGCACGAGGCGATGGACGCGTTCGCCGGGCGTGTGCGCTTTGTCGTCGAGGATCTCGGCCAGCAGGCGCGTGGTATCCCGCCACTCGTCGTGCTGCAGCCGGAACAGGATCGCCGCCTTGTTGGGAAAGTACTGGTACAGCGTGCCCACGCTGACGCCGGCCCGCTCGGCCACCCGGGCGGTGGTGAAGCGCGCCGCCCCTTCGGCGGCCAGAACCTGAGCAGCCGCTTCGAGGATGACCGCCACCGAGGCGTTGGAACGGGCCTGGCGCGGCTGTTTTCGCTGGGAAATCGGGGGTTTCGGGCGTTCGCTCATGGGCGGCGGGAGAATGCGAATAACAAACCTGACGGATTCGTCGCATTCTAGCGTGGCACGCGCCGACCGGCGCATCACCCACCGGAAGACCCCATGAACACCCTCACCCAGGCCCCGCTCGCCGGGTTGCTCGAACGCCTGTTCGCCGACGCCGACGCTACCTCCTTCGACATCCCCGCGCTGGCCGAGCTCACCGCCGCCGACCGCGAGCGCCTCATGCACAGCCGTACCGAATACCGCGACTACTACGGCCGCATGAAGGACCTGCCGCTGCCGGTCTCGCGCGAAACCGGCCAGCTGCTGTACCTGCTCGCCCGCGCCGTGCGCGCCACGCAGGTGGTGGAGTTCGGCACCTCGTTCGGCATCTCCACCCTGCACCTGGCCGCGGCGCTGCGCGACAACGGCGGCGGCCACCTGGTCACCACCGAGTTCGAACCCGGCAAGGTGGCGCGGGCGTGCGAGCACCTGAATGCCGGCGGCCTGCTCGACCTGGTCGAGATCCGCGAAGGCGATGCGTTGCAGACGCTCTCCACCGGCTTGCCGGCGCAGGTCGACCTGCTGCTGCTCGACGGCGCCAAGGCGCTGTATCCGGACATCCTGTCCCTGCTCGAACCGCACCTGCGCCCGGGCGCGCTGATCGTGGCCGACAACGCCGACTACAGCCCCGATTACCTCGCGCGGGTGCGCAACCCGGCGAACGGCTACCTCTCCCTGCCGTTCGCCGAGGACGTGGAGCTTTCGCTGCGGCTCGGCTGATCCCGCAGCGGGCTCAGCCCGCCGCGGCCACCGTGCGCGGCTGCCATCCCAGCAGCCGCGCCGGCAGGAACAGCAGCGCGCCGAGGAAGGCGAACAACGCCGCGAAGGTCACGCCGATCAAGCGGAACGGCAGCAGCAACAGCCATACGAACGGCCATGCCACCAAGGCCAGCAGGGCCAACGGCCAGCACAGCACGAACAGCAGGCACCACGCGACCACGCCGAACAAGGTTTTCATCCCTGGCTCCTGTACGGGGCGCGACCGCCGCGCCCGGTGCACACAGGGTGGGCCCCGCCGCGGCCGGCCACAACGCGCTTGCGACGAAACCGGGTATTCGCGCCCCGAATCCGGTGGAACGGCGATGGGACGGCAACGGTCAGGCGGGATTGCGCCTGGCCACGATCAACGGATCGTTCGCGGTGAACGGCAAGACAGGCATCGCCTCCACCGGCATTCCCAGCGTGGCGGCCAACACCGGCGCATCGAATGCCGAGCCGGACAGCCGGTAGCCGATATCCCCCGGCGTGGGCTGGTCGAAGAACACCAGGAAATGGATGTCCTCGCCCAGCACCTCGATCTGGTGCGGATACGCGCGCGGAATGAAGTACACGTCACCGGCCTGCAGCTCGTAGGTATCGGTGGCGCCGTCCGGGTCCAGGATCGTCATGCGCGCCCGCCCCCGGTGCACGTAGCCCATCTCGGCCGTGTCCGGATGCCAGTGCGGCTCGCGCATGCCGCTGTCGGGAATCCGCAGCGAGTACATCGACAAGTGCTTCAGCGCTGGCCAGAACTGCCGCCGCGACACGCGCGCCTGGCCATACGGGAAATCGACCGGCGGGGATTGCGCTTCGATGTCGAAACGATGCGGGTCGGCAAACCGCGTCCCGCCTTGCACCGGCGCGGGGGCGGGGCGTCGTAGCAGGTACGCCTCGCCGGTATCGCGCTGGCGCCCGGCGAACGCCTGCGCGGGAAGATCGTAGGTATTGCCCAGCACGCCGTCGGACATCGCGGCGAACGCGGCGCGCATCGAGAAATCCTCGGGGCGCTCATGGCTGAAGGCGATGATGACCTCGGCCGGGGTGTCGCCGATATTCTCGATGGCGTGCAGCGAACCGCTTTCGAAGTGGAACATCTGGCCGGGCCCCGCGGTGAACGAGGACACGCCATCGGCGTTGTCGACGACCGTGAGCAGCAGCTCTCCTTCGATCACGTAGCCGAGTTCATCGGCATTGGCATGCCAGTGCGGTTCGCGCAGCGCACCGGGCTGCAGCTGCAGGCGCTTGATGGACAGGCGCTGCAGCAGCGGGAATTCGTCGGCGGTCAGGCGCCGCACCGAGCCGAGCGCGCTGTCGTGGACGACTTCGCCGTGCGACAGCGAGCGGACGTGGCGGGATATGGACATGGCGATCTCCTGCAAGGAAAAAGGCCGGGCGCGGCGACAGGCCTCAGGGGGCCGTGTCCGCCCGGGGCAAGGCGAGCACGAAACGCGCCCCCGCGCCCGGCGTGGAAACCACTTCGACGAAGCCGCCGGCCTGCTGCACGGCGTCGCGCACCTGCGCCAGGCCCAGCCCGTGGCCGCCCTGCCCGGCGCGCGTGGTCACGTGCGGCTCGAACAGCCGCGCGCACAACGCCGGCGCGATGCCGCTGCCGTTGTCGACGACTTCCAGGGTGAGATAGCGCCCGGGGCGCCGCGTACCGGCCCGCACGCCGGCGCGCACGGTGCGCGTGCCGCTGCGGATGCGGATCTGGCCGCCCTCGGCGCAGGCTTCGCGCGCGTTGACGACCAGGTTGAGGAGCGCGCGTTCCAGCGCCTGCCGTTCGCCGCGCACCTGGCCGGCGCCCGGTTGCGCTTCCACCCGCACGCTGACCCGCGGCGCGGCGGCCTGCGCCAGCAGCGCACGCATCGACACCGCCAGTTCGCCGGGATCGAACAGCCCGCACGGCTCGCTGCCGGCGCCGCGTACCAGCGAACGGGCCATGTGCGCGCCACGCCGCAGGGCCGATTCGGCCACGTCCAGCAGCGGCAGCCCGCCGCCGTCCCGCGCCAGGCAGACGGCCGTGGCGGCCGCCTGCAGCAGGTTGTTGAGGTCGTGCGCCACCAGGGCCACCCAAGGCGCCTCGGCGGCGGGCGACGGCAGCTCGTCCACCCGCCGCGGAATCGACGCGGCGGCATGGGCCCGGGGCTTGGCCAGCGGTTCGACGTTCATCCCTGTCTCCTGTCCCTGCGCGAAGAGGCTGCGGCTCAGGCCGGGCGGCGGGTGCTCTCGAACAGGAACCAAGCGCGGCGTTCGGCTTCGTCGATCCACACCTCGATCAGGCTGGTGGAGGCGACATCGCCGTAGGTATCACACACGCCGTGCGCCTCGCGCAGGAAGCCGGCCATGCGGCGATTGTCGTCGGCCAGCTCGGCGAGCATGTCCTCGGGCGTGACGTACTCGGCGTCGTTGTCGGCCAGCCGCTGCAGGCGCTGGATGTGGCCGATCGAACGCAGCGTGGTGCCGCCGACCTTGCGCGCGCGTTCGGCCAGCACGTCGGTGGTGGCGAAGATCTGGTCGCCCTGCTCGTCCAGCATCAGGTGGTAGTCGCGGAAGTGCGGCCCGGACAGGTGCCAGTGGAAGTTCTTGGTCTTCAGGTACAAGGCGAACATGTCGGCCAGCACGCCGGTGAGGGCGGCGGCGATGTCGCGCGCGGCGTCCTCGCCGAGGTCGTTGCGGACATGCAGGGCGGCGGCGCGGCGCGAGGCGGCGGATTGCGGGTTCATGGCGGAACTCCTGCGGTGGTGGCGGGAAGGGCCGGCGCGTCACCGCAAGGGGGCGTCCGGCATGGCCCACAACGTAGCGAAGCGCCGCGGGCGGCAACATCGCCGGTTCGTTTCGCGGGCTCATACCTTGGTTTGGGGCGACCGAAGCGCACAGCCATACCAGCGCCCACCCGGCGGCGGGCCTATGATCGGCGGGCCGTCCCGACGGCCCCCTACCCTGTGAAGACGGAGCCCGGCCGCATGCCCCCCCATGCCGCAGCACCGCACGACCCGCTCTCGCCGACGCGCGCCGCCGGCCCGGACACCGCCTCGCGGCGCGAACGCTGGCAGCACGGCGTGCTGCGCGGGGTGGCCGCGCTGCTGGTCGCGGTGATCTTCCTCGTCGATACGCTGACCACGCTGGAAGGCGCGGTGGCGGTGCTGTACGTGGTGGCGGTGATGCTGGTCGCGCGCACCGCGCGGCGTGGCGACATCGTCGCCGTCGCGGTGGCCGGCATCGTGCTCACGGTGTATGCGTACCTGGATACACACGGCCTGCGCCACGTCGGCGCGCAGACCTTCCGCGCGGCGGTGAGCCTGGCGGCCATCGCGATCAGCGCGGTGCTGGCACTGGAGAACCAGCACGCGGTGCAGTCGCTGAAATCGCAGGCCATGCTGCTGGATCTGTCGCACGACATGATCTTCACCCGCGGCCGCGACGGACGCATCGCGTTCTGGAACCGTGGCGCCGCGGAGGTCTACGGCTTCAGCGCGCAGGAAGCGGTGGGCCGCATCGCCGACGAGCTGCTGCGTACGCGCTACGCGCAACCCCGGGCGCTGGCCGAAGCGGCGCTGGAAGCGGAAGGGCGCTGGGAAGGCACGCTGGTGCAGACCACCCGCGACGGTCGCGAGCTGCACGTGGAAAGCCGCTGGGCCCTGCAGCGCGACGCCTCCGGGCGAACGCGGCAGGTACTGGAGACCCACACCGACGTCACCGCGCGCCAGTCCTGCTGCACCACGCCGATGCGCGTGGCGTCGAACATGCGGCGGTAGCGCTGCTCGCTGTGCACCAGCGCGGCATGGGCGGCCTGGCGCGCGGTGACGTCGGT
>NZ_LLXU01000075.1 GCF_001431645.1 Stenotrophomonas panacihumi | reverse complement strand
AGATGTGTATAAAGGACAGGGTACGGCCCCAGCCCCCGCCGCCTGGACCACGAACTGGCCGCCTGGCGCGTCAGCCATGCGCTGGGGCCGTACCAGCACCTGCACTTCGAACGCGAGGTGGCGCCGATCCTGCAGGCCGCGTGCGAGGCCTACCGCGAATATCCCGGGCAGGAAAGGCGGATGTGGCGGCATCTCAAGCGCCAGCTGGCCCGCCAGCAGGCCGTGCATTCCACGAATGAGGAGCTGCGTCGGATTGCCCGGGATTGCTGGGAGGATTTGCAGCGCGCGGTGGATTGAGCCGCGCGCCGGACGCTCTGCTACCTTCTGCCGCAAGCCGCTTCCGGCCGGCAGGAGGAGCGAAGGATGCGCACTTTTCTTTGTTTGGCTTTGCTCTTCCTGGGAGGCGTGATGCCTTTGGCCCAGGCAGCCGAAGCCGTGCCAGCGCGATTGCAATCGCTGGCGTGGTTGCTCGGCAGCTGGGAGCGCGAAGGGTTGCGCGAAGGCAGCAGCGGCGTGGAGACGTGGCAGGTGGTGGGCGATGCGTTCGTCGGCAGCGGCAAGCGGCTGAAGGGAACGACCGTGGCGTTCGAGGAGAAACTGCGGTTGGAGGCCAACGGCACGGACGTGTTCTACGTGGCGGACGTGGCGGAGAACCCACAGTCGGTGCGGTTCCGGATGGTGGAGCAGGCCGGGACGTCAGCGGTATTCGAGAACCCGGCGCACGATTTCCCGAAGCGGATCGCCTATCGGCTGGAGGGCGACCAACTGGTGGTGGTGACGTCCGGGGATGGGCGCGAGGTGACGTTCCGGTTCAAGCGAGTGGCCGCATCGCGATGACGGGCGACGTGCCCTGTCCCCGCTTGGTTTGAGCCGGGGCCGGGCATAGAGTCCGGGGCATCGCGCGTTCCTTCGACACGGCAAGAGGTCCACCATGAAGTGGCTCCTGTTTGTCCTGCTGGCTGTTTCCGCTACCGCGTCCGGTACCGACAACGCCTCCGTGGCGCAACGGCTGCAACGCGCCAATGACGGCATCGCCGCCGACTGGCGAAGTTCCGATGCGGCGTCGTTCGGCGAACGGTATGCCGTCGAGGCGACGCTGATGCCCGAGCACAGCGCCGTGCGGCGCGGCACCCCTGCCATTGCCGACTACTACGCTGCGCTATTCGATGCGGTGCGGGTCGAGGATTACCGGCGTGCGTCCCACGATGTCGTGGTGTACGGCCAGCATGCCGTGCAGACGGGACGCTATACGCTCGCGTTTTCGCATGCGAATGCGGCGAGCACGACGTTCGAGGGGAAGTTCATGGCGCTGTGGGACTTGAGCGCGCCGGAGCCACGACTGGTCTGCGAACTGTGGGGGGCGGATGCGCCGTTTGATCCGGCGCTGTGGCCGCGGATCACTGCAGCTTTGACAGCGGATGCCCAGCCGGCGGATGCCGATGCTGCGCTAGTCCGCGAAATCTCGGCACGCAATGCGCTCATCGACAGGCTGGTGACGGAACGGCACGGTGCCGAGCACGCTGAACTGTTCTTTCCGAATGCGATCTATTTGACCTACTACACGCCGATGCGCGTGGGCGAGGCGCAGATCCGCGACTACTTCATCGAGCATGAGAAGCCTGGGGATGTGACCATCGAGTCACTGGAGCTGCGCAGCGGGAAGCTCCATCCGCTGGAAGGCCATGAGGTCGTGCTGGAGGAAGGCTTCTACCGTGTGGGCTGGCGAGCCGGAGACGCGCATGGCGTGGTGGACGGCAAGAGCCTGAATCTGTGGAAGCGGGATGAGGCCGGGAGGCTGAAGCTGTTCCGGCAGGCGGTGAATCACGATTGAGGATGGCCGGAAGGCCGAAACGAAAAAGCCGACCCAAGGGGCCGGCTTTCGTTCACTTCGTGCGCGGAGAGCGCACCTCCATGCCTCTCCTCCAGATCGAACTGCCGCAAGTCGCTGCCGGCGCCCTGCTAGACGCTGCCCGCGCCGCCAGCCTGACGCCCCAGGAGCTGGTGATCGACGCGCTGCGCGCGCTGCCGCTGTTCCAGGCCGCGCTGCGCCGTCGCCCGGAAATGGCGCTCTCTGGCGACCTGTCCATCCCAACCGAGACCGCCCATGTCTGACAAACCGGAAGTCCCCGAATCGCTCCTGCAGCTCGAACGCCTGCGCGTGCTGAGCGTCGCCTATTACGGCGCGTCGCGCGCGCTGACCGAACGCGCCAACGACCTTCGCCGCCACCGCCGTTCGCTGGAACAGGAGATCCAGGATCTGGGCAACTACTTCGACGGCAGCCAGCCGCACATCATGCCCGGCGAACGCCGGTACACGTCGCGCGGCAGCGTTGACGCGACGGTCAAAGCCAAGACCGAGGCGGCACGCCAACAGGTCGCCGCCATCGACGCGATGCTCGAGATCGTAGAGAAGGCAAAGCGCGACCACGACGAGAACAGAGGCGATGCCGCCGCCTTCCAAGCCGCCCAGCAGCACATGCGCAGCACGCTTGTGGCCTGGGGCTTTGAGAACCACTGAGGAGCAACCATGCCCGACTTCAACAAAGACGTGAGCCGCCTGCGCAGCCAGATCACCGCGCTCAAGGAACAGCTGGAAGAGCAGGAGAACGGCGTACTGCCTAAGGCGGCTGCGCTGCAGCGAGCGGAGGCCAGCGTGTATGCCTTCGCCGCCGACGTCGACTTCCCCGCCCATTACTTCCTCGATCAGGAGCGCAGCCACCTGGTCAACCCGACGCCTCACGGCGCCAACGGCGCCTATGCGCTGCTGTGCAAGCTGTTCCCGGAACAGATCATCGGCCTGCTCAAAGGCGAGATCGAAGCCGCCTACTCCCGCGGCGTGACGATCGCTGATGACAAGGAGCGCGGGAAGATGGAGGCCAAGCTCGGCGAGCTTGAACGCCAGGAGGAGCGCACCATCCGGGAAGCTGCCGCCGCCGGCGTTCGCATCGCCCGCCGCGCTGACGTTAGTCCAGAGACGCTGCTAGCAGCGGACTAGAACACCCGCGCACGCTCGGAGCGCGGTGGTTTTGGCGGGAGGGCTGCCCACTGGAGCGGCCTTTTCGCGTATTAGCTAAATGCCCCCTCCCCTCTAGGCCGATTGCCTGCAGTCTCAAGCTATGCGACGCTTTTCGAGCATAACAGGGAGGACGCAAGGATGGCGGCGACGGAACTACTGGGACCAGGTTGTTATCGAGGCTATTTGGCTCATATCGGCGAAGGTAGCGACGCCTCTACGCACAAAGCCCTTGTCGCCTTCCACGGTCAAACTGAGCCTTCTCAGGCTTATGTCAAGGTCTACTGCGCAGCAACAGCACCTCGAGGTCTCGCCAATGAGTTCATCGGCTACGCACTAGCTAAGGCAGCCGGGCTCGAGGTGCCAGCCAAATCAGCGATCTTGAGGCTAAACCCGAGCCAGAGCCTCTTTCTTCCCAGCGGCATGTCGCCGCAGCTCGACACACAAGGAAATGTTATCGCTTGGTGTGTAGAGGAGCTTTCAGGTGAGAGCCCAAAACAACTACTTACCGCGGATGCAGCAGCATACGCACCACTTGCCGAAGAAATCAGGAAATGGCCACAACTTGCTGATACCGTTGCCCTTGACGACTGGCTGGTGAATGAAGATAGAAACCTCGGAAATCTAATCAGAATAGGTCCACGCAGGTTCGCGCTCATTGATCACGGGCGAGTCTGCACAGGCCTCGCTTGGAATCGCCCCTTGGATCGCGCTGTGGTCGATACGATCAACAAGCTCGCACTGATCGCTTGGGGCAATCCTCTGACCAAAGAAGCGCCTCCCCCATCACATTCACAGCTTTTCGAGTCGATTAACAAGCTGGCTGAAGCCTTGGCCTCCGCAGAAATCGAGCTCGACCATTGGCTTCCCCAGCTTATGGGTCCAGAAGACGAGTCTGACGTTAGAGGCTTTCTGGACGTGCGGACCTCGTTCTTGCCGCCGCACTACCAAGCCGAGTTTGGACTCATCGCATGATCACTCTGAATTTTGGAACCGAGCCTCTGCAGGTCAACGAGCTCAGTGGAAGCTGGCAGAGTGTTCGGTGGCTGCCAAACTTGGCTACGGGCGAGACACTGAACATTGGCGTGCTTTTCAAGGAAGGCAGCGGCGCGACTCACACGCGCTTTCTCGAATCGTTTGACAGAATTCGCTGCATGTATGACGACGCACTCGCGTCCCAGGCCAAGTTCCTCGTGGCAATGGTCAGGCAGGCAATCCTTTCAGGGAGCGCCCTTCCCAGTCCTAATGTCTTTCTTTCGGAGCCCAAATACGCTTCCGGCCACTCCGCCGACCAGATCACCGACAGCCTCTTCCTGCATACGGTACCGCTGGCGCGCGCTCGTAGAATTCGCAAACTGGATCGGACCGTGGTTCCTCAGCACACTGCTGACGTTAGGCACATTGTCTTTGCAGAGATGAGACGGATTGGAGGACTGCATGCTGATCGGATCATCAGCAGCGAGCGGCGGTTCGCTGTTCAAGATGGCGAAAGGACGCATTTTTTAGACATACCACTTCAAACAGATAAAGCGCTCGGAACCATAATCTCCACGCAGTACGCAGCAAGGAGCGCCGAACTCCAACTTCTTCGCGCAGACAATGATCTTCAGATTGCGAAGCGGCTGTATCGCCAAGATCGCCTCCTGATGTACGTCGTGAGAGGCGAGCCTTCCGTGGAAGCTGAGAGGTTCGATGATTTGCTGGGAGATTTTCGATGGAAATTCAGCAAACTAGGCGTGGAGATGAAGGATTACTCAGAGCCTTCACTCGTAGCTGCGGACGTTCTTGAGGATATGAAAATCGCTTAGTTCGCGATCATTGCGAGGGGCGCGCATATCCAAACTCAAGGGCAATGGGTCTACCGCCATCGCCGTGTGATATCCGCGTCGCCATCACGGAAAGCCTGCTGCATCGGTGGCGACTAGACTATCAACCAAACGACCGCGGCGGAGCCCTGGAACCTACAAGTGTGGAATTTTCGACCAGCGACCGAAAATGTACGCTGTCGATCTCCACAGTCTGCCCCTCTAGCCGATAGCTATCAGAGACGTGTAAAAAATGGCGTTGAGCGAGTCGGCGAACCGGCTCCAATTCTTCGTGGGTGGAACCGAATTCCTTGAGATGCACTGAATAGACATGCCGATCCACGAACACCTTTAGGACGCGCTTTTCGTCGGCGTCGAGGTTCCGGTATGCGGAGTAGAGGATGCTATCTACAACATTCGGCGAAGGAATGACTTTGTTTTTAGCCCAGCCGGCCAGGCGAGCAATCAGGTCGAGTACCAGAAAGGAACATGCTAGTACGCAACCCAGCCAAAGGCCTGGTAGGTAGGGCTGTAGTACCACTGGCAGAACTTCTAGGTAGGCGAGGGCAAGCAGAACTCCTGTACCCAACGCAATCGTCGCTGCACCCTTGGAAATACCCACCTTCAAGAGCACGTCAATCCACTTATCCATGGATCACTCCCCCCGCGCAATAAACGCACTTATAGCGCACTTACGAAAAAGCCGACCTCTCGGCCGGCTTCCGTCTGATCCATCTTTCCCCTGATTCCTCAGGTACTTAGATGGTGGGCGGTACAGGGTTCGAACCTGTGACCCCTACCATGTCAAGGTAGTGCTCTACCGCTGAGCTAACCGCCCGGTAAGCCCGGCAACACATTGCGCGTTGCGGGGCGCGCATTCTAGCCCAGCCGCGCGACGCAGGGCAATAGCCCGCGACGCCCCGCGTGCCGGGCTCGCCTCAGGCCAGGCTGGCCGCCTTCAGCTTCTGGATCTGGTCGCGGATCTGCGCGGCCTCCTCGAACTCCAGGTCGCGGGCATGCTGGTACATCTGCTGCTCCAGCGCCTTGAGCTTGTTGGCGATCTCCGCCGGCCCCAGCGCCCGGTAATCCGCCGGTTCCTCGGCCACCACGCGCCGGCCCTTGCCCTTGCCGCGCCCGCTGGCACCCTCCTCGCGCGCGCCTTCCAGGATGTCGGCGATCGGCCGCGCCACGGACTTCGGCACGATCCCGTGCTCCTCGTTGTACTCCACCTGCTTCTGCCGGCGGCGGTCGGTTTCCTCGATCGCCGCCTTCATCGAACGGGTCATGTTGTCCGCATAGAGGATCGCCTTGCCGCGCAGGTTGCGCGCGGCGCGGCCGATGGTCTGGATCAGCGAGCCGGTCGAACGCAGGAAGCCCTCCTTGTCCGCGTCCAGGATCGCCACCAGCGACACCTCCGGCATGTCCAGGCCCTCGCGCAGCAGGTTGATGCCCACCAGCACGTCGAACTTGCCCAGGCGCAGGTCGCGGATGATCTCCACGCGCTCCACCGTGTCGATGTCCGAATGCAGGTAGCGCACGCGGATGCCGTGCTCGCCGAGGTACTCGGTGAGGTTCTCGGCCATGCGCTTGGTCAGCGTGGTCACCAGCACGCGGTCACCCATGGCGATGCGCTTGTTGCACTCGCTCATCAGGTCGTCGACCTGCGTGCCGACCGGGCGGATCTCCACTTCCGGGTCGACCAGGCCGGTCGGGCGCACCACCAGTTCGGTGATTTCCTCGCCCGATTCGCGCAGCTCGTACGGCCCCGGCGTCGCCGAAACATAGATGCTGCGCGGCGAACGCTCCTCCCACTCCTCGAAGCGCAGCGGACGGTTGTCCAGCGCCGAAGGCAGCCGGAAGCCGAACTCCACCAGCGTCTCCTTGCGCGAACGGTCGCCCTTGTACATCGCGCCGATCTGCGGAATGGTCACGTGCGATTCGTCGATCACCAGCAGCGCGTCGGCCGGCAGGTAGTCGAACAGGGTCGGCGGCGGCTCGCCCGGGCCCTTGCCGGTGAGGTGGCGGGAATAGTTTTCGATGCCGTTGCAGTAGCCGACCTCGGCCATCATCTCCAGGTCGAACTGGGTCCGCTGCGCCAGGCGCTGCGCTTCCACCAGCTTGTTCTGCGCGTACAGCACTTCCAGCCGCTGCTTGAGCTCGTCCTTGATGGTGTCGATGGCGCTGAGCGTGCGCTCGCGCGTGGTGGCGTAGTGGGTCTTCGGGTAGACGGTGTAGCGCTGCATCACGCGCATCGTCTCGCCGGTGAGCGGGTCGAACAGGGTCAGCTTCTCGATGTCGCCATCGAACAGCTCGATGCGCAGCGCCTCGGTATCCGATTCGGCCGGGAACACGTCCACCACTTCGCCGCGCACGCGGAAGGCGCCGCGGGTGAGCTCGAATTCGTTGCGGGTGTACTGCAGGTCGGTGAGGTGGCGGATCAGCTGGCGCTGATCGATGTGCTCGCCCACCGAGAGGATCAGCCGCAGCGAGAGGTAGTCTTCCGGCGCGCCGAGGCCGTAGATCGCCGAGACCGTGGCCACCACCAGCGCGTCACGCCGCGAGAGCAGCGTCTTGGTCGCCGCCAGCCGCATCTGCTCGATGTGTTCGTTGATCGAACTGTCCTTCTCGATGAAGGTGTCCGAGGACGGCACGTAGGCTTCCGGCTGGTAGTAGTCGTAATAGCTGACGAAGTACTCCACCGCGTTGTGCGGGAAGAACGCCTTGAACTCGCCGTACAGCTGCGCGGCGAGCGTCTTGTTTGGCGCCATCACCAGCGTCGGCTTCTGGATCTGCTGCACGACGTTGGCCACGGTGTAGGTCTTGCCCGAGCCGGTGACGCCCAGCAGGGTCTGCTTGGCCAGGCCGGCTTCGAAATTGGAGACCAGCTTCTCGATGGCCTGCGGCTGGTCGCCGGAGGGCGAATAGGGGGAAACGAGCTGGAAGCGGTCGCTCATGGAACGTGCCTCGGAAACGATTGGTCAGTATAGCGATGGGGCGATGACGGACGCGCGAGGCATGCGCCTACGCGAGGGAACGCTGTGGCCCGATGGAGGGAGGCCGACGGCCTGCTGAAACTGGCCTGCCCATTACGCGGAGTTCCGCATGCAACGCCAAGCCGGCTTCACCCTGGTCGAACTGCTCGTCACCCTGGCCGTGCTGGCGGTGCTGCTGGGCGTCGGCGTGCCGGCATTCCGTGGCAGCCTAGAACGGCAGCGCATCAGCGCGGCGATCTTCACCGTCGCCGCGCAGTTCGCCACTGCCCGTAACTCGGCCATCACCAGGCGCGAGGTGGTCAGCCTGTGCCCCTCGCCCGGCGGCGAGGGCTGCGCCGAAGGGCTGGACTGGAGCAGCGGCTGGCTCATGTATGGGGGCGCGCATCGCGCTTCGCAACCGGAAAGCCCCGAGGCCGTGCTGCGCCATTTCCCGCCGCCCGGGCATGCCAGCCTGCGCGTGCATTCCAGCACCGGGCGCCGCGCCCTGCACTTCCTGCCGGATGGTCGCAGCGCCGGCAGCAACCTGCGCCTGCGCATCTGCCTGGGCGGCGCGCTGCGCGGGGAAGTCGTAGTGAACAACCTCGGGAGGATCCGCTCGCGGCGGCTGCCCGGCTGGCAGACCTGCGATGGCTGACGCGGCCCCCTCAGTGCACGCAGGCCAGGTACGCCGTGAGCGTCAACAAGGAAAGCACCGTGGATGCCAGCACCACCGAGGAGGTCACGCTGGCCTCGCGCCGATAGAACTCGGCCACCATGAACGGCCCGGTGCCGGTCGGCAGCGCCGCCAGCAGGACGGCCACGTGTGCCTGCGGCGGCGGCAGGTGGAACAGCTGGGTGGCCAACGCCCAGGTCAGCAACGGCTGCGCCACCAGTTTGAGGGCCACGAGCCCGGCGACGGTTCGCCGCGCGGAGGCCTGCATCGTCCGCGGCTCGGCGAGGAACAACCCCAGCGCCACCAGCGCACACGGCGAGGCCGAGGCGCCCAGCAGCTTCAGGAAACTCTCCACCGGCGTGGGAACCTGCTGGCCGGCCAGCAACACGAGCGCCCCCAGCACGGGCGCGACCAGCAGCGGGTTGCGGGCAAGCCGCCCACCGATGCTGGCGAGCATCCGGCGCGGATGCCGCTCTTCCTGCAGCCCGGTCTCGATCAGCACCAGCGCGATCGCGAACAACACGCACACCGTGAGGATCGTCGCCACCAGCGTCGCGGGCAGCGCGCCCTGGCCGTAGAGCGCGGCCGCCAGCGGGAAGCCGATGAAGCCGGTATTGGCGTAACCGGCATTGAGTCCATCGATCGCCGCATCGGCCAGCGGACGGCGCCTCAACCGCAGCAGGACCGTGCCAACGAAGACCACCGCCGCCCCCAGGCCGAACGCGCCAATGAAATCTGGCTGCCACAGCTCGGCCCAGTGCGCATTGGCCACCACGTCGAACAGCAGCGCCGGCAAGGCGAGGTAGACCACATAGCGGTTGAGCTCGCCTGTAGCATGGGGGCCGAGCGCGCCGGTGCGGCGGGCGAGCCAGCCGGCCAGGATCAACGCGAAGATCGGCAGGACGATCGCCAGGAGGGAAAGCATGATGTCGCCGTGCGGAAAACCGACGCAGGCTATCGGGCGACCTCCACGCCGGCCAATACCTTCTCATGCACTGATCGATACCGCTTCCGCATCATGATCGACCTCCGGCAAATGCGTTACTTCGTGGCGGTCGCCGAGACCCTGCATTTCGGCCGCGCCGCCGAGCGCCTGCACGTGAGCCAGCCACCGCTGAGCCGGCAGGTCGCCGCGCTGGAACGCTCGCTCGATGTGCGGTTGTTCGAACGGCATTCGCGCCAGGTACGGCTGACCCCGGCCGGGCAGCGTTTCCTGGAGGACGCGAAGGCCGTGCTGGCCAGTTTCGACGAGGCCTGCCGCAGCGCGCGGCTGGTCGAGCGGGGCGAACTGGGCGAGCTGCATCTGGGCTTCATGATGCACGCGGCATTGAGCTCGGTGCCGCCGCTGACGCGGGCGTTCGTCTCGCGCTACCCCCAGGTCCGCCTGCACCTGCGCGAGCAGTTGCCCGCTGCGCTGGTGGAATCCGTGCTCAAGGGCGAACACGACGCCGGCATCGGCTTCCTGCCCGGCAAGCGCAAAGGCCTCGAGAGCCGCCCCATCCATCGCGAGCCCCTGTGCCTGGCCATCCCGGCCGAGCATCCGCTGGCCACCGGGGAAGAGGCGGTGGAGGCCGAGGCGTTGTCGGGCGAGGCGCTCATCACCGTTCCCGCCGACATCGTGCCCACGCTACGGCACGCCATCGACCACTGGTTCGCCGCGGCCGGCGTCACGCCGACGATCCGCCTGGAAGTGCAGCTGCAGCACAGCATCGTCAGCCTGGTGGCCGAATCGCTGGGCCTGGCCCTCGTCCCGGCCTCGTTGCGCCGGCTGGGGCTGCCCGGCGTCGCCTTCCGTGCGCTGGCCGAAGCGCCCACCATCGAGCAGGTCGTCTTCTGGCGCGCACACAGCCGCAGCCCGGCCCTCAACGCCTTCCTGGATGTCGCCCCCCGGCTCGACGAATGACCCCACGCCTCGTTTGCCTGTAGGCTGGCGCCCACACCACGCGGAGGGCGCGGTATGGATGGCACGGTTCGATCGCCGCACGCGCCGCAGGGGCGTGCGCTGCGGCGCGTGGGATGGGCACTGCTGTGGCTGGTCGTCGCGTGGTTCTGTGGCGAATTCCTGCTGATCGCCTACGGCAAATACCGCCACCTCGGGTCCGAAGCGTATGCCTTGTTCGCCGAACGGCACGGCTGGCTGTGGACCCATCTGGCCGGCGGCGCGATCACCCTGCTGCTCGGGCCCGTGCAGTTCCTCTCTCCCTGGTGGCGCTCGCGCCCTCGCCTGCATCGCTGGATCGGGCGCACGTTCCTCATCGGCATGCTGGTCGCCTGCACGGGCGCAACCGGGCTGATCGCCACCTCCCCTGCCCCGTTCGGCATACGCCTGGCGTTCGCCAGTACCGCGCTGGCGTGGCTGACCTGCGCCTTGCTCGGCCTGCGGGCGATCCTTCGCGGCCACGTCACCCTGCATCGCCGCGCGATGACCTGCTGCTACCTGGTGACGTTGGCGCCGGTGACGTTCCGCCTGATGATCCGAATCCCGGGCCTGATGACGCTGGCCGCGCCCCCGACGATGATCGCCACGCTGCTGTGGGTGAGCTGGGTGCTGCCGCTCGTGGTCTATCTGGTCGGGCGCCGCGTGGTGGCGCTGCCGGCGCTGCGACGCACCGGCGTGCTGGCCGATACGCGGCCGGCCGCCTGAGCCGTCCGCCCCGCCTTCAGCGCAGCGGCTTGACCAGCAACAGCACGCACAGCGTCAGCATGAACACCGCGACCAGGCCATCGAGGATGCGCCAGGCCCTCGGCTGGCGGAACAGCGGCAACAACAGCCGCGCGCCGAAGCCCAGCATCGAGAACCACAACACGCTGGCCAGGCATGCCCCCACGGCGAAGGCCCACTGCGCGGCGCCGGGATAGCGGGTGGAGAGGCTCCCCAGCAGGATCATCGTGTCCAGGTACACGTGGGGGTTCAAGAACGTAAAGGCGAGGCAGGCAACGAGCGTTCCGCGCCAACTGCCGCCCGAATCCGCGCCGGGCGCCAATGCGCCGCTGCCCGTCCACGCGCGCCTCGCCGCCAGCAGGCCGTAGCACAGCAGGAAGGCGGCGCCGCCGAAGCGGAACACATCCAGCACGACCGGCCAAGCCTGCACGATCGCCCCGATCCCGGCCACGCCACAGAGAATCAGCATGATGTCGCCCAGCGCGCACGTCGCCACCACCAGCGCGACGTGCCGCTGCTGCAACCCCTGGCGCAGGACGAAGGCGTTCTGCGCGCCGATGGCGACGATGAGTCCGGCGCCGGACAGGAAGCCGGCGAGCGTGGCGGTGGGCAGCAGCATGAGGGCATCCCAAAAAGGATGCCCATGCTGGCGTGCCTACGACCTTCCGCCAAGCCCCCGGCGCGCGGTGGCGCGTGTCTTCAGCGGCCCGGGCCCTTCGCGGCAGCGTCCATGATGTGCTCCACCACGGCATCCACATTGAAGCTCGACGACTTCTGCCGTGGCGGGAAGTCCTTGAAGGTACCCAGCCACTTCGCCACCACGGCCTGGGCAGGCACGATGTAATACAGCTGGTTGGACGTCTGGAACGGCATCCCGCTCTCGTCGGCGCGCTCGAACGGATCGCTGCGCAGGTTGTAGGCACGCGGGATGCGGTAGTTGGTGAATTCCTGGGTCCAGACATCCAGCCCCTTGCCCATCTGCTGCAGGAAATTGAGCTTGATGTTCTTCAGGCGGATGCCGCACAACTGGCCATCATCGTTCCAGTAGATGAATTCCTGCCGCGGCCATGCATCCCCTTCCGCCTTGCCGGGCTCGGCATTGCCTTGGGGCGGGCGCGGGCCGCTCCGGTGCGCCTTGAATGCGTCGAGTAGGTTGTAGCCGTCCAGGTGCACGTGGAAGGTCTTGCCATTGGCGGTGTACGTGCCTTCCTTGCACTTCTGCTTGACGTCCGCGTCGCCGGCGGCGGCCGCGAACGTCACCATCAGGTCCTCGTGCGCGCAGACGTCATTGACCACGCTGCCCGGCGCGATGACGCCCGGCCAGCGGATCACCATCGGCACGCGGAACGCGCCTTCCCAGTTGGTCGCCTTCTCGCCGCGGAACGGGGTCTGGCCACCGTCCGGGTAGCTGAGCACTTCGGCGCCGTTGTCGGTGGTAAACACCACCACCGTGTCGTCGGCGATGCCCAGTTCATCGAGCTTGTCCAGCAGCTGTCCCACGTAGCCATCGAGCTCGACCATGCCGTCGGGATAGATGCCCAGGCCCGTCACGCCTTGCGAGGCCGGCTTGAGGTGCGTCCACACGTGCATGCGCGTGGTGTTCATCCAGCAGAAGAACGGCTGCCCGGCATTCGCCTGGCGTTCGATGAAATCCAGCGCGCCGCCGAGGAATTCCTCGTCCACCGTCTCCATGCGCTTCCTGGTCAAGGGCCCGGTGTCCTCGATGCGCTGCCGGCCCACGACGCCCCAACGCTTCTCGTCGCGGGTGTCCTCCTTGTCGGTCGCCCAGGCCTTGAGCACGCCGCGCGGGCCGAACATCTCCTTGAACCGCGGGTCCTTCGGATACATCGGATCTTCCGGCTCCTCCTCGGCATTGAGATGGTAGAGGTTGCCGAAGAACTCGCTGAAGCCGTGCACCGTGGGGAGGAACTTGTTCTTGTCGCCGAGATGGTTCTTGCCGAACTGGCCGGAGACGTAGCCCAGGGGCTGCAGGATCTCGGCAATGGTCGGGTCCTCGGGCTGGATGCCGATATCCGCGCCCGGCAGGCCCACCTTCGTCAGCCCGGGACGGATCGGGCACTGGCCGGTGATGAAGGCGGCGCGGCCGGCCGTGCAGCTTTGCTGGCCGTACCAGTCGGTGAACAGCGCCCCTTCATTGGCGATGCGGTCGATGTGGGGCGTCCAGTACCCCATCATGCCGCGGTGGTAGCAGCTTGGATTCATCCAGCCGATGTCGTCACCCATGATGACGAGAAAGTTGGGCTTCTTGGCGGAGGCCATTGCGGTTCTCGCAGGAACGGAGGGCTGGGATCCTATGCTCGATGGCGCCGCGGTTCGTCGGAAAATCTACGGCCGCGCCGCCAGTAAAAATGCTGGCGGAATCGCGCCAGCGATCCTGTTAGGCTGAACGCATGCTCGGCCCTTCCCCCCTCGCTGCCGCATCGCGCGTCGAAAACCTGCGTCAGCTGACCCGCGATACGCATGCGCGGCTGGATCATGCGGTCATGGCCCAAGGCATCTTCCGCGACCGCGCGCGCTTCGCCGGCTTCCTGCGCATGCAGCACGGCTTCCACGCCGATATCGCCCCGCTGTATGCGCGTGCCGACCTGCTGGCCCACTTTCCGGATCTCGCGGCGCGCACGCGCCTTGACCTCGTCGCCGCGGACCTGTGCGCGTTGGGCGGTGACCTGCCGCCGCCACGCCGCGAGTTGCCGGCATCGTCGCTGCCGCTTCCCGCCGCGCTGGGGTGGCTCTACGTCGCCGAGGGTTCGAACCTGGGGGCCGCGGTCATCCTCAAGCTCGCGTCATCGCTGGGACTGGGCGTGCATTTCGGTGCCTCGCACCTCGCACCCGCGGCCGAGGGCGTGGCCAACCACTGGCGTCGCTTCACCTCGGCGCTCGATGCCGTCGCCCTGGACGCGCACGAGGAAGCCGACGTCGTGGCCGGCGCACGCGCCGCCTTCACGCGCGTCCACGTGCACCTGCGCGAAGCATTCGCCTGATCTTCACGCGCCTTCGCGCGCCCGATGCGTGCAGGTGGGAATCATGGGGAGATTCCGGCAAGATGCCGGGACGCCGGAATACGCGACATTCCCGCCGATGCGCGCACTTTGCCGAACGTGGCGCAGTCGCCTCGCGCGCCGGGAAAGCGCGGTCCGCAACAGGAGCCCCGAATGCCCCCAGACACCGTGCTTGACCCGACGCTGGACCTTTCCGCCTGCGCGCGTGAGCCCATCCATACGCCCGGCGCGATCCAGCCCTACGGTCTGCTGCTGGTGGTCGATCCTTCGCGATGGGTGGTGATCGAACGCGCGGTGGCCGATCCCGCGCTGGTCGAGGCATTCGGTGATCCGCTGGGGCAACCGCTCGACCAGGTGCTCGGCGGCGCATTGGCACACGCGCAGGCCACGCTTGCCGCGCTCGCGCCGGACACCTCCGCCTTCCTCGGCGCCCTGAAGCTCGGCGAGGCCGGCCCGCATCACACGCTGGCGCACCGCTCGACCCACTGCCTGCTGGTCGAGATGGAGGCGCCCATTGCCGGCGAGCCCGGCTCGCTGGAAGACCTGTACCCGGCGATCCGGCAGTTCATGGCCGAGATCGAGAAGGCCACCAGCGTGGCCGAGCAGTGCGCCATCGCCAGCGAGCACGTGCGCACCCTGGCGCAGTTCGACCGCACGCTGGTCTACCAGTTCGACAAGGAATGGAACGGCGTGGTGGTGGCGGAGGATCGCAACGAGATCCTGCCGTCGTACATGGACCTGCGCTTCCCGGAATCCGACATCCCCGCCCAGGCGCGCGCCCTGTACCAGCGCAACCGCGTGCGCCTGATCGCCGATTGCGATTACGTGCCGGTGCCGCTGCTGCGCGATGGCGCACGCGCCGACGAACCGCCCACCGACCTCAGCGCGTCGGTGCTGCGCAGCGTCTCGCCGGTGCACCTGCAGTACATGCGCAACATGGGCACCGGCGCCTCGATGTCGGTCTCGCTCATCCGCGAAGGCCAGCTGTGGGGATTGATTTCCTGCCATAACCGCGCCGCCCGCCGCGTGCCGTACCACGTGCGTACTGCCTGCGAGTTCATCGGCCAGATCCTCTCGCTGCAGATCGCACTCAAGGAACGCGCGCTGGCGGTGGAAGAACGCATCGCCCGGCGCGCCATCCAGGTGCGCCTGCTGGCGCGCATGGCCGGCGACGAGGATTTCATGGCCGCGCTGGGCCGCGACCCGGAGAGCCTGCTGGCGCTCACCGGTGCCGGCGGCGCGGCCATCGTCCATCGCGGCGTCTGCGTGATGCTGGGCGACTGCCCCAGCCAGTCGCAGATCCTCGACCTCGTCCACTGGCTCACGCTGCACCACGGCGATCAGGACGTGTTCTGGACCGAGAAGCTGCCCGCGGCCTGGCAGGAGGCTGACGCCTTCTGCGGCCCGGCCAGTGGCGTGCTCGCCATCTCCATCTCCCAGCTGCACGACAGCTTCGTGCTGTGGTTCCGTCCCGAGGTGGTGCGCACCGTGCGCTGGGGCGGCGACCCGCGCCACAAGGCGCAGGCCCAGGTGCTGACCCCGCGCATGTCCTTCGAGGCGTGGAAGCAGACCGTGCGCCAGCAGTCGCTGCCCTGGCAGGAAGTGGACCGCGATTCGGCGCTGGAACTGCGCACCGCCATCGTCGACATCGTGCTGCGCAAGGCCGAGGAAATGGCCGAGCTCAACGAGCAGCTCCTGCGCAGCAACAAGGAGCTCGAAGCCTTCTCCTATTCGGTGAGCCACGACCTGCGCGCCCCGTTCCGCCACATCGTCGGTTACTCCGAACTGCTCGGCGCCTCGGCCGGCGAGCGCCTGGACGACACCGAGCGCCGCTTCCTGGCCACCATCGTCGAATCGGCCAAGTCCGCCGGCACGCTGGTCGACGACCTGCTGAGCTTTTCGCAGATGGGCCGCTCCACCCTGGGCCTGGCGTCGGTGGACATGGGCGTGCTCGCCGAGGACGTGCGCAGCAAGCTCGACATGGAATATGCCGGCCGCTCGATCCAATGGCGGATGGCCAAGCTGCCGCGCGTGGAAGTGGACCCGGCGATGCTGCGCCTGGTCTGGCAGAACCTGCTCTCCAATGCCATCAAGTTCACCCGCCACACGCCCGAGCCGGTGATCGAGATTGGCCATGCGCGCACCGAACACGAGGACATCTTCCACGTGAAGGACAATGGCTGCGGGTTCGACCCGCGCTATGTCGACAAGCTGTTCGGCGTCTTCCAGCGCCTGCATCATGCCGACGAGTACGAGGGCACCGGCATCGGTCTGGCCAACGTGCGCCGCATCATCGACCGCCACGGCGGCCGTACCTGGGCCGAGGGCGAACTCGGCAAGGGCGCCACCTTCCACTTCACCGTTCCCTTCTTTTCCGGAGCCGATACATGAGGGACCTGCGCCCGATCCTGCTGGTGGAAGACAACCCGAAAGATGCCGAACTGACGCTGGCCGCGCTCGCCCGCTGCCAACTGCTCAACGAAGTCACCCATGTGCGCGACGGGGCCGAGGCGCTGGACTACCTGCGCTCGGAAGGCGCCTATGCCGGCACCCATCACGGTGGGCCGGTCGTCGTGCTGCTGGATCTCAAGCTTCCGAAACTGAACGGTTTAGAAGTTCTCGCCGAAGTCCGCAAAGACCCCGCCCTGAGCAGTACCCCCGTCGTTATGCTCACGTCCTCCAAAGAGGAGCGTGACCTGGTGAGGAGCTACGAGTTGGGCGTGAATGCCTTTGTCGTCAAACCGGTGGACTTCAAGGAGTTCTTCGAGGCCATCCAGGGCCTGGGCATGTTCTGGGGCATCACCAACCAGCCGCCGCCGCATCGCACGCCGCCGGCCGGGTCCTTCCGCGGCAATGGCTGAGGCGCAACATCCCGCGCCGATCCGCATCCTCATGCTGGAGGACAGCGCGCTCGACGCCGAACTCATCGTCGCCCAACTAAAGCGTGCGCACCTGGCGTTCACCACCGAACGCGTGTGGACGCGGGACGATTTCCTGCGCGCCATCCAGGATGGTGGCCATGACGTGATCCTGGCCGACCACGTGCTGCCCGGCTTCGATGGCGATACCGCGCTCACCCTCGCCCGCGAGCACGCGCCGGAGATTCCCTTCATCTTCGTCTCCGGCACGTTGACCGAGGAACTGGCGGTGCAGGCGTTGACCCGTGGCGCGCGCGACTATGTCGTCAAGCAGCGCCTTCAGCGCCTGCCCGACGCCGTGCTGCGCGCACTGGCCGAACGCGAGGAACGCGCCCGGCTCGCGCACGCCGAGGCCGAACTGCAGCAAAGCCGCGACCGCCTGCAGCTGATCACCGATTCGCTGCCCGCGCTGATCACCCACTTCGGCACGGACCACCACTTCCGCTTCGTCAACCATGCCAGCCTGGACTGGTATGGCGTGCCGCCGGAGGCGCTGGTCGGCCAGTCGATCCAGCAGGCCATCGGGCAGGACGCCTTCGAGCGCGCCCGTCCGCACCTGGAACGCGTGCTGCGCGGCGAACGGGTCAACTTCGAAACCCACCTGCCGCGTGCCGATGGCTCGGTGCGTTACGCGCAGGTAGACGGCGTGCCGGAGCACGATGCGCACGGCGCCATCACCGGCTATTACACCCTGGCCCGCGACATCAGCGACCTCAAGCGCGCGGAACTGTCGCTGCGGCAGATCAACGAATCACTCGAACACCAGGTGCTGGCCCGCACCGCCGACCTGCGCCGCAGCGAGAGCCGCTTGCAGGCCGTGTTCCAGTCCAGCTTCCAGCACCAGAACCTGCTGACGATCCATGGGGACATCGTGCAGGCCAACGTCGCTTCGCTGGCGGCGATCCTCTCCACGCTGCCGGAGGTGGCCGGACAGGCCTTCGCCGATTCGGCGTGGTTCGCGGCCACGCCGGGCGCGCCGGAGCTGATCCGCGCGGCGGTCGCGGCGGCCGCGCAGGGGCATGAATCGCGCCATGAACTGGAACTGCAGCTGCCCACCGGCACGCGCAGTTTCGACTTCTCGTTCCGGCCGCTGCAGGACCCGGATGGCCAGGTCTCGGCCATCGTGTCCGAAGCGGTGGAAACCACGGCGCGCCGGCAGGCCGAAGCCGCGCTGCGGCAGAGCCAGAAGATCGAGGCGGTCGGCCAGCTGACCGGCGGCATCGCCCACGACTTCAACAACATCCTGACGATCATCGCCGGCAACATCGAGCATGCGCGGATGATGATCGACCACCTCGGCGACACCGCCGCGCGGCCGGCGCGCGCGCTGGACAACGCGATGCGCGGCGTATCGCGCGCCGCCTCGCTGACCCAGCGCCTGCTCGCCTTCGCGCGCCAGCAGCCGCTGCAGAGCCAGGCCGTCGATATCGGCGCGCACATGCACGGCATGCAGGACATGCTGCAGCGTGCGCTGGGCGAACTGGTGCGGCTGGAGGTCGATGTCCCCACCGATGCGTGGTGCGTGGAGCTGGATCCGGCGCAGCTGGAAAGCGCCATCCTCAACCTGGCGGTGAACGCGCGCGACGCCATGCCCGAGGGCGGCGTGTTGTCCATCGAAGCGGGCAACGTGCATCTGGACGAGGACTACGCCGCCCACCACCCGGATATCGCCGAGGGCGACTATGTCCGCCTGCGGATTCGCGACACCGGGCATGGCATGTCGCACGAGACCATGACGCGCGTGTTCGAGCCGTTCTTCACCACCAAGGAAGTGGGGCGCGGCACCGGGCTGGGACTGCCGATGGTGTATGGCTTCGTCAAGCAGTCCGGCGGCCATGTGCTGCTGGAGTCGACGCCGGGCGTGGGCACGATGGTCACGCTGCTGTTCCCGCGTTCGGACCTGCCCTTGCCGCTGTCTCGCGAAGATGCTGCACCGCTGATGGCCGGCGTCGATGCGCCGGAGGAGACGCTGCTCGTCGCCGAAGACAATGACGACGTGCGGGCCTATACGGTCGAAGCGCTGCGGCACCTGGGCTATCGGGTGCTGGAGGCGCATGACGGCGCCTCCGCTTTGCGGCTGCTGGAACGCCCGGACGTGCGCGTGGACTTGCTGCTTTCGGACATCGTGATGCCCGGCATGAGCGGCTGGGAGCTCACCCAGCAGGCCAAGCTGCGCAAGCCGGACCTGCGCGTACTGCTGACCTCCGGCTATCCACGCGACATGGCCGCGCACGGTAGCGTGGCGCGCGGCATGAGCCTCCTCGCCAAGCCGTTTACCCGGGCGGACCTGTCGGTTGCGGTACGCAAGGCGCTGGAGATGCCGGTGGGGGAGACGCATGTGGTGGGGGCTGCGCCGTAGGACATGGCGAGGCCGGAGGCTTGCGGTGGCCCGCAAGCCCCCCCGACGCCGGATGGCGTCAGTTCGTCCGCATCGTCTCCAGCTCCTTGAGCCGCTTCATCGCATCCTGCTGTTGCAGCAGGCCGTAGTTGATGCCGGCGGCGTTGAGCGAACTGCCGGTCTGGTAGGGGTAGTCGCCGAAGTCGGAGAAAAACTGCTTGATCAGTCCCTGGATCGGCACCAGCAGCCACATCTGCTGGCCGAGGAACTGGGTCGCCCCGCCCCCCTCTTCCATGCCGCGCTCGTAGGGATCCATCCGCAGGTTGGCGATCGTCGCCCAGGAGGTCACCTCGCGCGTTGCCGTGGCGATGTTGCCATGGCTGGCGACGGCAAAACTCACCTTCCAGTCCGCATAGCGCACCGCGTTGAGGTTGCCGCCCTGGTCGAAGTAGTACAGCGCCTTTCGGGGCCCTTCCTTTTCCTTGCCCTGGAAGTACGGCCCGAAGTCGTGGCCATCCAAGTGCACCTTGAAGGTCTTGTCACCCGCCTTGAAGCCCTTCTTCATCTTGCCCACGACGTCGTCCACGCCCGCCGCCGCGCAGAGGGTCGGGAACCAGTCGATCAGCGAGATGATGTCGTTGTAGGCCGTGCCAGGTTTGATCACGCCCGGCCAGCGGGCCATCATCGGGATGCGCATGCCGCCTTCCCAGGTGGTGCCCTTCTCGCCGCGGAACGGGGTCATCGCGCCATCGGGCCACAGCGCGATCTCGGCGCCGTTGTCGGTGGTGTAAACCACGATGGTGTCGTCGGCGATGCCCAGCTTGTCGAGCTGGTCCAGCAGCTGCCCGACATGCCCGTCATGCTCGACCATGCCATCCGCATGCAGCCCCTTGCCGGTCACGCCATCGGATTCGGGCTTGAGGTGGGTGAACACATGCATGCGCGTGGTGTTGAACCAGACGAAGAACGGGGTGTCGTCCTTCACGCTCTTGTCGATGAATTTCTGCGCGGCGCCGAGGAACTCCTCGTCCACCGTGGGCATGCGCTTCTTGTTGAGCGGGCCGGTGTCTTCGACCTTGCCGCCGGCGTGGGAATGGATAACGCCGCGCGGCCCGTACTTCTTCTTGAACGCGGGATCCTTCGGATAGAAATAGCCTTCCGGCTCCTCTTCGGCGTTGAGGTGGTAGAGGTTGCCGAAGAACTCGTCGAAGCCGTGGTTGGTCGGCAGGTGCTGGTCCTGGTCGCCCAGGTGGTTCTTGCCGAACTGGCCGGTCGCGTAGCCCGCGGTCTTCAGCACGTCGGCAATAGTGGGCATCCACTCGGCGATGCCATGGGGGTCGCCGGGCATGCCGATGGTCAACAGGCCGGTGCGGAAGGGCTCCTGCCCAAGGATGAACGAGGCGCGCCCCGCGGTGCAGCTCTGCTGGCCGTAGGAATCGGTAAACAGCGCACCCTCGTTGGCGATGCGATCGATGTTCGGGGTCTGGTAGCCCATCAGGCCGCGGGTATAGGCACTGATCTGCGGGATACCGATGTCGTCACCGAAGATGACGAGGATGTTGGGCTTCTTGGAACCGGGCATCACGGACACTCCACGGGCAAGGGAGTGGCCAGCTTGGGCCGCGGTGAATACTTTTTCTTCGGTAAGTTTGCCGTTCTTGATGCCGTAGTTTTACTTACAACGCCGACAGCTCGGTAACGATCCCATTACCACATCTGGCGCATGCGCCTTCGACGAATACGCGACCGTCCTCTTCGTATTCCGTTGGGTTAGCCAAGCCGATATCGGCCTCCTGACAAATATCGCACCACGTATTTTGAAGAACGAACGCCTGGTCCAAGGGCGCTCGCGCCGAGAAATCCCTGTCGCGTTTCATGAAGAGCCTCCGAGGCCGGATACCAGAGTGGACTAACCAGTGTTCAGTGGACACCCGGCGCTGCCCTGCGCGTAGCGTCGTCCAAACGTTACCGCTAACGATCCACGAACGATCCGACATCCGCAATCCGCACGCTGCCCACGTGGTGGGCCCCCTCCCAGATCGTCCATGAACCGAACGCCATGAGGGACTCGATATCGTGGTAGTACGCGAGGATCCGGACGTGAGCGCGCCCGACCGTGCCGGGATCAACGTGGCCGTCGTGGAAAGTGACGTGCCCCAGGAAATACTCGCCCGTCAATGGGTGCTTGTGGTTTGGGCGATAGTCCGAGCGCTTTCGGCTGGATGCTGGAAGCAGCGTGACTTCTATCTCAAGCTCTACGATCGATTGTTCCATAGGCACCCGCTACCCAAGTGAACCTGGTTGTCGGGCGCACGCGAGCCATGTGCTCTCCCCCGATCTTCAGGCCTCATGCGGTTGATCCCCTAGACAGCAAGCGGCCGACGCTACAGCGGATCTCGAACCTGGGTCGGAAGCGCTGATCTGCTTCCCGAACGTCCCCAGCCGAAGCCAACAAAAAAGGCCTGCAGTTGCCTGCAAGCCTTTCATGTATTTGGCGCCCGAAGTTGGACTCGAACCAACGACCCCCTGATTAACAGTTATAGCCACTTTGATTTTCAATCAAGTACTTAGGGCGGCCTCTTTTCCCCGCCACCTCATGGTATCTCCGGCAGGGGTTGGCGCGTATCGGCATTTTTCCCACTCCTTCTCGGGGCTGGGTAATGGGCACCGGGTCAAGTCGATGACTCCACTTCATGCATTGAAGTCAAGCCTTCACTCTCTGCAGCCCTCACCACCCTACGCCATCCCGATACAGCGCGCTGGATTCACGGGCGACGGAGGGACCCGAGCAAAGGAACGCCAGATAAACAGCCCCTTCAAGGAAAGCGCTCTCGCACCGAATCAGCGCATGATGCGCTTGCGCGTAGACTCTAGGTTGGGCGCTTCTCAGCCGTGCTCCCCGTCCTCACCCCTGAGATCCTTCGAATGGCGGATCAAATGGACCGCACCTGATGCGGACGGAGGCTTTATGAAAACGCTCTATGCAGCGCTTCGATCCAAGTCGGCTCTCTTCCTCCGCTGGATTGCCCCGACGTTCTTGGCCCATGTGGCATTTCGCCCCCATGAGGATGCGTTCTCAATGAGCGCGTCGCTTGTACCATCCAAGCAGCGAACATTGTTGTTGCCGAAGGGTTCCTACCGGTTAAGCAAGTGGTTGCGCGGCTGGCGTCTTCAATAGCCGCGCCTAGACCGCTCATCCGCAGATCTCCATTCAACGCTTACTTGATCATCCTCTCAGGGCATCTTCTTTCGCTGCGTAGAGAAGTACCGTGCCCTCGTCTTGGGTAGCCCGCCTTACGGACTCCAGCCAGCGCATTGCCGCACCCTTGTTTCCGATCATCTTGCCCAAGTCATCTCCCAAGCAGTCAGCACAGATCCGTCCGCCGGGACTAGTGCGTCCGCATCGGCTGCAGGAGGCCATGGTTGTGGTCGCAGCCGGTCGCAGCTGGTGAACAACAAGCCCCATCAACTCACTAGCCTGCGTGCGCCTGGACATCTCAAGCCCTCAATCAGATCATAAAAAAGGCCGCGCTTCCGCGCAGCCTCCCTTTGCAGCCATCAGCTTCTTCAGTCAGAAACGCGTTCTTCAGTCAGAAACGCGCGCGTTACGGCTTGCGTTGGGTCGGCTTATCGCCTTCCTTATCTTCAGCCGGACGAGAATTCTCCTGCTGCTGCTGACGCTGCTTCTCGACATCACTCTGGGGGCGAGTTTCGCCCTCCTGCGGCTTCGTATTGCGATCATTACTGGACATCATCTACTCCTAGGCGGTGAGATCACCGCAACCCCACGCTGCGCCTTTTGCTGTTACCGCAGAGTGAGCCCTCGGAGGAAGGGGTTGCCGCCGCACCCTTCACGTTCTCACCTCCCCGAGCAAATAGCTCGCATTACGGGAGAGTGCTGGCGGGAATTGTAGCGCGGCCGCTCAGATCGCTTGAACAGTTCACAGACCTCGCAAAGCACATCACGCCGAAGGGGTATGTCGTTAACACGACTACGCCTACGTTGGTCCTCCACAAGACAAATGTTGGAGTGAGAGCACAATGGCGATCAAGACCATCGAAGACCTCTTCATTCACGAGCTTTCGGACATCTACAGCGCTGAGAGGCAGCTGACGAAGGCTTTGCCCAAGCTTGCGCGGGCGTCAAGCAATCCCGAGCTCAGCACGGCCTTCGAGACGCACCTCGAAGAGACGCAAGGCCAGGTAGAGCGAATTGACCAAGTCGTGGAGCTGCTAGGTGTGCGCCTTAAGCGCATCAAATGCGCCGCAATGGAAGGTCTCGTGGAAGAAGGCAAGGAGATCATCGACTCCATCGAAGAAGGCCCCCTGCGCGACGCGGCCCTGATTGGCGGTGCCCAGAAGGTTGAGCACTATGAAATCGCCGCGTATGGCACCTTGGCCGCGCTCGCCAAGCAGCTGGGCTACACGGACGCTCTCCCCCTTCTGCTGGACACGCTGAAGGAAGAGAAGTCGACGGATGAAAAGTTGACCCTTCTCGCCAAGTCCGGTGGCAATGCGCAGGCGGCTGCTTCAAGCCGAGCAGCGGCGTGATATTAGGACAGGGGAATGCAGGACGGTCCTCGGGGGCCGCCCTGCAGCTGCTCGTCTGACTCAGCCTCTATGCACCGGCGCCACGCCTTCAGGCATCAGACCTGCATTGTCTAAATACCAGAGGGCGTACTGCCAGATAAAGATGCCATCTGCGGGGCGACAGCGCGCCGCCATCGACCCCGCCCGCTCGCGGAACCCAACAGCCGTCGTGGATGGCCGCCTCATCGAATATCGCGTCGGCCATGCCGGCGAACGCGACCAAGAAGTGATCGCCCTCAAGCGAGCAGCCCGTCGACGGCCGCGTCGAGGTGGTCGAGGTAGGTCTGCAGGGCGTCGCGGGGCAGGGTTCCGCAGGGCGGCGGTGGCGTGACGGCGGACCTCGATCGCCAGCAGCGGCGCCGCCTCGCCCGGTGGCGCGGGGGTGCAGAAAAAAGGGGGCACGAAGACCGCAGGCGTGGCGGGGCGACGACTGCGCGCGCCGGGGTACGGTAATTTCTCTGAGGGTTCCTAAGTAGGATCACTGTTGGTGGCGCCCCCCCATGGACTTCAGACTTCAAGCGACTTGGAGCCAGCGGAGGCAACCCATGAATGACCGGAAGTCATTTCCCAAAAATACCGACGTCGCACGGAGCGTCTTGCCTGTCCCTGACATCCCGCCCGTTGGACCGACCACCTATGACGCACGGGATCCGGCTGCCAAGTTCCCGCCTATCACGCCGCTCCGCCCGCCCTCAGGCGCGCCCAACGTTTTGGTGGTCCTACTCGACGACGTCGGCTTTGGGGCGTCGAGCGCGTTCGGTGGCCCCTGTCATACGCCCACCGCGGAACGTCTGGCTGCAGGTGGATTGAAGTACACCCGATTCCACACGACCGCGCTGTGCTCGCCGACGCGCGCGGCGCTCATCGGCGGCCGCAATCATCACACCGTGGGCATGGGCGCGATCACCGAGTTCGCTACCTCTGCACCCGGTTACAGCTCTATGCGGCCCAACACCTGTGCGCCACTGCCCGAGGTGCTTAAGCTCAACGGCTACGCGACGGCGCATATCGGCAAATGCCACGAAGTGCCGGTCTGGGAGACCAGCCCGGTCGGGCCGTTTGACCGTTGGCCGACGCCTGGCAATGGCTTCGAATACTTCTACGGGTTCTTTGGCGGCGAGACTGACCAGTGGTATCCGACGCTGCGTGAGGGCATCACGCCGATGGAACCGTGGGGCACTCCCGAGCAGGGCTACCATTTAACGCCGGACCTCACCCAGCGTGCCATCACCTGGATCGGCCAGCAGCGGGCGCTGGCCCCGGACAAGCCCTTCTTCATGTACTTCGCCACCGGCGCGACACATGCGCCGCACCATTGCCCCAAGGAGTGGGCGGACAAGTACAGGGGCAAGTTCGATGAGGGTTGGGACGTCCAGCGCGAGCGCACGTTCGCACGGCAAAAGGAACTGGGCGTCATTCCATCTGATGCCGAACTCACACCGCGTAGCGAGGGCATCCCGGCCTGGGACGAAATGGATGAGGCGCTCAAGCCCTTCTTGCGCCGCCAGATGGAGAACTACGCAGGCTTCCTTGAGCACACCGATCACCACGTCGGCCTGCTGATAGACGAGCTGGAAAGGCTAGAACTCTTGGATGACACCCTGATCTATCTGATCATCGGCGACAACGGCGCTTCGGCAGAGGGTTCGCTACAGGGCACGTTCAATGAGCTGATCAGCATCAGCGGCATGGGTGAGTTGGAGACGCCCGAATACTTCAATGCGCGCTTGGACAAGCTCGGCGGCCCCGAATCGACGCCACATTATGCGGTGGGTTGGGCGCATGCCATGTGCACGCCTTACCAGTGGACCAAACAGGTGGCATCGCACTGGGGAGGCACCCGCAACGGTACGATCGTGCACTGGCCCGCCGGCATCAGCGCCAGAGGCGAGTTGAGGCACCAATTCTGCCACGTGATTGATGTCGCCCAAACGGTGCTCGATGCCGCCGGCCTGCCGGCACCGACATTCGTAAACGGGGTCATGCAGAAGCCTTTCGAAGGCACCTCCATGACCTACAGCTTCGACGACGGAGACGCGCCCGAGCGTCACGACACCCAGTACTTCGAGATGATGTGCAACCGCGGCATCTACCACCAAGGCTGGTCGGCGGTCACCAAGCATCGCACCCCTTGGGAAACCACGGGCGACGCGGGCATTGCCCTCGACGATGACAAGTGGGAGCTGTACGACGGTAACAACGATTGGACGCAAGCACACGATCTCTCCAAGGAGCTTCCCGCGAAGCTGCGCGAACTACAACGCCTGTTCCTGATCGAGGCGTGTAAATACAACGTCTTGCCGCTGGACGACCGAGGCTTCGAACGGGTGTTGCCGGATGTCGCTGGCAGGCCGACCTTGGTGGGTGACCGCCAAATACTATTACCTGGGATGGGGGGAATGGTCGAGCAGCACGTGGTCAATTGGCGCAATCGCTCATGGTCGCTCACCGCGCTCATTGAGGTGCCCACTGGTGGCGCCAACGGCGTCATTCTCAACCTCGGCGGACACGGAGGCGGGTGGTCTCTATACCTCAAAGAGAGCGTTCCCACCTTTTGCTACAACCTGTTTGGCCTTCACTGGACACACGTGCGCGGAGAGCGACCGACTCCGGAGGGCGAACATCAGGTACGGGTGGAATTCGCTTACGACGGAGGTGGGCTAGGTAGGGGCGGAACCATCACCTTGTACCTCGACGGCGAGCAGGTTGGGACCGGACGCCTCGATCGCACTGAATCCATAGGCTTCGGTTACGAGTACACGGAGGTTGGTCGTGATGCGCAGTCGCCCGTGACCGACGACTACGTCGACGGTGATAGCAAATTTACCGGCACAATTCGCTGGATTGAGATGGAAGGCGGCCAAGATAGTCACGAGCACATGATAGATCCGGCAAGCATCTTTCGCGCCGCAATGGCAAAACAGTGATCATCGAGAGGGGGCTTTCGCCCCCTCTCTATCTGTCAACTGCGCTGACTCATTCTCGCGCGAGCGACCTTCGCGTAGTGATCGGTCATTTCAATACCGGCACAACAGAATCCCTCGGCAGCAGCCGCCACTAGCGTCGTGCCGCTGCCTGCGAATGGATCAAGGATCCTCCCGCCTGCCTCGCAGATCCGTACCAACTGGCGCATCAGCGCGGTCGGCTTGCCCGTGAGGTGGTGCTTGTCGGCCTTGCGCACGGGCTCGCGGATGACACCCGGAAGCACCGGCGCGCGGCGCTGCAGCGGCATGTGGCCCTTGCTACCCCAAACGATGTACTCGGCCTGGTTGCGGAAGCGACCGAGCTGCGGCCGTACGCCTTCGGTCTTATCCCAGACCGTGATACCGCGCCAAGTGAAGCCCGCCAGCTGCAGCGCGTCGGTGGTGAGCGGGAGCTGCCGCCAGTCGGTGAACAGCAGTACAGGCGCCCCATCCTTTAGTACGCGCGCGCACTCGGTCAGCCACAGGTGCATCCAGCGAAGGTGGGCGCGCTGGTCGCGCTCATCGCAAACGAAGTCCGCATGCAGGTGTGGGCCGCCACCCTGAACGTACTTCCTCAAAGGCGCTTGCGCGCGCGCAGCGGCGGTGACACCGCCACTGGCATACGGCGGGTCAGTGATGAGCGCGTCGAACGATTCCGCGTCGAACGTGGGCAGGATCTTCAGGGCGTCGCCTTTCAATAGCTGGTTGGTCATGGTGAGAGCCTTCGTGGTCGAATCGCTCGCGGCGATCTGAGGTGAGGCTCCCGGCCTTCATGGTTGAGCGTGCCGCAGCGCGGGCACTTGATCTGGAGCTGGTCGAATGCGCCGGCCTTGCACCGCAGCCGGGCGCACTCGCCACATCGCAGGTTCTTCAGCATCGTGGTCTTGCCGTAGGAGGAATGGGTTAGCCAAGGGCTCTCGCGACGATTACGACCACCATGCGGCGATCGCCTGCGGCTTCATCCTGCGCGATGGCCGCACGCTCGGCGAGCTGCAGGTGGATCGCATGTCTGTGCCCCTGGTGCAGCGACTGGTGGAGACGCTAGCGACGGGGCGCGAGGCCGGGATGATTCAGCCGGCCCTGCCCCCTCGCCCGTCCACGGCCAACCACGTCCTGCGATATCTCCACAGGCTATTCGCGTGGGGCATCCGCATGGGCCATTGCCGAACCAACCCTGCCAGCGGCGTTAGAAGCGTACGAGAGCGTGCCCAGTTCAAGATGCCGCAACCGCATGCCTTCCTCGCCGTGCTTGAGTTCGCAAAGGCTCGTGCAGCGTTGCCACTCCACAGCAAAGGTTCCGTGCCGCCCTACATGCCTGCCGTCATGGTTCTGGCCTACAACGCTCGCCTGCGCGGCATCGAGGTGACCGACCTGAGCGACGCCGATGCACTGCGCGAAGGTGTGCGTTGCTCGCGCCGCAAGGGCTCGCGCGACAACATCACCGCCTGGAACGAGGAACTGCGTTGGGCGTGGACGTGGCTGCGCGAGTACCGCGCCGAGCGACTCAAAGCGCACGCGCGCCCTTTGCTTCTCCGACCGGAGCAGCGAGTGCTGCTGGTAACGCAGACTGGTACGCCGCTGGCGCGCTCTACTCTCAAGACCGCATGGCAGCGTCTGATCACCACCGCCATCGCGGAAGGTGTGATCGAGGAGAGCGAGCGGTTCTCGCTGCACGGGCTCAAGCACCGCGGCATCACCGACACGCGTGGAACGCGCGCGCACAAGCAGGATGCGGCCGGCCACGTGACACCACAGATGACCGATCGATACGACCACGAGCTGCAGGTGGTGCAGCCGCCGATGCTGCCCAAGGGCGAGGATCTCGCCTTCTCAGATGACGCCTTGGAGTCGCCTGAAACAGCTTAATTTTCCCACCAATTGTCCCACCACAAAGAAAAGGGCCTGCGGAAGATCCGCAAGCCCTTGATATTTCTGGCGCCCGAAGTTGGACTCGAACCAACGACCCCCTGATTAACAGTCAAGTGCTCTAACCGGCTGAGCTATTCGGGCGGGGGCGCGCATTGTAACGATATTTCCGGGAGGCATGCAAGCGCCCGAACGCGACTTCTTTTCCGAGACGATTTGTTACCAGCAGGAGGGCGTGACGTCGGCAGCCGACGGCGTCTTCTGGTTCGCCTGGTTGATGCTCATCGTGCCGCACGGATCCTTGTCCTGGCTGCCCTGCGGCACCGCCTCCAGCTCGAACGTGGAGGCATCCGGATCGCCGACCCACTGGATCGTGTAGTGCGCCGTACCCTCGCGCGGCGACTGTGCGAACGGCAGGTCGAACTCCGCGTAAGTGTTGTGCACCGTGCGCGAGCGCTCGGCCAGCTGCGCCAGCTCGAGCAGGTCGGCCTTGGCCTGCCCCCGGCGCGACTTGCGCACCTGGTCGGCGAACGAGGGATACGCGATCGCCGCGATGATCGCGATGATCGCCACCACGATCATCAGCTCGATCAGCGTGAAGCCCGCTGCGCGGCGACGGTTACGGATACGAGCCAGGTCCATCTTCGAAGTCCTCGTTGTCATCGCAGCTGTCGCCAGGATTGCCGGCCGCACACGCGGTTGGTGGTCAGGGTGTTGGTCGAGTCGGGGCTGTCCAGGATCACCTCGGTGCAGCGGGCCTCGCTGCCGCCGTCCTCGTCGGGCAACGTGCAGTCGTCATCGCCGGGGTTGCAGAACGCCTGGTCCGGCGTGGAGTTGTGCGTCAAACCCACGTTCTGGTTCGGCGCGTCACCCTTGGTACCCACGCCCACGGTGTCCTCGCCGCCCACCGTCGTGCCAGAGGGCTCAAGTGTCACCGTGCCCATGTTCGGCGCGCCCGTCAGCGAGGCCAGCTTGTAGGTCATGTTCAGGCCGCCCGGATCGCAATCGGCGGTCACGCCAGGCGTGTAGGTCGGGAACAGGATGCTGCCTTCGGAAATCTGCGGCTGGGCAATCATGCGCTCGCCCTGCGCGTCGGTGCCGACGATCAGGTCCATGTACCAGCCACGGTGCGTGTAGTAATTCACCGAGTTGCGGCTGCCCGTGCGGGTGGACGGGTCGCCATTCGAACCGGCGCTCAGCGTCTGCTGCACCAGCGCCGCACGCGAGTTGTCCACGGCCGTGCCGTTGTCCCACACCGCGTACAGGCTGCTGACGTCCTTGGTCCCGTTGTCGCCCACGGCGAAGTAGCGGCCGGTACCGAAGTACACCATGTAGCCGGTGCCCGGGCCCACGGCGATTTCAATGCCGCCGGTGATCGGCTGGCGGTTGCCGCTCGGGTCACGCGCGATGAACAGCGGCTTGGCGTTGCCCAGGCCGTCCTGGTAGGACGTGCCCCAGTTCGCCTCGTCGTCCGCGCTGAGGTCGAACTTCCACATGTTGCCGTGCAGGTCGCCACCGTAAACGGTGTCCACCAGGCCGTCGTAGTTGGTATCCACGGCCGAGATGCTGCCCATGCCGTTGTAGCCCAGCTCGGACAGGCCCGCGGCGGTCTCGCTGCCGACGATGCCGTCGTCCACCATGATCTTCTTGACCACGGCGCCGGTGGCGATGTCCACCACGAACAGGCCGGCGCGGCCATTGGTGCTGTTGTAGCCGTTGCCGAACAGCGCGACCCAGCGGCCGTTCTGCAGCGGCACCACGACCGGCTTGCCCATCACGTAGCCCAGGTCCGGCTGCGTAGTGGAGGTCACTTCCCACATCACGTTGCTTTCGTCGAACTCGGACGGGTTGCTGATGTCCAGCCCGTACACCGAGCGGCCGCCGGCGCCCAGGCCGCCGACCAGCACGGTCTTCCAGTTGCCGTCGACCAGCGCGTCGCCCAGCGTGAGCTTGCCGTCCACGTAGTAGCGGTGCTGGTAGGCGCGGTTGGCCAGGTAGGCCATGTTGCCCAGCACGCCGTTCGGGACATAGGCGAACTGCTCGTCGCCCTGGTCGTTGAAGGCGTGCAGCATGCCGTCGTTGGCGCCCACGTAGACGTACTCGCGCGCGTCCGTGCCGGACTTGGCCTTGACGAAGGCGGTGTACGCCGTACGCGCGTCCTGCGACAAGCCGCTGGCGCCCGCCCAGCCATAGTTGGCGCGCTTGGTGGCGACCACCGGCGAGGAGTTGATGATGTCACCCATGATGCTGCTGCGGGTGCGGAACGGCGTGGAGTTCAGCACCGCGCCTTCCATCGAGCGATCGCCGCGCAGGTACGCCACCAGCTGGTTCGGGGTGACCGAGCCGAAGTTGGCCGAGATCTCCCCCTCGGTGTAACCCAGGCGGTTGAACATCTCGGCGTTGCTGGTGTGGTCCGGATCGACCGCCAGCTCCGTGGCACGGAACTCACGCACGTTGTCGTCACGGTTGGCCGCGTTGACGTCGGCGATGGCCGTGTAGACCTTGCGATCATTCACCGCCGTGGACGTGGTGGGCAGGCGCCCGGCCACCGACCATAGCTTGGTGCCGAAGCCGCCGCTCGAAGACACCGAGTAGGCAGTGACATCACCCACCCAGTCCTTGCCGTCGTTGAGGCTGGCATACGACGGCACCACCAGGAACGAGCTGGCGTTGACGCGCGCGCCCACCACCGCGGTCGAACCGCTGAAGCCGGACGATGTGCCGATGGCGTCGAACGCCTTGGTCAGCTGCTCGCGCAGGTACAGCGGGTTGGTGACCAGGAAGTAGTTGGTCGGGTCGCCGTCGGCATCCACGGTCACGCCCTGGTCGTTGCCGTACTTGGCGGCATACCACAGCGGATCCTTCAGCAGGGTCGCACCGGCGGTGGTGCCCACGCTGAAGGTGCGCACGGCGGTCGGCGGCAAGCCGGTGCAGTCGCTCGGCATCGAGGCCGTATTGCAGTAACCCGGCGAGCGGTTCGGCGGCGTGTTGAGCTTGTACGCCTGCTGGCCGGCGCAGCTGCTGCGGTTGCCGTCGTTGGTGCGGCCGTCGGCCAGGTCACAGATTTCCAGGTACACGCCATCGTCGGTGGTACCGGAGATGATGTAGCCCATGTGCTGGTCGATGCCGCCCGCGGCGTACTCGGACTTCAGCGTGACCTTCAGCTCATTGGTCGCCGTCACCTCGAGCGTATAGAGCGCGATGGCGTCCATGTCATGGTCCGCGCCCTGCTCCACGTCTTCGTAGTTGATGCGGAATTCCGCGTACGGGCGACCGCCGTTGACCGAGGCGTCCTGGTCGTGGGTGCCGGTATTGGCCACCTTGGCGACGTAGAAGTCGACGATCTGGTCGGTCGGCTGGAAGTTGCCACTGGCGTCGATCGAGCTGCCACGCACCGACTTGGCGAACGGCACCAGGGTCACGCGGCCATTGCCGACCGGGAAGTCGAACTTCGGCAGCGGCGAGGCCAGGGCCACCGAATAGGTGCGCACGAACTTGTCGCCACCGATCTTGTGGTTGGCACCGAAGCGCGCGACCGAAGCGGAGTAATAAGTACCCTGTTTGGACGGCTCTTCCGGCGCCAGGCCACGGATCGTCGACATGTTGTTGACGTCCTTCGGCGTGGGCGCGTTGTCGACGACGCCGTTGGATTCACCGATGAACACCTTGCGCGTGCCGCCACCTTCCGCCGCCCAGATGGCGTCGGCTTCGGTGGACACGTTCAGGCCATTGAGCGACGTCGGATCACCACTGCCACTGAAGGAGCCCCAGTGCGAACCCGGCACCTTGTAGTCGTAGGACGGGTTGATGTCGCTCAGCACCGTCATGGTCGGCTGCGAGCAGGCCGGGTAGCCGCCACCGCCATTGGCCACGGAGGTGTACGGCGGCTTCCAGCTCGGCTTGGACAGCGCCAGCGTGGCAATGTCCTGCGAACTGTTGTTGATGTCGTACTCCGAGCGCGGCTGCGTGGCGCCACCGAAGTAGCGCAGCGTCTCGTACATCATCTCAGCGACGGGGTTGCCCCACATCCAGCACTCGCCCTCGTTCACCGGGCGGGTGGTGATCCAGCCGCAGCCGTACTGGTAGCCGTTGTAGTTGAAGTCGAGCATGCGGAAGGTGCTGATCGTATGCACGATGCCCTTCACGTCGTTGCCGCTGCCGCAATTGCTGTTGAGGCAGAACTGGCCGGTGGTCGGGCTCAGCTCGCGCGAGAAGCTCGACATGTTCGAATGCAGCACGCCGCCGGTGGTGTTCTTCTGGTACGAGCCGGTGAGCAGGCCGAAGAACATGCGGTTGCTTTCGCCGTACTCGTGCAGGATGCCGGTCGGCTTGTAGGAGGTGTTGTTCGAGTAGACCTTGCAGTTGTCCTCGCGCAGCGTGGCCTTGCCGGCGCCCGGCGGGCAGGCTTCCACGCGCAGCGGGTAATTGGTCATGCTGACCGAACCGCCGGAGTTCGGCGTCTTCCAGTACAGCTGCCAGTAGTCGTCGCCGCCGTTCTCACGGTGGCGGACCTGCACGGTGTGGTTGCCCTGGCTCAGGTTGACCGTGCCGGAGTGGCTGGTCAGGCCGCCATCGGACGCGTCACCACCGTGATCGCCGTACCAGCCCACCACCAAGCGGCCGTCGATGTACAGGTCAATCGCGTCGTCGCCGTTCACGGCGAAGCTGTAGTCGCCGGCGGTCGAGGCGTAGATCGTGCCGGTGATCAGCGTGTTGTAGGTATCATGGGTACAGCTATTGCTGCCCGGCACGAACGGGTTGTTGTTCGCGCCCGTGGCGTAGATCTGGGTGATGTTGGTGCCCGTGCCGCAACGGTTGTTGTTGTTGTTGCCGTTGAAGAACGTGGTCATGTCCGCGTTGCTACCCGGCGTATTGCCGGAGCGCTTCCACGTCGTGATATTCAAGTTGGAGAGGCTCGCCGCCGGCACCACTTGCCAGCCGGTGGCCGAACCGGAACCGCTCACGCAGTTCACGCGGCTATTGGTCGCGGTGAAGCAGTCATCACCCGCCACCGGGCGCTCGATCGACACCCAGTTCCAGATCTTGAAGGTGGTGTTGCGCAACACGCGCATCTGCGGGATGCCGTTGTCGCTGAGCGTGGTTATCGCGAACAGATGGTTGCGGCCGGTGCCCGGCGCGCTGAGGGGCGTGTATTTGGTGATGTCGTAGCCGTCCACCGCCACCGAGGTGTACTGCTTGCCCCAGCTGTGGGCGTCCTGCGGGGTATAGGAAGCGCGCAGGATGGTCTGGGTGGCGCTATCGACCTCGCGGTAGCCGCCGAACAGCACCTTGCGCAGGGCGTCCATGCGCGAGGTGGTGACATAGTTGAGGAAGTCGCCGCTCCAGGTGGCGCCATCGCACTGCTTGCCGTTGGTACCGCCGGCCGCCGACTGCGGCACGAACTTGCTGCCATCGGTGGTGTAGCAGACCTTGGAGTTGTAATAGCCGTAATAGGAAGAGATCTGGTCCGGCTTGTAGCCGACGTCCAGCGCGCCATCGTTGTCCAGGTCCGAGGCGTCGTTGTACGCCTCGTAGTAGAGCTTGTGGTCGCGGCCCATGACCAGCATGTTCAGCGGCGGCAGCGCCACGCGGGTGAACAGCGGCGCGTCGGCGATGTTCAGCGGGCCCGGCGCGGTAACGCCCTTGTAGACCAGTGAACCCAGCGCGGCGATCGCGACCAGCGGCAAGCCGTACTTGAAGAGATTCTGTTTCATCGATCAGGGCCTGATGAAGATGGTGTCGACCGCGGCCAGCGAGGAAGAAGCGGCGGCGTCATCGGGGAGGTTGCGGCTGAACGCGGTGGTGCGGAACATGTTGCAGGGCTGCTCGGAGATATCGACGCCGGCGCCGGCACTGCACTGGCGGTTGCAGATGCTGACGTTGCGCGTGCGCACCTCGGAACCGACATCGGCGCCCACTTCGTTCGCCCACTCCACCGGCTCGAACGGCACGTTGCATTCTTCGTAGTCGTATTCGCCACCGCTGGTGATGGCCGCCTCGCGCTCGCGCACCTTGAGTTCGGCCTGCTGGAACGCCTGGTTGGAAGCCAGGTAATTGGCCGACATGCGTTCCTGCATGCTGGCCACCTGCATGCCGACCACGCCGATCAGCGCCAGCAGGATCAGCATGATCAGGGCCACGTACAGCACGGCACCTTGCTGGTGGCCGGCGCCCAGGCGCATCGACTGGAATTTGCGCTTGTTCATGATGCGTCAGTTCCCGAACAGGCGGTTGCGCAGCGCAACCGTGGTTTCGTATACGGAGCGGTAGTGGCCGTCGGCCGGCGGATTGATCGACACCGCCAGCACGCTCATCTCGCCGGCATCCGCCTGCTCGGAGGCGGCGCGTTCGCTGCCGCCACGCACTACCACGCCGAGCTGCACCGAACCGATGCGGCGCCAGCGCGCGGCGTTGTTCGCGCCGCCGATGTCGGCCGCCGAGAAGCTCTCGTTGATGTAGCCGCTGGGCATGGAGGTCAGCGCGGCCGAATCCTGGCCATACAGCAGCTGCAGGGATTCGACGCCCTCTACCATCTCGTCTTCGACCGCGGTGAGCGTGCCGTTCGGCGCGGCTTCCCAGTGGGCGCGATACAGCGAAGGCACGTTGTCGGCATTGAGCGCGACGTAGTAGGCCACCGACTCGGCACGGAACAGCGACGCCTGGCCCGCACTGTAGGCCGGAGCACCATCGTATGTGCCGACGAACGCCAGGGAACTCAGGTTCAGACCACTCTGCTCCACGTTCATGCCGGTATTGCCCGGCACCGCAGTGGCCTGGAACACGGTCGCGCCGCCACAATCGGCGACGGCATACAAGCCATGGCCGCCGGTGGCCACGCGGGTGCTGCCCGCGGCGCCTTCGTCCGGGTAAGTGACTGCCGGCGTGCCGCCGGGGGTATAGCCCTGGATCTTGGTTTCTTCCGGCGAGAAGTAACGCAGCACGACCACGTCGCTGCCGCGGATCGGCGTATGCGCCAGGTTGGCCAGCGTATCCGGCAGCGCCGGCGACCAGTCGGCGGCAGCGCCGGCCGCGGGCGTCGTGCTCAGGGTGACCGTATCGCCCGGCTCGGTGCCCGCCGCATCAAAGCCCTGGATCGCGACGTCGAAACGCAGCGGGAAAGGAATATTGGCGACCGTGTTGCTGTTGCGGTCGGCCTCGTTGAGGAACAGCGAACGGATGTTGCCGCCAATCGGAAAGCCCGCCGCATTGGCGGTCAACAGCTGCTGGTCGTTGACGCAACCGGTGTGGCCGGCCATGCGCAGGTCGCGCGACAGGAAGTCCATCGCGAAGCGACCGTTTTCCTGGTTGCGGGCGATGCCCTGCGAGAGCTGGTAGGCCTGGCGGGAAGCCCCGAACACCTGGACCAACCCGAGCATCAGCACCAGGCCGATCACCATCGCGATCATCATTTCGATCAGCGTCAGACCCGCCTGCCGGCGGAAACCACGCATCGTCGCGCGGGGTACGGCGAAACTCATATCCGGCTCCTCACGCTGAACGCGGTCACGGCCTTGTTGACGTCGGTTTCCCAACTGGAATCCCCCCAACGCACGGTCACGTCCACCGTGCCATCCGCCTGCAACTGCACCTGTGCCTGGCCTTCCGGCAGCGAGGTGGCCACCTCGCACTTCCAGCGCTCGATGCTGGCGGTCGGGCCCATGTCCTGGTCGCGGTCGCAGGGGCCGGTGTAGCCGTCGAAGCCGTCGTAGCTGATGCCGTTGAAGTAGGAGCCACGGCTGCGCTGGCTGCGCATGATGTCGATGATCTCGTAGGCCAGGTTGGTGGCCACGGTGCGCTGCTGGGCGCTCTTGGTGAAACGCACGTTCATCGTCTGCAGCAGCGCGAAGGCCAGCAGGCCCACGCCCATCACCAGCACGGCGATCATCACTTCGATCAGGGTGAAACCCGCCGCGCTCGCACGCGGGCGGAAACTCAGGCGGCGGCTCATTGGCATGCTCCCTTCTGGACGCGCACGGTGCCCGTGGGGGCCACACTGATGGTGCGCTGCATTTCCTGGCCGCCGCACTCGACGGGGCGCAGCGTGATGATCTGGTCGCCACCGGCGATCCGCATGCCGCGCGAGTTGAAGGCGATCACGTCGTCGCCCTCGGCTTCGGCCTGCATCTTGGCGTTGAGCTGGGTGAAGTTGATGACGGTGTCGCCATCGTCGAACTCACCATTGCCGTTGTTGTCGGCGAAGGCCATCCAGCCATTGCTCCACTCGCCGTTGCAGCCGTTGCCATCGGTACTGGCGCAGACGCCGCCACCGCGGGTATTGCGCACCGCCTCGCTGCGGGCCATGGAGAGCGCTGTCAGCAGCGCATTGTTGCTGGTGGCCACGCGATTGGAACGCATGGAGGCTTCGAAGCTCGGGAACGCGATCGCGACCAGGATCGCCAGCACGGCGATGGTCACCATCAGTTCCACCAGTGTGAAGCCACGACTGCTACGGCACGGCATACATACGCTCCCCAGCGTGTAGGTGCCCAGCGTGCCCGCCGGGACCGCCGGGGGCAAGCGCGGGCGGGATGAACGGTCGGTTCGGGCGGACGGGCGTCAAGGCTTTGACGCCCGCCCTCCCCGGCCGGCCCCGCAGGCCGGCGTCCCGGTCAGGTCACGACCCGGTAGCAGGGCTTGTAGTCCCCGGCGATCTTCATGCGGCGCTGCTCGACGAACGCCCGCAGCAGCGCGTCCAGCGCCTGCATCATTTCCGCATCGCCGTGGATCTCGAACGGCCCGTTCGCCTCGATCCGCTGCATGCTTTCTTCCTTGACGTTGCCGGCCACGATGCCGGAGAACGCGCGGCGCAGGTCGGCCGCCAGCGCCGGCGCCGGACGGCCCTGGTGCAGGTCCAGGCTGGCCATCGCCTCGTGCGTGGGCACGAACGGACGCTGGTATTCCTCGGGAATGGTGATCGACCAGTTGAAGTAGAACGAGTCGCGCTGGGCGATGCGGTATTCGCGCACCTGCTTGATGCCGCGAGTCATGCGCCGCGCCACCTCGACCGGATCGCCGACGATGATCTCGTAGCGCGAGGCCGCCGCGTCGCCCAGGGTGAGGCGGATGAAGCGGTCGATCTGCTCGAAGTACGGCGCGGCGATGGTCGGGCCGGTGAGGATCAGCGGCAGCGGCAGGTGGGCGTTCTCCTCGCGCAGCAGGATGCCGAGCAGGTAGAGGATTTCCTCCGCCGTGCCGACGCCGCCGGGGAACACGATGATGCCGTGGCCGATGCGGACGAAGGCCTCCAGGCGCTTCTCGATGTCCGGCATGATGACCAGGTGGTTGACGATCGGGTTCGGCGACTCGGCGGCGATGATGCCCGGCTCGGTGACGCCGATATAGCGCGTGTTGGTGCGGCGCTGCTTGGCATGGGCGATGGTCGCGCCCTTCATCGGGCCCTTCATCGCGCCCGGGCCGCAGCCGGTGCAGATGTCCAGCCCGCGCAGGCCCAGCTCGTAGCCGACCTGCTTGGTGTAGAGGTATTCGTCGCGCGAGATCGAATGGCCGCCCCAGCACACCACCAGGTTGGGGTCGGACGGATGCAAGATGCGCGCGTTGCGCAGCAGGCCGAACACCGCGTTGGTGATGCCCTCGCCCGACTCCAGGTCGGCGGCGTACTGCGGGCCGAGTTCGATGGCCATGTAGGCCAGGTCGCGGACCACCGCGAACAGCAGCTCGGCCACGCCGCGGATGATCTCGCCGTCGACGAAGGCCATGGCCGGCGCCTTGTTGAGGTCGATGCGCACGCCGCGGTCCTGCTGGGTGACCTGGATGTCGAAATCCGGGTAGAGGTCGCGCGCGGCGCGCGGGTCGTCCGAGGCGCTGCCGCTGGTCAGCACGGCCAGCGCGCAGCGGCGCAGCAGTTCGTGCATGCCGCCGGCGGACGCGTCGCGCAGGCGCGCCACTTCGGCGCGGGAAAGGACGTCCAGACCGCCGCGCGGGTAGATCCGCGCGTCCACCACCGGCAGCGCCGTCGCCGCCTTGTTGCCTTGTTCCATGAGCTACTCCTTCTATGCAGCCGCGGGACTGTAACCCAGTCCCCCCGACAAAAGAAAACGGCCGGGTTGCCCCGGCCGTTTCTTGTGCCACTCAGGTTCTGACGAATCAGAACTGGTAGCGGAAGCCCACCTGCAGCGACCACTGCGACACACCGACGTTAAAGCCGTCGGCATCCGAGTTGGCGGCGGTCGGCTGGCTGGTGCCGGTGTAGTTGTACACGTACTGGCCGTTGTAGATGCCGGCCAGGCGTGCCACCGATGCGTCGGCGTAGAAGCCGTAGTCCACGATGTGGCCCCAATCCTTGTTGATCAGGTTGCCCACGTTCTGGATGTCCAGCCAGATCTCCGACTTGTGGCCCTTGTAGAAGCCCGGGAGCTCCTGGCTGATGCGCACGTCGAAGGTGTTCACGAAGCCGGTGCGGAACGCATTGGCCGGGGCGTAGCTGCCGGCGTACTTCGCCACTTCCGGATGCGCGGCGAGCCACGCATTGAAGTTGGCGGCCATGGTGGCATCCGGGGTGAACTGGCCAGCGGTGTTCACGCTGCCGAACAGCACGTCGCCATTCGGAACGTAGAACAGGTCGTTGTAGGTACGGCCGTCGCCATTGAAGTCGTTGGCGTAGACGTAGCTGAACGGACGACCGCTGCGGCCTTCATACACCAGGCCCACGCGGGTTTCGTAGTCACCGAAGAACTTGTGCTTCCAGTCCAGCGAACCGCTGATGCGATCCTTGATCTCGTAGCGCGAGGTGTTCTCGGTGTTCGAGTTCACGTCGAAGGCGTACTGGTACGCCCAGCCCGAGCTGGCGGTGGAGCTGGTCAGCGGGCCGACTTCGGTGGCGTGGGTGTAGGTGTAGCCCAGGGTCCAGGACCAGTCGCTGCCTTCCGAGAACGGCTTGGTCAGCGAGACGGTGAACTGCGAGGTCTTGCCCTTGTCGGTGTTGTCGATCAGGTAGACGGAGTCGTACTTAGAATAACGGCCGTAGCGGCTGGCGGCCGAGTTGCTGCCGGTTTCCGACGAGGTCCAGCTGACCTTGCTCGGGTTCCAGTACAGGGTGCGGCCGTCCGGACCGGTGTAGCCCGGGCCCAGGTTCAGCGCCTGGTAGTACAGGCCGTCCTTGACCTTGGTGTACAGCACTTCGGCCGACGCGACGATGCCGTACCACGGCAGCTCGCTGTCGATGCCCAGGTTCGCCTTCCACAGCGACGGCTGCTTGAAGTCGTGGCCGACGAAGTTGACGCTCTGCAACGCCGAACCCGGCACGGTCGGGATCGGCTGGTTCAGGCCATCCGGCGAGAACGGCACAGGCGTGGTAGTGGTGCTGGTGTTGGTCTGGTTGTACGAGGTGTAGTTCAGGCCGGTGTTGGAGTAGCTGTTGCCGATCCACACCTGCGGCGAATCACCCTGGAACAGGCCCACGCCACCGCGCAGCTGCATCGGGCGCTCGGTGTCGAAGTTGTAGTTGAAGCCCACGCGCGGCTGGAACAGGAAATCGCCGTTGAAGATTTCGCTGTTGTTGTAGCCGAAGGTGTTCGAGGCGGGCGCGTTGTAGGTCGGCGACGGGCTGGTGTCCGGACGGTCGGCGCGCAGGCCCAGGGTCAGGGTCAGGTTGCTGTTGACGTACCAGGTGTCCTGCACGAACAGGCCGAGGCTGTTGTACTTGTAGTCGGCCGGGATCGAACCGGGCGAGGTCTCGGCGGCCAGGCGGTAGCTGGACCAGATGCCGGCGGCGAAGTTGTCCAGGCCCTGGAAGATGTAGCTGCCCCAGCCGTTCTGGGCGAAGTAGTTGTAGATCTCGTTGGTGCTGTAGTCCACGCCGAACTTCAGGTCGTGGTCGCCCAGCGTCCAGGTACCGGCACCGTAGTAGTTCCAGGTCTTGGTCGTCAGGATGTTGTTCTGCGAGCTCAGCTCGGTACCAAGGTACAGCGAATCGGTGCCCGACTGGATCTGGATGCTCGGCGCGGTGGTCGGGGTGACGCGGATGGCCGAGTAGTCACGGTAGGACACCTTGAACTCGGTCGAGAAGTTGTCGGTCCAGTCGGAGAACAGCTGGCCGACGTAGCTCTCGATCGACTTCTCGTGCTGGTACCAGTACGAGCTCAGCGAGACCGAGCTGCTGGTCATGCCGTTGATGCGCAGCTTGCTCTGGTCGAGCTTGCTGTAGCGGATGCTGGCGCGGTGCTGGTCGTTGATGTTCCAGTCCAGCTTCAGCGCGTACTCTTCCAGGTCGGTGTTGCCGTTGCTGCTCAGGGTGCCCGGGTCGATGCCCCAGTTGTTCTGGGCGATCTGCTGCGCTTGCGCGATGAAGTCATCATTGATGACCGCATTGGTCTTGCCGTAAGCGGTGCTGGCCAGGTCGGCGCCCGGGGCGGCCTGCTCGAACTTCTCGTAGTTGGCGAAGAAGAACAGCTTGTCCTTGACGACCGGACCACCCAGGGTCATGCCGTAGGTCTTTTCCTTGGTGAAACCGTTGAACGGGGTGCCGTCCGGGTTGTCACCGAACCAGTCGCCGTCGCGGTAGCTGCCGTACACCGAGCCGTGGAACTCGTTGGTACCGGACTTGGTCACCGCGTTGACGGTGGCGCCGGCGGCGCTGGCGATGCTGACGTCGTAGTTGGACAGGTTGATGTCGAGGGCTTCGATGGCCTCCATCGACACCGGCTGGCGACGGGTCGCCATGTTGTTGCCTTCCAGGCCGAACGTGTCGCTGGCGGCGACGCCGTCGATGCTGACCGAGTTGTAGCGCGGGTTCAGGCCGCCGGCCGAGATGGTGCCCGAGGCGCGGTCGACGAACGCGACGCGCGGGTCGAGGCGCATGTAGTCCTGGATGTTGCCGTTGATCGACGGCAGGGCCTGGATGGTTTCCTGGCTGACCTGCGTGCCCGAACCGGTCTTGGTCGCGCTGAACACTTCCGAGCCACCGGCCACGGCGACGGCGTTGACGGTTTCCAGGGTGGTCAGGTCACCGGTCAGCGCGGCGTTGACGCTCGCGGTCTGGTTGACGCCCAGGTAGATGCCGTCTTCGGTCTTGGTGCCCTCACCCGACTTGGTGATGGTGATGCTGTACGGACCACCGACGCGCAGGCCGCGCGCGGTGTAACGACCCGCTTCGTCCGTGGTGGCGCGGCTGACCGTGCCCGATTCGACGTGGGTGATGGTCACTTCGGCACCGGAAACCGGCTGGCCGGCGGTGGTGGTGACCACGCCGCCGACGCCGGCGGAGGTGCTCTGCGCGAAGACGGGAGCGGCGGCCAGGGCGGCCACGAGGCCAAGCGTGAGCTTGGACATGCGGAACTGACGGGGGTGGGTCATGGGCGGTAGCCTCGATGCGTTGACGGATGCGATAAAAACGACTCAGCCACCACCGTTCCCGGCAATGCGCTGATGTGATCTGGGGTTCCCTACCGGACGGTCTGGTTTCGGCCGTAACGGTTAACAACAGGTTAACACGTTAGTCGCGAAATGTGACCGCTGCATGACCGGGAATGCGTTCTTCGCCACGGATGGAAACGCTTGCAACACAAAGACTTGCGCCAAAACAGGCACTTATGTGCACCCGCAGCATGGCGGGCGTTGCAAGGCCACCGTCAACGCTTCCTCACACCCCGTGTACAGCGGGCAGGGGCGCCGCCGTCAGATGGTGGTGGGCAGCTTGAGATAGGTGCCGATGCCGTCCAGGAACATCTGCACGGAGATGGCCACCAGCAGCATGCCCATCAGGCGCTCCAGCGCGGACAGCGCGCGGTGGCCGAGCAGCTTGTAGAGCAGCGTGGCCGAGAACAGGATGGCCGAGGTCGCGCCCCAGGCAATCAGCAGGGCCAGGCTGAAATCCGGCAGGCGGTGCGGCTCGCCGCTGCCCATCAGCATCACCGCCGCCATGCCCGAGGGGCCGGCCACCAGCGGGATGGCCAGCGGCACGATGAAGGGCTCGCCGTCCGGGATCTCGCCCATCAACCCCTCCGGGCGCGGGAAGATCATGCGGATGCCGATCAGGAACAGCACGATGCCGCCGGCGATGGACACCGACTCCTGCCGCAGGTGCATCAGCTCCAGCGCGTACTTGCCGCCCCACAGGAAGGCCATCAGCACGAACAGGGCGATCAGCAGCTCGCGCGCCAGCACGACGCGCTGGCGACGGGCCGGCAGCGGCTTGAGCACGCTGAGGAAGACCGGAATGTTGCCCAGCGGATCGAGGATCAGGAACAGCAGCAGGGCGGCGGAGAGGATGGTCATCGGGGGACTCTGGAGAGACGCGCGAGCGGCGACGGGTGTTCGCCGGCCGACACGCTAAAGACGCGAAAGCCGGCATGGGGTGCCGGCAGGCATGCGCCGGTGCGGCGCCTGGAGGCGGCTATTGTCCCGCGCCGGGCGGCATTCGGCTAGGCCGATTGCGGCGGCGCCGACCAGACCTCTCCGCGGTGCGAAGCGCCTGCGGCTGAAAGCAAGGTGATGCAGGCGCCGGCATAGCGCGAAGCGTCCACCGCCTCGCGGTCTTCCTGGTGGGTATAGGCACGCGCGCGCAACGCGGTACGCATCGGCCCCGGCTGCAACGCCGACACCCGCACCGGGCCGGCGGCGGTTTCGCCATGCAGGCTGGCCAGCAGGCCACGCTGCGCGTGCTGTGCCGCGCCGTAGCCACCCCAGTAGGCCGCGCCCACGCGCGCGAGGTCGTCGACCACGAACACCAACGCGGCGTCTTCGCGCTGGCGCAGCAGCGGCAGGCAGGCCTGCGAGAGCCACGCGCGCGCGGTGAGGTTGACGTGCAGCACGCGCGCCAGCACGGCCGGGTCGGACAGTTCCAGCGGCGTCAGGCCGGGGAAGTCGGCGGCGCAATGCAGCACGCCGTCGAGGCGCCCGAGTTCTTCCTGGATGCGCTGCGCGAGCGTGGCGTAGTCCTCGGGCGTGGCGCCGACGAGGTCCAGCGGATAGATCAGCGGCTCCGGACCCACCTTCGCGAGGCGGTCGTACAGGCGCTCGAGTTTCGCGGGCTTGCGCCCCAGCAGGATGACCGTGGCCCCCGCCTCGGCGGCGGCCTGCGCGGCGGCGGCGCCCAACCCACCGGCGGCACCGCTCACCAGCACGACGCGACCTTCGAGCACGCCCGTCGCGGCGGCCACCTCGCCGGCACTCACGAGGCGTAGGCCTCGGCAACGATGCGCTTGAGCTCGCCGGATTCGAACAGCTCCAGGGTGATGTCGCAGCCGCCGATCAGTTCGCCATGGATGAACAGCTGCGGGAAGGTCGGCCAGTTGGAATAGCGCGGCAGGTTGGCGCGGATCTCCGGCTCCTCAAGCACGTTGACCGTATGCAGGTGTTCGGCGCCGGCGGCGAGCAGCGCCTGCACGGCGCGGCTGGAAAAGCCGCACATGGGGAACTGCGGGGTTCCCTTCATGAACAACACGATCGGATGCCCTTCGACTTCCGCCTGGATGCGTTCCATCACCGGCATGGGGATTCTCCTGTAGCGGCGGCAGCGTCGACCTCCTGGTCGGATAGACTGCCCCCTGGTCCGTCATTGTAAGCACGGCCGCGACCCTCGTGGCCCCCTCCCTCGCCCATGCCGATCGAACTCACGCCCCTGCCCTACGACCGTGCCGCGCTCGCGCCGCACCTGTCGGCGGAAACCCTGGATTACCACCACGGCAAGCACCAGCGCGCCTATGTCGACCGGCTCAACGAGCTGATCGCCGGCACCGAATTCGCCGAGCTGATGCTGGAGGACATCGTGCGCCGCGCGCAGGGCCAGCTGTTCAACCAGGCCGCGCAGGTGTGGAACCACGAGTTCTACTGGCAATGCCTGCGGCCGCGTGGCGGCGGCGAGCCTGGCGGCAAGCTGGGCGAGAAGATCGTGCAGGCGTTCGGCGATTTCGCGCACTTCCGCGGCGAGTTCGACCGCCTGGCACTGGCGACCTTCGGCTCGGGCTGGGTGTGGCTGGTGCAGCGCGCGGACGGGCAGTTGGCCGTGGTGAGCACGACCAACGCCTCCACGCCGCTGACCGGCGATGACACGCCGCTGCTGGCCTGCGACGTGTGGGAACACGCCTACTACATCGACTACCGCAACGGCCGCGCTCAGTACCTGGAAGCGTTCTGGAAGCTGGTGAACTGGGATTTCGTGGCGTCGCGGCTGCGTTGATCGCCGCGTGGGGCGTGCACCCGCCCCTTACGCGCCGCCCTCTTCCAGCCGCGCCACCACCGGCGCGACCTGGCCCAAACGCCCCAGCACCTGGCCCGCGCGGGACAGCGCCTGCGCCAGCGCCACCTCGGTGTCGGCCCGCAACGTGGCGTGGCCGACCTTGCGACCCGCACGCGACGTCTTGCCGTAGTCGTGCCAATGACCGCCCGGCACCGACAGGAAGGCGGTCGCATCCGGCATCTCGCCGAGCCAGTTGAGCATGCAGGCGTGGCCACGCATCGTGGTCTCGCCCAGCGGCAGGCCGAGCACCGCGCGCAGGTGGTTCTCGAATTGCGACGTCTCGGCGCCTTCGATCGTCCAGTGGCCGGAGTTGTGCACGCGCGGCGCCATCTCGTTGGCCAGCAGTTCGCCATCGCGGCAGAACAGCTCCAGCGCGAACACGCCCACGTAATCCAGCCGCTCGGCGAGCCGCTGCGCGTAAGCGGAAGCCGTCGCCTGCAGCGCGGCATCGACGCGCGCCGGCGCCAGGCTGGCGGAAAGCACGCCATCGACGTGCCAGTTCTCGGTGAGCGGCCACGCGCGGAATTCGCCATCGCGGCCCCGCACGGCCACCACGCTGACTTCGCGCTGGAACGGCACGAAGGCCTCGACGATCAGGCCGACCGTCCCCGCCTGCGCGCCGAGCGCTTCCCACGCGGCGTCGGCATCGGCGGGCGACTTGATGCGGAACTGACCCTTGCCGTCGTAACCGAGGCGGCGGGTCTTGAGGATGCACGGCGTGCCGATGCGCGCCAGCGCCTCGTCCAGCCCGGCGCGGTCGGAGACGGCGGCGAAATCCGGCACGGGAATGCCGAGCTCGCGGAACAGCGTCTTCTCGCTCAGCCGGTCCTGCGCCACGGCCAGCGCCTGCGGGCCGGGGAACACCGGCGCGTGGTCGAGCAGCCACTGCGTGCTGTCGGCCGGCACGTTCTCGAAATCGAAGGTCACCACGTCCACGCCTTCGACGAAGCGCGCCAGCGCGGCGCGATCATCGAACGCACCGACCTGCAGCGGGGCCAACTGCCCGGCGCAGGATTCGGCCGAAGGATCCAGCAACTGGAAGCGCAGGCCGAGCGGCGCACCGGCCAGGATCATCATGCGGGCGAGCTGGCCGCCGCCGAGGATACCCACCGTGGTCATTGGCGCGGATCGTCCTTGGCCATCACGTCGTCGGTCTGGCGCTGGCGGAACGCGGCCAGCGCTTCGCCGATGCCCGGCTGCTCCGGCGCCAGCATCGCCGCGGCGAACAGCGCGGCATTGGCCGCGCCCGCGTTGCCGATGGCGAAGGTCGCCACGGGAATGCCGGCGGGCATCTGCACGATGGAGAGCAGCGAATCCATGCCGTTGAGCGCCTTGGACTGCACCGGCACGCCCAGCACCGGCACGGCGGTCTTGGCGGCGAGCATGCCCGGCAGGTGCGCCGCGCCACCGGCGCCCGCGACGATCGCGCGCAGCCCGCGCGTGGCGGCCTGTTCGGCGTACTGGAACAGCACGTCCGGCGTGCGATGCGCCGAGACCACCTTCACTTCATACGGAACGCCCAGCGCGTCGAGCTTCTGGGCCGCGTGCTGCATGGTTTCCCAGTCCGAGCGCGAGCCCATCACGATGCCGACCAGCGGCGCGGTTTGCTTGGAGGTCATGGCCCTACCCTGCCTTAAAGACGTATTCTAGCCGCCTTCCACGCAAGACGAAGAACCGAACCTGGCCATGGACCGCAAACTGCTCGACCTGCTCTGCTCGCCCGACACCCGCCAGCCGCTTTCGCTGCTGGACTCCGCCGGGCTGGAGGCGTTGAACCGGGCCATCGCCGCCGGCACCGTGCGCAAGGCCGATGGCAGCACGCTCGCCCAGCCGCTGCGCGAGGCGCTGGTCAGCCGCGACCGCAAGCAGGTGTTCCGCGTCGAGGACGGCATCCCCGTGCTGCTGGCCGAAGAGGCCATCGACAGCAGCCAGGTCGCCGACTTCCCCGCGCGCTGAATCGTGTCCGTCGCCGTGCCCGTCCTGCCGGCCTGGCTGTCGCAGGCGCAGATCGAGGCCGATGTCGCCCGCGCCCTGGCCGAGGACATGGGCAGTGGCGACGTCACCGCCGCGCTGCTGCCCGATACGGACGACATCGCCTACCTGCTGTGCAAACAGGACGCGGTGATCGCCGGCCGCCCGTGGTTCGATGCCTGCCACCGCGCGCTGGATCCGGAGGTGCGGATCGACTGGCGCATCTCCGAAGGTGACCGCGTCTCCGCCGGCACCGTGCTGGCCACGCTGGCCGGCCGCAGCCGCACACTGGTGAGTGCCGAACGCACCTCGCTGAATTTCCTGCAGACGCTTTCCGGCACCGCGACCACCACCGCGCGGCACGTGGAAGCCGTCGCCGGCACCGGGGCGCGCATCCTCGATACCCGCAAGACCCTGCCCGGCCTGCGGCTGGCGCAGAAGTACGCCGTGCGCTGCGGCGGCGGCGAGAACCACCGCATCGGCCTGTTCGACACGGTGATGCTCAAGGAGAACCACGTGCGCGCGGCGGGCTCCATCACCGCGGCGGTGGCCGAGGCACGCCGGCAGCAGCCGACGCTGCCGCTCGTCGTGGAGGTCGAGGACCTGGACCAGCTGCGCGAAGCCATGGCCGCCGGCTGCGAACGCATCCTCATCGACGATTTCGAACCGGCGCTGCGTCGCGAAGCCGTGCGCATCGCCCACGGTGTGCCGGCGGCGCAACGTATTCCGCTGGAAGTTTCGGGCAGCGTGGGCCTGGACGGCCTGCGCGCGATCGCCGAAGACGGCGTGGACTGCATCTCCATCGGCGCGTTGACCAAGCACGTCCACGCGATCGACCTGTCGCTCAAGCTCGGCCCGCCACCTCATCACATCGCCTGAACGGCGCTCTGGCAGTGTGCGGTTGTCCTCGCCGCATGCCTGCCGATGAAATTCCACGCCCTCATCCGCTGCTCTCTCGCGCTGTTGTTGCTGGCCTGTGGCCATGCGGCGGCGGCGGAGATCTGCGACCTGCCGCCGCGTTACGGCTTGAGCGCGGCCGCGATGTCCATCGTGCGCACGGCCTGCAACGAACATCGCGCCTGGAACCAGCCGTTCATCGATACGCAGGGCCGCGTCGCCAGCCTCAGCCTCACCGAAGCCGAGCGCGGCGAGCTCTCCTACGGCGGCATGTCGGCATGGATGCGGGTCGCTTCGTATTGGCGCGATAGCGGCTTGCTGCAATCGGTGGCCGACCGCCCCGGCGCGCGCAGCTGCATGGCCCCGGATGGCTCGCGCTGGAGCGAAGTGGATTGCCGCGCATTCCTGATCGACACGCCGTGGTCCGCCGCGTTCGTCTCCTGGGTGATGGCGCGTGCCGGCGTGGCGGGCTTCCACGCCTCGGCGCGGCACCTGGACTACATCCGCGCCGCCTACCGCGCGCAGGATGGCGACGCCTACACGTTCACCGACCCGGAGAACTCCAAGCCCGAGCCGGGCGACCTGCTGTGCCTGCTGCGCGGGCGCGACGACGTGGTGGGCTTTGCCGGCCTGAGCGCGGCGCTGTCGCGCACGGGCGCCGTGGGTTGGCCCTCGCATTGCGACATCGTGATCGCGGCGAACGTGGGCGGGGATCGCACGCTGTACCTGATCGGCGGCAACGTGTTCAACACGGTGATGATGCGCAAGCTGCCACTCGACCGCACGGGCCGGCTGGTGTTGCCCAAGCCCTTGGCGACGGGCGATGGCAGCGAGGATGGCGTGGGCGTCGCGCTGGATTGCTCGCCGGCGCGCGAGTCCCAGTGCGACCTCAACCGCCGCGACTGGGCCGCGCTGCTGAAACTGCGGCCCACCGCGCGCCTGATAGCGCCCCCGCCCCAGGCGCTGCCGACAGTGACACCGACCACCCCGACACAAACCCCGATGCCCCCGGGCTTCCCGCGCGTGGTGCCACCGCGTCCGGTGCAGCAACCGGTACCGGCGACACCCGTCGAGCCAGACAAGCCCATCAAACCGCTGTAAAGCATGCGCGCAGCCCGCCTGA
>NZ_LLXU01000074.1 GCF_001431645.1 Stenotrophomonas panacihumi | reverse complement strand
TCGGCAGCGTCAAGTGTGTATAAGAGTCAGGTTTGGGCTGTTGGCGGTGGCTGCACGGCCCGGGGGGCTGGGGCCTTTTCGGGACACGCCGTAAACCCATCCATGGGGGCTCGATGGCGACATCCATGTCGCCAACGGTCCCGAAAAGGCCCCGCCCCCGCAGACCCCACGGTTTACCTCGACCGGATGACAAAAGCGGAGGGCTTCTGCGCTAGATTGGTTTCCCTTGCTGATGGAGCGCTCGCATGCCTGCAAAGCGTTCACCGGATGTCTTGCCGTCTGCATCGCCCAAGCTGTTGTCGGGTGGCAATCCGCAGATTCCCAAGGGCGAGGGCGATGCGCCCGTGCAGGCGTATATCGCGGCGATGCCGGGCTGGAAGCAGACGGTGGGGCGCGAGCTCGATGCGCTGATCAGTCAGGCGGTGCCTGGCGTGCGCAAGGCGGTGAAGTGGAATTCGCCCTTCTATGGCGCGCCCGACGGGGAGGGCTGGTTCCTCGGTTTTCATTGCTTCGCGCGCTACGTGAAAGTCGCGTTCTTTCGCGGCGCAGCCTTGGATCCGCCGCCGCCGGAAACATCGCGGCAGGCCGGGGTGTGCTACTTCCATGTCCATGAAGGCGATGCCATCGACCCGGCGCGGTTTGGCGATTGGGTGAAGCAGGCCAGCCAATTGCCCGGCGAGACGATGTAATGTCTGCGCCACCGCCGATGCCAGGATCGACATGAGCCCCAAGCCCGTGCAGTCAGAAGATGATTCCCAGGCCGATGCGCCGCAGCGCATCGATGCCCGCATCGCCGAGTTGGGCGACTGGCGCGGCGAGGCACTGGCCAGGGTGCGCGCGCTCATCCACGCCGCCGACCCGCAGGTGGTGGAGGAGATCAAATGGCGCGGCACGCCGGTGTGGTCGCACGACGGCATCCTGTGCACCGGCGAAAGCTACAAGGACAAGATCAAGCTGACCTTCGCCAAGGGCGCGAAGCTCGCCGATCCCAAGGGCCTGTTCAATTCGAGCCTGGACGGCAATACGCGCCGCGCGCTGGACATCTTCGCCGGCGACAAGCTCGACGAGGCCGCCTTCAAGGCGCTCATCAAGGCGGCCGTGGCCGCCAACCAGAAGAAGCGCTGAGCCCCCGCGGCGAGGTCAGACGCCCCGGCGCGGCAGGCGCATCTCGAAGCGCACTTCGTCCTCGACATTGGCGGCGGTCAACTCGCCGCCATGCGCCAGCACGAACTGGTGGGCGATGAACAGGCCCAGCCCCAGGCCGTGGCTGGCGTGGAAGCGCGTCTTGAACGGCTCGAACAGGCGCGGCAACAGGTCTTCGTCGATCCGCCCGCGGTTGCTCACCCGCAGCCACACGCGCGCGCCTTCGCGTCCGTCGATCTCGATGCGCACCGGGGCGCCGCCGCCATGGATCAGCGCGTTGCCCACCAGGTTGGAGACGATCTGCGAGATGCGGTCGGCGTCGGCATGCACCATCAGGTCGCCTTCGACCTGCACGTCCAGCACCGCGTCGGCGTGCAGGCCGCGCGCTTCCTCCAGCACCGCTTGCACCACCTCGCCGCAATGGCACGGGCCCGGCTGCACCGCGATGCCGCCGGTGCGGATGCGCGAGAAGTCCAGCAGCTGCTCCACCATGCGCGCCATGCGCAGGCCGCTGCTCTCCATCTGGCCGAGCGTGCGCTGCACCGGGGCCTCCGGCGGCAGCTGCATGGCCAGTTTCTCGGCGCACAGCAGCACCACCGACAGCGGCGTGCGCAGGTCGTGGGTGAGCACGGCCATCATGGTTTCGTTGAGCTTGAGCGCGCGTTCCAGCGATTCGTTGCGCAGCTTCAGCAGCCGGCGCTGCTGGTAGAGCTCGATGAAAACGTTGATCTTGCCGAGGATGACGTGCGGCTCGATCGGCTTGTGCAGGAAATCCACCGCGCCGGCGCCATAGCCCTGGAACGAGCGCATCGGGTCGCTTGGGGAAGCGGTGAGGAAGATGATCGGCACTTCGCGGCTGCGCGCGGCGCCGCGCATCAGCTCGGCCAGCGAGAAGCCGTCCATCTCCGGCATGTGCACGTCGAGCAGCGCCACGGCCACTTCGTGCTGCAGCAGCAGTTCCAGCGCCTCGGCGCCCGAGCGCGCGCACAGCACGCGCACGCCGTCGCGGCGCAGCAGCGCTTCCATTGCGATCAGGTTTTCCGCGACGTCATCCACCACCAGGACATTGACGGTCTCGGTGGCATCGGGTGGCAGCGTGGGGGCAACCAGGTTCATGGGTGGAACTCCGCCAGTCGTTGGCACAGGGCGTCCAGGGTCAGCACCGCATCGGCACCGGCATGGGCCAGGGCCGAGGCCGGCATCAGCGGGGCCACGGCGTCGGCCGGCTGCTGGATCCAGGCGGTGCCGCCGTGCTCGCGCACCGCGGCCACGCCCTGGCTGCCGTCGCTGCTGGCGCCGGTGAGCAGCACGGCCAGCAGGCGTTCGCCGAAAGTGTCCGCGGCGCTCTCGAACAGCGGATCGATCGCCGGCCGCGAGAATAGCACCGGCTCGTCCACGGAAAGCGCGAGCGTGTCGCGGTCCTCGACCAGCAGGTGGTAATCCGGCGGGGCAAAGGTGACCGTGCCGGGCAGCAGGGGCTGTTTGTCGATGGCCTCGCGCACGGGCAGGGCGCAGTCGCCGTCGAGCACCTCGCTGATGCTGCTGGGCCGGTCGCGCGGCAGGTGGATCACGATCAGCACCGGCACCGGCAGGTCCGCGGGCAGGGCGCCGAGCACGTCGCGCAACGCAGCCACGCCGCCGGCGGAGGCGCCGATGACGATGGCATCGAAGTGGCGGGCCAGGGCCGAGGCGCTCATGCCAGCTTCCGGTACAGGCGCTGTTCGCGCGCGCAGGATTCGAACGACCCGGCGTGCGCGCCGAACTGCAGGCTTTCCTTGCTGCCCAGCCCCAGGAAGCCGCGGTGCACCAGCGCTTCGCTGAACAGGCCGACCGCGCGGTCCTGCAGGCCGCGGTTGAAGTAGATCAGCACGTTGCGGCACGAGACCAGGTGGACTTCGGAAAACACGTTGTCCGTGGCCAGGCTGTGGTCGGCGAACACGACCTGGCGCTTGAGGCGGCGGTCGAACAGCGCGCCGTTGTAGGCGGTGCTGTAGTAATCCGAAAGCGAGGCGCGGCCGCCGGCCAGGTGGTAGCTGCGGCTGAACTGCGCCATGCGCGAGATGTCGTAGACGCCGGCTTCGGCGGCGGCCAGGGCCTCGGGGTTGATGTCGGTGGCGTAGATCAGCGTGCGGTCGAGCAGGCCTTCCTCGTGCAGCAGGATCGCCAGCGACCACACTTCCTCGCCGGTGCTGCAGCCGGCCACCCAGATCTTGCTCGAGGGATACGTGCGCAGCACCGGCACCACCTGCTCGCGCAGGACGCGGAAGTAGTCCGGGTCACGGAACATCTCCGAGACCTGCACGGTGAAGTACTGCATCGCCTGCGCGAACAGGTCCGGCTCGTGCAGTAGGCGGTGCTGCAGGTCGGCCACGCGCGGGCAGTCGAAGCGGCCCATCGCCTGGCGCACGCGGCGGCGCAGCGAGGACACCGCGTACTGGCGGAAGTCGTAGTGGTAGCGGCGATACACCGCTTCCAGCAGGACCCCCAGTTCCAGGTCGAACAACGCGCTTTCGCTCATTGCCGGGCGCACCACACGCGGCACAGCGAGACCAGCTTGTCCACGTCGATGGGCTTGGCGATGTAGTCGTTGGCGCCGGCGGCCAGGCAGTGCTCGCGGTCGTCGGCCATCGCCTTGGCGGTCAGCGCGATCACCGGCAGGCTCTGCCATTCCGGCTTGCGGCGGATCTCGCGCATCGCGGCCAGGCCGTCCATCTCCGGCATCATGATGTCCATCAGCACCAGGTCGACGTCGCGTTCGGCCAGGCGCTCCAGCGCCTCGCGGCCGTTGCGCGCGATCTCCAGCTTCACGCCGAGTGGTTCGAGCACGCTGGAGAGGGCGAAGATGTTGCGCACGTCGTCCTCGGCCAGCAGCACGGTGCGGCCATCGAGCACGGCGTCGCGGCGGCGTGCTTCGCGCAGCAGGCGCTGCTGGTCGGTGGGCAGCGAGGCCTCCACGCTGTGCAGGAACAGCGTCACTTCGTCGAGCAGGCGCTCGGGCGAACGCGCGCCCTTGATGATGATGCTCTTGGAATAACGGCGCAGGCGCTGTTCCTCGTCGCGGGTGAGCGCGCGGCCGGTGTAGACGATCACCGGCGGGAAGGCGACGGCATCGTGGCCGGCCATGCGCTCGAGCAGGTCGTAGCCGCTGCCGTCGGGCAGCGCCAGGTCGGTGATCATGCAGTCGAACGGCGTGCCCACCAGCTGGTCGATCGCCTCGGCGATGGTGCCCACGCCGACGATCTCCAGCTGCTCGCGCGCCAGCAGGCGCTGCAGGTTCTGCCGCAGGTCTTCGTCGTCCTCGACGATGAGCAGGCGGCGCACCGCGCGGGCGCTGGTTTCTTCCAGCTGCGCGATGGCGCTGGCCAGCCGCTCGCGCGTGGCCGGCTTGATGAGGTAGCCGACCGCGCCCAGCTCCATCGCCACCTGGCTGCGTTCAAGCGCCGAGACGACGTGCACGGGGATGTGGCGGGTGGCCGGGTCGCGCTTGAGGCGTTCGAGCACGCTCAGGCCGGAGACGTCGGGCAGGCCGATGTCGAGCAGGATGCCGCTGGGACGCAGCTCGACGGCCAGCGCCAGGGCTTCCTCGGCGGTGCCGGCGACCACGCAGTCGAAATCCAGCTCATGGGCCAGGTTGACCAGGGCGCGGGCGAACTCGACATCGTCCTCGACCACGAGGATCAAACGGCCCGGGCGCCGCCGCTGGCCACGGTCGTCATCGACGCTGGCCGGCGCGAGCGCGGCCGCCACCGGCGCCACCGCTTCCACGCGCGCGGCGATCTCCTGCATCGCGCTTTCCACGCGCGCCTGCACCGGCGGCGGCAGGGGGGCCTGCGCTGCGTCGGCCGGCGCGCCGTCGGCCGGCAGCTCCAGGGTGAAGCAGCTGCCGCGGCCCGGTTCGCTCTGCACGGTGATGCCGCCGCCCATGCGCAGGGCCAGGTCGCGCGAGATCGACAGGCCCAGGCCGGTGCCGCCGAAGCGGCGACGCGTGCTGCCATCGGCCTGGCGGAAGGCCTCGAAGATCACCTCGGTCTGGTCGCGCGCGATGCCGATGCCGGTGTCGTTGACCACGAAGCGCAGGCGGCGCGGGCCATGCGCCTGCACGCGCAGCGAGACGCTGCCGTGTTCGGTGAACTTCAGCGCGTTGGCCAGCAGGTTCTTCAGGATCTGCTGCAGGCGCTGGCCGTCGGCGACGAAGTGTGCGGGCGCGCCAGCATCGCTGCCGATGTCCAGCTGCAGGCCCTTCTGCCGCGCGAGCGGTTCGAAGGTGTCGCGCAGGCGCGCCAGCAGGGTATCGGTGGCCAGCGTGTCGTCGGCCAGCTCGACGTGGCCGGCCTCGATCTTGGAGAGATCGAGGATGTCGTTGATCAGCGCCAGCAGGTCGTTGTTCGACGAGTGGATCGCCTGCGCGTACTTCACCTGCTCGGCGGTGAGCGTGCCGTCGCGGTTGTCGGCCAGCAGCTTGGCCAGGATCAGCGAGCTGTTCAGCGGCGTGCGGAGCTCGTGCGACATGTTGGCCAGGAACTCGGACTTGTAGCGCGAGGCGCTCGCCAGCTCCGCGCCGCTGCGCACCAGGTCGGCCTGCGCCACGAGCAGGTGCTGGCGCTGCGATTCCAGCTCGTGCGTGCGCTCTTCCAGCTGCACGTTGGTCTGTTCCAGCTCGGCCTGCTGCTGTTCGAGGTTGACCTGCGAGTGCTGCAGGCTGCGGCTCTGCTCTTCCAGTTCCTCATTGGCCACGCGCAGTTCTTCCTGCTGGGCCTGCAGCTCCTCGCCCTGGCGCTGCGTTTCTTCCAGCAGTTCGAGCAGCTCGGCGCGCAGCAGCGCGGTGCGCAGCGCCACGCCGATGGTCTCGCCGCAGCGGCCGAGCAGTTCCAGCGCGCTGCCATCATGCCTGGCGCCGGCGACGCGGCCGATTTCCAGCACGCCCACCAGCTTGCCGTCCACGCTGATCGGTGCCATCAGCAGCTCGTTCGGCGCGCTGCGGCCCAATGCGGAGGTGATCGGCAGGTGCGAAGCGTCCACGCCATGGATGCGGCGCGCGGTGGCCATGCGCAGCGTTTCGCCCAGCTGCCCTTCGCGTGCGGAGAGTTCGCGCGGGACCTGCGGCGACAACGCCACGCCGCCGGACAGCAGCAGGCGCTCGCCTTCCAGCCGGTACAGCGCACCGACCTGCGCGCCGGCATAGGCGCACAGCACGCCGAGCGCGGACTGCGCCAGTTCGTGCGGCGCCTGTTCGCCCTGCAGGCTCAGCGCCACGCCGTTTTCGCCTTCCTGCAGCCACAGCGAGCGCTCGGCCTGGCGGCGCGCGCGGATGGCCTGCATCACCACGAAGGCGGTGAGCAGGAAGCAGGTGCCACCGATGCTGCGGTTGACGAAGGAGAACGCCGAGTTGGTGCTCGACGGGGCGATGTTGTAGCCCACCACCAGCAGGACGCACGAGAGCACGGCCATCGCCAGCGGCAACGAGGTGCGGTTCTGGAAGACCGTGACGGCCACGGCCATGAAATACAGCAGCCACACCGCGTAGCCGAGCGGCGTGATCGATTCCAGACCGATGGTGGCCAGGGCGAGCGCACATGCTGTCGCGCCGATCGCCGTATCGCGGCCGGTGGCTTGTTTCATGGTCCCTGTTCCGATGCGGAAAACACGCGATACTAACCGAACGATCCCGGCTGCCGCGCAGCCCGGGCCGGGAGGCACGGCCTCCACGCGGCCTTCACGCGGCGATCGGAATCCTTCTGCGTTTTTCCGTCCAGGGGGGCACCATGCACGACGATCGACAGGCACCGGCACGCGCCGGGCAAGGCCGATGAGCACGCCCATCCGGGTGCTGCTGGTCGAGGACCAGGAGGACCTGCGCGAGCTGCTCGCCGACGTGATCCAGGGCGCGGGCGCGGAAGTACGCACCGCCGAGACGGCCAATGCGGCGATGGCGCTGTTGCGCGAGGGCTATCGCTGCGACGTGCTTTTCAGCGACATCCACATGCCCGGCACGCTCAGCGGCGCGGACCTGGCCAGCTACGTGCAGCGCACCTTGCCGGAAGCCACGGTGATCCTCGCCTCCGGGCATCCGCGCTTCCAGCTCGCGCCGCTGCCGGCCGGCACGCTGTTCCTGCAGAAGCCGTTCCGCCTCAACCAGTTCATGGAACTGATCCAGCCCCGCGCCTGAAACCTTCAGGCGTGGATCCAGAAGGCAAACTCGGCAAAGGTCTCGCGGTTCCACCACGCGCCTTGCCCGGTGCCGTAGCGGAAGTTGCTGGCGCCTGCCTGGCTCTGCAGCGGCGCGGTGACGCTGCCGGCGGCGTCGCGCCGCGCACGTTGCGCATCGGTTTCCGGCACCACCATCACGATATGGCCGGAGCGGCCATCCTCCTTGCGCCGCGCCACGATCAGGCCAAGCGCGCCCTGGTTGGCGGCCAGCTGCAGCTTGTCCAGCGTGCCGGTCTGGCGCCAGCCGAAATCCGCGCCGAAATCGCGTAGCCAGCGGAACAGGTCATTGGCGCGCATCTCGCGCAACGTGTCGCCGATCAGCGGCTGCACCGTCTGACCTTGTTGCCATTTCAGCAGGGCCGGCGAGGACCACCACACGCGCGGCAGGTAGGCGCCGGCAAGGTGGCAGAAGTCGTGGGTGTAGATGTTGCAGAAGGTCAGCCCGTTGCGCGGCTGGTAGCGCTTGTAGGCGGGATTCTCGCTGTCGAGCCAGGCGATGATCGCCGCGATCTCCTTGCGCAGATCCTCCGGCGTGGTGCCCTGGCGGCCGGGCTGCCCGGTTTCGTTGAGCGAGTGCGCGTCCGCCGGCGCGGTGCGGCGGGTGATGCTGTTGCCCGCGCGCGGCATCCACACGGCGGGAATGGGGCCACTCGGCACGGTGCGGGTATCGGCGGCACCCGGCGCGGTGGTGGTGGCCGGTGGCGGGGGCAGCACGGGGATCTCGTGCAGGTCCGGCGCCGGCACCAGGTAGCGGGTGGCGGCCCAGCCGCGCAGCAGCGCGCCGGCCAGGCTGGTTTCGACGGCGAGGAAGCCGTTGACCGGCGTGTCGTCCAGTGCGCGAACCGGCTGGCCGTCGGGCAGTTCGCCGACGACATTGGCGCGGGTGGGCGTGCTGATCTTCGGCGCGCTGCGCAGGTAGAGCGTGGACACGCGCGTGTCCACGCGCAGGATCGCCCCGGTCGCGGTGACCGGCGAGGGCGGCGGCACGATGGCTTCGCCGGGCGCGGCGGCGGGAATCAACGCCGGTGCGCCGCCGCCGGCGACGGTCTCGCTCAGGCGCAGGTAGTCGAACACCGATTCGCCGTAGTACTTGCCGCCGGGTGGCCGATAGCCCTGCTTGAGCCCCTTGCGCGGATCGTAGCGGCCGGTGTTGTAGGCGATGGCGATGGCGACCATGTCGAGCACGCTGAGCGGGTCGACATGATCCAGGCCGATGCGCTTGCGCTTGTCCACCAGTTCCTGCAGCGCATGGGCGAGGGTGTCCTGGAATTGGGCATAGCGTTGCTGCAGGAAATACTGCGGATCGGTCTTGAAGAACTGCAGGTCGCGCTGGAACAGGCCGAAGCCGTGGCAGAACTTGTCGGGCTTCTTCGCCGGCGGGCGGTACTCTGGAACGTACTGCGCCATCTCCACCAGCGCCTGCCGCGCAATCTGGAACATCTGCGGCCCCTGCGGCGCGGCTTCCAGTTCGGCGCGGGTGCGGGGGAACGCGCCGCGGCCGGCGCTGGCGTCGAGCGTATCGCCCACGCACAGCGCGAGGATCTTCGCTTCCGGCAGGCCGGCACGGCGCAGCAGCGGCCACACCTCGCCGGTTTCCTGGCAGGCGAGGGCGACGAGGAAGTCGAGGCTGAAAGGCGTGCCCGCGAGGGCGGCCTGCAGGCGCGTGGCGAACGTCTGCTTGAACCACGCGATGTCTTCCCGGTTCGGCATGACACGGCTCCCTGGAGGGACGGGTGGCTTCCTGCGCTGTATGGCCGGCCACATCGGGGACAACGCCGATGGGCGGGAGGGGCGGACAGCGCTGACGCGGGAATCACCCCCGCTGCGGCAGGTTGGCGGCGGGTCTTCGGAGGAATGCGTGATGACGCCGCTGGACAAGCCGCTGCGCCGCGAACTGCAGGTGGAAGGGCGTGCCTACACGCTTACCGTGGATCCTGAAGGGTTGAAGCTGGTGGAGAAGGGCCACCGCAAGGGCGTGGCCCTGGCGTGGGTGGACCTGCTCAATGGCGATGCCGCGCTGGCGGCGGCGCTGCAGGCTTCGGTGCAGGGGCGTTGAGGCTGGCGGCCCTCAGCCCGCCGTACCGAACAACTTCGCCAGCTGCGCCACGGCCTGCTCCGACAACGCGCGGTCCGGCGTGATGTCCGGGTTGTCGTAGTCGTCATCGCGCTGCGCCTGCACCAGGATGCCGTCGCGACGGGGAATCACGTTGAGGTTGTGCCCGCGCCAGAACAGCGAGTAGTCCACCTCCGGCTGCGGCACCAGGCGCGCGGTCTGCCCGCGCACCGGCACGATGCTGTCATCGCCCAGCAGCGCCCGCGCGCCGTAGCCGGTGGCATTGAAGACCACCTTCTCGCGCAGGTCGGCGAACTGTCGCGGGCTCTCGAACTCGCGCGTATGCAGCGTGCCGCCGTTGGCGAGGAAGTCGTCCATCAGCAGCCGCGAATAGGCGGTGATGTTGAAGGTCATCTGCGTATAGCGCCGCGCGTACGGCACCGGGAACGGATGCTCGCCGGGCATCAGCTGGCGCGCGCCCGGGTGCAGGTCGGCGAGCAGCCGGCGTTCGAGGTCGGGGTATTCGGGCTCGCGGCTTTCGCTGTCCGGGCCGGCCGGCTGGTCGAACGGGACGTCGGAAAGGAAATAGCCGTCGCGCCATTCCACCGGCTCGCCCGGCAGGCCGAGCAGGGTCTGGAAGCGATGGAAGGAGGTACGCGCCATGGTTTCCCAGCGCTTTTCGAACTCGGGCGTGGTGTGCGCCTGGGCGATCACGCGCGAATCCGGCGACCACACGCCGGTCGCATAGAACGAGCGCACGTCCGGCAAGCGGTCCTTGGCGTAGATGCGCACGCGCAAGCCCGCGCGCTGGGCCACCAGCGCGGTGGTCAGGCCGATCGCGCCGCAGCCGATCACCGCCACCTCCTCGCCGGGTTGCGCCTGGGCCAGGCGCACCGCCAGCTCGGCCGAGCCCCAGGACAGCGACCAGCCGCTGCCGCCATGGCCATAGTTGTGCACGATGGTCTTGCGGCCGATACGCTCGGCCTCGATGCGCGGTCCCTGCGGGCGGAACGGCCGCGTGCACACGCTCAACGCGATGATGCGGTCGGCGCTGGCGCGGATCGGCGCCAGGGCGCGCGGCGGGGCGAAGTGGTCGGCGATGGCATCGGCCGGGGCCGGCGGCACGGCTGGTCCGCGCGGCGGGGCGGCGGCGAAGGCGCCGGTCGAAGCGAGCGCGACGGCGGCACCGGTGCCGCGCAGGAACTGGCGTCGTTGCATGGGCATCCCTTCTCGAACGTGGCCGGAGCATAGCGGGCGCGGGCGGCCCGCGGCGCGGGCAAGGCGCCGGATTGGGACGCCGTCCCGGATTCGCGGCGCCGATCCGGGCTTTCGTCGGCAGGCCGGCCGCCCCGTCGCGGGCGCATCCCCAAGCCCGCCGGGGCGGTCTATGCTCGGCCGCACTGAAAACCTCGAGTCCGTCCCCGTGTCCGCCAGCCTGTTCCTGATCGCGCGCCTGCTGTTCATCTGGATGATCCTGCTGATCGTCGTCGCCAACGTCTGGGGCGAACTGTTCGGCCATACCGGCACCCTCTACACGCTGATCACCTTCGCCACGCTGGCGATCGTGATGACCAGCGCCCTCACCCACCTGCGCCGGGTGAAGCTGCTCGCCGGCCGGCTCGACCACGACACCCTCAGCAGCCGCCAGCGCCGGCAGATCGAAGTGCCGCTGGACGGCAAGACCGCCTTCGCCGTGGTGGAAAGCGCGATCCGCCAGCTGCCGCGCGTGGAGGACATCGAAAGCTCTCCCAGCAGCCTGCAGATCCGCGCCAAGGTGCGCCGGCTCGATGCGCGCGACGATGACCAGGTCTCGCGCTGGAACGTGTTCGCGCGCTTTGCGATCAAGCGCAACCAGATCCTGGCCACGCTGACCCCGGCCACCGGCGTGAGCAGCGTGACCCTGCTGTGCGAGCCGGATGCCGGCGCGTGGGTCGACCTGCTGGTGGTGGACGAGGGCAGCAACTACGAGAACGCCGAAGCGGTGACGCGCTCGATCACCAACCGCGTGTCCGACCAGCGCCGCGACGAGCAGGCCGCGGCGGTGCAGTCCGAGACCGAGAAGGAGCTGGCGGTGGCGCGCCTGAACCTGCTGCACGCGCAGGTCGAACCGCACTTCCTCTACAACACGCTGGCCAGCGCGCAGGTGCTCACCCGCACCGACCCGCCGCGCGCCGACCAGATGATCGGCCACCTGATCCAGTACCTGCGCCGCTCGCTGCCCAGCGCCGACGATGCGATGTCCACCCTGGGCGAGGAGCTGGAGCGCACCCAGGCCTACCTGGAGATCCTGCGCATCCGCATGGGCGCGCGGCTGGCGATGCAGGTGGAGGTGGCGTTCGAACTGCGCAGCCTGCAGCTGCCCTCGATGATGCTGCAGACGCTGGTGGAGAATGCGATCAAGCACGGCCTGGAGCCCAAGCCCGGCGGCGGCACGATCTGGATCCTGGCGCGCACCTTCGAGGACCACGCCACGCTCACCGTCGCCGACGACGGCCAGGGCTTCAACGAGCACAGCCGCGGCACCGGCGTTGGCCTGCGCAACCTGCGCGAGCGCCTGCGCCTGACCTACGGCGACGCGGCGTCGTTCGCCATCGTCTCCAACTTCCCCGCCGGCGTGGCCGCCACGATCAGCGTGCCGCTGCGCTACGCGCCCACGCGCACGCCGCCGCCGTGGGTGTCGCCGGAAACCCCGGCGCCCGGCGCGCGCGACGGCGCGCAGCGGACCGCCACGCCGCCGCCGCTGCCCGGCGCCACGCCGTCCACCGGGGGTGCCGCATGAACCTGCATGCCGTGCGCGCGGTGGTGGCCGAGGACGAGGCGCTGCTGAGGCAATCCCTGCTGGGCCTGCTGGCCGAGGTGTGGCCGACGCTGGAGGTGGTGGGCGAATGCGAGGACGGCGCCAGCGCGCTGGAGAGCATCGCCGAGCTGCAGCCGGACGTGGTGTTCCTGGACATCCGCATGCCGGGCCTGACCGGCATCGAGGTGGCCCGCGCGATGGCCGAAGCCAGCCCGCGCTCCCAGGTCGTGTTCGTCACCGCTTACGACCAGTACGCCATCGATGCCTTCGAGCAGGGCGCCATCGACTACCTGCTCAAGCCGATCTCGCGCGAGCGACTCGCCGCCACCGTGCAGCGCGTGCAGTCGCGGCTGGCGGCCGGGCAGCCGGACACCGACGTGCTCGACGCCCTGCTGGCGCGCCTGTCGGCGCGGCCGGGGCAGCCGGGCGAGCGTCCGCCGATGGCCTGGATCACCGCCAGCAGCGGCCGCGAGACGCGGCTGATCCAGCTCGACGAAGTGGCGTACTTCCAGGCCGACCACAAATACACCGTGGTGATGACCGCCGATGGCGAGTCGGTGCTGCGCACCTCGCTGCGCGAATTGCTCGACGTGCTGGACCCGGTGGCGTTCAAGCAGATCCACCGCTCCACCATCGTCAACATGAAGGCCGTGGCCTCGGTGATCCGCGACGACACCGGCAAGGGCAAGCTGCGGCTGAAGAACCGCCCGGAAATGCTCACCGTCAGCCAGCCGTTCATGACCCTATTCCGCGGCATGTAGCCGCGGCCGGGGAGGAGGAAGCGCCATGCGTATCGTTGCCGCGATCGTCTATTGCCTGGTGGCGCTGTCCGGCTGCCACCAACGCGCGGGCGTGACCTCGATCACCCGCGCCACCACCGATGGCCACGACACCCTTTTCAGCAAGACCGAAAGCCGCGACGGAGTGGCCGACTTCCATTGCCTGGCCAGCACCACCGGCCACTGCCACTACCTCGTGTTCGTGGAGCATTGCGTGGCCGGGCAAGCCGGCCCCTGCCCGCGCGAGACCCTGCAGCGGCTGGACCTGCGGCCCGGCCAGACCTGGCAGGTGAAGGGCCTGCCGAAGGGCTTCGGCCAGTGCGTGGACGGCAAGGCGCCGGGCGAGGGCTGCGCGCGCAGCTGAAGCGGTTCATCCGCTGCACCGGCTTGGTGCGTGCAGGCTCATGGCGCGCTGCGCTATGACTCGGCCCCCCTGCATCTGCGATCATGCGCGATTCTTTGCCGTCCCGCCGATCGCCCATGACCGTTCCGCAGCACCCCACCGCGCTCCGCCGCGAAGTCGGACCCTTCGCCCTCATGCTCACCGGCCTGGGCTCGATCATCGGCTCCGGCTGGCTGTTCGGCGCCTGGCGCGCGGCCGGCCTGGCCGGCCCCGGCGCGGTATGGGCCTGGGTGCTGGGCGCGGCGATCATCACCACCATCGCGCTGGCCTACGCCGAACTGGGCGCGATGTTCCCCGAATCGGGCGGCATGGTGCGCTACAGCCACTACTCGCACGGCTCGCTGGTCGGCTTCATCGCCGGCTGGGCGAACTGGATCGCCATCGTCTCGGTGATCCCGGTCGAGGCCGAGGCCTCGGTGCAGTACATGGCCTCCTGGCCGTGGCAGTGGGCGCAGAACCTCTACGTGTCCCACCCCGGTGGCGCCGGCGAGCTCACCGTGCCGGGCCTGCTGATCGCCGCGGTGCTGGTGCTGGTGTACTTCCTGCTCAACTTCTGGAGCGTGAAGCTGTTCGCGCGCTCCAACACCGCCATCACCGTGTTCAAGCTGGTGGTGCCGGCGGCGACCGGCCTGGCGCTGATCGCCAGCGGCTTCCATGGCGAGAACTTCTCCGTCGGCGTGCATGGCGATGCGCATGTCATCGACTTCGCCGCCGTGCTCACCGCCGTGGCCACCGCCGGCATCGTCTTCAGCTTCAACGGCTTCCAGAGCCCGGTGAACCTGGCCGGCGAGGCGCGCAACCCCGGCCGCAGCATCCCGTTCGCGGTGCTGGGCTCCATCGCGCTGGCCACGGTGGTGTACGTGATCCTGCAGGTGGCCTACATCGGCGCGGTGCCGCCGGACCTGCTGGCCAAGGCCGGCTGGCACGGCATCGACTTCCGCTCGCCGTTCGCCGAACTGGCCATCATCGTCAACCTGCACTGGCTGGCGATCCTGCTGTACGTGGATGCCTTCATCAGCCCCTCGGGCACCGGCATCACCTACACCGCCACCACCGCGCGCATGATCTACGGCATGGAGAAGAACGGCACGATGCCGAAGATCCTCGGCCAGGTGCACGCGCACTGGGGCGTGCCGCGCCCGGCGATGATCTTCAACCTCGCCGTGTCCTACCTGTTCCTGTTCTTCTTCCGCGGCTGGGGCACGCTGGCGGCGGTGATCTCGGTGGCGACGATCATTTCCTACCTCACCGGCCCGGTCAGCGTGATGTCGCTGCGCCGTACCGCCCCGGAATTCCACCGCCCGCTGCGCGTGTTCGCGCTGCCGGTGATGGCGGCGGTGGCGTTCGTGATGGCCACCGAGCTGCTGTACTGGGCGCGCTGGCCGCTGACCGGCGAGATCATCCTGCTGATGGGCGTGGCGCTGCCGGTGTATGCGTACTACCAGGCGAAGGCGCGCTGGCACGATTTCGGCCGCCAGCTCAAGGGCGCGTGGTGGATGATCGTCTACCTGCCGGTGGTGGCGCTGCTGTCGTGGGCGGGCAGCACCACGTTCGGCGGCCATGGCTACCTGCCGTATGGCGTGGACCTGGCCGTGGTGGCCGCGGTCGGCCTGGTGTTCTACGTGTGGGGCGTGCGCAGCGGCTGGCGCACGCCGTCGGTGGAGCAGGCGGCTGCCGCGGTGCATTGATCGGTGGCGGTCACGCGATAAGCAGAACGGGGGCGAAAGCCCCCGTCCTGCGTTCTGGATCCGTGGTTCGCGGCGGGAGCCGCTCCGCTGCCGTCAGCCGTTGACGACCAGCTTCGGCGCGCCGTCGTAGCGATCCAGCTCGCGCACGATTTCCGAGTACTGCCGCAGGTGGCCCATCTCGCGCATGATCACGATGTCCTCGTGGCGCATCTCGCGGTGGTTGGTGACTTCCTGCTTGTAGCGCAGCACTTCCGGGTAGCGGCGCGCCATCTCCAGCGCGTCGGCCACGCATTCGACGGTGTCGGCGTCCGGCGCCAGGCGCGCGCGGCTGTTGAAGGCGCGCAGCCAGCGCTCGAAGCCGGCGCTGTGGTCGAACAGGTCGGCGATGTACCACATCACGAACAGGATCGAGACCCACGAGGTGAACACGATCACCACGCGGCTGAATGTGACGTGGTAGTCGTGCTGCCACAGCTGGTGGGCGATGACGCCCAGCAGCATCAGCGAGATCGCCTGCCAGCCGATGATCGAGGCGATCACCCACTGCTTCTTGGCGACGGTGAGCAGTTCGACTTCCTCGTCGATCTGCTTGTCGGTCTTGTCGCGCCAATGCGCGACCTGTACTTCGAACGGCTCGCGATGCAGCGCGTTGTCATCCAGCAACAAACCCAAACCCTTGAACAAAGCGATCATGACGAGCTCCCGAACAGTTGGCTGGTACGAACGGCTTGCGGCACTGGCGGATCTTCAGGCGCCTTATTTCTAGCACTTCCACCGCGCTTGGCAATGGGGTGCCGGGCCGTTGCCGCCTTGCTGCGACCGCACATGCCGTCCCGTGGGGCGGCGGGCGCGCTGCGTCTGGCGACGTTTCCAGTATCCAAAGGCGGGGTCGGCATGGCGTGAGCGCGTTACGATCGCGTCCATGTCCGCGATGTTCAAAACGCTGTCCGCGCCGGCTGCCGCGCAGATCCGCCGCTGGGTCCTGGGTGCCTTTCCGCGCGGGGAGAGCGGCATCGAGTACGACCTGCCGGCGGGCGATCCGGGGCTGTTCGGCCCCGGCAGCGTCACCTGGCGCGTCCATGCCGAGTTCCCCGGCATGCTGGCCGGCGGGCTGTGCGCGCTGATGCTGCAGACCCTGCACCCGCGCGCGCTGGCGGCGGTGTACGACCACTCCAACTTCCGCGACGACCTGGTCGGGCGGCTGCGCCGCACCACAGCGTTCGTCGCCGGCACGACCTATGCGCCGCGCGGCGAGGCGGACAAGCTCATCGCCCGCGTGCGGGCCATCCATGCGCGCATCGGCGGGCAGACCGCGGACGGTGTGCCCTACCGCGCCGACGATCCGGAACTGCTGACGTGGGTGCACGTCACCGAGGCCTACGGTTTCCTGGAAGGATGCCGGCGCTACGGGCGAGAGGTGCCGCCCACCATCGCCGACCGGTACTACGAGGAAGTGCGCCGCGTGGCCGAGGCGCTGGGCGCGGTGGACGTGCCGGAAAGCGAAGCGGGGGTGGCAACGTATTTCGCGCGCGTGCAGACGCAATTGCGGGTGGATGCGCGCACCTGGGAAGTGCTGGGGGTCCTGGGGCGCGCGCGGCTGCCGGTACCGGCGGCGGGGTTGTCGCGCGACGTGTTCCTGCGTGCCGGCGCGGCGTTGTTGCCCGATTGGGCGTGCGCGCGGCTGGGGCGCACGGCGTGGCAACGGGCGCGTGACCGCGCCGCGGCGCGGATGATGCGCGGCATGGCGCCGCTGTTTCGCGCGGCGTTGCCGGATGGGCTGGCGCCGCGGGCGTGCCGGCGGATGGGATTGCCACCGGAAGTGCTGGGCCGCTGGCCATAGCCCCCGTCGCATGCAAAAACAAACGGCGGCCACTGGCCGCCGTTCGTCGTTCCAGGCAAGCGTCAAGCGCTTACCAGATCTTCACCCGCTGCTCCGGCGCCAGGTACAGCTGCTGGTCCGGCTTCACCTCGAACGCCGGATACCACGCATCCAGGTTGCGCACGGTCTGCGCGCGGAAGCGTCCGGGCGCATGCACGTCGGTCAGCACGGCATTGCGCAGCGCGGCATCACGGTACTTGCCGCGCCATGCCTGCGCGAAGCCGAGGAAGAAGCGCTGGTCCGGCGTGAAGCCTTCCAGCGCCTGCGCCGGCTTGCCCTGCTGCGAGAGCACGTAGGCGTCATGCGCGGTCGCCAGGCCGGCGACGTCGGCGATGTTCTCGCCCAGGGTGAGCTTGCCGTTCACCGCCAGGTCGTCGAACGGCTTGTAGGCGCTGAACTGCGCGGCCAGGGCGTTGCCGGCGGCCTCGAACTTCTTCAGGTCTTCGGCCGTCCACCAGTCGTGCAGCGCGCCGTGCTCGTCGAACAGCGCCCCGGTGTTGTCGAAGCTGTGGCTGATCTCGTGGCCGATCACCGCGCCGATCGCACCGTAGTTCACCGCATCGTCCGCGGCCGGGTCGAAGAACGGCGGCTGCAGGATCGCCGCCGGGAAGATCAGGCGGTTCTCCAGCGGCACGTTCAGCGCGTTGACCGTCTGCGGCAGCATGTACCACTCGCCGTGGTCCACCGGCTTGCCCAGCTTGGCCAGGTTGCGCTTGTACTCGAACAGCTCGGCGCGCTCGACGTTGCCCAGCGCGTCGTCGCGGCGCACGTCCAGCGCGCTGTAGTCGCGCCACTTGTCCGGGTAGCCCACGGCCACGGTGAGGCCGGCGATCTTCGCCTTGGCATGCGCCTTGGTCTGCGCGCTCATCCACTCGACCTTGTCGATGCGGCGGCTGAAGGCGTCGATGATGTTGTGCACCATCGCCTCGGCGCGTTCCTTGGTTTCGGTGCTGACGTACTTCTCGACGTAGCGCTTGCCCACCGCCTCGCCGAGCGCGTCGTTGGTGGCGTCGATGCCGCGCTTCCAGCGCTCGCGCTGCTGCGGGGTGCCGTCCAGCGTGGCACCGTAGAAGGCGAAGCGCTCGTCGGCGAAGGCCTTGGACAGGTACGGCGAGGCGCGATCCAGCGTGCGGAACGCCAGGTATTCCTTCCACGTCTCCAGCGGCTGCGAGGCGATCAGCGCGGCGGTGCCGGCGACTGCCTGCGGCTGCCAGACGATGAAGTCCTGCTGCGCGCCCAGGCCGGCGGCGTCGAAGAACGCGTTCCAGTCCAGGCCCGGCGCCTTGGCGGCGAAGTCGGCCTGCTTCCACGCGTTGGCGCCGGCCTTCACGTCGTTGGTCTGTTCCTGCGTGGCGTGCACGCGGGCAATGGCGGTTTCCAGCGCGAGGATGCGCGTGGCCTGGCCCTGCGGGTCCGGCTGGCCGGCCAGTTCCAGCACCTTGGCGATGTGCGCCTTGTAGGCATCGCGCAGCTGCGCCATGCGGCCGCCTTCCAGGTAGAAGCTGCGCTCGGGCATGCCCAGGCCGCCCTGCACCAGGTACGGCGCGTAGCGTTCGGGCTGCATCAGGTCGGCGGTGACCCACAGGCCGAACAGGCGGTCGGTGTAGAAATCGGTGGCGTTGAGCAGGTCGACGTCGGCCCGCAGTTCGCCGCCGAGTTCACGTGCCAGCGCCTGCTTGTCGGCGATCTGCGCGATGGCGTCCAGTTCCGGCTGCACCGGCGCCACGCCCTTGGCTTCGATGCCGGCCTCGTCCATGAAGGCGGCGTAGTAGTCGCCGATCTTCTTCTCTTCGCCGCTGGCGCGGTCGTTGGCCGAGGCCCCTTCGATGATATCGCGGGTGTGCTGCTCGGTATCGACGACGATGCGGGTGAAGCTGTTGTAGCTGGCGCGGTCGGCGGGAATCTCGGTGGTCTTCACCCAGCTGCCGTTGGCGAAGCTGAAGAAGTCGTCCCCGGCGGCGACCTGGCGGTCCATGCCGGCGGCATCGAAGCCGAAGGCCCCCAGTTGGGGTTTGGTGCTGGGGGCCGGCGCGGTGGCGGCCGTGGCGGATTCGGCGGGCGCGTTGCGCTGGCAGGCGGCCAGGGGCAGGGCGGACAACAGGGCGAGAAGCAGGGTGGAGCGGTGCAGCTGTGGCATGGAGCGGCTCGACGGTGCGACGGACGGAAACGTTGGAGTGTAGGCCGGCAGCCCGCGGGCAGGTACCGCTACCCACCTGAATAGGTCGATTTCACCTTCCGCGCGCCCCATGCGGTTCAGTGTGGTGGACGACGACGTTCAAGAACCCCGCCGAGCCGCCGATGAGCGGAATGAAACCGGAGACGAACGACACGTAATGCCGCCGCCCCTCGTCGCCCCCTCCGTGCTTCCGGCACCGCCGGAACTGCCACATCTGCGTCGCGTGACCTTGGCCGGCATCGTGCTGGGCGTGCTGCTCGGCGTGGGCCTGGCGTTGGTGCTGGTGCATGACTGGCACGCGCGAAGCGAGGCGGCGCAGCGCCAGGCGATGGCGCTGGCCACCGGCACGCAGCGGCTGATGGCCGTGGAGCTGCGCAACCTGGAGCGCGCGATGCAGGGCATCGCCGGGGATGCGCATGAGTTGTTCGGCCGCGTGCCCGACCAGGCCCCGGACCTGCTGAGCGAATCCATGCGCGGCGTGGTGAGCCGGCATGCGGAGATCGAGAGCATCGTGGTGGTGGACGATGCCGGCGAAGCGCTCACCGACGGCCGCGGCGACCCCACGCTGGCGCAGTGGACCGTGCCGGCGCGGCGCGGCGAAGGCAGCGTGCTGTACATCGGCGCGCCCGAGCGCGGTCCCGACGGCGAATGGCTGCTGCGCCTGGCGGTGGACATGGGCGACGACCGCTGGGTGCTGACCCGCCTGCGCCGCAGCGAGCTGCAGCGGCTGGTCGCCGACCTGGACGTGGGCCGGCGCGGCGTGGTGTCGATGACCGATGTCGAGGGCATCGTGCTGGCGCGCAGTTCCGAGCCGCCCCACGCCACCGGGCAGGCGCCGGTGCGGATGCCGCCAGGCAGCTTCCGCCACGAAACGCGCATCGTGCCGGTCGGCGATCACGTCAGCGTGCTCGATGGCACGCGGCGCATCGCCGCCGCCGGCACCTCGCCGCCGTATCCGATCCGCGTGTACGCCGGCCTGGATAAGCGCGAGGTGCTGGCGCCGTGGTGGACGTTGTTCGCGCTCTCGCTCGGCGTATACGTGTGCTACCTGGCCGGCTATGCCTACCTGCTGCGCAGCCTGCGCCGCGCCGAGCGCCGGCAATCGCGCCTGCAGGCCGACCTGCGCGCCGGCGACGAGGAGCTGCGCCTGGCCCATCAGGCCGGCGGCATCGGGACGTGGTCGGTCGCGCCGGACGGCGAACAACTGCTGTGGTCGCCGCAGGCGGCGGAGATTTTCGAATCCGACCTGCCGGGCCTGACCGTCAGCGAGTTGCTGCGCCATGTGCACGCGCACGACCGCCGCCGCCTCGCGCGCGCGTTCGCCCGCGCGTGGCGCGGCGAGGAGACGCTGGACATGACCTTCCGCCTGGTGCTGCCGGAACTCGGCGAGCGCTGGGTGTCGGTGCGCGGCGCGCTGGTGCCCGACGGCCATCCAAGCCGGCGCATGACCGGCACGGTGGTGGACATCAGCGAGCGGGTGGAAATCCAGTCGCTGGCGCTGGACGCGCAACGGCAGTTCCGCCTGATCTTCGAACTCAGCCCGCTGCCCTGCTGGCTGTTCGATGCGCAGACCGGCATGTTCCTGGAAGTGAACCCGGCCGCGGTGCGCGAATACGGCTACAGCCGCGAGGAATTCCTGCGCATGCACCTGGCCGACATCGAGCCGGCGCTGCAGGACCGCCTGCACGCGCCGGCCCTGCCGCCGGCCGGCGAGAGCGTGGTGCCGCTGCTGCACGTGCACCGCCGCCGCAACGGCAGCCTGATCGACGTGCGCGTGCACACCTCGCAGCTGGAAATCGCCGGCATCCGCGCGCGCCTGGCGCTGGCCGAGAACGTCAGCGACCACATGGCCTACCAGCGCGAGCTGGCGTATCGCGCCAGCCACGATGCCGCCACCGGCCTGCTGACGGTGCGCGCGCTGGGCGAATGGCTGGACCGCGAGCTGGGCGAGTCGCGCTACCACGTGGCCCATGTCGAGCTGCGCGGCTTGCAGCTGATCGGCGACACGCTCGGGCGCGAGACCGGCGAGGCGGTGTTGCGCAACCTCAAGCAGCGGCTGAAGTCGCTGGCCGACCGCTATGGCTGGCTGGCGTTCCAGCCGGCGGAAGACTTCGTGTTCGCCATTTCCGGCCAGCATGCGCTCGATACGGTGATCGAGGTGCTGGTGGCGAGCCTGTCCGAGCCGGTGCAGGGCCGCGATTCGTTCCACCAGCTCGACCTGCGCATCGGCGTGGCCAGCCATCCGGACAACGGGGCGCATGCCGAGGAGGTCATCGCCAAGGCCGCGCAGGCGGCGCACGCCGCGCGCGAGGAAAGCGAGCCGGTGGTGCGCTTCCATGCCGGCATCGAGATGCGCCTGAGCGAGCGGCTGCGTTTGGCGGGCCGCCTGCACCAGGCGATCGACCGGCGCGAGTTCGAGCTGCATTTCCAGCCGATCTCGAACTGCATCACGCGCGCGCCAGTGGCGCTGGAGGCGCTGCTGCGCTGGCGGGCGGCGGACGGCGGCTGGATCCTGCCGGGCGAGTTCATCCAACTGTGCGAGGACACCGGGCTGATCCTGCCGCTGGGGCGCTGGGCGCTGCGCGAGGCGGCGCGTGCGCAGCGCCGCCTGGCCGACCACGGTTGGCGTGATTTGCCGATCGCGGTGAACGTGTCGGCCCTGCAGTTCCACCACAGCGACCTGGCCGCCGACGTGGCCGCGGCCTGCGAAGAGCACGGCGTGGCGCGCGGCGGCCTGCATGTGGAGCTGACCGAGAGCAGCCTGATGCGCCAGCCGCTGCGGGCGCTCAAGGCGATGCATGGCCTGCACGCGCAGGGCGTGTGCATCTCGCTGGACGACTTCGGTACCGGTTTCTCCAGCATGTCCTACCTGCAGCACATGCCGCTGGATTCGCTGAAGATCGATCGATCGTTCGTCACCGACGTGGAGCGCGAGGAGCGCAATGCCTCGATCTGCCGCGCGCTGATCACGTTGGGGCACAACCTCGGGCTGAAGGTGATCGCCGAGGGCGTGGAGGACGAGGCGCAGCTGCAATGGCTGGCGGCCAACGGCTGCGACCAGGTGCAGGGCTGGCTGCTGGGGCGGCCGGCGCCGCTGGAGCAGGTGATCGAACGCCTGCGCCACGCGCCGGGCTGAGCCGGCGCGCGGGCAGTGCGCGTCAGCCGTTGACGAGGGCCATCGGGGCGTCGGGGTAACGCGCGCCGGCGGCGGCATCGGGCGGGAACACGGCGTCGATCTGGTCCAGTTCGTCGGGCGTGAGGTGCACGTCGAGCGCGCCGAGGTTTTCTTCGAGGAAGGCGATGCGCTTGGTGCCGGGGATCGGCACGAGGTCGTCGCCCTGCGCGAGCACCCAGGCCAGGGCGAGCTGGCTGGCGGTGACGCCCTTGGCGGCGGCCATCGCGCGCACCTTGTCGACGAGGGCGAGGTTGCGGGCGAAGTTGTCGCCGAGGAAGCGCGGGGAGCGGCGGCGGTAGTCGTCGGCGTCGAAGTCTTCCGGCGAGCGGATGGCGCCGGTGAGGAAGCCGCGGCCCAGCGGGGAGTAGGGCACGAAGCCGATGCCCAGTTCGCGCGTGGTGGCCAGCACGTCGTTGCTCTCCGGGTCGCGGGTCCACAGGGAGTATTCGGTCTGCACGGCGGTGATCGGGTGCACGGCGTGGGCGCGGCGGATGGTGCCGGCGGCGGCTTCCGAGAGGCCGAGGAAGCGCACCTTGCCCTGTTCGACCAGGCGCGACATGGCGCCGACGGTGTCTTCGATGGGAACGTTCGGGTCGACGCGGTGCTGGTAGTAGAGGTCGATGTGCTCCACGCCCAGGCGCTTGAGGCTGGCTTCGCACGAGGCGATGACGTATTCGGGGCGGCCATCGGCGCCGCGCGCGGCGGGGTTGCCCGGGTCCAGGCGGATGCCGAACTTGGTGGCGAGGAACACGCGCTGGCGGCGGTCGGCGATGGCGCGGCCTACGAGCACTTCATTGGTATGCGGGCCGTAGATGTCGGCGGTGTCGAGCAGGTCGACGCCCAGGTCCAGGGCGCGGTGGATCACGGCGATCGATTCGGCATCGTCGCGGCCGCCGCCGTAGAAGGCACTCATGCCCATGCAGCCCAGGCCGAGGGCGGAAACGACGGGGCCTTGGCGGCCGAGCGTGCGGGTTTGCATCAGGAACTCCGTGGGGGTGGGGGCTATTGGTTCTGGACTGACAGCATCGGGGATCGGAAGTTGCGTGGGCGTCACCGTGGGCTGCCCATCGGTGCGACGCTTCGTTCCGGCGATCGCGCGCGGCCCCTGGGCCCAAGCCCCTTTCGGGACACGCCGTGAATCCATCCATGGAGGCTCGTAGGCGACATCCATGTCGCCTACGGTCCCGAAAGGGGCTTGGGCCCAGGGGCCGCGCGCGATCGTCGCGACCGGATCCATCGTGGCGCTGATCGTTGCTTTGATGGAACGAACCTTCGACCGGGGTGGGCTTTCGTTGCACTTATGGCGCGCTAGCCTAGGCTTTCCTTGTTGGAGACCACCATGGCCACGTTGCCGTCGCTCTATGTTTCGCATGGGTCGCCCATGACCGCCCTGGCACCGGGGCGGGTCGGGCCACGCCTGGCCGAGATCGGGCAGGCGCTGCCGCGCCCGCGCGCGATCGTGGTGGCCACCGCGCATTGGCTGGCGACACGCCCGCTCGTGGGCGCCGCGGCGCAGCCGGAGACGGTCCATGACTTTGGCGGCTTCCCACCCGAGCTGTACACGCTGCAGTACCCGGCGCCGGGTGATCCGGCACTGGCCGGGGAAATCCAGCAATTGCTCGACGACGCCGGGCTGCCGGCGTTGCAGGATCCCGCGCGTGGGCTCGACCACGGCGTGTGGGTGCCGCTGCGCTTCCTCTATCCGCAGGCCGATATCCCGGTGGTGCCGGTGTCGATCCAGCCACGGCTGGGGCCGGCGCATGCGTTCGCGGTGGGACGGGCGCTGGCGCCGCTGCGCGAACAGGGCGTGCTGGTGATCGGCTCGGGCAGCATCACCCACAACCTGCACGATTTCCGCGGCGGCTATGGCGAAGGGCGCGAGGCGCCGTACGTGAAGCCCTTCATCGAGTGGACGGAGGCGCGCCTGCGCGCCAGCGACATCCCCGCGCTGCTCGACTACCGCCGGCAGGCGCCGCACGCCGAGCGCGCGCATCCCACCGACGAACACCTGCTGCCGCTGTTCGTGGCGGCGGGCGCGGCCGGGGGCGAGGAACTGGGCGCGCAGCGCATCGATGCCGGCATCGACATGGGTTTCCTGGCGATGGACATCTACCGCTTCGACGGCGCCGCCACGCAGCGCCAGGCCGCCTGAGTCAGGGCGCGGGCGGGGCGCCGACGCGGCGCCGCACCGCGTCCATGTCGCGGATCGGCCGCACTTCCACGCAGCCCGCGCTGGCCCACGGGAATTGGCTGGCGATTTCGATCGCCTCTTCCAGGCTGTCGGCTTCGATGAGGTTGAAGCCGCCGAGCATCTCGCGGGTTTCGGCGAAGGGGCCGTCGCTGACGCTCAGCCGGCCGTCGCGGATGCGCACGCTGCGCGCCTGCTCCGGGCCTTCCAGTTGCTGCGACTGGATCAGCTGGCCCTGCGCCTTCATTTCGTCGGCGCCGGCGAAGCAGTGTCGCATCATGCTGTCGGCCTCGCCCTCGGGGAGCGCCTGCAGCAGCGTGTCGTCGGTATAGATCAACAGCAGGTACTGCATGGGCCGCGCTCCCTTCGGATCAGGGCGCGAGTGTAGCCGGCCCGGCACGCCGGGCGGTTTTCTCCGCGGCGCTGGCCGGTTAAGGTTCGGGGAGGGGCGCCGTGTCATCGGCGCCATGGTTGTCTCGCCACCGCCCGCCGGTGGCCCCTCCCCCTGGATCCGTCATGCATTCGATCGACGTCGTCCTGGCGATGCTGCTGGCCGTGGCGGCCAGCGGCTACCTGGTACGCCTGCTCCCGTTTTCGCTGCCGTTGCCGCTGGTGCAGATCGCGCTGGGCGCGGTGATCTCCGGCGTGTTCGACCGCGGCCACGAGCTGGAGCCCGAGCTGTTCTTCCTGCTGTTCCTGCCGCCGCTGCTGTTCCTGGACGGTTGGCGCATCCCCAAGCAGGGCCTGTTCCGCGACAAGGGCGTGATCCTGGAACTGGCGCTGGGCCTGGTGGTGTTCACCGTGGTCGGCGCGGGCCTGCTGATCCACTGGATGATCCCGGCGATGCCGATGGCCGTGGCGTTCGCGCTGGCGGCGGTGATCTCGCCCACCGACCCGGTGGCGCTGTCGTCCATTTCGGCGAAGGTGCCGATCCCCAAGCGGCTGATGCACATCCTGGAAGGCGAGTCGCTGCTCAACGATGCCTCGGGCCTGGTGTGCTTCCAGTTCGCCATCGCCGCGGTGATGACCGGCGCGTTCTCGCTGGCCTCCGCCTCGGCGACATTCCTGTGGGTGGCGCTGGCCGGCGTGGCCTGCGGCGTGCTGGCGACCTTCGCGCTGAGCCGCGCGCAGGGCTGGATCTGGCGCCATTTCGGCGAGGAGCCGGGCTCGGCGATCCTGGTCAACCTGCTCACCCCGTTCGCCGCCTACCTGGCGGCCGAGGCCATCCAGGCCTCGGGCATCCTGGCCGCGGTCGCGGCGGGCATCACCATGAGCTACGTGGAGCTCAGCGGCAACGCGCCCGGCGCGCTGCGCGTGCAGCGCGGCGCGGTGTGGGACACCGTGCAGTTCACCCTCAACGGCATCGTGTTCGTGCTGCTGGGCGAACAGCTGCCGGGCATCCTCGATGGCGCCGTGCACAGCGTGCGCGAGGCCGGGCACGTCAACCCGTGGTGGCTGGTGGCCTATGTGCTGGCGATCAACGCCACGCTGGCGCTGCTGCGGCTGGCGTGGGTGTGGATCTCGCTGCGCTGGAGCCTGTTCACCGCGCATCGCCGCGGTGAGCAGCGTGCGAGCCCGCCGTGGCGCATCGTGGTGGCGACCTCGCTGGCCGGCGTGCGCGGCGCGATCACCCTGGCCGGCGTGCTCACCATTCCGCTGCTGCTGCCCGACGGCACGCCGTTCCCGGTACGCCAGCTCACCATCTTCCTGGCCGCGGCGGTGATCCTGGTGTCGCTGCTGGTGGGCAGCCTGGTGCTGCCACGGTTGTTGAAGGGGCTGGAGTTCCCGGAGGAGTCCAGCGAACAGCAGCAGGAAGACCTCGCGCGCACCGCGTCGGCGAAGGCCGCGCTGGAAGCGGTGGAGCAACTGCGCCGCCAGGGCGTGGTGAACGAGGCCGACGCGGATTACTACAACCGCGCCGCCGAGCGGGTGAGCCAGCTGTACCAGCGCAAGGTGGGCGATGGCGACGCCGCCGAGACCGACCCCGAGCAGGCCAAGGCGTACGAGCAGGTGCTGCGCAAGATGCGCGGCGCCGGCCTGAGCGCCGAGCGCAACGAGCTGTTCAAGCTGGCGCGGCGCGGGCAGATTTCCGATGAACTCTCGCGCCGGCTGGTGCGCAACCTGGACTTGATCGAATCGCGCCAGCGCTAGGCCAGCGTCCGGCTGGGATGGTTTCTCCCGCCCACGGGCCTTCAAACCCGTGGGCCGGGGCACTACGCTGTGCGGCCATCGCCCTCCCCATGGACACTTCGTGGATCCCATCGTTTCCATCCAGGGACTCAACAAGACCTACGCCGGCGGCTTCCAGGCCCTGCGCGGCGTGGACCTGGACATCCGCCGCGGCGAAATCTTCGCCCTGCTCGGTCCCAACGGCGCCGGCAAGACCACGCTGATCAGCATCGTCTGCGGGCTGGTCAACCCCAGCGCCGGGCAGGTGCGCGTGGACGGCCACGACATCCTCGCCGACTACCGCGCCGCGCGCACGCTGATCGGCCTGGTGCCGCAGGAACTGTCCACCGACGCGTTCGAGAGCGTGTGGGCGACGCTGCGCTTCAGCCGCGGGCTGTTCGGCAAGGCGCCCGATGACGCATTGCTCGAACGGGTGCTGCGCGACCTCTCGCTGTGGGACAAGCGCCACAACAAGATCTCCACGCTCTCCGGCGGCATGAAGCGCCGCGTGTTGATCGCCAAGGCGCTGGTGCACGAGCCGAAGGTGCTGTTCCTGGACGAGCCCACCGCCGGCGTGGACGTGGAGCTGCGCCACGACATGTGGCAGATGGTGCGGCGCCTGCGCGAGCAGGGCACCACGATCATCCTCACCACGCATTACATCGAGGAGGCCGAGGAAATGGCCGACCGCGTGGGCGTGATCACCCGCGGCGAGCTGGTGCTGGTGGAGGACAAGCACACGCTGATGCGCAAGCTCGGCAAGAAGCAGCTCACGCTGACCCTGCAGGCGCCGCTGGCCGCCATCCCCGAAACGCTGGCCGGCCTGCCGCTGGAACTGGCAGGCGATGGCCACCAGCTGGTCTATACCTTCGACGCGCAGGCCGACGACACCGGCATCGCCCCGCTGTTGCGCCGGCTCAACGAGCACGGCATCGACTTCAAGGACCTGCATTCGAGCGAGAGCTCGCTGGAGGACATCTTCGTCAGCCTGGTGCACGATGCGGAGGCCCGCCCATGAACCTCCATGCGATCCGCGCGATCTACCGCTTCGAGATGGCGCGCACCTTCCGCACGCTGACCCAGTCCATCGCCTCGCCGGTGCTGTCGACCACGCTGTACTTCGTGGTGTTCGGCGCGGCCATCGGCTCGCACATGGGGCCCATCGACGGGGTCAGCTACGGCGCCTTCATCATCCCGGGCCTGATCATGCTCTCGCTGTTGAACGAGAGCATCTCCAACGCCTCGTTCGGCATCTACATGCCGCGCTGGTCCGGCACGATCTACGAGGTGCTGTCCGCGCCGGTGTCGTGGCTGGAAATCGTCATCGGCTACGTGGGCGCGGCGGCGACCAAGTCGGTGATGCTCGGCCTGCTGATCCTGGCCACCGCGCGGGTGTTCGTGCCCTACGAGATCGCCCATCCGCTGTGGATGCTGGGCTTCCTGGTGCTGACCGCGCTGACCTTCAGCCTGTTCGGTTTCATCATCGGGGTGTGGGCCGACGGCTTCGAGAAGCTGCAGGTGATCCCGCTGATGGTGGTCACGCCGTTGACCTTCCTCGGCGGCAGTTTCTATTCGATCTCGATGCTGCCGCCGGTGTGGCAGAAGATCACCCTGTTCAACCCGGTGGTCTATTTGATCAGCGGCTTCCGCTGGGCGTTCTACGACAAGGCCGACGTGCACATCGCGGTGAGCACCGGCATGACGCTGGTGTTCCTGGGCGCCTGCCTGCTGGTGGTGTGGCTGATTTTCCGCAGCGGGTATCGCCTGAAGTCGTGACGTAGTCCGCGCAGCGGACTACGTCCCCAAGGTTTGCGCAGCAAACCTCGGGCCCCACTCCCGCCTTGCCTATCCCCCGCGGCTGTCGCCGCGCCCCCCTTAACAGAAGGGGGGCTTTCCTCCAGAGGCTGGGCGTGGGGTTGGGGCGGGTATGTTGGCTTACTCTGCCTTGGCGTTGAGGTTCAGCCAGTACGGTTCCACCGTGCCCTTGACCTTCATCGTCATCGGGTTGCCGCGGCGGTCGCGCGACTTGCCGACCTGCACCTTGATCCAGCCTTCGCTCACCGAGTATTCCTCGACGTTGTCGCGCTCGATGCCGTTGAAGCGCACGCCGACGCCACGCGCCAGCACGGCTTCGTCGTGGAACGGGCTGCGGGGATCGACGGCGAGGTGGTCGGGCGGGGTATCGGACATGGGGAAAAACTCGCGGGAATGAGCGCGATAGGATAGCCGGGTTCACCGGCGGGGTGATCCGGCGATTGCCGGATGCCGCCTTCGCGCGCAGACTTTCCCGCCTCCCCTACCGCACCCGCCGCCATGCCCGACAACAGCGCCGATTACGAAGACGAAGAAGGCCTCATTTCCGATTTCGACGACGTCGACGGCCACGCCGCGCGGATCTGGAACCTGCTGGTGCTGATCAACCCCGGCGACGAGGAAACCGCGCTGCGGCAGTTCGACGACTGGCGCGAGACGATGGCCGAGGAGGCCGACGATCCGGAAAGCGAGCGCTGGTTCGAGGTGTTGGCCGAGGCGATCGACTGGACGTCCGGCTTCCACGTGGCCGCCGACGACGTCGAGGCGCTGGTGACCGCGCTGGATGAACTGGCCGGGCGCTGGAACCTGCGCATCGACTGGGGCGGCGACCTGGACGACGAGGATTTCGCCGACGCGGTGGACGTGCCGACGCTGATGGGCGTGGCCTACGACGGCCTGCGCGAGCACGGCTATTCGCTGTGGACCTGGAACACCGGCGGCGATGGCCATGCCGGCTGGGTGGCGCTGAGCCGCGACGACGAGGCGATGCTGGCGCTGTGTTCGCTGCTGGGCGTGGAAGTTCGCCCCGCAAGCGATCCGTTTTAAGCCGGGCTCAAGCCTGCTCGCCGCGCGCCTGCGCGCGGGCGTTGGCGATCACCGCCTTCAGCAGTTCGCGGTCGGTGTGCCGCGAAATCGGCCGCGCGCCGTAGGCGATGGCCTGCTCGCGCAGCGGCGCGGGCACGTCGTAGTGCGCGCCGCTGAGCTTGTTCTGGAAGGCGCGGCGGGGAATGCCCAGCCGCGCCGCCATCTCGTGCAGTTCCGTCAGCGTGTCGGCCATCAGGTGCGCCCAGCGCTGGTCGCGCCATAGCTGGACGGCATCGTCGATGTAGACCGCCACCGGCGCGCTCAGGCGTCCTTGGACGCCGGCGGGGCGTCTTCGCCTTCCGCGGCCGCCGGGGCATCGGCGTTCTCGCCTTCTTCCTCGTCCTCGGCCGCGCCGGTGTCCTCGAACTCGGACACCAGCATCGCCAGGTACTCCTCGGAGGTCTTGCCCTCGTCGGCGGCGAGGTCGTCGATCATCTGCTGCAGCTGCTCGGAGTACTGCACCTCGACCTTCTTGCCTTCCTTCTCCTGCAGGCCGGCCAGGTGCTTGAGCATGGCCAGCATCGGCACCGGGTTGTCGGCATTGCCCATGGTCTGGCCGCCGATGGACAGCAGCCACTCGCCGCCGTCCTGCTGGCCGATCGCCGCCACCACGCGCTGCTCCTCGTCGATCATCACCGCGTGGTTGACCACCTGCTGGTCGCGGTTGAGGCGAAGGAACGGACGCTTGGGCTGGCGCTTCTTGCGCTGGTCGCGCTTGGCCTTGGAATTGCGGGACATCGGCGGAACTCGGTTCGAATGGATCGCCATTCTACGGCGAGCAGGGGGAGGCCTTTGGTCACGCTTGACTACAGCTGTCGACAGGACTAGCGTGTCTACAAACGTAGACACGGAGTTTGGCCATGTCCCAGAAGACCATCGGCGACCAGGAACTGGCGCTGCTGCAGTTCGTCGCCGGCGAAGGCGATGCCTCGGCCAGCGAGGTGGCCAGCGCGTTCGGCGAGCCGCGCGGGCTGGCCCGCTCCACCGTGCTGACCATGCTCGAACGCCTGCGCGGCAAGGGCTACCTGCGGCGCCGGCAGGCCGGGGGCGTCTACCGCTACGCCAGCGCCGCCGCGCCGGACGAGGTGGTGCGCTCGGCGGTCGGGCAGTTCGTGGAGAAGACCCTGCAGGGGTCGGTCTCGCCGTTCGTGGCGTGGATGTCCGAGCGCCGCGACGTCAGCGACGACGAGCTCGCCGAGCTGGAGGCCCTGGTGACCTCGCTGCAGTCGCGCCGGCAGGAGCGCTGACATGGACGCCCTCGTCGATCTGATGCAGGCGGGGTTGGGGCGGCTGGCCTGGGCCACGCTGCAATCGCTGCCGCTGACCGCGCTGGTCTGGGCGCTGTGCCGCTGGCTGCCGCGGCTGGGCGCCAATGCGCGCTGCTGGCTGTGGTGGCTGGTGTCGCTGCAGCTGGTGATCGGGCTGTGCTGGCCGAGCCCGCTTCAGCTGGCACTGCTGCCTGCCCCGCAGTCCGCGCCGGTCGCCGCGATGGCGCCGCCGGTGACGCTGACGGCGGATGTTGCGCCGGCCGCGGTGGCGTTGCCCGACGTGGCTTTGGCATCCGTGCCCGCCGCCGCCGCGCCGGTCACCGGCCGCGCGCCGATGTGGATGGCGTGGGCGCTCTGTTTCGCATGGCTGGCCGGCGTGCTGGCGATGTCGATGCGCAGCCTGGCCGACCTGCGCGTCACCCGCGCCCGCCTGCGCGCCAGCACGGATGAGCTGCCGCCCGCGCTGGCGGCGCAGTACCGCGAACTCACCACGCGGCTCGGGCTGCGTCGCGCGCCGGTGCTGCGCCTGAGCGAGGGGCTGGACTCCCCGCAGCTGGCCGGCCTGTGGACGCCTGCGTTGCTGATGCCGGCGCAGCTGCTGCCGCGCATGACGCCGGCCGCCATCGAGATGGCGCTGCACCACGAGCTGGTGCACTGGCAGCGCCGCGATCTGTTCTGGGGATGGGTGCCGGCCTTGGCGCAGCACCTGTTCTTCTTCCATCCGGTGGCCCACCTGGCCGCCCGCGAATACGGGTTGGCCCGCGAGGCCGCCTGCGACGCGGCGGTACTCGTCGACGATCGCCATGCACCGCAGGACTACGGCCGGCTGCTGTTGCAGTTCGGCGTGGCCCCGCGCGCGGTGGCGGTGGTCGGCGCGGCGTCGCCGAGCTTCGTCCTGCTCAAGAGGAGACTCACCATGCTGCAGTCCCGTTCCGCTCCCTGGCGCGCCAGCGCCTTCGTGCTGGTCGCCGCGGTCGCCGCGATCGGCGTGTTGCCCTGCCGCGTGGTCGCCGCAGCGCCGGACGATGTCGATCCGGCCGAACGCGCCAACCAGGCGGCGTCCGCGCAACCGGCCGCCAAGCCCGTCGCCAAGCCGGCGCCGAATCCCGTGGTCAAGCCAGTGCCCGCCGCGCAGGCGCAGCCCGTGGTGGCGGCCGCGCCGGTCGTGCGCAGCGTGTCGGTGACCTCGCCGCGCGTGGCCGTGGCCGGCACGCCGGGCATGGGCGATGTGCTGCCCGTGCCGCCGGCCCCGCCTGCACCGCCGGCCCCGCCCGCGATCGTCGTCCCGAAGGCGCCGCCGGTGCCGCGCGCACCGGCCGTGGCCGTGCCGCCGCTTCCCGCTGCCCCCGCCGCGCCGATGGCCCCGGCTGCGCCGCCGGCCCCGCCTTCGCCGGCGCCCATGCGCGGCACCTTCACCTTCATGGACCAGGGCGAGGCGCGTAACGCGTGGGTGCTGATGGAAGGCGACCACGTGCACGCCTTCGGCACGCCGGACGACCTGCGCGCGGCGCGTGCGCAGCAGCAGCGCGGCGAAGCCCTGTGGTGGCTGCGCGAGGGCAACCAGCGCTATGTCGTGCGCGATGCGGCCACGCTGGCGCAGCTGCGCGATGCCTACAAGCCGCTGGCCGCGCTCAGCGCGCAGCAGAGCGCGCTCGGTGAGCAGCAGGGCGCACTGGGTCGCGAGCAGGGCCAGCTTGGCGCCCGCCAGGGTGCGCTGGGCGCCAGGCAGGGCGTGATGTCGGCCCGCATCGCGCAGCTGGCGCTGGAGCAGAGCAACGCGGCGCTATCGGGCAAGCCGCTCTCGCCCGAGCGCCAGCAGGCGGCCGAACGCGAGCAGCAGGCGTTGTCGCGGCAGATGCAGGCGCTGGCCGCCGAGCAAGCCGCGCTGGGGAGCCGCCAGGGCGTGCTCGGCAAGCAGCAGGGCGAGCTGGGCAAGCAGCAGGAAGTGGCGCTGGCGCAGCTGCGCGAGAAGGGCGACAAGCTGGCGCGCGAGGCGATCGCCAGCGGCAAGGCGCAGCGGCTCTAAGGCCGCCGCGCAGGTTCAGTGCTGTGCCGGCGCGGTGGCCTGCGGGTTGCTGCCCGCGCCCGGCACGGCGGATACCGCCGGCGCCGAGGGTTCAGGCACGGCTGCCGGCGCGGCGCCGGTGCCGGGCGCATCCGGCATGCGGGTATCGGCATCGGGCAGCACCGGGCCCACGGCCAGCGGCGCGCCTTCGCCCAGCAGTGCTTCCTCGGCATCGTGGGTCATCACCACGATGCTGATGCGGCGGTTGATCGGGTTCTCCGGCTGGGTCTTGTCGAACAGCACCGAGGACGCCAGGCCGACCACGCGGCTCACCTTGTCCTCGGTCATGCCGCCTTCGATCAACGCCCGGCGCGCGGCATTGGCGCGGTCCGCGCTCAGCTCCCAGTTCCCGTAGCCGCGCGTGTTGGTGTACGCGGTGATGTCGGTGTGGCCGGTGATGCTGATGTGGTTCGGCACCTGGTTGATGAACTGCGCCAGCTCGTGAAGGATGCCGCCGGTGTAGTCCTTCAGTCGCGCGCTGCCCATGTCGAACATCGGCCGGTTCTGCTTGTCCACGATCTGGATGCGCAGGCCGTCGGGCGTGAGGTCCAGCAGCAGCTGGTCCTTGAACGGTTCCAGCGCCTGGCTCTTGCCGATGGCTTCGGTCAGCTCCTGCATCAGCGATTCGAGCTGCGCCTTCTCCTGCGCCTTGCGTTCTTCGTCCGTCGGGCCGGCGGCCTTCTTGTTGAACGGATCCGGCCCCTGGCCCTTGGGGATTTCCATCGTGCCGCCGAGCTTGATCATCGACGTGCTCGCGCCACCGGGCCCGTTCATGCCGGGCGCCGGCGCAGGGCTCTTGCCTTCCAGCGGGCTGGGGTTGCGGAAATATTCCGACACCGCTTCGCGCTGCTTGGTCGTGGTCGCGCCGACGAGCCACATCACCAGGAAGAAGGCCATCATCGCGGTGACGAAGTCGGCATAGGCCACCTTCCAGGCACCGCCATGGTGGCCGGCGGCCTGGACCTTCTTCACCCGTCGCATGATGACGGTGGATTTCTCCGGCATGGCCGCGCGTCCCTTACTTGATGCTCTTCAGGTGGGCCTCGAACTCGGAGAAGCCCGGGCGCACGTTCGACGGCAAGGTCTTGCGGGCGAACTCGAGGGCAATCTTCGGGTTGTAGCCGCGCAGGCAGGCCAGCAGGGCGGTCTTGACCGACTCGTAGATGCGCGCGTCCTGTTCGGCGCGCGCTTCCACGGCCGCGGCGATCGGGCCGATGAAGCCGTAGGCCAGCAGGATGCCCAGGAAGGTGCCGACCAGCGCGCCGGCGACGTGCGCGCCGACCTCGGCGATGTCGCCGCCGATGGCGCCCATGGTGATGACGATGCCCAGCACCGCGGCGACGATGCCGAAGCCCGGCAGGCCGTCGGCGACCTTGGTCAGCGCGTGCGCCGGGGCCATCACTTCGTGGTGGTGCTTCTCCAGCTCCAGTTCCAGCAGCGGCTCGAGCTCGTGCGGCTCGATGTTGCTGCCGATCATCAGGCGCAGGCAGTCGGTGATGAAGTCGATCAGGTGGTGGTCGGACAGCACCTTGGGATAGTTGGCGAACAGCGCGCTTTCCTGCGGGCGCTCGACATGGTCTTCCAGCGCCATGAAGCCTTCGCGCCGCGCCTTGTTGAGCAGCTCGTAGATCAGGCTCAGCACGTCCAGGTAGTCCTGGTTCTTGTACTTGGGGCCCTTGAACACCGCCGGCACCGCGGCCAGCGTGGCCTTGACGGTCTTGGCCGGGGTGCCGACCAGGAAGGCGCCGAGCGCCGCGCCGCCGATGATGACCAGCTCGAACGGCTGCCACAGGGCGGCCAGCTTGCCGTGCGCGCCGACGTAGCCGCCCAACACGCTGAGGACGACGATGATGAGACCTACGATGATGAGCATAGCGGCAGGGGGGCGGACGGATATCACAGTTTTCGGCCCCCCGGCCGATTTCTGAAGGCCCAACTGACGGCCGGGCTTGCCCGGCCGCTGAACCGCCTCAGCCGCCCGCGGCGGTCGCCTTCGTGCAGGCCTGTGCCTTGCCGCCTGCCAGCGTAAGTGTCGATTCGCCCTGGTGTTCCCAGAATTCGTTGCCGGCCGCGTCGGCATAGCGGGCGCCGGAGCCGGACGGGGCGCCGGGCAGGGTCAGCAGCTCGGGACCGATCTGCAGGCGGACATCGTGGCGGGTGTTGTTGTAGTCGGCGGTGACCGGCTTGCCGTCACAGTTCCAGGCCACGGTGATGTGCGCGTTGTCGGCGACCGGCGTGCGGGGCTGGGCGGCGCCCGCCGCGCCCGGGTCGTGGCCAGTGGGCGGCGCCGGCAGCGGTTCGGCCATGGGCGCGGAGGCCGAGGCGCTGGCGTCGGCGTCGCGGCCGGAAGGGTGGCAGCCGGCCAGCACGAGCAGGGACAGGCCCAGCGGCAGGAGCGCCGGCAGGATGGCGGGGATGTCGACGAGGCGGATACGCACCGGCGTCTCCAGGTGGGGGATACCGATGCAGGCTAGCCGCGCACGCGGTGCGCGGCCGTGAACGTGGCGCCGCTTCAGGCCGTGCCGGCCTCGGCGCCTTCGCGGTGCAGCGGGTTTGGCAGCGGCTGCCCTTCCTCGGTGAAGCCCAGCGAGACCGAGTTGAGGCAATGGCGTTCGCCGGTCGGCGGCGGGCCGTCCGGGAACACGTGGCCGAGATGGCTGCCGCAGCGGGCGCAGGTGATCTCGGTGCGGATCATGCCGTGGCTGGTGTCGCGGATTTCGTGGACGTGCGCCGGATCGAACGGGGCGAAGAAGCTCGGCCAGCCGGTGCCGGAATCGAACTTGGCGCTGGAGCGGAACAGCGGCAACCCGCACAGGCGGCAGGTGTAGACGCCTTCGAGCTTGTTGTCGAGGAACACGCCGCAGAACGGCGCCTCGGTGCCGTGCTGCAGCAGCACGCGCTTTTCTTCACCGGTCAGGCCGGCGATCAGCGCGTCGCGCTGCGCGGGGGAGGGCGGCGTGAGGTCGAAGTCATGCATGGCGATGCGTTCCAGGGGAGCGGCGGGAGCGCCGGGTCTGCGGTGGTAGTGTGGGCACATCGGCCGTGTTCAAGGAAACCGCCATGTCCAGGTTGTCGTGGTGGGTCTGCCTGTCCGCCCTGCTGGCGGCACCGGCCTTCGCCCGCGAGGAGATCCCCGTCATGCATCACGCCACCGGAAGTTTCGAAGTGAAATTGCAGCCACAGCCCGCCCGCGAGGATGCGGGGCTGGGCCGGATGTCGCTGGACAAGACCTTCAGCGGGCCGCTGAGCGCGACCTCGCGTGGCGAGATGCTGGCCGCGCGCACCGCGCAGGAAGGCTCGGCGGCGTATGTCGCCATCGAAACCGTGGAAGGCACGCTCGACGGGCGCCAGGGTGGCTTCGTGCTGGTGCACCGCGGTTTGATGGATCGAGGCGCGCAGGACATGGCGATCAGTGTCGTGCCGGATTCGGGTACCGGTGCGCTGGCCGGGCTGCGCGGCGAGATGAAGATCCGCATCGAGGGCGGCGCGCACTACTACGACTTCGACTACACCCTGCCCGCGGAGTAACGCATGCCGAAGAAGAAGCCGCTGGTCGTGGCGATTTCGCTGTTGTGCCTGGCCGCCAGCCTGCCGGCGGCCGCGCAGGTCGTCGACCCGACGCAGACGCGCTCGACCACCCGCGTCGTGTCACCGCCGCCACCGCCTCCGCCGCGACAGGTGGATACGCCGCGCCCGGTATCACCGCCGCCGTCGATGCCCACCAGCCTGGGCCAACGCGAACAGGCACCGCCCATCCAGGCGCCCGCGCCACGCACGCCGCGCAAGGAAGATGACGGCGCGCGCCGCATCGGCGCCGAGTCGGCCAAGGTGTACGACCGCAACGGCCGCGAACTCCCTGGCATGGAGCAGGCCGGCCCCAACCGCGTGCGCGATACGCGCACCGGCCGCTACTACGACACCGTGCCGATGGGCGACGGACAGCGCATCAAACCGTGAGCGCCTGAACCGGTCACGCGTCGTGCCGACGCATGAACCGTTCAATCCGTTGCCGCGCAGTCAGCTCGATCAAGCCCGGAATCACCCGCATTTCTCGCGTGATTAACCGCTTCGGCGCGACCTTGTACGTGCGCCACAGACACATCGAATGCGGTGCATCCCCAACCAATAGAGAGTGCAGTCATGGGTAACCAGAATCAGCAGAACCAGCGCGGTCAGCAGGGTCAGCAGGGTGGTATGCAGCAGGACCAGCACGGCCGCCAGCCGGGTCAGCAGGGGCAGCAGCAGTGGGACAAGGACCAGCAGAGCGGCAAGCAGGACCAGAAGCAGGACCAGCAGCGCGGATCCCAGAAAGACCAGCAGCGCTGATTCCCCTCGCTGACACAGGACACGCGGCGCGCCCTTGGCGCGCCGTTCTGCGTCTGGCGGCACGGATCAATCCGGGATCGGCAGCGCGAGCGTCTCCTTGACCTCTTCCATCACGATGTAGCTCTTCGATTCGCGCACGTGCGGCAGCGTCAACAGCGTGCTGCCGAGCAGCTTGCGGTAGGACGCCATCTCGTTGATGCGCGCCTTGATCAGGTAATCGAAGTCGCCCGAGACCAGGTGGCACTCCAGCACGTTGGGCAGCTTCAGCGCGGCGCGGCGGAATTCCTCGAAGATGTCGCCGGACTTGTAGGCCAGGCTGATCTCCACGAACACCAGCAGGCTGGCCTTGAGGTACTGCGGGTCCAGCCGCGCGTAGTAGCCGGTGATCGCGCCCTCGCGCTCGAGCCGGCGCACCCGCTCGGTACACGGCGTGGTCGACAGCCCCACCCGCTCGCCCAGTTCGGTGAAGGAAATGCGCCCCTCCTGCTGGAGGATGCGCAGGATCTTGCGGTCGATCTTGTCGAGTTCGCGGCTGCGGGTGGCCATGGGCGCTGGTCTCGGGTGGAAAGTCTGGTGAATTTCACTGGGCAGGATAGATCAAACGGGAGAATGCCCTGAAGGTCCGCGCATACAATGCGCCGGATTGGCTGCCTGCCGCCTCCGCGGCAGGGAAATGACCGGAACGAGGCGAACATGCGGGTACTGGTGCTGGGCAGTGGAGTGATCGGCACGACCAGTGCCTGGTATCTGGCGCAGGCCGGGTTCCAGGTCACCGTCGTGGACCGCCAGCCGGCGCCGGCGCTGGAGACCAGCTACGCCAACGCCGGCCAGCTGTCCTTCGGCTACACCTCGCCGTGGGCCGCGCCGGGCGTGCCGCTGAAGGCGGTGAAGTGGCTGTTCGAACAGCACGCGCCGCTGTCCATCCGCCCGACGCTGGACCTGCACCAGTACGCCTGGCTGGCGCGGATGCTGCACAACTGCACCGCCGAGCGTTACGCCATCAACAAGGCGCGCATGGTGCGCATGTCCGAATACAGCCGCGACTGCCTGGACGCCCTGATGGCCGAGACCGGCATCCAGTTCGAAGGCCGCCGGCTGGGCACCACCCAGCTGTTCCGCACCCAGGCCCAGCTGGACGCCGCCGCGCAGGACATCGCGGTGCTGGCCGAATACGGCGTGCCGTATGAAGTGCTCGATGCGCGCGGCATCGCCGCCGTCGAACCGGGGCTGGCCGATGCCGGCGTGGAACTGGTCGGCGCGCTGCGCCTGCCCAACGACCAGACCGGCGACTGCCGCCTGTTCACCCAGCGCCTGGCGAAGATGGCCGCCGAGGCCGGCGTCGAATTCCGTTTCGAGCAGAACATCGAGAAGCTGGTGGGCACCGGTGGCTGCATCGAAGGCGTGGTCATCGACGGCCGCCTGGAGAAGGCCGACCGCTACGTGTTGGCGCTGGGCAGCTATTCGCCGCTGCTGGCGCGCCCGCTCGGCCTGAACTTGCCGGTGTACCCGCTCAAGGGCTTCTCGCTGACGCTGCCGATCGTCGACGCCGCACGCGCGCCGACCTCCACCATCCTCGACGAAAGCTACAAGATCGCCATCACCCGCTTCGACGACCGCATCCGCATCGGCGGCATGGCCGAAGTGGCCGGTTACGACCTGTCGCTCAACCCGCAGCGCCGCGCCACGCTGGAGATGGTCGTGCGCGACCTGTACCCCGGCGGCGGCGACCTGGCCCGCGGCGAATTCTGGACCGGCCTGCGCCCGGCCACGCCGGACGGCACGCCGGTGATCGGCGCCAGCCCGTATTCGAATCTTTTCCTCAACACCGGGCACGGCACGCTCGGCTGGACGATGGCCTGCGGCTCGGGCCGCTACCTCGCCGACCTGATGAGCGGCCGCGCGCCGCAGATCAGCCGCGAGGGCCTGGACATCTTCCGCTACCGCCAGGCCGCCGCGCCCCGCACCACCGGAGCTGCCGCGTGCGCCCAGCCCACGCCCTGATCGACCTCGGCGCCCTGCGCCACAACTATCGTCTCGCCCGCCGCATCGCCGGCGGCAAGTCCCTGGCCGTGATCAAGGCCGACGCCTACGGCCACGGCGCGGTGCGCTGCGCGCAGGCGCTGGAACCGGAGGCCGACGGCTTCGCCGTGGCCTGCATCGAGGAGGCGCTGGAACTGCGCCAGGCGGGCATCCGCGCGCCGATCCTGCTGCTGGAAGGCTTCTTCGACAACGAAGAACTTTCGCTCATCGCCGAGCACGACCTGTGGACCGTGGTCGCCACGCCCTGGCAGGTGCAGGCGCTGGCCGCGTTCAAGAGCCCGCGCCCGCTGCGCGTGTGGCTGAAGATGGACAGCGGCATGCACCGCCTGGGCCTGACGCCGGAGGATTTCCGCGCCGCGTGGTTGCGCCTGCACGGGCTGCCGCAGGTCGCCTCCATCGTGTTGATGACCCACCTGGCGCGCGCCGACGAGCTGGACAACAGCCGCACCGACGAACAGGCCGTCGCTTTCGCGCTGGCCAGCCGCGGCATGCAGGCAGAAACCAGCCTGTGCAATTCGCCGGGCTTGCTGGGCTGGCCGGCATTGCGCGGCGACTGGGCGCGCCCGGGCCTGATGCTCTACGGCGCCAATCCGTTCCCGGCGCACAACACGTTCACCGACCAGCTGCGCCCGGTCATGTCGCTGCGCTCGAAGATCATCTCGGTGCGCGAACTGGGCCCGCACGAACCGGTGGGCTACGGCGCGCGTTTCGTCACCGAGCGGCCGGTCACCCGGATCGGCGTGGTGGCCATGGGTTACGCCGACGGCTACCCGCAATTCGCGCCGAACGGCACGCCGGTGATCGTGGACGGGCATGCGTGCCCGCTGGCGGGGCGGGTGTCGATGGACATGCTGACCGTCGACCTGAGCGACCATCCCGCCGCCACGTTGGGCAGCGAGGTCCAGCTGTGGGGCGATGCGCTCGATGCCTCGACCCTGGCCGCGCGCTGCAACGTCAGCGCCTACCAGATGCTGTGCGGCGTGAAGCGCGTGCCGCGCCTGTACCTCGACGAGGCGTGACCCGCCGGCCGGGGCGCCTCCGCCCCGGCCCGGCCCGGCAACTCAGCGGCCCGCGGTCGCCTTGCCGTCGAACTCGCTGCGCGTCCAGTCGTCGATCATGCGCTTCTCGTAGCGCAGCTGGTCGCTGTCGGTAATGTTGATGCTGTTGGTGAGGAAGCCCGCGTCGATCAGCCGCTTCTCGCCCTGCGACACCACCTGGCCGTTGGCATCCGTCCACACGTAGTTGAAGCGGATGCGGGGCGGATAGATGTCCTTGACCACGCGGATGTCCTGCCCGCGCGGGCCGTGCCACGGCTCGTACTCGCCGGCACGCTTGATGTCGGTGATGGTGATGTCGAGCTTGTCGCCGGCGGGCAGCTGCTTGGCGGCCGAGGTGCGGAAGTAGGTGGCCAGCGTGGTCACCCAGTCGCCCTGCTGGGCCTGGAAGCGGTTGCCGCTGTAGCGGATCTCGGTGAACTGGTTGGGGTCGGTCCATTGCACCGAGACCGGGCCGTCGGCCGGCAGGGCGCGCGGTGCGTTGGGGTCGGTGACGTTGCGCACGCGCGCCTCGGCCGCGGACAGGCCGAGCAGGCAGGTGAGCAGGATGGCGGCGCAGGTGAGGGTACGTTTCATGGCGGCGCGCTCTTGGCGGTGTCGTGGGTCGAGTGTGCGCCTGCGCCGACGGGACCGGCAACGACCGCGCACCCCCGCGCCGCAAGGTGTTGCGCCCGGTTCATGCATCCACGCGCGGTTCACCACGCTTCGGCGCGCGCTTCACGCCACGGTCGGCAAAATCGCCGCCAATTCCCCCTCTTTATTCCGGCCTGATGAAGCCTACCCAGCCGCCTGCCCACGACCTGCGCCTGCAGTTCATCGACTGGGCCAAGCAACACGGTCACAGCCCGCAGACCGGCGCGGCGCCGTTCGTGGACCTGCAGAGCGATTACGACCTGTCGGGCGAGCAGCCCACCGGCGATGGCGTGCGCGAGCGCCTGCGCCGCGACCTGGCGGCGCTGGGGCAGGAGAGCGACGTGGCGGTGCAGTTCCCTCCGGTTTACGCCTGCACCAATTCCCGGGGCGAGCAGTACCGCTATTCGTTGATGCTGGTCATCGCCGAGGACAGCGTGGAATGGACCGGCCGGGTCTGGCGCGGGCTGGATTACCAGGGCGTGCTGACGGGGCGCGGCTCGGGCCCGCGCAGCAACTACACCCACCTGGCGCGCATGGCCATCGAGCGCGAGCTCGAACTGCCGCAGCCGCACTACACCCGGGGCTGAGGCCATGCGCGAACCGGCCATTCCACTGCAGTCCGAAGCCTGCTGGCGCCAGTGCGAGCAGTTGGGCGTGTCGCGCGTGCGCCTGCTGCTCGCCCGCGAAGACCTTGCCGAGCCGTTCCCCGGTTGGCGCAGCGATGCCCGGGAATGGCTGGATGCACGGTTGGCCCGCCAGGGGGTCTACGCCTTCCGCGGCGTGCTCGGGGCGATCGCCGCGTTGGGCGCGCTGATCGTGGCCCTGGCGTGGTGGGGTTGGTGAGGGCAATTGTCAGGGGCGCGCTTGACGCGCCCGCCGCCGGTTTCCACTCTATGCGAAGGCGCGACGGCGCAGGCGGCGCGGGCGCATCCCGCGGGTGGGATCCATGCAAGCAGGCGATCGATTGAACAAGGCCGGCTCTGCCGTCGAAACTTCCGTGTCCGGCACCGATTCGCCGCTGGATGACGGCGTGCATCGCGAAATCTTCGAGAACGTCGACGCGGGCTTCAGCCTGGTCAAGGTCGTCTTCGAGGACGGGCAACCGGTCGACTATGTCTTCCTGGAGGTCAATGCGGCCTTCGAGCGCTTCACCGGCCTGCAGGACGCGGTGGGCAGGTCGATGCGCGAGCTGCGCCCGCAGCACGAGGAAGAGTGGTACCAGCGCTACGGCGAAATCGCCCGCACCGGCCGCCGCATGCGTTTCGAACTGCAGGCGCGCGCGCTGGGGCGCTGGTACTCGGTCGATGCGTTCCGCATCGGCGAGGCGGCCGCGCACCAGGTGGCGATCCTGTTCATCGACATCACCGAGCGCAAGCGCATCGAGCGCGAGCTGGCCGAGAGCGAGGCCCGCTTCAGCGCGCTGGCCGACGGCCTGCCGATGCCGGTATGGGTGCTCGATGTCTCCGGCGTGATGCGCTTCGTCAACAGCGCCTATGGCGATTATTTCGGCCTGGATATTTCCAGCGGCGTGGTCTCGGCGTGGAGCGAGCTGCTGCACCCGGAAGACCTGCCGGTGTTCCAGTTCGAGCTGGCCGAGGCCTTGGCGCAGCAGCGCGGCATGCGCGCGCTGGTGCGCGCGCGCCGACACGACGGGCGCTGGCGCTGGATGGAGATGAGCGCCACGCCGCGCTATTCCGCCGACGGGCGTTTCATCGGCCTGGCCGGCAGCAGCCCGGACGTCACCGAGCGCCGCGAGATCGAGCTGGCGCGCGAACAGCTGCTGGAATCGGAGCGCATCGCGCGCGGCGAGGCCGAAAGCATGGCGCGCCTGAAGGACGAATTCCTGGCCACGCTGTCGCATGAGCTGCGCACGCCGCTGACCACCATCCTGGGCTGGAGCGAGCTGCTGCTGCAGCGCGTGGGCGAGGGCGACCAGAACTTCAAGGGCCTGTCGGTGATCGCCAGCAGCGCGCGCGCGCAGAAGCGGCTGATCTCCGACATGCTCGACCTCAGCAGCATGCTGCTGGGCAAGGTGCAGCTGGAAGTGGAGACGCTGGACCTGGCCGAAGTGCTGCGCGAGTCGATCGGCGCGCAGGACCTGGTGGCCGAGGGCAAGGACCAGACGGTGACGCTGTCCGTGCCGGAAACCCCCTGCCTGGTGCTGGGCGACGGCACGCGCCTGCAACAGGTGTTCTGGAACCTGCTGTCCAACGCGATCAAGTTCACGCCGGCGCATGGCAGCATCGACGTGAAGGTGAGCCGCGAGGACAACCACTTCGTGGTTGCCATCCAGGACTCCGGCGACGGCATCGCCCCGGAGTTCCTGCCGCACCTGTTCGGCCGCTTCCGCCAGGCCGACGGCACCACCACGCGCAAGCACGGCGGCCTCGGCCTGGGCCTGGCGATCGTGCAGCAGCTGGTGGAGATGCACGGCGGCCAGGTCAGTGCGAGCAGCGCCGGCCGGGGCTGCGGCGCCACCTTCCGCGTGCGCCTGCCGGAGCGGCCGGCCCAGTCGCAGCGCCCGCGCCGCGAACTGCGCCGCCATCTCGGCCACGACCTGGTGGTGGAAGCGCAGGCGCTGGCGGGATTGCGCCTGCTGGCGGTCGAAGACCAGCCGGACATGCTCGAGTACCTGCGCCGCCTGCTCGAGGAACAGGGCGCCGAGGTGGTGATGGCCGGCAGTGCCACCGACGCGCTCGCGCTGCTCGATGACGGCGGCCACGAACGTTTCGACGCCCTGCTGACCGACATCGGCATGCCCGGCATGGATGGCTACGGCCTGATCCGCACGCTGCGCGAGAACATGGGGCTGGATGCCGGCGCCATGCCGGCCATCGCGGTGACCGCGCTGGCCCGCGCCGACGACCGCAACCGCGCGCTGGCCTCCGGCTTCCAGGAACACCTGGCCAAGCCCTACAGCGTGGCGCAGCTGGTATCGGCGGTGCGCGGGGCGCGCAAGCACCGCGTCTGAGCCTGCATTGCCCCGCCTTTCACGGCGGGCGGCCTAGGGTGGGGACGTTCCAACCCGGAGTTGCCCGCATGGCCAAGTACGCCAAACACGTCTATACCGACCAGGCGCAGATCGCCGCGCTGGAAGCGTGGGTGCGGCAATTGCCGGGCGAGGCGCGCGTGCAGTTGACCCTGGACGACGGCAGCCGCCTGCTGGGCACCGTGGCGGTGCAGCCGACGGTGCAGTCGTTCCGCGACGAATCCGAGAACGAAGGCGTCAACGGCCTGCTGCGGCTGGACGACCTCGACAGCCCGGTGCAGCAGCACCTGGTCTGGCTGGACAGCATCCGCGAAGTGCGACCGCTGCCGCCGATCCAGCCCTGAGGGCGCCGCGCGGCGTCCGCCGACCCGCGCGTTTGACGTTCTCTTTACCCCCTGCCGGTCGCGCTGGGGCATCATCCGGGGCCCCACACCGCAGACCGAGGGTGCCCCTTCGATGCAACCGCGCGTGCTTTTCCTGTCCCGTCCGCTGGCGCGCCTGGCGACGCCGACCTTCGCGCTGCTGGCGCTGGCCTCCTGTGGCGATACCGCCCGCTACCCGGTGGAAGCCGGCATGGGGCCGGACCCGCAGCTGCCCAAACCGGTCGAACGCGTCATCCCGACGGTGAAGGTCGCCCCGGTCAAGCGCTGGACGGGCGATGCCACGCCGGTGCCCGCCGACGACCTGCGCGTGGTGGCCTTCGCCCGCGACCTGGACCACCCGCGCTGGATCTACGTGCTGCCCAACGGCGACGTGCTGGTGGCCGAAGCCAATGCGCCGCCGCGGCCGAAGGAAGAGCAGGGCGGCATTCGCAACAAGGTGATGACCTCGATGATGCAGAAGGCGGGCGCCGCCACGCCCAGCGCCGACCGCATCACCCTGCTGCGCGATGCAGACGGCGACGGCGTGGCGGAGATCCGCACCCAGTTCCTCACCGGGCTGTATTCGCCGTTCGGCATGGCGCTGGTGGGTGATCGCTTCTATGTCGCCAACGCCGATGCGCTGGTCAGCTTCCCGTACAAGGCCGGCGATACCCACATCACCGCGGCGCCGAAGTTCATCGCCAACCTGCCGGGTGGCCTCAACCACCACTGGACCAAGTCGCTGGTGGCCAACGCCGACGGCAGCCGGCTGTATGTCGGCGTCGGCTCCAACAGCAACGTCGCCGAGAACGGGATGGATGCCGAACTGAACCGCGCGGCGATCCTCGAGGTGGATCCGGCCAGCGGCAGCACGCGCGTCTACGCCAGCGGCCTGCGCAACCCGGTGGGCATGGCGTGGGAGCCAGCGAAGCAGTCGTTGTGGGTGGTGGTCAACGAGCGCGACGAACTCGGCAGCGACCTGGTGCCCGACTACCTCACCCAGGTGAAGGAAGGCGCCTTCTACGGCTGGCCGTACAGCTACTACGGCCAGCACGTGGACGAACGCGTCAGCCCGCAGGATCCGGCGAAGGTGGCTTCGGCCATCAAGCCCGATTACGCGCTCGGCGCGCATACCGCCTCGCTCGGCCTGGCCTTCGGCACCAGCGAGACCTTGCCCTCGCGTTACCGCGGTGGCGCCTTCATCGGCCAGCACGGCTCATGGAATCGCGATCCGCCAAGCGGCTACAAGGTGATCTACCTGCCGTTCGCCGATGGCAAGCCGCAGGGCAAGCCGGTGACCGTGCTCGATGGCTTCCTCGACTCGGACGGCAACGCGCAGGGGCGCCCCGTGGGCGTGGCGATCGACGCCAAGGGTGGCCTTTTGGTGGCCGACGACGTGGGCAATGCCGTGTGGCGCGTGACCGCCAAGGTCGCCGCGCCGGTGATCGCGCCCGCCTCCCCATGAGGCGGCAGGCCGGTGCGCTTCAGCGCACCGGCAGCGTGGGCGTGGCCTCGAAGCGCCGCGCGTAGCCGCGCTCTTCGGCGATGCGGTCCACTTCCTCGTCGGGCAGCTCCGGCGCGCCGTACACCACGTAGGCCACGGTGCCATCGCCCTTGGTGCCCACCTGGTGCAGGCGATAGCGCGGACGCCCGGCCCCGGTGTTTTCGGGGTAATGCAACGGCGGAGGCGCGTTGTCCAGGTCCATTTCGCTGTTGTCGACCACGCCGCCGATGAACAGGGCACGCATGCGTTCGCTCCTTCATGTGGGGTCGCAACCCACCCTACGCAGGTGATTGTTCGCATCACATCAATGCCGCGTGGACGCCGCGCCCGGCCGGACGGCACCACACAGGGGCGTAGAATGCCCGTCCCCGCACACCGTCCGACCCGATGTCCGCCGCCGCCGACGCTCCGCTGCACACCCTGTTCCTGCCCTTCGCCCAAGGCCTGCTGCGCTGGCCGCCCGGCCCCGTGCTGTTCCTGCGCGCCCGCGAGGGCTGGCCGCTGCGCGAGCAGGGGCAGGTGGCCCAGCTGGACTGCGTGCAGAGCTTCCGCCCGTTCGCCCAGGCGCTGGAGCGTGCCGGATGCACGGTGCATGCCGACATTCCGCAAGGCGACCCGCGCTACGCGCTGGTGCTCGTCCTGCCGCCGCGCCAGCGCGACGAAGCGCGCGCGCTGCTCGCGCAGGCGCTGGCGCACCTGGCGCCCGGCGGCATCGTCGTGGCCTGCCAGTCGAACAACGAGGGCGCCCGCTCCGGCGAAGCCGACCTCAAGCAGCTGGCCGGGCTGGGCGGCAACCTCACCAAGCACCACTGCCGGGTGTACTGGACCGCCCCGCAGCACGGTGGCCACGACGACGCCCTGGCGCAGCGCTGGGCGAAGCTGGATGCACCGCGCCCGGTGCTCGGCGGGCGCTTCACCAGCCGCCCGGGCGTGTTCGCCTGGGATCGGGCCGATCCGGCCTCGGTATTGCTGGCCGAACAACTGCCCGCCGACCTGGCGGGCCACGGCGCGGATCTCGGCGCGGGCTTCGGCTTCCTCTCGGCTGAAGTGCTCGCGCGCTGCCCGCGCGTGACCGGCCTGGACCTGTTCGAGGCCGAAGGCCGCGCACTGGCGCTGGCCGAGCGCAATCTCGCGCCGCTGGCCGGCCAAGTGGCGCTGGGCTACCACTGGCATGACGTCACCGCCGGCCTGCCGCGCAGCTACGACTTCATCGTCAGCAACCCGCCGTTCCACACGCCGGCGCGCGAAGACCGCCCGGACATCGGCCAGCGCTTCATCGCGGTGGCCGCGCAATCGCTGCGCCCGGGCGGGCGCCTGTTCGTGGTCGCCAACCGGCACCTGCCTTACGAGCAGATCCTCAACGACCGCTTCGGCGAAGTGCGCGTGGCCGCCGAGCGCGATGGCTTCAAGGCCATCGTGGCCCGCAAGGCAGGCCGCGCATGAAGCTGGTCAAGCACCTGGCCAACCTGGGCTACGGCAGCCGCAAGGACGTGACCTGGATGTTCCGCGAGGGCCGCATCACCGATGCCGCCGGCGAAGTGCTCTATGCCGACGACCAGGTCGCGCACGAGGACATCCGCGTGGATGGCGAGCCGCTCGACCCGCCCGCCGGGCTGACGGTATTGCTGCACAAGCCCGCCGGCTACACCTGTTCGACCAAGGACAGCGGCCGCTTGATCTACGACCTGCTGCCACCGCGCTTCCGCCTGCGCTCGCCGTTGCTTTCGCCGGTGGGCCGGCTCGACCGCGATACCAGCGGCCTGCTGCTGATGACCGACGACGGTGCGCTGCTGCACCGGATCGTTTCGCCCAAGTCGCGCCTGGACAAGGCGTACGAAGTGACCCTGGCGCAGGACCTGCGCGGCGACGAGGCCGCGCAATTCGCCAGTGGCACGCTGATGCTCGAATCGGAGGACAAGCCGTTGCTGCCTGCGGAGATGGACGTGCTGGGGCCGCGCGCGGCACGGCTGGTATTGCATGAAGGCCGCTACCACCAGGTGCGGCGGATGTTCGCCGCGGTGGGCAACCACGTCGACGCGCTGCACCGAAGCCGTGTCGGCGGGCTGGGCCTGGGCGACCTGCCGGAAGGGCAATGGCGCGTACTCGACGCGGCCGACCTGGCGCAGCTGTTCGGAGGCCAGGCGTGAACGTACCTGCGTTGCCGTTCCTGCCGCAGGCGGTGATCTTCGACATGGATGGCCTGATGCTCGACAGCGAGCGCGCCATCACCCGCTGCCTGTCCAAGGCGGCCAACGAGCAGGGCCACGCGATCGAGCCGGCGTTCTGGCTGCGCATGGTCGGCAAGGGCGATGCCGCCTGCCGCGCCATGCTCGCCGAGCGGATCGGTGACGACGCCGGGCAGGTGCTGCTGGATCGTTGCCATGTGCTGTACGACGAGGTCGTGGAAGCCGGCGTGCCGTTGCGGCCGGGCATCCTGGCGCTGCTCGACCTGCTGGTCGCGCGCCGCATCCCGCGCGCGGTGGCCACTTCCACGCGTCGCCCGCTGGCGCTGCGCAAGCTGGCCGCGGCCGACCTGCTGCGTCGCTTCGATACCGTGTGCACCAGCAGCGATGTCGTGCATCCCAAGCCGGCGCCGGATATCTACCTGCTCGCCGCCGAACGCCTGCGCGTGGCGCCGGCGCAATGCCTGGTGCTGGAGGATTCGCCGACCGGCGTGCGTGCCGCGCTGGCGGCAGGCATGACGCCGATCCAGGTGCCCGACCTGCTGGCGCCGGACGAGGAAGTGCGCGCGATGGGGCATCGCATCGTCAACTCGTTGTCCGATGCGCAGAAGCTGCTGGAGCTGCGGTTGGAGGCGGGGGCGTAGCCTGCGACAGTGGCGAGATTTCCGACAGGAATATCATTCAAAAGCCGAGTTGACGACGCGCTACACCAAGGCTAAATTGGCTCCACGACTCCCCCCTTGTCGCGTCATCATTGACTCACCGGCTTGGGAAGAAAAAACCGCCGCAAGGCGGTTTTTTCATGCCCGAAGGATCAGGTGGGAATGGTCAGGAAGACAGCGGTCCATATCGACGGATACAACCTCTACTACGGACGCCTGCGCGGCACGCGCTTCAAGTGGCTGGACGTGGTGTCGCTGTTCGAAGGCCTGTTGCGTCGGCAGGATGCGGACGCGGAGCTGCAGCTGGTTCGCTATTTCACGTCACCCGCGCTCGGCCGCTTCGCTACCCATGGCGAGGCCTCGGTGCTGGCACAGCAGGATTACCATCGCGCGCTGCGGGCACTGCACCCGCAGCGCCTGCTCATGACATTCGGCCACCACAGCATGGATCGCGGTGGCACATGGCTTCCCGAATACATCGCCGGCGCATCCTGCGACCGTCGCCGGCGCGTCCGCGTCTGGAAGATCGAAGAGAAGCAGACCGACGTCAATCTCGCGTTGGCAATGTACCGGGATGCGGCTTCGGGAAACTTCCAGCAGCTCGTCGTGTGCACCAACGACAGCGATGTTGCGCCAGCCTTGGCTGCGATACGCGAGGATTTCCCCGGCATTAGGCTGGGCGTGGTGGCCCCGCGTCCGCCTGCCTTGGCGCGCGAGCGCGCCCGTGCGGCCAGTGCGACGTTGGCGCTCCACGCGGATTGGGTGGTGCGCCACCTGCTGGACGAAGAACTGGCGCGGACACAGTTGCCGCCACGCGTTCCAGTGCGCAAGCGGGCCATTGCCCGGCCCGCCCACTGGTGACCGTTTCAGGCGTACTGCATCTTCCGCGTCATGCCGCCATCGACAATGAAGTCCTGGGCCGTGATGAATCCCGACAAGGCAGGCGCCAATAGATAGACCGCCAGTTGCGCGATATCGCCCGGCACGCCCACGCGGCCCGCCGGATGCTGCGCGTGATCCTGCCGCGACAGCTTCGGCTGGCGGCGACGTGACGGCGCGCGCCATGCATCGGTCGCGATCCAGCCCGGGCTGATGCTGTTCACGCGTATCCGCGGCCCTTCGCTCATCGCCAAGGCGTGGGTGAAGGCCACCAGTCCGCCTTTCGCCGCGGCGTAGGCCTCGCTGTGGGGTTCGGACTGCCATGCGCGGGTCGAGGCGATGTTGACGATCGCGCCACCGCCTTCCGATTGCGCCAGGTCTGGCAGCGCATGCTTGCTGCACAGGAACGCCCCGTGCAGGCTCGAGAGCCGGCGTTGCCATTGCGCCCAATCAAGCGCGGGCAGCGGCGCGACATGCGGATCGGCGATGCCCGCGTTGTTGACCAGGCCGTCGATCCGGCCGAAGCGCTTCAACGCCGCGGCGACGAAGGCCGCCACGCTGCGCTCATTGGCCACGTCCAGCCGCTTGAACAGCGAGCGGGCCGGCAAGGCCCATTCGGCCAGGCACGCGCGCCCGGCCTCGATGTCGAGATCACCGATCGCTACCGTGCCACCCGCACCGAGCACGGCCTGCGCGATGCCGCGTCCAATCCCCTGCGCACCCCCGGTGACGAGGATGACGCGGCCGGCCAGCGGCTGCTCGGGCCAGGGGGTGAGGGGAGGGGCCAGGGTCAAGGCGGTGCCTGCATGTGGAGGAACGCCATCATCGCGCGCCGGCGTGCAACGCGCGTGCACGCTCAGTCGCGCAGCAGCTTCCGCCAGCCCTCGACGCCCAGCTTCTCCAGCGTTTCCAGGTTGCGCTCGACGATCACGTCCGGATCCGGGAACGCCGCCACCGCGCGCTCCACGCTGTCCTCGCGCAGCAGGTGCAGCGTCGGCCACGGCGAGCGGTTGGTGAAGTTGCCCACGTCATCCGGCGCGGTGCCGGCGAACTGGTACTGCGGGTGGAAGCTGGCCACCTGCAGGAGGCCTTGCAGGTCCAGCGCGTCGAGCGCGGCGTCGGCGTTGTCGAGGAAGTCGTTGTAGTCGAGGAAATCCTCGAGCACGAACGGGTGCACGATGAGCGTCGTGTCGATCTCCTCGGCGGGCGTGTCGCGCAGGCGCAGCAGTTCCTCGGCCAGTTCCTCCAGCAGCGCTTCGGGCGTGCTGGCGTCGCTGAGCACCAGGCGCACCTGCTGCTTGACATACACCGCCTTGGCGAACGGGCACAGGTTCAGCCCGATCACCGCGCGTTCGATCCAGCGCCGCGTGTCGCCGAGATAGTCCGGCGCGCCGGCGTCGAGGGCGGGCAGGTCAGTCACGGAAGTTGTCGTACTGCAGCGGCAGCTCGAACTCGCTCTTGCGCAGCAGCGCGATCACTTCCTGCAGGTCGTCGCGCTTCTTGCCGGTGACGCGCAGCTTGTCGCCGTTGATCTGGGTCTCGACCTTGATCTTGGCTTCCTTGATCTTCGCGGCGATCTGCTTGGCCAGCTTCTGCTCGATGCCCTGCTTGACCGTGATCTTCTGCCGCGCGCCGGCCAGGTTGGTTTCCACGTCGCCGAATTCCAGGCAGCGCGCGTCGATCTGGCGGGCGATCAGGCGCGCGCGCAGGATGTCGGTCATCTGCTTGAGCTGGAAATCGCTCGGGGCGGACTGGTTGATGATCTTGTCGTCGAGCTCGAACTTGGCATCCACGCCCTTGAAATCGAAACGGGTGGACAGTTCGCGGTTGGCCTGGTCGACCGCGTTGGTGAGTTCGTGCTTGTCGACTTCCGACACGACGTCGAAGGAAGGCATGGCGGGCTCCTGTGGGGCTTGCGGGCGGTGATTTTAGTCGATCACGCCGGAGGCGTCGTGGCGGGCCGGCTGCGGCGATAATGCCGCCATGTCGACTTCCCGTTCTCCCTTGGCCGCGGTGGCCTGGATGCTTGCGGCCGTGGTGTGCTTCTCCGGCATGGATGCGGGCATGAAGCTGCTTTCGGCCCATTACCCGGTGTTGCAGGTCACGCTGCTGCGCGGCGCCGCCTCGCTGCCGTTCGTGTTGGTGTGGGTGCTGCTCACCGCCGGGCCGCGGTCGATCCTGCCGGTGCGCTGGCCGCTGCACCTGCTGCGCGGCGTGCTCGGCATCGCGATGATCGGCTGCTTCGTCTACGCGCTGCAGGACCTGCCGCTCTCCACCGCCTACACGATCTACTTCGTCGCCCCGCTGCTGGTGGCCGCGCTGTCGGTGCCGCTGCTCGGCGAGCGGGTCGGCCCGCGCCGCTGGACGGCGATCGGCATCGGGCTGGTCGGGGTGATCGTGGTGCTGCGCCCGGGCGTGGATGGCTTGATCTCCTTCCCCGGCCTGATGGTGCTGCTGGCGGCCACGGCCTATGCCATCGCCGCGGTCACGGTGAGCCTGCTGACCCGCACCGATACCCCGCAGTCGATGGTGGTGTGGTTCCTGGCGCTGATGGCGCTGGGCGCCGGGCTGCTGGCCATCCCCGGCTGGGTGCCGCTGCGGGCCGAGCACGGGTGGTTGATCGCCGGCATGGGCCTGGCCGGCGCGCTGGGCCAGATCGCCCTGACCCAGGCCTTCCTGCGCGGCGAGGCCTCGATGATCGCCCCGCTCGAATACACCGGGCTGGTCTGGGTGATCGGCTGGGATTGGCTGCTCTGGCGAACCCTGCCCGATGGCTGGACCTGGACGGGCGCTGCGATCATCGTCGCCAGCGGCCTGTACCTGCTGCGGCGCGAGCGGGTGCGGCAGGTCGAGCATGCCCGCCAGATCGATCACCCCTGACGGCCGGAGCCCGGCACTTAGAACAAAAGGGAATAAGTAGGCCGGGCAAAGCGCGGGCGCGGCCGGCCCGCCGCTGGTAGGCTGCACGCCCCCCACGTCCGATGTCCGCGCGGTGATCGAATTCCAGCGCCTGCACAAGTCCTATGAAGTCGGCGGCCGCCCGGTCGCCGCGCTGCAACCGCTCGACCTGAGCATCGGTGCCGGCGAGGTATTCGGCATCATCGGCCACTCCGGCGCCGGCAAGTCGACCCTGATCCGGCTGATCAACCGGCTCGAGGAGCCCACCGGCGGGCGGCTGCTGATCGACGGCGAGGACGTGACCGCGCTGGACCGCGAAGGCCTGCGCGCGCTGCGCCGGCGCATCGGCATGATCTTCCAGCACTTCAACCTGCTGTCCTCGCGCACGGTGGCCGGCAACGTGGCCTTCCCGCTGGAGCTGGCCGGCCTGCCGAAGGCCGAGATCGCCAGCCGCGTGCAGGCGCTGCTGGCGCGCGTGGGCCTGGAAGCGCATGCAGGCAAGTATCCGGCGCAGCTGTCCGGCGGGCAGAAGCAGCGCGTGGGCATCGCCCGCGCGCTGGCCACCCAGCCGCGCATCCTGCTGTGCGACGAGGCCACCAGCGCGCTCGACCCGCAGACCACCGGCGCGGTGCTGCAGCTGCTGGCCGAGATCAACCGCGAGCTCGGCCTGACCATCGTGCTGATCACCCACGAGATGGAAGTGATCCGCCGCGTCTGCGACCGCGTGGCCGTGCTCGATAACGGCCAGCTGGTCGAAAGCGGCCCGGTCACCCAGGTGTTCCTGCATCCGCAACACCCCACCACGCGCCGCTTCGTCGCCGAAGCCGAGCACGTGGACGAGGGCGAGCTGCATCGCGACTTCGCCGCCGTGCAGGGCCGCATCGTGCGCCTGACCTTCCTCGGCGGGGATACCTACCAGCCGCTGCTGGGCCGCATCGCGCGCGAGACCGGCGTGGACTACAACATCCTCAGCGGGCGCATCGACCGCATCAAGGACACGCCTTACGGCCAGCTCACCGTCGCGCTGGTGGGCGGCGACCAGGCCGCGGCGCGCGCCGCGTTCACCGCCGCCGGCGTCACCGTGGAGGACCTGCGCCCGTGAACCCCGTGCTCATCGCCGCCGCGGACGGCTTCTTCCGCAACCTCGACGCCCGCAAGTGGGCCGACATCGGCCAGGCCACGCTGGACACCCTGCTGATGCTCGGCGGCGCGCTGCCGCTCACCTTGCTGATCGGCCTGCCGCTGGGCGTGCTGCTGTTCCTGAGCGGCTCGGCGCAACTGCGCCGCCGGCCGGTGCTGCACGGCGTACTGGCGTTCGTGGTGAATCTGCTGCGCTCGGTTCCTTTCATCATCCTGATGATCGCGATGATCCCGCTCACCCTGTTCGTCATGGGCACCTCGCTGGGCGTGCGCGGGGCGATCCTGCCGCTGGTGGTGGGCGCGGCGCCGTTCTACGCGCGCCTGGTGGAAACCGCCCTGCGCGAGGTGGACCGTGGCGTGGTCGAGGCCAGCCAGGCCATGGGGGCCACCACCTGGCAGCTGGTGTCCAAGGTCCTGCTGCCCGAAGCGCTGCCCGGGCTGATCGCCGGCGCCACGGTGACCACCATCGCGCTGATCGGCTTCACCGCGATGGGCGGCGCGATCGGTTCCGGCGGCCTGGGCGACGTGGCCTACCGCGAGGGCTACCTGCGCTCGCATGCCGATGTCGCGCTGGTCACGGTGATCGCGCTGCTGGTGCTGGTGCAGCTGCTGCAGATGCTCGGCGACCGCCTGGTTGCCCGCTACTCGCGGCGCTGAGCGCGCCGCGGCCGGATGCCGCCCGGCCATGCCGCCGGTGCGGCGAACCTGTTACGTTCCATGGCGGCCGCCGGCCGCTCCTCCCCGAACCCGGATCCACCATGAAGAAGACCCTGTTCCGCTCCGCCCTGATCGCCGCGACCTTCGCGCTGGCCGCCTGCGGCCGTTCCGGAGGCCAGGCCGGCAGCGAGCACCTGACTGTGGCCGCCACCGCCGTGCCGCATGCCGAGATCCTGGAAGTGGTCAAGCCGATCCTGGAGAAGGAAGGCCTGCAGCTGGAAGTGCGCGTGTTCAACGACTACGTGCAGCCCAACGACCAGGTCGCGCAGAAGCAGATCGACGTCAACTACTTCCAGACCGAGCCCTACCTGGATGCCTACAACCGCGACCGCGGCAGCCAGCTGGTCACCATCGTCGGCGTGCACATCGAACCGTTCGGCGCGTACTCGCACCGCTTCAAGTCGCTGGCCGACCTGCCGCAGGGCGCCGAAGTGGCGATCCCGAACGACCCCAGCAACAACAGCCGCGCGCTGATCCTGCTGGACAAGGCCGGGGTCATCAAGCTCAAGGACCCGAGCAACGCGCTGTCCACGCAGCGCGACATCGTCGAGAACCCGAAGCAGCTGAAGTTCCGCGAGCTGGACTCGGCGATGCTGCCGCGCGTGCTGGAGCAGGTGGACCTGGCGATGATCAACACCAACTACGCGCTGGACGCGGGCCTGAACCCGACCCAGGACGCACTGGTGATCGAGAGCAAGGATTCGCCGTACGTGAACTTCCTGGTCGGCCGCCCCGACAACAAGGACGACCCGCGCGTGCAGAAGTTGGCCAAGGCGCTTACCAGCCCGGAAGTGAAGGCCTTCATCGAGCAGAAGTACCACGGCGCGGTGCTGCCGGCGTTCTGAGCCGTCGCGCGCTGGCCGCCAGACAGCAGAAAGGGCCCGCAAGGGCCCTTTCCTTTTTGCAGCGTCGGACGCGGGTCTTAGAAGCGCGCGCCCAGGCCGATGCCCACGGTCCACGGGTCGACCTTCAGGTCTTCGCCGGTACCGGCGCCGCCCACGTTGAGTTCCGGGCGCGAATGCATGTAGCGCGCGTCGGCACGGGCGAACCAGGTCGAGTTGATGTTCATGTCCACGCCCACGGTGCCGATGGCGCCCTTGGCGGTGTCGAGCGAGACGTGCTGGCCGCTGGCCGAGGCGCCGTCGATCTTCTCGTTGCTGAAGTTCGACTCGTAGTAGCCCACGCCGACGAACGGGCGGAAGGTGTTGTCCGCCTGGCCGAAGTGGTACTGGGCGCTCAGCGCCACCGGCTGCTGCTCGACGGTGCCGATCTTGCCGGCGTCGCCGCGCACGCGGTGGTTGAACTTGTCGGCCGCGCCCCACAGTTCAACGGCGAAGTTGTCGTTGATGTAGTAGCTGGCACTGATGGTCGGCGCCGGGCCGCCGTCGATCTTGCGGATGCCGGCGGCCGCGTCGTCCTTCGGCTGCAGCAGGGTGACGCCACCGGTGACTGCCCAATGCTTGCCCGAGGCGGTGTCGGCGGTGGTGCTGTCCTGCGCGAACGCGGACGGCGCGAAGGCGAGAGCGGAAACGGCGGCCAGGCCCAGGATGGAAATGTTGCGCATGAGGTGACTCCTCTTTCTTTTATTCTTGGGTCCGCGAATCGCGGACGCCGCCAACCTAAGAAAATGCGGATGAATCGAAACATGCTCGCGAACGCGCACCGCCCCATGCGTTCAGGAACTTTCCGTCCATCGCCCGTGCGCATTGGCGATGCGTCGCGCGGGGCTTTCATGCAGATGAAACGCGCGTGAGCGAACCGGCGCGTATCCAGGGCCTGCCTGCGCAGATCGCGGGCGATTGCCGCGTGTTGGTGCTCGGTTCGATGCCGGGCGTGGCGTCGCTGCAGGCAGCGCGCTACTACGCGCATCCGCGCAACCGCTTCTGGCCGTTGATGTCGCAGCTGCTGGGGATCGACGCCACGGCGCAGTACCCCGCGCGCCTGGCCCAGCTGCAGGCGCGCGGCGTCGGCCTGTGGGACGTGATCGGCGAATGCGTGCGCCCCGGCAGCCTGGATGCGTCGATTGACCGCACCAGCGTCATGCCCAATGACTTGCCCGGGCGCATCGCCACGCTGGCGGACCTGCGCGCCGTCGCCTGCAATGGGGCCGAAGCCCATCGGCTCTGGCTGCGCTGGATCGCCCCGCGCCTGCCGGCCGAGTTGCGGGAACTGCCGGTGCTGGCGCTGCCATCGACCAGCCCGGCCAACGCGGCGTTCGGCCTTGAACGGCTCGCCGAGGCCTGGCGTCCGCTGCGGGGCGCGCTGTCCCCAGGGCCATGAAGCCCACGCCATCGGGGGCTGGACTATGCGCCTGCGTATCGTGCCGGGGCGAACGCTTCGTCCCGCCGCCGTGGCCACTATTTCGCCGGTAACGGTTGGCGCGTGGGCCCCAGCCAGCCACAATAGGCGTTTCCCCACCTGTTGCCCGGAGTACTGTAATGGCCGAAATCAAGGAAGCACTTGTCCCCGATATCGGTGACTACAGCGATATCCCGGTGATCGAGGTGCTGGTCGCCGTGGGCGACACGGTCAAGAAGGACCAGGGCCTGGTGACGCTGGAATCGGACAAGGCCACGATGGAAGTGCCGTCGTCGGTGTCCGGCGTGGTCAAGGAAATCAAGGTCAAGGTCGGCGACACGATGTCCGAAGGCGGGCTGGTCGCGCTGATCGAGGTCGCCGAGGGTGGCGAGGCCAAGCCGGCCGCCGCCGCGCCCGCCAAGGCCGAAGCGCCCAAGCAGGTCGCCGCCGCCGAGACCGGCACGAAGGTGGAGCCGGTCGCCCCGTCGCCGCAGCCGGACAAGCTGGCGCAGCGCGAGATCGCCCAGGAAGACGCCGCGCCCGCCGCGCAGCCGTCGGCCGGCGCGCGCAACGTGCCGCCGGTGACCTTCGACGCCGACAGCGTGCTGCCGTCCAAGGTGGCCTATGCCAGCCCGGCCGTGCGCGTGTTCGCGCGCGAACTCGGCGTGGACCTGCTGCAGCTCAAGGGCACCGAGAAGGGTGGCCGCATCACCCGCGAGGACGTGCAGCGTTACGTCAAGGCCGCGCTCAGCGGTGGCGTGCCCGCCGCGGGCGGCGCCGTGGCCGGCGGTGGCGGCCTGAACCTGCTGCCGTGGCCGAAGGTGGACTTCAGCAAGTTCGGCGAGACCGAAACCCAGCCGCTGTCGCGCATCAAGAAGATCTCCGGCGCCAACCTGGCGCGCAACTGGGCGATGATCCCGCACGTCACCCAGTTCGAGCAGGCCGACATCACCGACCTGGAAGCCCTGCGCGTGGCCCTCAACAAGGAAAACGAGAAGGCCGGCATCAAGCTGACCATGCTCGCCTTCCTGATCAAGGCCAGCGCCGCGGCGCTGAAGAAGTTCCCCGAATTCAACGCCTCGCTGGACGCCAGCGGCGAGAACCTCACGTTGAAGAAGTACTTCAACATCGGTTTTGCCGCCGACACGCCGAACGGCCTGGTCGTGCCGGTGATCCGCGACGTGGACAAGAAGGGCGTGGTCGAGATCGCGCAGGAAACCGGCGAGCTGGCCAAGAAGGCGCGCGACGGCAAGCTGGGCCCGGCCGACATGAGCGGCGGCTGCTTCTCGATCAGCTCGCTGGGCGGCATCGGTGGCACCGCGTTCACCCCGATCGTCAACGCGCCGGAAGTGGCCATCCTCGGCGTGTCGAAGTCCTCGATCCAGCCGGTGTGGGACGGCAAGCAGTTCCAGCCCAAGCTGATGCTGCCGCTGTCGCTGAGCTACGACCACCGCGTCATCGACGGCGCGCTGGCCGCGCGCTTCACCACCTACCTGGGCCAGGTGCTCGCCGACATGCGTCGCGTGCTGCTGTGAGGGCAGGCCTGCTGATCGCGGTCGCGGCGCTGGCCGCGGCCGCCCCGGTGTCCGCGCTGGCCTGGGGCAGCTGCAGCGTCAACCTCGGCCGTGGCTGGCCGCCGGCCGTGGGCAACTACGGCGGCGCGGTGGAGAAGCTGTTCGATGGCGACAAGGTGCCGGCGCTGTCGCTGGTGACCCTGCCGCCGCGCGGCGTGGAAACCGGCGTGGCGCTGTACCCGGCTGCCGACGGTGGCGAGTGGACGCTGCGTTACAGCCGCGCCGACGAGCGCGTCTACAGCTGGATCGCCAACGGCGCGCGCAGCGGCGTGCAGCTGAACACCGAACAGGTGCCGGAAAGCTTCGAGATCCCGATCCCGGCCGCGCTGGCGCAGCGCCTGCTCAGTGGCTGGAGCAGCGCACTCGGCCAGATGTCGCCGCAGGGCCGCGATGCCCCGGTGATGGACGGCGAGGTGCTGTCGTTCGTGGTCAACGGCGTGCGCTACAGCGGCGCGCGCCCGACCTGCGGCGCAGGCGAGCTGATGTTGCAACAGGTCGCGCTGCTGATCGAGGCCAGCGAAGGCAAGGAAAAGAAGCGCGAGAAGCGCTGGAACGAAATCGAATCGTCGCTGGATGAACTCCAGCAGGCGCTGGCCGGCACTGCCGGCTGATCCCCCACAGGAGAAGTTTCATGGCTGTCATCGAAATCAAGGTCCCGGACATCGGCGACTACAGCGACGTCCCGGTCATCGAGGTGCTCGTCGCCGTCGGCGACAAGGTCGCCAAGGACCAGGGCCTGGTGACGCTGGAATCGGACAAGGCCACCCTGGAAGTGCCTTCCAGCGCCGCCGGCGTGGTGAAGGAACTGAAGGTCAAGCTCGGCGACACGCTGTCGCAGGGCGACGTCGTGTTGCTGCTCGAAGCCGAAGGCGAGGGCGCCGCGCCCGCGCCGACCGCCGCCAAGCCGGAGCCGGCCAAGGTCGAGGCCCCGGCCAGCAAGCCGCCGGTGACCCCGTCGCACCGCGCCCCGGCCGAGCCGGCCGCGCCGAAGCCGGCGCTGTCCACCGGCAAGCCGGCCGACATCGAATGCCGCATCGTCGTGCTGGGCTCGGGCCCCGGCGGCTACACCGCCGCGTTCCGCGCCGCCGACCTCGGCCTGGACACCGTGCTGGTCGAGCGCTACAGCGCGCTGGGCGGCGTGTGCCTCAACGTCGGCTGCATCCCGTCCAAGGCGCTGCTGCACGCGGCCAACATCATCGACGAGGCGCACCACGCCGGCGAAGACCTGGGCATCGAGTTCGGCAAGCCGAAGATCACCCTGGACAAGCTGCGCAGCTACAAGGAAAAGGTGGTCGGCAAGCTCACCGGCGGCCTGGCCGCGATGGGCAAGCAGCGCGAGGTGCGCGTGGTGCAGGGCACTGGCACGTTCGTGTCGCCGAACGAGCTGGAGATCGTCGGCGCCGATGGCAAGACCCAGCTGCTGCGCTTCGAGCAATGCATCATCGCCGCCGGTTCGCAGGCGGTGAAGCTGCCGAACTTCCCGTGGGACGACAAGCGCGTGATGGATTCCACCGACGCGCTGGACCTGGCCGACGTGCCGAAGAAGCTGCTCGTCGTCGGCGGCGGCATCATCGGCCTGGAAATGGCGACCGTGTACGGCGCGCTGGGCAGCCAGGTCACCGTGGTCGAGTTCATGGACCAGCTGATGCCGGGCGCCGACAAGGACCTGGTCAAGCCGCTGGCCGACCGCCTGAAGAAGCAGGGCATCGAAGTCCACCTCAAGACCAAGGCCGCCGGCGTGAAGGCCGACAAGGCCGGCATCACCGTCAGCTTCGAAGCCGCCGCCGAAGGCGAGAAGCCGGCGCTGGAATCGGGCACCTATGATCGCGTGCTGGTGGCCGTGGGCCGTTCGCCGAACGGCAAGAAGATCGGCGCCGAGCAGGCGGGCGTTACCGTGAGCGACCGCGGCTTCATTCCGGTCGACCGCCAGATGCGCACCAACCAGCCGCACATCTTCGCCATCGGCGACATCGTCGGTAACCCGATGCTGGCCCACAAGGCCACGCACGAAGGCAAGCTGGCCGCCGAAGTGGCCGCCGGCGAGAAGAAGGAGTGGGTGGCACGGGTGATTCCGTCGGTGGCCTACACCAACCCGGAAATCGCCTGGGTCGGCGTGACCGAGACCGAAGCCAAGGCCAAGGGCCTGAAGGTCGGCGTGGCGAAGTTCCCGTGGGCGGCCTCGGGTCGCGCGATCGGCATCGGCCGCACCGAAGGCTTCACCAAGCTGATCTTCGACGAGGAAACCCATCGCGTGATCGGTGGCGCCATCGTCGGCGTGCATGCGGGTGACCTGCTGGCGGAAATCGGCCTGGCCATCGAGATGGGCGCGGAAGCCGAGGACATCGGCCGCACCATCCACGCGCATCCGACGTTGAGCGAATCGGTCGGCATGAGCGCGGAGATCTACGACGGCACCATCACCGACCTGTATATCCCGAAGAAGAAGTAAGCAAAGCTGCTTCGGATGCAGAACGCGGAACGCCCCCGGATACCGGGGGCGTTCTTGTTTGTGCAGTGGCCATCGCATTGGATGGCAGGCATCGGGCGCGCGGCTCGACGCCTCCTGGCAATCAGAACGCCAGGGTCACGCCCGCCACCGGGCCCTTGAACTCCTGCTTCAGGCCGATCAGGCCATCGCTGCCACTCTTGTCCACGTCGAGCTTGAACCAGTCGTAGCCGGCGAAGATGCCGAAGTTGCGGGTGAAGCGGTATTCGACGATGGCGTTGGCACGGGTGAGGTCGCCGTCGTAATCGTCGAAGCTGCCCCAGTTGGTGTTGAGGTACTGGCCCTGCACGTTGAACAGCCAGTGCTCGCTCGGACGCGCGGTGAAGCGCACGCCGACCACCGGCGCCACGCCGTCCTCGCTCTCGTCGGCGAAGGTGCCCTGGTAGAGATCGGGGCCCAGGTCGGCGTAGCCGGTCGCTTCGACCTTGGCCCACTCCGCACCCAGTTCCAGGCCCATGCTGAAGTGCTCGGTGTCCACCACCGAGTAGTCGTACACCAGGCTGGCGACCTGGTACTTCAGTTCGCCCTTGATGAAGCTGCCGGCGGGCACGGTGACGCCTTCGTAGCTGTAGGTGTCACCCAACTCCTCGCGGCGATCCTTGTCGTACTTGAAGTAGTCGAAGATCAGGCGCTGGCGCTGGCTGATGCGGAACGTGCCGTCCACGCGCGGCTCCCATTCCTTGCCACCAAAGTCGAAGTCCTGCGCGAAGGAGATGTCGTTGCCCATCACGTCGGTGCTGCCGCGGATGGTGTTGTTGTTATCGATGTTCATCATGCCCAGGCGCAGCTCGAAGCGGTCGTCGGTGTCCGCGGCGTGGGCGGGCATCGCGAAGGCGGCGGCCAGGGCGAAAGCGAGGGAGGAAGGAACCAGGTACTTCATGCGGGGGAACTCCGATGTTCGCGGCAACAACGCCAAGTGCGGCGACTATCGGCAACCGCCGGTCGAACATCGGTGAACAGGTTGTCCAGCGTGTGTGAAACGCTGGCGTATGGAAGGCGCGGGTGGGGCCGGCGCGCCTTCCGGGCGGGATTGCCCCCCCGGGAAAGGTGAAGCCCCGGTTGCCCGGGGCTTCTGGGGCCTGACTTAGGAGCTGTCGACGAGGTTGAAACGCAGGCCTCGGGAGATCTGACCCCGCCCGCGGGTGGAAGTTCCCGGGCAAAAACATGCTGCGGTGCGGCAGGAGGGTGACTTGTCCCGGTTGTCTCGCGATTCGCCCAATTGCTATAATTTGGCGGCTCGACGAGGCGCATCCGCGCCCAACCTCCTCCAAACCGTTAAGGGATACGTGTGCTGAACTCCGTTGACTCGGGTCGGCGGCTGATGCTGCGCGCAGCGCTGTATCCCCTGCTGGCGGTAGTAGTGGCAGCAGCAGGTTTCTACCTGCTGTCGGGCCTGAAACAGGCGCTGGCGGTCCTGCTGACCGGCCTGGCGACTGTGGCGGGCGGGTGGTTGGCAGCGCGTACCGCGCTGGGTGGCGGGGTCCAGGCCGCAGGCGCGGCGATGGCCCGGCTGATCCTGGCGATGGTGTTCAAGTGGGTGCTCGTCATTGCGGCGCTGGTCCTGGGCTTCGGCCTGTGGCGGCTGCCGCCCCTGGGGTTGCTGGCGGGTATCGCCATCGGCCTCATCTTCCAGGTGCTGGCTCTGGCCAAGCGCTGACCGAATTCATAAATCAAGGTTCCGGACACATGGCGGGCGAGGCAGAAACCCCTACCTCCTATATCCAGCATCACCTGCATAACCTCACCTTCCATATCCAGGAAGGCGGTTTCTGGGCGATCCACGTCGACACCATCGTGACCGCGGTGCTGATGGGCCTGGTCATGGTCGTCGCCTTCTGGCTCGGCACCCGCAACGCCACCTCCGGCGTGCCGGGCAAGTGGCAGGCGTTCGTGGAGATCTGCCTGGAGTTCGTCGACCGCCAGGCCAAGGACACCTACCACGGCCACAGCAAGCTGGTGACGCCCATCGCGATCACCATCTTCTTCTGGATCCTGTTGATGAACCTCATCAAGATGATCCCGGCCGACTTCATCGCCATCCCGCTCGGCTGGGCCGGCATCCACTTCTGGAAGCCGGTGCCCACCGCCGACGTCAATGCCACCCTGGGCATGTCGATCAGCGTGTTCTTCCTGATGCTGTTCTTCGCGCTGAAGTCCAAGGGCCTGGGCGGTTTCACCAAGGAATTCCTGACGGCGCCGTTCGGCAAGTGGATGCTGCCGTTCAACCTGATCCTCAACATCGTCGAATGGCTGAGCAAGCCGATTTCGCTGGCGATGCGACTGTTCGGCAACATGTTCGGCGGCGAGATCGTCTTCCTGCTGATCTGGGTGCTGGGCGGCGCGGGCCTGTTCGGCGCCATCGCCGGTGGCGCGTTCGGCCTGGGCTGGATGCTGTTCCACCTGCTGGTGATTCCGCTGCAGGCGTTCATTTTCATGATGCTGTCGATCGTGTACCTGAGCCTGTCGGAAGACAGCCACTAAGCTTTCACCGTTTCACCCTTCATCCGTTTCATCACCCTTAGCAAAACGTTCCTGGAGACAACCATGTTCCTCGCCGTCCTGACCAACTTCGCCCAGATCCAGAGCTCCACCGCCCTTGCCGTCGGCATCATGATCGGCCTCGCCGCGCTGGGCGCCGGTCTGGGCCTGGCCATCATGGCCGGCAAGTTCCTGGAGTCGGCCGCCCGCCAGCCGGAACTGATCCCGGTCCTGCAGGTCCGCATGTTCATCACCGCCGGCCTGATCGACGCCGCGTTCATCATCAGCGTCGCCGTCGGCCTGCTGCTGGCCTTCGCCAACCCGCTGTCCGCCGCGCTGGCCGAAGCGGCCGCCAAGGCCGTCGCGGGCTGATCCAGCGATAGCGGGATGCGGCCGGAGCCCGCCAGGCGGGTTCCGGCTGCGGATGAAGGTTAGGACGCGCCGCCCTTCGGGGCGGTGCGGCCACCCCGTCAACATCGATTGAGCGAACCCCATGGATATCGGCTTTACTCTCATTGCCCAGGCGCTGGCGTTTGCCGGTCTGATCTGGATCGTCGCGACCAAGATCTGGCCGCCGCTGATGAAGGCGATCGAAGAGCGCCAGCAGAAGATCGCCGAAGGCCTTGCCGCGGCTGATCGCAGCCAGAAAGACCTGGCGCAGGCGCAGGAAAAGGTCAACGAGGCGCTGAAGGAAGCCCGCACCAAGGCCAACGAGATCATCGACCAGGCCCACGCGCGCGCCAACCAGATCGTCGACGCCGCCAAGAGCGAGGCCATCGCCGAGGCGAACCGTCAGAAGGACCTGGCCCAGGCCGAGATCGACGCGGCTGCCACGCGTGCCCGCGAAGACCTGCGCAAGCAGGTGTCGGCGCTGGCCGTGAGCGGCGCGGAAAAGCTGCTCAAGCGCGAGATCGACGCCAACGCGCACAAGGCGCTGCTGGACGAACTCGCTTCGGAGATCTGATTCATGAGCCAGGCCCTCACCCTTGCCCGTCCGTACGCCCGCGCCGCTTTCGCGATCGCGCGCGACGAAGGCCGCTTCCCGCAGTGGGGCGATGCGCTGTCGTTCTCGGCGCAGGTCGCCGGCGACCCGCGCGTGGCCGGACTGCTGCTGAACCCGGAGCTGGGCCAGGGCGATGCCGTGGGCCTGCTCGCCCCCGAAGGCGCCAGCGAGGAATTCCAGCGCTTCCTTGCGCTGCTGGCGCAGTCGCAGCGTTTGACCCTGCTGCCCGAGATCTCCGGCCTGTATGACCAGCTGCGCGCCGATGCCGAGCGTGTGGTCAAGGCCACCGTCACCAGCGCCGCGGAACTGGCGCCGGCCGAGCTGGACAAGATCGTCACGGCGCTGAAGAAGCGCTTCGGCCGCGAGGTGGAAGTCACCACCGCGGTCGATGCCTCGCTGATCGGCGGCGCGGTGATCGACGCCGGCGACGTCGTGATCGACGGCTCGGTCAAGGGCAAGCTCGAGCGCCTGCAGAACTCGCTCGCACACTGAATTCTCATAAACGCGCGGCCTTGCGGCCGGCACCTAGGACTGAACGATGGCAACCACGCTCAACCCCTCCGAAATCAGCGAACTGATCAAGACCCGCATCGAGAAGGTCAAGCTGTCCGCAGAGTCGCGCAACGAAGGCACCGTGACCAGCGTGTCCGACGGCATCGTGCGCATCTTCGGCCTGGCCGACGCGATGCAGGGCGAAATGATCGAACTGCCGAACAACACCTTTGCGCTGGCGCTGAACCTGGAGCGCGACTCGGTCGGCGCCGTGGTCCTGGGTGACTACGAGCACCTGCGCGAGGGCGACGTGGCCAAGACCACCGGCCGCATCCTCGAAGTGCCAGTCGGCAAGGAACTGCTGGGCCGCGTGGTGAACGCACTGGGCGAGCCCATCGACGGCAAGGGTCCGCTGGGTGCCCAGCTGACCGCGCCGGTCGAGCGCGTCGCGCCGGGCGTGATCTGGCGCAAGTCGGTCGACCAGCCGGTGCAGACCGGTTACAAGTCGGTCGACTCGATGATCCCGATCGGCCGTGGCCAGCGCGAGCTGATCATCGGCGACCGCCAGACCGGCAAGACCGCGATGGCCATCGACGCCGTCATCAACCAGAAGGGCACCGGCATCAAGTGCGTGTACGTGGCGATCGGCCAGAAGGCCTCGACCGTCGCGAACATCGTGCGCAAGCTGGAAGAGAACGGCGCCCTGGCCCACACCATCGTCGTGGCCGCCACCGCGTCCGAGTCGGCCGCCATGCAGTACATCTCGGCCTACGCCGGCTGCACCATGGGCGAGTACTTCATGGACCGCGGCGAAGACGCGCTGATCGTGTACGACGACCTGTCCAAGCAGGCCGTGGCGTACCGCCAGATCTCGCTGCTGCTCAAGCGTCCGCCGGGCCGCGAAGCCTACCCGGGCGACGTGTTCTACCTGCACTCGCGCCTGCTCGAGCGTGCGGCCCGCGTGTCGGCCGAGTACGTCGAGAAGTTCACCAATGGCGAGGTGAAGGGCAAGACCGGTTCGCTGACCGCGCTGCCGATCATCGAGACCCAGGCCGGCGACGTCTCCGCGTTCGTGCCGACCAACGTGATCTCGATCACCGACGGCCAGATCTTCCTGGAAACCGACCTGTTCAACGCCGGCATCCGTCCGGCCGTGAACGCCGGTATCTCGGTGTCGCGCGTCGGTGGCGCCGCCCAGACCAAGATCATCAAGAAGCTGTCGGGCGGCATCCGCATCTCGCTCGCCCAGTACCGTGAGCTGGCTGCGTTCGCGCAGTTCGCCTCGGACCTGGACGAAGCCACCCGCAAGCAGCTCGAGCGCGGCCAGCGCGTCACCGAGCTGATGAAGCAGAAGCAGTACCTGCCGATGTCCATCGCCAACCAGGCGCTGACCATCTACGCCGTCAACGAGGGCTACCTCGACGACGTGCCGGTCGCCAAGCTGCTGTCGTTCGAAGACGGCCTGCACGCCCACTTCGCCAACACCCAGGGCGAGCTGGTCGGCAAGATCAACAGCACCGGCGACTGGAACGGCGACATCGAGGCCGCTTTCAAGAAGGGCATCGAAGAATTCAAGACCACCGGCAGCTGGTAATACCGGCAACCGGGCAGGGTGACGGGGCGCGGCGACGTGCCCCGGCCCAACCAGACAGCGATCAGAGCGAGCGAAGATGGCAGGCGGACGCGAAATCAAAACCAAGATCAAGAGCGTGCAGAACACCCGCAAGGTGACGCGCGCGCTCGAAATGGTCTCGGCCTCGAAAATCCGCAAGGCCCAGGAGCGGATGAAGACCTCGCGGCCGTACGCGCAGGCGATGAAGCAGGTGATCGGCCACCTGGCGCAGGCCAGCACCGATTACCAGCACCCGTTCCTGGTCGAGCGTGAGCAGGTGAAGCGGGTCGGCTACATCGTGGTCTCTTCCGACCGCGGCCTGGCCGGCGGCCTCAACAACAACCTGTTCCGCAAGATGCTGGGCGAAATGCGCCAGTGGCAGGACAAGGGCGCCGACGTGGACGTGGTGACCATCGGCCAGAAGGCGTCGACCTTCTTCCGCCGGGTCAAGGTCGACATGGTCGGCAGCGTCACCCACCTGGGCGACACCCCGCACGTGGAGCAGCTGGTCGGCGTGATCAAGGTCATGCTGGACGCCTTCACCGAAGGCCGCGTGGACCGCGTGTACCTGGTCTACAACCACTTCGTGAACACGATGACGCAGAAGGCCAGCTTCGACCAGCTGCTGCCGCTGCCGGCATCCGAAGCGAAGGTCGCCCACCACGACTGGGATTACCTGTACGAACCCGATGCCGCGACCGTGCTCGAGCACGTGATGACGCGCTACATCGAGTCGCTGGTGTACCAGGCCGTGCTGGAGAACGTGGCGTCCGAGCACGCCGCGCGCATGGTGGCCATGAAGGCCGCCAGCGACAACGCCAGCAAGCTGATCGGCACCCTGCAACTGGTCTACAACAAGGCCCGCCAGGCAGCGATCACCCAGGAAATTTCCGAAATCGTCGGCGGCGCAGCGGCAGTCTGACGCGCGCGGCTCAACAGCATCACTTCTAGAGGATCCATCCATGAGTCAGGGCAAGATCGTTCAGATCATCGGCGCGGTCGTCGACGTCGAATTCCCGCGTAGCGAAGTGCCGAAGGTGTACGACGCGCTGAAGGTCGAGGGCACCGCGGTCACGCTGGAAGTCCAGCAGCAGCTGGGCGACGGCGTCGTGCGCGCCATCGCGCTCGGTTCGACCGACGGCCTGAAGCGCAACCTGGTCGCCACCAACACCGGCCGCGGCATCTCCGTGCCGGTCGGTGCCGGCACCCTGGGCCGCATCATGGACGTGCTGGGCAACCCGATCGACGAGGCCGGCCCGGTCAAGAGCACCGACAGCTGGGAAATCCACCGCGCGGCCCCGAGCTTCGACGAGCAGGCCTCGGCCACCGAGCTGCTGGAAACCGGCATCAAGGTCATCGACCTGATGTGCCCGTTCGCCAAGGGCGGCAAGGTCGGCCTGTTCGGCGGCGCCGGCGTCGGCAAGACCGTCAACATGATGGAACTGATCAACAACATCGCCAAGGCGCACTCGGGCCTGTCGGTGTTCGCTGGCGTCGGTGAGCGTACCCGCGAGGGCAACGACTTCTACCACGAGATGATCGAGTCCAACGTCGTCAACGTCGAGAAGCCGGAAGACTCGAAGGTGGCGATGGTCTACGGCCAGATGAACGAGCCGCCGGGCAACCGCCTGCGCGTCGCGCTGACCGGCCTGACCATGGCCGAATACTTCCGCGACGAGAAGGACGCCAGCGGCAAGGGCCGCGACGTGCTGTTCTTCGTCGACAACATCTACCGCTACACCCTGGCCGGCACCGAAGTGTCCGCGCTGCTGGGCCGCATGCCGTCGGCGGTGGGCTACCAGCCGACCCTGGCCGAGGAAATGGGCGTCCTGCAGGAACGCATCACCTCGACCAAGACCGGTTCGATCACCTCGATCCAGGCCGTGTACGTGCCCGCGGACGACCTGACCGACCCGTCGCCGGCCACCACCTTCGCCCACCTGGATTCGACCGTGACCCTGTCGCGTTCGATCGCCTCGCTCGGCATCTACCCGGCGGTCGACCCGCTGGACTCGACCAGCCGCCAGATGGACCCGAACGTCATCGGCAACGAGCACTACGACACCGCCCAGCGCGTCCAGCAGACCCTGCAGAAGTACAAGGAGCTGAAGGACATCATCGCGATCCTGGGCATGGACGAGCTGTCGCAGGAAGACAAGCAGGCCGTGTCGCGCGCACGCAAGATCGAGCGCTTCTTCAGCCAGCCGTTCCACGTGGCCGAAGTGTTCACCGGCTCGCCGGGCAAGTACGTGTCGCTGAAGGAAACCATCCGCGGCTTCAAGGGCATCGTGGACGGCGAGTACGACCACCTGCCGGAGCAGGCGTTCTACATGGTCGGCACGATCGACGAAGCCGTCGAGAAGGCCAAGAAGATGGCCGAGAAGGCCTGATCCCCGGCCCCTGACCTGGTGCCTTCCCGCGTGCGGGAAGGCATCGAACGGAAGAGAAGCGAACCATGAGCAGCACCATCCGTTGCGACATCGTCAGCGCCGAGCAGGAGATCTTCCGCGGCGAGGCGACCCTGGTCGTGGCTACCGGCGAACTCGGCGAGCTGGGCATCGCGCCCAAGCACGCGCCGCTGATCACCCGCCTGAAGCCGGGCAAGGTGGTTGTCACCACCGCCAGCGGCGAACACCTGGATTTCGCCATCTCCGGCGGCATCCTGGAAGTGCAGCCGCAGGTCGTCACCGTGCTGGCGGACACCGCCGTGCGCGCGCAGGACATCGACGAAGCCGCCGTGCGCAAGGCCAAGGAAGAAGCCGAACGCATCCTGGCCAACCGCGGCGAGGCGATGGAAGTGGCCGAGGCCCAGGCCAAGCTGGCCGAAGTCACCGCCCAGCTGCAGGCGCTGGAGCGCCTGCGCCGCAACCTGAAGCACTGAGCCGCCTGGCGGCTTGAGCGAAAACGCCGGCCCTGGGCCGGCGTTTTTGTTTGGGGCGTTCCCTCAGCGGTAGACCACGTGGCGCCACAGGAAGAACGTGACCGCCGCCAGCCCGCCTTCCACCAGTGGCTTGGCCAGCCAGGCCCACTGCAGGCCGAGCGAGTGCGCCACCGTGGCGACCAGCCAGGTGCTGAGCACCGTCATCACCGACCACACCACCGCGAAGCGGCCGAAGCGGTGCCAGCCCAGCCGCGCGCCATCGCGGGCGAAGGTGATGCGTCCGTTCAACCAGAAGCCCAGCAGCGCGCCGGCCACGCGGCCGGTGATGTTGCCGGCGGGTACCGGCATGCCCAGCGCGGTGGCGCCGACGAACACCAGCCAATCCAGCAGCAACTGCAGCAGGCCGATGAGGACGTAATGCGTGCCTTGGCGCAGCAGGCTCATGGACGGTGTCTGGCGGGAAACGGAAGACGCCATGCTAACCGGCAGCGCTTAGAATCGCCTTCTCTCCTCGCAGATCGCCCGCCCATGTCGCTTCCCCTGCACGTCATCATCCTCGCCGCCGGCGAGGGCAAGCGGATGAAGTCCGCGCTGCCGAAAGTGCTGCAGCCCATCGCCGGGCGGCCGATGCTCGCGCACGTGGTCGACACCGCGCGGCAGCTGCATCCGGAGGCGATCCATGTGGTGCACGGCCATGGTGGCGAGCAGGTGCGTGCCGCCTTCGCCGGGCAGGACGACCTGCGCTGGGCCGAACAGACGCAGCGCCTGGGCACCGGCCATGCGGTCGAACAGGCCATGCCGCAGGTGCCCGACGCCGCCAACGTGCTGGTGCTGTACGGCGACGTGCCGCTGATCCGCACCGAGACGCTGCAGCGCCTGCTCGACGCCCAGGCGCGCCTGGCGGTGCTGGTGGCCGAGCCCGCCGACCCCACCGGCTATGGCCGCATCGTGCGCGATGCCGAAGGCAAGGTCGCCGCCATCGTCGAGCAGAAGGATGCCGACGACGAGCAGCGCCGCATCCGCGTCATCAACACCGGCATCATTGCCGCCGAATCCACCGCGCTGCGCCGTTGGCTTTCGCAGCTCTCGCCGAACAACGCGCAGGGCGAGTACTACCTCACCGACGTCTTCGCCAGCGCCGCCGCGGAGTTCAGCCCGGCGGACATGGTCGGCGTGGCCGACCCGCAAGAGGCCGAAGGCGCCAATGACCCGTGGCAGCTCGCCCAGCTCGAACGCGCGTTCCAGCTGCGGGCGGCGAAGGCGCTGTGCCTGCAGGGCGCGCACATGGCCGATCCGGCGCGCGTGGACCAGCGCGGCACGGTCAAGGTCGGGCTCGATGTGCGCATCGACGTCGATGTCGTGTTCGAAGGCGACGTGGAGCTGGGCGACGGCGTGGTGATCGGCCCGTTCACCCGCCTGCGCGACGTGAAGCTCGCCGCCGGTACCGTGGTGCGCGCGCATTGCGACCTGGAGGGCGTGGTGGCCGAAGGCGCGGTGCAGATCGGTCCTTACGCGCGCCTGCGTCCCGGCACCGTGCTGGCCGACGGCGTGCATGTCGGCAACTTCGTCGAGACCAAGAAAGTGCGGCTGGGCGTGGGCAGCAAGGCCAACCACCTCACCTACCTGGGCGATGCGGAGATCGGCGCGGGCGTGAATGTCGGCGCCGGCACCATCACCTGCAACTACGATGGCGTAAACAAGTGGGTCACGAAGATCGGCGATGGCGCCTTCATCGGCTCCAACAGCGCGCTGGTGGCGCCGATCGAGATCGGCGACAACGCCAGCATCGGCGCGGGTTCGGTGCTCACCCGCAACGCGCCGGCCGGGCAGCTGACGGTGGCGCGCGCCAAGCAGGTCAGCATCGAAGGCTGGCAGCGGCCGAAGAAGAAGTAATCACCGCTCGAATGTGGCACGGCCCGCGCCGCGGGACGTGTCAGCCCGGCAGCAGGATCGCGACGCACAAGCCGCCGTCGTTGCGGTTCTGCAGCGAGATGCGCCCGCCATGGGCCTCCACGATCTCCCGCGTCAACGCCAGGCCCAGGCCGGTGCCGTTGCGCTTGGTCGAATAGAACGGCATCAGCGCGTTTTGCAGCACCGCCTCGTTCATGCCGTTGCCGCGGTCGAGCACCTCGATGCGCAGCCACTGCGGCAGACGGGTCAGCCGCAGCTCCACGTCTTCGTTGGGCGGGTTGGCCTCGCTGCAGGCCTCGTGCGCGTTCTTCAGCAGGTTGAGCAGCGCCTGGCCCAGCTGCGCCACGTCCACCCGGCTGCACAGGTCCGGTGACTGCATGTGCAGGCGGAACGGAATCTGCTGCTGCAGCCCGCCGAGGAACTGCTCCCACTGCACGGTCTGCAACTGCGGCTGCGGCAATTTGGCGAAGCGGGCGTAGCCGCGGATGAAGCCTTCCAGGTGGCGCGCGCGATCTTCGATGGTGCCGAACACCTCGCCCAGCCGCTCGGTCTTCTGCCGCCGCACCAGCTCGGCGCCCGAATGCGCCAGCGAGGCGATCGGCGCCAGCGAGTTGTTCAATTCGTGGCTGATGACGCGGATCACCTTCTTCCACGTCTGCACTTCCTGGCGGCGCAGCTCCGGCGTGAGCAGGCGGATCAGCAGCAGTTCGTGCACGCGGCCATTGAGATGGAAGCTGCGATGGGCGAGGTGGTAGATCTGTTCGTCGTCCTCGTCGCCATCCTCCTCGCGTACCGCGAACAGGCTGTCACCGCCACGCGCGATGGCATCGCGCAGTTCGGCCGGCATCTGCTCCAGCAGCGCGTCGATGCGCTGGCCTTCCAGTCGCCAACCGCCATGCAGCAGCTTGCGCGCGGCCACGTTGGAGAAGGTGATGCGGCGGATGCCGTCGCCACCCGCCGCCACCAGCAACATCGCCACCGGCGTGTTCTGCACCATGGTGTCGAGCATCAGCTCGCGCTGCACCAGGCTCTGGCGCTGCTCGCGCAGCACGTCGCCCAGGTCCATGTGCGCCTGCACCAGCTGCGCCAGCTCGTCGTCGCCGCGCCAATGCACGCCGAAGTTGTACTCGCCGTCGCGGTAGCTGCTGGTGGTGCCGGCCAAGGCGCGGAACAGCGAGCGCATCGGTGCGGTCGCGCGGCGCAGCACCCACCACATCAGGGTGAGCAGCAGCACGCCGGAGACGACGGCCACTTCCCAGCCGCGGTCGAGCCAGTAGGCGAGCAGCCACGGCATCGCCGCGGCCAGCGCCAGCACCGGCAACAGGCGAAGGAACAGGCGGAAGGTGAAGGAGCGGCTCATCATCCCTCGCGCGGAATGCCGTAACGGTCCATGCGCCGGTACAGCGCCTGGCGGCTCATGCCCAGGTCGGCGGCGGCCTGCGCGATGACGCCGTGCGCGCGCGACAGTGCCTGCTCGATGCGCGCGCGATCCGGTTCCTGCCCGTTGCTGGCCAGTCGCACGGCCGGCGGCGCGGGCAGGTTGAGATCGGTGGACTCGATGCGCACGCCCTGCGAGAGCAGTTCGGCACGCTGGATCACGTTGCGCAGCTCGCGCACGTTACCCGGCCACGGGTGTCGCTGCAGCAGGCTGCGCGCCTGCGGCGACAGCGGCTTACCGCTGGCGAGGAAGTGCTGCGCCAGCGGCAGGATGTCGCCCGGCCGTTCGACCAGCGGCGGCATCGCCACTTCCACCGTGTTGAGGCGGTAGTACAGGTCTTCGCGGAAGCTGCCTTCGCGGATCATCGCCGGCAGGTTCGCATTGGTCGCGCTGATCACGCGCACCTTGGCCTGGCGCTCGCGATTGGAGCCCAGCCGCTCGAAGCGTCCGGTTTCCAGCACGCGCAGCAGCTTCATCTGCCCGGCAGCGGAGAGGTTGCCGATCTCGTCGAGGAACAGCGTGCCGCCGTCGGCCGCCTCGAACTTGCCTTCGCGCGCCTTGTTGGCGCCGGTGTACGCGCCGGCCTCAGCGCCAAACAGTTCGGCCTCGATCAGCTCGGAAGGAATCGCGCCGCAGTTGAGCGCCACGAACGGTCCGTGACGCACGGACGAATTGGCCTGGATGATCTCGGCGATCTTCTCCTTGCCGCTGCCGTTCGGGCCGGTGATCAGCACCGGCAGGTCCGAGCGCGCGACCTGGCAGGCCAGCGCGATGGCGCGCTCGCTGGCCGGGTCGGCGAACACCGCACCGCGCAGGTCGAAGCGCTCGGCCAGCTGCTGGCGGCTGCGCTGCTCGCGGTCGCGGCGGCGGTCGAGTTCGCGCCGCGCCTCGGACAGTTCGAGCAGGTTGTTGACCGTGGTCAGCAGCTTGCGGTCGTCCCAGGGCTTGGCGATGTAATCCGCCGCGCCGGCCTTGACCAGTTCCACCGCGCTGTCCAGGTGCGTCCAGGCGGTGAGCAGGATCACCGGCAGGTCGGGATGGCGGTCGCGAATCTGCGCGAACAGCGCCTGGCCTTCCTCGCCGGACGTGGTGTCGGCGGTGAAGTTCATGTCCTGGATCACCAGGTCGAACGCCTGCTCCTCCAGGCGCGCCAGGCCGGCCTGCGGCGAATCGGCGTGGCGGGTCTCGATGTCATGCAGCGAGAACAGCACTTCCAGTGCCGTGGCGACTGCGTGGTTGTCATCGATGATCAGGACGTTGGACATCGTGTCGAGGGCAGTGGAGTGTGGGGTCTGGCGGATGATCGCAGTTGCGCAGGGGAAAGTCGCGCCGCAGCGCCGAAGGGCTCAGGCAGGGCGCATGCCACCGGTGAGTGGCACCGCATCGGCCTCGCGCGTGATCGGCCACATCGCGCACTGGCCGGTGAGCAGCATCAAGCCGACGGCGAAAGCTTGCAGCCCGACGCCGCCGGTGCCGAGCTGCGCGCCCAGCCAGGGCCATGCCAACAGCAACAGATGCAGCAGCACGAGCCCGGCGAGCGCGCCGGCGCCGGCGAGCAGCAGGTTCTCGCGCCGCAGCTGCCAGCGGATCTGCGCGCTGCGGGCGCCCAGCGCGCGGCACAGGCCGATCTGCCGCAGGCGTGCCTGCAGCAGCAGGTCGGCCAGGTTGGCCAGGCCCACGCCGGTACACAGCAGCCATAACCCCATGCCCAGCAGCAGGGCCGCGACCCACCAGCGGTCATTCCGGTAGTAGGCCTCGCGCAGCTCGGGCAGGCTGCGATAGTCCACGACCCATCGGTGCGACGCCGGCGTTTCGACCGCCGCGCCCACGGCGTGCGCGTCGGGCGGCGCGGGGTCGTGCAGGCGGAGCAGGTAGGTGTTGGCCTGCCCGGGCGCGAAACGCATCGGCAGGATCAGCGTCGGCCGCTCGTCGGCACGCGGCCCCTGCAGGGACGCGTATACGCCGACCACGCGCAACGGCCGTGTACCGACTGCATGGAGGGTGCGGCCCACCGCCGGTTCGCCATGGAACATCTTGCGGGCGAAGGCCGCATCCACCTGCACGCTGTCCACCGCGTGCAGGTCCATAGCGGTGTACTCCGCCGGCAGGAAATCACGCCCGGCCAGCAGCGGCGCGCCCAGCTGCGCACGCAACCCTTCGTCGCCCAGGTACAGGGTGGCGCGCACCATGCCGTTCGCCCAGCCAGGTGCGGGGCTGAAATCCGCCGACCAGTAGTCGATGCCGAACGGCACCTGGTTGATCGCGCTGACGCGGGCCACGCCGGGCAATCGCGCCAGCGCCAGCCGCTCGCGCGACTGCACCGCGGCGTCGGCCGGGCCGCGGACAACGAGCCGCACCAGCCGCGATTCGTCCGTGCCGCTGGGCGCGGCGATCCGCGCCCGCAGCTCGCCGGCCTTGGCGAGTGCCAGCACCAGCACCACGGTGGTGAGCGCGCACTGCAGCACGATCAGGCCCGCGGCCAGCCGGTGCCGCCGCAGCGATGCCAGGAACGGATCGGCGCCCAGCATCGCTGCACCTGCCTCAGGCGCTGCGCGTGGCAACCGCCGGCGGCACCGCCGCGGCGCGCCGCGCCGGGCCGAGCACCGCCAGCTGCCCCAGCAGCCACAACGCGATGGCGCCGCACGGCAGGTAGATCAGCGGCAGGCGCGGCAACTCGTAGCGCTCCATCAGCCACAGGTTCGCCGAGTAGGCCAGGGTCATGCCGATCACGATGCCGATGGTCGCCAGCAGGAAGTTCTCGGTCTGGAAGTAGCGCAGGATCTGGCCGCGCGTGGAGCCCAGCGCGCGACGGATGCCGATCTGCTTGGTGCGCTGCTGCACCCAGAAGCTGGCCAGGCCGACGATGCCCAGCGCGGTCACCACCAGCAGCGCCATGCACACCGCCACCAGCAGCCACGCCATCGAGCGATCCTGCTGGTAGTAGCTTTGGCGCATTTCCTCCAGCGTTTCCTGCTTGAGGATGATGCGGTTGGGGCTGTTGCGTTCCAGCGCGGCCACGGCGGCCTTCATCACCTCGTCGCGGCGCGCCGGGTCGGTGCGCAGCAGGTAGTTGCCACCCATCGCGTAGGAGATGTGGATCGGGAACATCATCGAGTATTCGTAGGAGTCCGCGCCGCGGTTGCCCTCGTTGGGACGCGCGAGGTGGTCGACCACGCCGACCACCTTGATCGGGTTGTCGCCCCAGCTGTAGATGCTCTTGCCCAGCGCCGACTGCCCGGGGAACAGCTTGTTGGCCATCGCGCGGGTGATGATGACGGCCGGGATCTTGGCCGTATCGTCCTCGGCGTCGAGGAACTCGTCCGGGTTGAACTTGCGGCCTTCCACCAGCTGCAGGCCCAGCGTGTCGAGCAGCTGCTCGCCGCCCAGGTAGGTGGTGGCGTTGAGCGTGGCGCGCTTCTGGTCCGGGGTGAGGTTCACGCCGCTGTTCCAGGACGAATTGCCGAACATCACCTGGTTGGCGACGCTGGCGAACTTCACGCCGGGCACGTTGCGCAGCACGGCCTCGTCGGAGGCGGTGATCGCGCGGGGGTTGTCGTCGCGGCCGATGCCGGTGATCTGCACGCGCACGACCTCGTCCTCGGCCGCGCCGCTGACGCGGTCCATGCGTTCGAGGCGGTTGCCGATCAGGAACAGCGCGTTGCAGATGATGGCGCAGCTCAGCGCGATCTCGACCACGATCAGCGCCGCGGCCGTCTTGTGCCGGCGGAGCGTGGAAAGGATGGGGCGGATTTCCATGAGGGTCTTCCCGAGAAGGTCCGCTGCCCCGGCCGCTGGAGAGAGAGCTCCGCGCGCGGCCGGGTCAACGGAAAGCGGTTATTGGGACTTGAGCTGCAGCGCCGGGGCGACCTGGCAGGCGCGCCAGGCCGGCAACAGGCCGGCAAGCAGGCTGGCCACCAGGGCGAGGACGAACGTGGTCACCAGCATCAGCGGATCCAGGTGCGCCAGTTCGGCGTAGCTGGCCGGCTGCTGCCGTACCGCCCACAGGCCGAGCAGCGCCAGGCCCAGGCCGAGGATGCCGCCGGCCAGGCCGATCGTGCCGGCCTCCACCAGCGCCTGGGCGAAGATCGAGCGACGCGAGGCGCCGAGCGCGCGACGCACGCCGATCTCGCCGCTGCGGCGCATGAACTTGGCCAGCAGCAGGCCGATGGTGTTGACCAGGCACACGACCAGGAAGCCGAACGCCAGCCAGGTCTGCAGGCGCACGTCGTTGGGCACCACGTTCTTGAACTCCAGCCACTCCATCACGTTGCGCAGGCGCACGTTGGTCGGGCGCTCGAAGCGGCCGGCCTGGCGCTGCTGGTCGGAGTAGTTGGACAGGTACTGGCGGAAGTCGGACGCTTTGGCGGCGCTGTCCAGTTGCACCCAGTACTGCAGCCACACGCACGGCGCGTTGACCGAGGTCTCGTCCTTGTTCGAGTCGCCCCAGCAATCCATCGAGCCGGAGCGGCTGAACTTCAGGTCCACCGCGCTGGAGAACGGCACGAACACTTCTTCCACGGTGCCGTAGCGGTCGCTGTTGAGGTCGTAGAAGCGCGGGGTGGGGCGCCAGTACTTGAGCACGCCGATGATGCGGAAATCGTTTTGCTCCAGGCGGATGGTCTTGCCGACGCTGTTCTGGCCGTCGAACAGCTTCTCGTTGAGCTCCTTGGAAATCACCGCCACGCGCGCGCGCCCGGCGTCATCGGCGGCGCTCCACGCGTTGCCGTACTCGAAGGGCACGCCGAACATCTGGAAGAAGTCGGCCGAGGTGAAACGCGCATCGGTGTTGAACGGGCGCAGGCCGGACTTCTGTGGTTCCAGCGCGATGTTGCCGCCGGTCATCACTGCCTGGCGGTCGGCCTTCTTCTCGGCCAGCATCTTCTCGGCGTCGAAGCGGGTGACCTGTTCGGCCGGCTCCTCGCCGGCGAGATAGCCGTCCATCGAGGCCGGGTCCATCTGCACGTAGTACAGGTTCTGGCTGCGGCCCGGCAACGGGTCGCCGGAGAGGATGTAGAACACCGTCAGCGTGGTCATGCTGGTGCCGATACCCAGCGCTATGGCCACGACCATCAGCGAGGTGAGCACCTTGTTGCGGCGGAAGCTGCGCAGGGCGAGGTTGAAGTAGTAGCCGAACATGGCGGGGGCCTCACTCGTGGGCGGCGATCGGGGTGGCCACGCCGTGCGGGCGCACCAGCACGGCTTCGCGTGCCAGGTCGGTCGCCTGGCCGTCGACGATGTGCACGTTGCGCTGCGCGCGCGCGGCCAGTTCCGGGTCGTGGGTCACCATGACGATGGTGGTGCCCTGGGCGTTGATCTCCTCCAGCAGCTCCATCACGCCGCGGGCCATCTGCGAGTCGAGGTTGCCGGTCGGTTCGTCGGCCAGCAGCAGGCGCGGGCTGCCGGCCAGGGCGCGCGCGATCGCCGCGCGCTGCTGCTGGCCACCGGACAGTTCGGCCGGGTAGTGCTTCATGCGCGAGCCCAGGCCCACCTTGCCCAGCGCGTCCTCGATGCGCTGCTTGCGCTCGGCGGCCGGCATGCCGCGGTAGCGCAGCGGCACGTCGACGTTGTCGAACAGGTTGAGGTCGGGGATCAGGTTGAAGCCCTGGAAGATGAAGCCGATCTTGCGGTTGCGCAGGCGCGAGCGCGCGTCGTCGCTGAGGTGGCTGACGTCCTCGCCATCGAGCAGGTACTGGCCGCTGGTGAAGGTCTCCAGCAGGCCGGCGATGTTGAGGAAGGTGGTCTTGCCCGAACCGGACGGGCCGGTCACGGCGACGAATTCGCCCTCGCGCACGTGCAGGTCGAGCGAGCGCAGCGCATGGGTTTCCACCTGTTCGGTGCGGAAGACCTTGGAGACCGACTGCATCTGGAGCATGGGGCGTTCCTTCTGGTGATGTGGGATGACGGGTGGAAAGGGAATCAATGGATGGTGACGCGCTCGGCGTCGGCGAACTGGTCGCTGCCGGAGACGACCACGCGGTCGCCGGGCTGCAGGCCGGAGAGCACTTCGATCTCGCCCAGGCTGGCGGCGCCCAGCTGCACCGGGCGGCGCACGGCGGCGTTGCCGTCCATGACGTAGGCGTAGCGGCCACCGGACTGCTCGACGAACGGGCCGCGCTCGACCTTGAGCACGTTGCGGCGCGTATCCATCACCACCCGCGCGCTCATGCGCTGGTTCTGGCGCAGGCCGGCCGGCTGCTTGTCGCTGAAGCGGATGCGCGCGTTGACCTCGCCGTTGACCACTTCCGGCGACACCGCCGAGATCGCGCCGGGGAACGGTTCGCCGCTGCCGCTGGTGAGCTGCGCCGGCATGCCGATGGCGAGATCGCGGGCGAAGCTCTCCGGCACCTTGATCTCGATCTCGAACTTGGACAGGTCCACCACGCCGAGGATGGGCGCGTTGGCCGCCACGTTCGTGTGCTGGGTGGCCTGCACCTGGCCGACCTGGCCGTCGAACGGCGCGCGCAGGGTCAGTGCGTCGACCTGGCGCTGCACTTCGGCCACCACCGCGCGCTGGCGGTCGGCCAGCAGGCGCTTGTTGCGCGCGTCGAGGTCGGCGCCCTGGCTTTCCAGCGCCGAATCCTTCTGCGCGTGCTGCAGTTCGATCTCGGCCTTCTTCAGTTCGTCACGCGCCTTGGCCAGGTCGACCTCCGGCACCGCGCCGCCGTCGAAGCCGCGCTGGTAGCGGGCGAGGTCGCGTTCGGCGGCGGTGCGTACCAGGCCGGCCTGGTCGGTGGTCTTGCTGGCGGTGGCGCGGGCCAGCACGGCGTCGAGCGCCGCGCGGCTGGCTTCGGCTTCCAGGCCGGCCAGGGTGGCCTGTTCCTGCGCCAGCTTGCTGCGCAGCTCGGGGCTGTCGATCACCGCCAGTTCCTGGTCCTGCTTGACCACGTCGCCCGCCACCACCTTCAAGGTCACCGTGCCGGCGGAGATCGCATACAGCACCGGGCTGTTGGCGGCGATCACGCGGCCGTCGGCGGAGATGTCGCGCACCAGGTCGCCGCGCTGCACTTCGGCGATGCGCACCCGCGAGGCCTGGAAGGAGCGGCTGCCGGCACTCCAGCCGGAGACCGCCCAGGCGATGCCGGCCAGCACCACGGCGGCGCCGACGCCCGGCCAGATCCAGCGGCGCCACGGCGCGGGGGCAGCCTGGCGGGAGATGACGTGGTCCTGGGCGGAGGTGTCGCGGATGGCCATGGGTGTCTGGGTGGGTGGAGTCCGTGGGATCAAAGCAGTTTCCGTGCCACATGCAAGCCATTGAATCCAAAGGCTGTCCGGGCGTGCGAAAAGTGTCCGCAGTGTCCGCGGACACCGCGGCGGACGCGCTGTCCGGCCAGGGTCAGGGGTCGGTCAGAAACGGACATGGCAGAATGTCCGCCTTTACCCCGGCAGACTTTCCATGTGCGGCATTGTTGGCGCGATCGCGGATCGCGATGTGGTTCCCGTCCTGATCGAAGGCCTCAAGCGCCTCGAATATCGCGGCTACGACTCCTCCGGCATCGCCGTCCTTGACCAGGCGCGGCTGCGCCGCGTGCGCCGTACCGGCCGTGTTTCCGAGATGGCCGCTGCCGCCGCCGAGGAGGGCTTCGCCGCGCGGCTGGGCATCGGGCATACCCGCTGGGCCACGCATGGCGGCGTCACCGAGGCCAACGCGCATCCGCATATCAGCCAGGGCGTGGCGCTGGTCCACAACGGCATCATCGAAAACCACGAGGCCAAGCGCGAGGAACTGCGCGCGCTGGGCTACACGTTCGAGTCGCAGACCGACACCGAGGTCATCGCGCACCTGATCCACCACCACCTGCAGCAGGGCCATGACCTGCTGGCGGCGCTGCAGGTGACGGTGAAGGAGCTCACCGGCGCCTACGCGCTGGCGGTGATCAGCCAGGCCGAGCCGGAGCGGCTGGTGGTGGCGCGCATGGGCTGCCCGCTGCTGGTGGGCGTGGGCGAAGGCGAGCAGTTCGTCGCCTCGGACGTCTCGGCCATCGTGCAGGCGACGCGGCAGGTGATCTTCCTGGAGGAGGGCGATACCGCCGAGCTGCGCCGCGAAGGCGTGCGCGTGTTCGACGAGCACGGCGCGCAGGTCGAGCGGCCGGTGCATGTGTCCGACGTCTCGCTGGCCTCGCTGGAGCTGGGCCCGTACCGCCACTTCATGCAGAAGGAAATCCACGAACAGCCGCGCGCGCTGTCCGATACGCTGGAAGCGGCGATCGACGCGGGTGGCTTCCCGGCCGAACTGTTCGGTGCGAATGCCGCCGAGGTCCTGCGCGGCATCGAGGGCGTTCAGATCCTCGCCTGTGGCACCAGCTACTACGCCGGCCTGACCGCGCGTTACTGGATCGAGGCCATCGCCGGCCTGCCGTGCTCGGTGGAGATCGCCAGCGAATACCGCTACCGCGCCGCCTATGCGAACCCGAAACACCTGGTGGTGACGATTTCCCAGTCCGGCGAGACGCTGGACACGATGGAGGCGCTCAAGTACGCCAAGTCACTGGGCCACAAGCACACGCTGTCGATCTGCAACGTGCCGGAGAGCGCGATCCCGCGCGCCAGCGAGCTGGTGTGCTACACGCGCGCCGGCGCGGAGATCGGCGTGGCGTCCACCAAGGCGTTCACCACGCAGCTGGCCGTGTTGTTCCAGCTCACCGTGGTGCTGGGCAAGCTGCACGGCAAGGTGGATGCGGCGCAGGAAGCGGATTACCTGGAGCAGATGCGCTTCCTGCCGGGCAGCGTGCAGCACGCGCTGAACCTGGAGCCGCAGATCATGGCCTGGGCCGAGCGTTTCGCCACGCACCAGAACGCGCTGTTCCTGGGCCGCGGGCTGCACTACCCGATCGCGCTGGAAGGCGCGCTCAAGCTCAAGGAAATCTCCTATATCCACGCCGAGGCGTACCCGGCGGGCGAGCTCAAGCATGGGCCGCTGGCGCTGGTGGATGCCTCGATGCCGGTGGTGGTGATCGCGCCGAACGACCGCCTGCTGGAGAAGGTGAAGTCCAACATGCAGGAAGTGCGTGCGCGTGGTGGCGAGCTGTTCGTGTTCACCGACCAGGACAGCCAGTTCACCGAATCCGAAGGCGTGCACCTGATGCGCACGCCGCGCCATGTGGGCGTGCTGAGCCCGATCGTGCATACGATTCCGGTGCAGCTGCTGGCGTATCACACGGCGCTGGCGCGCGGTACGGATGTGGACAAGCCGCGCAACCTGGCGAAGTCGGTGACGGTGGAGTAAGGCGAGCGCGTCGCGCCGGCTTTGCGCTCAGCTCAGCCGGCGTCGTCGAGCACCGCGCGCACGCGCGATGCCAGCTCCTCCACGGTGAACGGCTTGCCGATCAGCTGCACGCCCGGATCGAGCACGCCGTTATGCACCACCGCGTTGCGGCTGTAGCCGGTGGTGAACAGCACCTTCAGCCCGGGCCGCCGCTTGAGCGCCTCGTCGGCCAGCTGCCGCCCGTTGACCTCGGGCATCACCACGTCGGTGAACAGCAGCACGATCTCCGGATGCGCGTCGAGCAGCATCAGCGCAGTGGCCGCGCAGTCGGCAGCCAGCACCTGGTAACCCAGCTCGGTCAGCGCATCGGTGGAGAACTGCCGCACCAGCGGCTCGTCCTCCACCACCAGGATCAATTCCTGCCCATCGCCCAGCGGCAGCGCGCTACCGGCCAGGCTTTGCGCGCGCTCGCCGGCATCCACCATCAGGCGCGGCAGGTACACCTTCACCGTCGTGCCCTGGCCGACTTCCGAATAAATCTTCACGTGGCCGGCGGATTGCTTCACGAACCCATAGACCTGTGACAGGCCCAGCCCGGTGCCCTGGCCCACCTTCTTGGTGGTGAAGAACGGATCGAACGCCTTGGCGATGACCTCCGGCGGCATGCCGCTGCCGCTGTCGCTGACGGCGATCAGGATGTATTGCCCCGCCGGCACGCCGAGGTGGTCGGCCGCGTAGTGGTGGTCGAGGTGGCAGTTGGCGGTTTCCACGGTGAGCCGGCCGCCGCCTTCCATCGCATCGCGGGCGTTGACCGCCAGGTTGAGGATCACGTTCTCGAGCTGGTTGGCATCGGCATACGTCCACCACAGCCCGGCGGCCAGCACGGTTTCCAGCCGCACGCTGCCACCGAGCGAATGCACGAGCAGGTCCGACATGCCGGCCACCAGCCGGTTCGCGTCCACCGGCACCGGCTGCAGCGGTTGCTGGCGCGAGAAGGCGAGCAGGCGCTGGGTCAGCTGGGCGGCGCGGCGCGCGCCGTCAATGGCCATGTCGATGTAGCGCTTGGCGCGTGCATCGTCCGCGCCGATGCGCGTGGCGAGCAGGTCCAGCGGGCCGATGACGGTCGCCAGCATGTTGTTGAAGTCGTGCGCGATGCCGCCGGTCAGCTGGCCGACGGCCTCCATCTTCTGGCTCTGGCGCAGCGCATCTTCCACGCGCGTGCGCTCGGCCACCTCTGCCAGCACGCGGCTTTCGAGGCGTTCGTTCAATTCCTGCAGCTTGGCCTCGGCTACCTTGCGCGCGGTGACCTCAATCGCCACGCCGACCACGCGCACGCAGGTGTCACCCTCGAACAGACCTCGTCCCTTGGCCGCGACCCAGCGCACGATGCCGTCCTCCTTGCCGACGGTGCGGTACTCCACGTCGTAGAGCGCGCGCTGGTGCGGGTCCGCCGCGGCGGCGAAGGCCAGGCTGGTGGCGACGCGGTCTTCCGGGTGCAGGCCGGCGTAGAAGTCGCGCATGGAGACTTCCACGTCCGGGGAAATGCCGAACATGGCTTTCGTGCGCGCCGGCCACACCAGCACGTCCTGCAGCATGTCCACGTCCCAGAAACCCAGGTCGCCGGCATCGGTGGCCAGCCGCAGGCGCTCCTCGCTTTCCTGCAGCGCGGCCTGCGCGGCCCTGCGTTCGGACAGGTCAAGCATCGCGCCGATCATGCGCAGCGGCTCGCCCCCGGGCCCGCGCAGCACGGTGCCGCGATCGAACACCAGGGCGAAGCTGCCATCGGCGCGACGGAAGCGGTACTCCCCCTTCCAGGTCGTGCCGCCGTTTTCGATCACCGTATGGATCTCTTCGTCGATGCGCGCCAGGTCATCGGGGTGGATGTGGTCGAGCCACCATTGCGCGGAGGTCTCGGCGTAGGCGTGGCCGAACAGCGTGGTCAGCGCCTCGTTCCAGATGACGTGGCCATCGGCGAGGCGCCAGTCCCAGATCGCGTCGTTGGTGGCATGCGCCGCCAGCCGGTAGCGTTCCTCCACTTCCAGGTGGCGGGCTTCGGCGGCCTTGCGCGCGGTGATGTCCAGCGAGGTGCCGACAAGGCCGACGACCTGGCCCGCGGCATCGCGCAACGGCGACTTGGTCGAAAGCCAATGGGCCTGCCGGCCATCAGGGAAATTGATTTCTTCTTCCAGCTGCTCGGTCACGCCGCTGGCCATGATGCGTTCGTCGGTCGCCATCACCGCGGCGGCCTGCGCGGAATTGCCGAGCAGTTCGGCGTCGGTGCGGCCGACATAGACCTCCGGCGGCGCGCCGATCAGCTCGGTGGCGCCGCGGTTGCCGATCAGGATCCGGCCTTGCCGGTCCTTGGCGTACACCACGCCCGGCGCCGCTTCGACGAAGGAACGCAGCAGCGTCTGGGCCTCATCGCGCTCGGCCTCGATGCGGCGGCGGTCGTCGATGTCGATCAGCACCCCGGGGAAGCCGATGGGCTGCCCGGCGGCATCCACGTCCACGCGGCCGATGGCCTCCAGCCACCGGTACTGGCCGTCTTCTCCGCGTGCGCGGTACTGGTGCGCGTAGCGGCCACCCATGCGCAGCGCCTGCGAGATGGCCGCGGCCAGCCCGGCCTGGTCGTCCGGATGCACGGCGGCCACGACCTGCTCCAGCCGCAGGTTGGTGCGACCCAACGCGGGATCCAGGCCGAAGGCCTGGGCGAGGGCATCGTCCACCGTCATCCGGTCCTGCTGCACGTCCCAGAACCAGGTGCCCACGATGGCGCCGGCGGCGAGGGCGAGGCGGACGCGTTCGGTATCGCGCTCGGGGTAGAAGTGGTCGGAGGTATCGGTTTTCACGAGATGGACAGTCTTTCGGCCCAAGGCCCCAGGTGAGCGCGCGCGCCACCCATGGCGGCGTCGGCAGTGTAGGTCAATCCATCAGGCGGGAAGTGAGGCCGTCTTTCTGCTGGGAGGCCGTGCCCGCCTCAAGAAGGCTGCGAGTTCCCTTTGGCGTCGGGGTCGTCCCGCGGGTCGACCCGCACGCCGCCATGCAGGTGCACGTCCTGCTGCGGAAACGGGATTTCGATGCCGGCCTGCGCCAGCGCCTCGTAGATGCGCGCGTGCAACGCGCTGCGCAGTTCGGCGAAATGGTCGTAGTCCGGCGTCCAGGCGCGCACCACGAAATCCAGCGAGCTGGCGCCGAAGCCGGAGAACAGCACGCTCACCGGCGGGGTACTGGCAATGCCCGGCGTCTGCGTTGCGGTGGCCTCCAGCAGCTCGGCCACCTGGCGGGCATCGCTGCCGTACGCCACCCCGACGGGGACCTCGATCCGCCGGCTGCGATCGAACAGCGTCCAGTTGGTGAGCCGGTCGGACAGCAGCGTGCCGTTCGGCACGATCACGTCGGCACCGTCGAACGTGCGGATACGCGTGGCGCGCAGGCCGATCTCGCGTACGCGCCCGGAGGTGGGCCCCACGTCGATGACATCGCCCGGCTGCACCGGCCGTTCGAACATCAGGATCAGGCCAGAAACGAAGTTGTTCACCACGTTCTGCAGGCCGAAGCCGATGCCCACGCCCAGCGCGCCGAAGATCAGCGCCAGCTGGCTGGTCTTGAAGCCGGCGATGGACAGCGCGCCCAACAGGCCCAGCAGCAGCACGCCGTAGTACGCCAGCGAGGCCACGCTGTTGGCGGTGCCGCGTTGCAGCTTCAGGCGGCTGTCGGCGACCTCGTGCAGCACCAGGCGCGTCGCCTTCGCCGCCCAGAACGCGATCACCGTGGCGACCACGAACAGCAGGATGTGGCCCAGCGACAGGCTGAAGTCCCCGATGGCGAATTCATGCCCGAGCACTCGCCGCGCCAACGTGTACAGCGGACGCAGGATGCGGAAGCTCTCCATCGCATACAGCCCCCAGCCGATCATCGCCGCGCCTACGGTCAGCCCGAACAACCACGACACCAGTGGCGGCGCATGTTCCGGCGCCACCCGGAAACGCGAGGCGCCGGGGCGGCCCAGCAGCAGCTGCAGCAGCGTGGTCACGACGTTGACCATCACGTACAGCACCAACCCGAAGTACGCGCTGTAGATCACGCCATCGAGCAGCATTTCGGCCAACGAGACGTTGCCGGCGATGTTGCAGGCCACGGAGACCAGCAACAGGCCCGAGGCAAACCAGGCCGCACCGCGCAGCCAGCGGCCGAGCCGCCCCTGCAGGCCATGGCCACGACGCCGTGAGCGCCACAGCAGCCACCACGTCGCCGCCAGGGCCAGCAGTGCCAGCGCCAGCGAGAACACGCGGTACACCAGCGCGCTGCCCATGAAGATCGCGCCGAAGCTCGCGACCAGGTACAGGATCGTCGCCACGTACGGCCACACGTCCAGCAGCTCGCGATGCCCCGGCGGCAGCAGGCGCAGCACCGGGATCAGCGCGATCATCATCGCGATCTGCCGGATCAGCAGCGGCGCGTCCTGTTCGATTACCAGCAGCGCGGCGACACAGAGCAGCAACCACGACGACCATGGACGGCTCATCACCCGCGCCGCGACCGGGCTCATCTCGCCGGCGCCGATCGCGCGCCGGCTCACGTGTGACAGCCACAGCAGCACGGGCAGCATCAGCAGCTGCAGCAGGTTGAGCAGCAGGCGCTGGGCGCCGGTCTCCTCGGTGTAGGCGGCGGCGAAGTCGGCTTCGATCTGCAGGCTCGAACTGATCACCTCGCCCGCGCGCGAGGCTTCCTGCGGCGCGGCATGCGCGCGCCAGATCGGCGGCGCATCGATGTGCAGGAGCTGGCGGTCGATGCGCTCGATGGCCTGGGTGACGCGGTCCTGCCCCTGTTGCAGGCGCACGTCCAGGCCGTTGGCGCGCTGGCCCAGCGCAATCTGCTGCGTCATCACCGTGGAGAGGGCCGTGTCGGCCTGTTCCAGTTGCTGGCGCACCTGCGTGATGCGGGCGCTCAATGCCGGCAGCTGGCTGGCCTGGCGGGCGTCGAGCGCATCCCACGCCGCGCGCCGCTCGGCCAGCAGCGAGGCATCGGCCAGGTAACCCGAGCGCGCATCGTTGAAGGTGTTGCGCCAGCGCTCGAAGCGCCGGCGGTCGAACGTCCAGTGCCGGGCGAGGCTCTCCAGCCGCATGATGGGCAAGGCCTGCAGGCGGCTCACGGGGAAGTCGGCGCTGCGCGTGTCCACCGAATCGGCGATCTTCTGCAGCGGTATCGCCATGGCCGCGGTGGGATCGGGTGCGGTCGCCAGTTGCAGGGCGGCCACGGCGAGGCGCTCGTCAGCGTCGGCGTGCTCGACGATTTCCTGCGCGGATATCGGTGGCGGAGGCTGCGCCGCCGTGGGCGCAGTCTGGGCGCTTGCCCACCCCGATACGCACAGCGCCACCGCCAACCACGCAGGCCAGGTGCGCTTCGGCAATGCGTTGCGGAATGCGCCGCGCATGCAGGTCACCGCACGCGCCGGTAGCGGACTTCGTTCTGCCGGTCGCCCGCCTGCGAGGTTGCCCCACCCTCGCGTGACTGGTCGATGTCGAACACGACCTTGCCCATCGCGTGTCCCCTCCCGTCGTGGGGTGATAGGGCACGTTCACGGGCGTGAAAGTCAAGTCGGGTGCCGGCGGCTGAACGCGTCAGGTGCCGACCGCGCCCACGCGGGGAGCGTCTCACGGATTGAGACGCGCGCTGTCCAGAGTTCGGCCATGAAGCTCACGGACAAACTGGCGGTGCTGGCCGACGCCGCGAAATACGATGCGTCGTGCGCTTCCAGTGGTGCGGACAAACGCCATTCGCTGGGGACCGGCGGAATCGGCAGCACCGAAGGCATGGGCATCTGCCATTCGTATACGCCCGACGGCCGCTGCGTGTCGCTGCTGAAGATCCTGCTGACCAACTTCTGCATTTTCGATTGCGCCTACTGCGTCAACCGCGTGTCCAGCAACGTCACCCGGGCGCGCTTCACCACGCAGGAGGTCGTGGCGTTGACGCTGGACTTCTACAAGCGCAACTACATCGAAGGGCTGTTCCTCTCCAGCGGCATCATCCGCGACAGCGACTACACGATGGAGCAACTGGTCGCGGTGGCACGCTCCCTGCGCGAACAGCACCGCTTCGCCGGCTACATCCACCTGAAGACCATTCCCGACGCGGCGCCCGAACTGCTCGCGGCCGCAGGTCGCTACGCGGACCGGCTCAGCATCAATATCGAATTGCCGACCGAAGGTGCCTTGGGGCGCCTGGCGCCGGAGAAGAGCCAGCCCCGGATCCGGGCCGCGATGGGCGAATTGCGCTGGCGCATCGAGGAAGGCGTCGAGGCGCGCAAGGCCACCGCGCGCGGCCGCCCCAAGCCTCCTCGCTTCGCGCCCGCCGGGCAGAGCACGCAGATGATCGTCGGCGCCGACGGCGAGGCGGACCGCACGATCCTGGCCACGTCGGACAACCTGTACGGCAACTTCCGGCTGCGGCGCGTGTACTACTCCGCTTTCAGCCCGATTCCGGATGCCTCCTCGCGCCTGCCATTGCAGGCGCCGCCGCTGCAGCGCGAAAACCGGCTCTACCAGGCCGACTGGCTGCTGCGGTTCTATGGCTTCTCCGTCGAAGAAATCGTGCCGGCGCAGTCTTCCGGCATGCTCGAGCTGGACGTGGATCCCAAGCTGGCATGGGCGCTGCGGCACCCGGAACAGTTCCCCGTCGATATCAATGCCGCCTCCCGCGAGATGCTGTTGCGCGTGCCTGGCCTGGGCACGCGCAGCGTGGGCCGCATCGTCACCGCGCGCCGGCATGGGCGCCTGCGCCTGGCCGACCTGCAACGCCTGCGGTTGCCGATGAAAAAAGTCACCCCTTTCGTCCGCGTGCTCGACCACCATCCACGCAAACAGTTGGACGACCCCGCGCGCCTGCGCGCCGCCCTGGCGCCCGCACCGCGGCAGGCCGGCCTGTTCGACTGAGCGGCGATGCACTTCCTCCCTGTCGAACCCCAGTGGGACGCTGGCATATGGCGTGCGCGGGCACGCGAGGCGCTGCGTGCGGGCTGGCCGCCCGAATCGGTCCGGTGGGAGGGGGCGACGCAGGCCGGGCTGGCCTTTGCGTCCTCCGGGGAGGTGGCGGACGGGCCAGCAGCACCTGCCGGGCTGCGCGTGCCGCGCGACTTCATTGCATTGGCCGAAGCGGTGGCCTGCCACCAGGATCCGCAACGCCACGCCCTGCTGTATCGGGTCCTGTGGCGGATGGCGCATGGCGAGCCGCGGTTGATCGAGCGCGCGACGGACGTGGACGTGCATCGGCTGCGCGAGTTGGAAAAGGCCGTGCGTCGCGACTGCCACAAGATGAAGGCGTTCGTGCGCTTCCGTGCGCTGGCGGGCGAACCGGAGCGCTTCGTGGCCTGGTTCGAGCCGGCGCATTGGATCCTCGACCGCGTGGCCCCGTTCTTCGCCCGCCGCTTCGCGGGGATGCGATGGGCGATCCTGACCCCTTACCGCAGTGTGTGTTGGGACGACGGGCAGCTCCACTTCGGGGAAGGCTCCACCCGTGCCGCTGCCCCGGCCGACGACGAGCATGAATCGTTGTGGCGCACCTACTACGCGAACATCTTCAATCCGGCGCGGATCAATCCGCGGATGATGCGACAGGAGATGCCGCAGAAATACTGGAAACTGCTGCCGGAGGCGCAGCTGCTGCCGCTATTGATCCGCGACGCCGGCCCGCGCATGCAGGAGATGGCCGACCGCGCGCCCATGCCCGTGCGGCGCCGGCTACCGGATCGGCCGCGCGATGCGGCGGCGCCCGCCCCCGCGACCCTGGACGCCATGGCGCAGGATCTGGCGGCGTGCCGGCGCTGTCCGCTGTGGGAGCCGGCGACGCAGGCAGTGCGCGGCGAGGGGCCGTCCACCGCGCGCATCATGCTGGTCGGCGAGCAGCCGGGTGATGCCGAGGACCTGACCGGGCGTCCGTTCGTCGGGCCCGCCGGGCAACTGCTTGATGACGTGTTGCGAGGTCTCGGGCTGGACCGGCGCGCGATGTTCGTGACCAACGCGGTGAAGCACTTCCGCTTCGAGCAGCGTGGCAAGCGGCGCCTGCATCGCAACCCCGAGCGTGCGCATGTGCACGCGTGCGGTCCCTGGCTCCAGCGTGAGCTGGCGCTGGTGCAGCCGCGCGTCGTGGTCGCGCTCGGCGGCACGGCGGCACTGGCGTTGTTCGGCCCGGACTTCCGCCTTGCCGCGCAGCGGGGTCAATGGCAGCGGATGGAAAGTGGCGTGCGCGCCTTCGCGACCTATCACCCTTCCGCCGTGCTGCGGCAGCCGCCCCGGCAGCGGGATGCCTGGCGACAGATGCTGGCGGCGGACTTGGCCTTGCTGCAAGGCGAACCACTTCCCGCGCCCGCCACGGCCGTGCCATGAGCGCCGACGCTGCCGCTACAGCTCGTAGGACAGCACGTCCTCGAAGCCGAACTTGCTGAAGTCACGGATGCGCGAGGGATACAGCCGGCCGATCAGGTGGTCGTGCTCGTGCTGCACGACGCGCGCATGGAAGCCTTCGGCATCGCGCTCCAGCCACTGGCCGTCGGGCGTTTGGCCGCGGTAGCGGATCACGCGCCAGCGCGGGATCACCGCGCGCAGCCCGGGGATCGACAGGCAGCCTTCCCAGCCGTCTTCCAGTTCGTCGGACAGCGGCGTGATCTCCACGTTCGCCAGCGCGGTACGCGGCACCGCGGGCGCGTTGGGATAGCGGGCGCTCTGGTCGAAGCCGAACACCATCAGCTGCAGGTCCACGGCGATCTGCGGGGCGGCCAGGCCCACGCCGTTCGCGTCATCCATGGTCTCGAACATGTCGTCGACGAGCGTGCGCAGGTCGGCATCGAACACGGTAACGGGCGGGGCGATGCGCAGCAGGCGCGGATCGCCCATGCGGATGATGTCGCGGATCATGGCGGGGCTTCCGGGAGGCTCGCCCCATTCTAGAACGTCCGCGCCGGCACGCAGGCGAAGGCGGCTCAGCCCGCCAGCGGCGTGTTGGAAATGATCTCCACCCAGTAGCCGTCCGGATCCTTGATGAAAGCCAGGTGCTTCATGCGGCCGTCTTCCAGGCGCTTCTGGTACGGCACTTCCAACGCGTCGAAACGCGCGCAGGCGGCGTGGATGTCGGGCACCGACACGCAGATGTGGCCGAAGCCGCGCGGGTCGCTGTTGCCGTCGTGGTAGACGGGGCCTTCCTGCGTTTCGGTGCCGTGGTTGTGCGTGAGTTCCAGCACGCCGGGAATGCCGGCCATCCATACGCGGCGTTCGGCGTCATCCGTGGGGACCTGCGTGCCGGCCGGCAGCAGCGCCAGGAAGTAGAGGCTGAACTGCGCTTCGGGGAAATCGCGCTGGTCCAGCAGGCGGAAGCCGAGGACGCGCGTGTAGAAGTCCAGCGACTTCACGATGTCCTTGACCCGCAGCATGGTGTGGTTGAAGACGAAACCGGCGGTCTCGGCCGGGGGCTGCGCGGCGACGCCGGGCTGCTGCTGGATGTCCTTCAGGCTCATGGCAATACCTTCGTGTGCGGGGAGGGATGCGCCGGGCGCATCGGGCGTGCGGCCATTGTAACCGCCGCTTCCCGATGGCCCGGTGGAACACTCAGAACCAGAAGCGCACGCCGGCCACGAAGCGGCTCGCACGCGACGCCTCGCCGTCCGCTTCGGCCAGGCGCGCGGCGTCGCCGAAACGACGTTCGTGCTCCCAGCCGATGTAGGGCGCGAAACGCCGGCTGATTTCGTAGCGCAGGCGCAGGCCGACGCTGGCGCTGTCCAGGCCGCCGCCCTCGCCACGTTGCGCGTCCTCGTGGGCGGAGACGTTGGCCTCCAGGCGGGGTTGCAGGATCCAGCGCGAGGTCAGCAGCAAGGTGTACTCGCCTTCCACGCGCAATGCCGCGTCGCTGCCGTCGCCGATATAAGCCGTGGCCGAAAGCTCGAACTTGTACGGCGCCAGTCCCTGTATGCCGAAGGCCGCGCGCGTGCGCGAGGCGCCCGGAGCGAAATCCTGGCGAACGCCCGCCACCAGTTCCCACCACGGCGAGATCGCCCGGCCATACAGCAGCTCGGCGTCGGCCGAATGCGTGCGTCCGTCTTCGCGCTCGCCTTCGCTGCGCAGGCGCAGGCGGTGGATGTCGCCGCCATACCAGCCGTTGACCTCCCAGGCCTGGCCACTGCCGGCATCGCGGTCCCAGCCTTCCAGGCGATCGACGAGCAGGTAGTGCACGGGTGCGCCCGCGTGCGCATGGCTGCCGTGGAGCGTGGGGAAGGCTGCGGCGAGATCGTCGGCGGTGACCGGTGGAATCGGCGTGCGGGGCGCGCTGGACGAGTGGTCCATCTGCGAGTGGTCCATCCGCGAGTGGTCCATCTGCGAGTGGTCCATCTGCGAGTGGTCCATCTGCGAGTGGTCCATCTGCGAGTGGTCCATCTGCGAGTGGTCCATCTGCGAGTGGTCCATCTGCGACATGTCGTCGGCGGCGGCCGACGACGCCTGCCGCGCGGCGGCAGGATCCTGCGCCGCCGCCAGCGGCGCGGACAGCACCAGCCCGCAGGCCAGCAAGATTCGGGCGCTCATGCGTCCACCCGCACTTCCCGCATCATGCCGGCTTCCATGTGGTACAGCAGGTGGCAGTGGTAGGCCCAGCGCCCGAGCGCATCGGCACGCACGCGATAACTTCGCCGCGTGCCGGGCGGCATGTCGATGGTGTGCTTGCGCACCTGGAACGCGCCATGTTCGTCCTCCAGGTCGCTCCACATGCCGTGCAGGTGGATGGGGTGCTGCATCATCGTGTCGTTGACCAGCACGATGCGCAGCCGCTCGCCGTAGTTCAGCCGCAGCGGTTGCGCCGAAGCGAACGGCACGCCATCGAACGACCACGCGAAGCGCTCCATGTGGCCGGTGAGGTGCAGCTGGACCTCGCGCCCGGGTTCGCGGCCATCCGGATCCTCGAACACGCTGTGCAGGTCCGCATAGCGCAGCACGCGGCGGCCGTTGCCGCGCAGCCCGATGCCGGGGTCATCGAGCTTCGGCGAGGTCGCGTTGCTTTGCATGTCGACCAGCGGATTGCCGCGTTCGCTGGCCGGATGCGTCGTGGTCGCCATCGCATGGTCGTGCGACATCCCCGGCATCTCCATGCCCATCGCCGCGCCGCAGCCGCCTTCCATGCCCTTGTGCACGCCGCCCGCCATGTCGTGGCCCATGTCGGCCATGCTCAGCAGCGGGCGGCGATCCAGCGCCGGCACCGGTGCCTCCAGGCCATGGCGCACCGCCAGCGTGGCCCGCGCATGGCCGGTACGGCCCATGTCCTGCGCGAACACGGTGTAGGCATCCTGGCCGCCGGGTTCGACGATCACGTCGAACGTCTCCGCCGGCGCGATGCGGAACTCGTCCACCGTCACCGGATGCACGTACTGGCCATCGGCGGCGACCACGGTGAGTTTCAGGCCCGGGATGCGCACGTCGAAATACGTCATCGCCGCGCCGTTGATGAAGCGCAGCAGCACCTTCTCGCCCGGGCGGAACAGCCCGGTCCAGTTGCCGGCCGGCGAGGTGCCGTTGGCGAGGTAGGTATAGGTGTGGGCGTTGATGTCCGACAGGTCGGTGGGCGTCATCCGCATCCGGCCCCACAGGCCGCGGTCGGCCAGCGTCGCCGACAGGCCTGCCTCGCGCGCGTCGCGGAAGAAGTCGCCCACCGTGCGCTGGTAGGTGTTGTCGTGCATGGGCATCTGCTTCATGCGCCGGTACAGCGCGGCCGGGTCGAGGTCGGTCCAGTCGGAGAGCAGCACGACGTGCTCGCGGTCGTGGCGATACGGCGGCGGTTCCAGCGGGTCGATCACCAGCGCGCCGTACAGGCCGGACTGTTCCTGGAACATCGAATGGCTGTGGTACCAGTAGGTGCCCGACTGCCGCAGCGTGAAACGGTACTGGTACGCCTCGCCGGGCGCGATGCCATCGAAGCTCATGCCGGGCACGCCGTCCATGTTGGCGGGCAGCAGCAGGCCGTGCCAGTGGATCGAGGTGGGGGCGTCGCGCAGGGTGTTGGCCACGCGGACGGTCACCGTGTCGCCTTCGCGCCAGCGCAGCGTCGGCGCCGGCAGGCTGCCGTTGACGGTAATGGCCGAGCGTGCGCGGCCGGTGAAATCGACCGGCGCGCGGCCGATGGACAGGCGCAGGTCGTTGCCGCGCAACTCGGGCACGGCGGAGAGGTTGGCGGCACTGGCAGGCAGGCGCCACAGGCCGGTGCCGGCGGCAACGCCGCCCAGCGCCAGGCCCTGGACGAAGCGGCGCCGGCTGAGCGCGCCGCGAAGGACATCGTGGGTCATGAAGGCTCCATGCGCGGCCGGTCCCGGGGGAGGGGCCGCGCGATCACGGAAGAATCGTCGGGGAGGGCCGCACAGCGGCCACGGTCAACGGGCGGCTACTGCCGCCGGAGCGCTTCAGGCGATGGGAGGTCGGACGGGCTGGTAGGGCTGCGGCAGGCCGCGGTCATGCCGCAGGCTCGCGGCGGGGCCAGTGCCCGGCGGGGGCGACAGCGCCAGCGTGGCCGGCAGGCTGATGGAGGTGCCGCAGTGCTGCAGGCAATCGCACCCGGCATGGGCGCAGCAGCCGGCATCGTGCGCGCCGTGCTTGCTTGCGGCTTTGTCGATGTGACCGCCGTCATGGTGCATTGCTGCCATGGCATCGGCGGAAGGCGCGCCGTCGTGGCAGCCCTGCATGGCCATCTGCGGCGCGTCGGCCCGCACCCCGCCGGTAGCCTGCATGGCCCACGCGCCGCCGGCCGTATTGGCCAGCAGGGTGAGGCACAGCACCAGGCGGAGGAGCAGCGGCATGGCGGGGGATGGCGAAAATGAAGCCGAAGGATAGCACCCTGCCATGGCCCGGCCGGGCGGGGGAGGCGGGGCGTAGAATTGGATTTTTCTCAAACCATCGCCAGCCATGTCGCATCGTGAGTGGGTCAACGCGGCCATCCACAAGATCGAAGCGGACTTCAACCGCTCCGCCGATACCCATCTGATCCCGCTGGCGCTGCCCGGCTTTCCCGGCATCGACGTCTACTTCAAGGACGAATCCAGCCACCCCACGGGCAGCCTGAAGCACCGCCTGGCGCGCTCGCTGTTCCTCTACGCGCTGGCCAACGGCTGGCTGCGCGAGGGGCGGCCGGTGATCGAGGCGTCGAGCGGTTCGACCGCCGTCTCGGAAGCGTATTTCGCCCGCCTGCTCGGCCTGCCGTTCATCGCGGTGATCCCGGCCTCGACCTCGCCGGAGAAGATCGCCGCCATCGAGTTCCACGGCGGCCGCTGCCACCTGTGCGAACGCGCCTGCGACCTCAACGACACTTCCGAGCAGCTGGCCCGCGAGACCGGCGGCCATTTCATGGACCAGTTCACCTACGCCGAACGGGCCACCGACTGGCGCGCGAACAACAACATCGCCGAGTCGATCTTCAAGCAGATGGCCGAGGAGCCGCACCCGGTACCGGAATGGATCGTGTGCAGCCCGGGCACCGGCGGCACGGCGGCCACGCTCGGCCGCTATGTGCGCTATCGCCGGCACGAAACCCGCATCCTGTGCGCGGATCCGGAAGTGTCGGTGTTTTTCGACGGCTACCGCGGCGCGCTGGCCGGCGATGCGCAGGCGCGCCGCCTGGAAATCACCGGCGGCTCGCGCATCGAAGGCATCGGCCGCCCGCGCGTGGAGGCCAGCTTCATCCCCAGCTGCGTGGATGGCATGGTCAAGGTGCCCGATGACCTCAGCCTGGCCGCGATGCGCCACGTGAGCGCGCGGCTGGGCCGGCGCGTGGGCGGTTCGACCGGCACCAATTTCGTCGGCGTGCTGCTGGCCGCGCAGCAGATGCGCCAGGCCGGTCGTGGCGGCTCGATCGTCACCATCCTGTGCGATGCCGGCGAGCGCTACGCGCACAGCTACTACAACCCGGCCTGGTACGCCGAGCGCGGCATCGACGTGGCCGGCTGCGATGCGGTGGTCGCCGCGGCGGTGGGCGGCCACGGGCTGCCGGAATTGCCTTGCGCCTGGCAGGAATGACCGCCATATCTTGGTATCCCGTGAACGTTGCCCTGTTGGAGTCGCCATGAACAATCCGCTGCTCGATTTCTCCGGCCTGCCGCGCTTCGACGCCATCACGCCCGAGCATGTCGCGCCCGCCATCGACCAGCTGCTGGCCGAGGCCGAGGCGGCGGTGAAGCACGCCGAGCAGGTCGCGCCGGTGACGTGGGAAAGCTTCGTGGTGCCGCTGGACGACGCCACCGAGCGCCTGTGGCGCGCCTGGGGCCAGGTCGGCCACCTGCAGGCGGTGGTGAATACCCCGGCGCTGCGCGAGGCCTACAACGCCAACCTGCCGAAGGTGTCGCGCTTCGGCAGCGCGCTGGGGCAGAACCTGGCGCTGTATGCGCAGTACAAGCAGCTGGCCGCCGCGCCGGAAGCCGCGGGCTACGACGAGGCGCGCCGCAAGGTGATCGACAACGCACTGCGCGACTTCCGCCTGGGCGGCGCCGAACTCGACGATGCCGGCAAGCAGCGCTTCTCGGCGATCCAGGAGGAACTGTCGGCGCTGTCGGCGAAGTTCTCGCAGAACGTGCTCGACGCCACCGATGCGTGGTCGCTGCACGTCGAGGATGAAGCACGCCTGGCCGGCCTGCCGGCGGAAGTGCGCGCGGCCGCCCGTGCCGCTGCCGAAAAGGAGGGATTGGCCGGCTGGAAACTCACCCTGCAAATGCCGTGCTACCTGCCGGTGCAGGCCTACGCCGACGACCGCGAACTGCGCGCCACCCTGTATCGCGCCAATGCCGAGCGTGCCTCGGAGTTCGGCGACGCCACGCTGGACAACAGCGGCCACATCGAACGCATCCTGGCCCTGCGCGGCGAGCTGGCGGCGCTGCTGGGTTTCTCCAGCTACGCCGAATATTCCATCGCCACCAAGATGGCCAAGGACCCGGGCGAAGTGCTCGGTTTCCTGCGCGACCTTGCGGCGCGCGCGCTGCCGCATGCGCGGCGCGACCGCGCGGAGCTGGAAGACTTCGCGCGCGACGAGCTGGGGCTCGATGCGCTGGAAGCCTGGGACCTGGCCTATGCCAGCGAAAAATTGAAGCAGGCGCGCTACAGCTTTTCCGAGCAGGAGGTGAAGGCGTACTTCACCGAACCGAAGGTGCTGGCCGGGTTGTTCGGCCTGATCCAGTCGCTGTACGGCCTGCGCGTGGAGGCGGACACCGCGCCGGTGTGGCACCCGGACGTGCGCTTCTACCGGCTGGTGGATGAGAACGGCCAGCTCGTCGGCCAGTTCTACCTCGACCTGTATGCGCGCGAAGGCAAGCGCGGCGGCGCGTGGATGGACGATTGCCGCAACCGTCGCGACCGCGCGAGCGGCGCGCAGACGCCGCTGGTCTACCTGGTGTGCAACTTCGGCCGCGGCAGCGACGGCCAGCCGGCGACGTTCCGGCACAACGAGGTCACCACGCTGTTCCATGAAATGGGCCACGGCCTGCACCAGCTGCTGACGCGCATCGGCGAGCTCGGCGTGGCCGGCATCAATGGCGTGGAGTGGGACGCGGTGGAACTGCCCAGCCAGTTCATGGAGAACTTCTGCTGGGAATGGGATCGCGTGCAGGCGATGACGGCGCACGTGGAAACCGGCGCACCGCTGCCGCGCAACCTGTTCGAGCGCATGCTGGCCGCGCGCAATTTCCAGAGCGGCATGTTCACCGTGCGCCAGCTGGAATTCGCGCTGTTCGACATGCAGCTGCACAGTGCCTACGACCCCGCGCAAGACAGCGTGCTGCAGTTGCTGGAGCGCGTGCGCGACGAAGTGGCGGTGAACCGCCCGCCGGCCTGGAACCGCTTCCCGCACCAGTTCAGCCACATCTTTGCCGGCGGCTATGCGGCCGGCTACTACAGCTACAAGTGGGCCGAGGTGCTGAGCGCCGACGCGTACGCCGCGTTCGAGGAAGCGCCGGAGCAGGTGGCGGCCACCGGTGCGCGCTTCCGCGACGAGGTGCTTTCGCGCGGTGGCAGCCGCAGCGCGGCGGAGAACTTCCGTGCGTTCCGTGGCCGCGCGCCGCAGATCGACGCGCTGCTGCGCCACAGCGGCATGACCGGCTGAGGCCTGGAAGGAGGGCAGGCCATGGCCTGCCCTTCGTGCCGGATCAGCCCGGGCGGCCGAACACCAGCGCGGCGTTGGTGCCGCCGAAGCCGAAGCTGTTGGACATCACGGTGTCCAGCGTCGCCTGGCGGGTTTCGCGCAGGATCGGAAAGCCCTCGGCGCGCGGATCCAGCGCGTCGATGTGCGCCGAGCCGGCCATGAAGCCGTCGCGCAGCATCAGCAGCGAATAGATCGCCTCGTGCACGCTGGCCGCGCCGAGCGAATGGCCCGACAGCGCCTTGGTCGAGGACAGCGGCGGCACGTCCTGGCCGAATACCTCGCGCACCGCGTTCAACTCGGTGATGTCGCCCAGCGGCGTCGAGGTGCCGTGGGTGTTGAGGTAGTCGATGCGGCGGTTCACGCCGGCCATCGCCATGTGCATGCAGCGCACCGCGCCTTCGCCGGACGGCGCGACCATGTCGGCGCCGTCGGAGGTGACGCCGTAGCCGAGCAGCTCGGCATGGATGCGCGCGCCGCGCTTCACTGCGTGGTCGTAATCCTCCAGCACCAGCATGCCGCCGCCGGAGCCGATGACGAAGCCATCGCGCTCGGCGTCGTACGGACGCGAGGCGACCTGCGGACGGTCGTTGTAGCCGGTGGACAGCGCGCCCATCGCGTCGAACATCACGCTCATGGTCCAGTGCAGTTCCTCGCCGCCACCGGCGAAGACGATGTCCTGCGCGCCGTGGCGGATGAGGTCGGCGCCGGCGCCGATGCAGTGCGCGGAGGTCGCGCAGGCGGCGGAGATCGAATAGCTCAGGCCGCGGATCTTGAAGGCGGTCGCCAGCGAGGCCGACACCGCCGAGCACATCGTGCGCGGCACCATGTACGGGCCGACCTTGCGCACGCCACGCGCGCGCAGGATGTCGGCGGTCTCGACCTGCCACTGGCTGGAGCCGCCGCCGGAGCCGACGATCAGGCCGGTGCGCAGGTCGCTCACCTGCGCCTCGTCCAGGCCGGCGTCGGCGACGGCGTCGCGCATCGCCAGGTAGGCATAGGCCGAGGCATCGCCCATGAAGCGCTTGAGCTTGCGGTCGATCAAGGCATCGAGATCGAGCTCGACCTTGCCGCCGACCTGGCTGCGCAGGCCGACCTCGGCGTGGTCGGGCAGGTACTGCAGGCCGGAGCGGCCTTCGCGCAGCGCGCTGGACACGGTGTCCAGGTCGTTGCCCAGGCAGCTGGTGATGCCCATGCCGGTAATGACGACGCGACGCATGCTCAGAAGCCCTCGGTGGAAGTGAACAGGCCCACGCGCAGGTCCTTGGCGGTGTAGATCTCGCGCCCGTCGACCAGCATGCGCGCGTCGCTCTGCGCCATCACCAGCTTGCGGTTGATCACGCGCGCGATGTCGATCTCGTAGCGCACCAGCTTGGCATCGGGCAGCACCTGCCCGGTGAACTTCACCTCGCCCACGCCGAGCGCGCGGCCGCGGCCGGGCGCGCCCAGCCAGGTGAGGAAGAAGCCGGTGAGCTGCCACATCGCATCCAGGCCCAGGCAGCCCGGCATCACCGGGTCGCCGATGAAGTGGCAGCCGAAGAACCACAGGTCCGGGCGGATATCGAGCTCGGCCACGACCTGGCCCTTGCCGTGGGCACCGCCTTCCTCGGCGATGTGGACGATGCGGTCGAACATCAGCATCGGGTCGTTCGGCAGGCGGCCGGCGTTGGCGCCAAACAGTTCGCCACGCGCGCTGGCCAGCAACTGGTCGCGCGTATAGGCAGATTCGCGGGTCATGCGGAAGGTCTCGGGAAAACGCGCCCGTGCGGCGCGAAAGTGCGCCAGCCTGCACGACCGCATCGCAGCAAAGCAAACGCTTTTTTCCGTACGCAAGCGTAGTGTTTTGCGGCGATCTCGGGCAAAGCTTTGCGCCGCTTGGCGTGCGGCGGATCAGCGCACGGCGGCTGCATTATGATGGTGGGGCAACGTTCGCCGCCGTAGGGTTCCCGGGATGCGCAAGATCATTCACGTCGACATGGATGCGTTCTATGCGTCCGTGGAGCAGCGTGACGATCCTTCCCTGCGCGGCCGCCCGGTGGTGGTGGCCTGGAAGGGCGCGCGCTCGGTGGTCTGCGCGGCGTCCTACGAGGCGCGCAAGTTCGGCGTGCGCTCGGCGATGCCCGCGCTGCGCGCTGAACGGTTATGCCCGGAGGCGGTGTTCGTGCCGCCGGATTTCACGCGCTACAAGGCGGTGTCGCGGCAGGTGCGCGAGATCTTCCATCGGCAGACCGACCTGGTCGAGCCGCTGTCGCTGGACGAAGCCTATCTCGACGTCACCGAGGCCAAGAGCGGGATGACCGTGGCGACCGAGATCGCGCGGCTCGTACGCGAGCAGATCCGCGAGGAGACGCAGCTCACCGCTTCGGCCGGCATCGCGCCGAACAAGTTCCTCGCCAAGATCGCCTCGGACTGGCGCAAGCCCGATGGCCAGTTCGTGGTGCCGCCCTCGCGGGTGGAGGAGTTCCTCACGCCGCTGCCGGTGAACCGCATTCCCGGCGTGGGCAAGGTGATGGAGGGCAAGCTCACCGCGCTGGGCATCCATACTGTCGGCGACCTGCGGGCGCGTCCGCTGGAAGAACTGCAGGCGCACTTCGGCAGTTTCGGCCAGGGCTTGTACAACCGGGCGCGCGGTGTCGACGAACGCCCGGTGGAGCCGCACCAGGAAGTGCAGCAGGTCTCTTCCGAGGACACGTTCGTGGAGGATCTTCCGCTGGATGCGTTGGGGCCGGAAATCGCGCGCCTGGCCGAGCGCACGTGGGCGGCGACCGAGCGCACCGGTCGCGTCGGGCGCACGGTCGTGCTGAAGCTCAAGACTTCGCAGTTCCGCATCCTTACCCGCAGCCTCACGCCCGAGCGTGCGCCGGCTTCGGCGCAGGAACTGGTGGAGATCGCGCAGGCGCTCGTGCAGCGCGTGCAGTTGCCGGACAGCACGCGCTACCGGCTGGTGGGCGTCGGTGTCTCCGGCTTCGCCGGACAGGACGAGGACGAAGTGGTGCAGGGCGAGCTGTTCGCCAGTGAAGCGATGGGCGATCACTGAGGCTGTCTTACACTGTGGCGCCCCACGTCGCGCGCACCGCATGAGCTATCCGTTTCCGCTGGTGATCTTCGACCTCGACGGCACGCTGGTCGACAGCCTGTCCGATATCGCCGAGGCCCTCAATCTCACGCTGGCGGATCTGTCGCTGCCGCAGGTCGATGAAGCGACCGTGCGCGGCTGGATCGGCGAGGGCGTGCGTTCGCTGGTGGGCAGCGCATTGCAGGCCGCGCAGGCAAAGGTGCCGCTGGACAAGGTGATGCCGGGTTTCATGCGTCACTACGGCGAATGCCTGCTGCATCACCCGCGCCTGTATCCCGGGGCAGCGTCCGCGCTGGAAGGCTTGCATGCGCGCGGCGTGACCTTGGCGATCTGCACGAACAAGCCTTCGCGCTTCGTCGAGCCGCTGCTGGAACACCTCGGCGTCGCCGGCTATTTCGCCGCCGTGCTGGGCGGGGATTCCCTGCCGGAACGCAAGCCGGCGGCCGCGCCGCTGCTGCATCTATGCACGCAGTTCGGGCACGCCCCGACGGAAGCCTTGATGGTGGGGGATTCGGCGGTGGATGCCGCGGCCGCGAATGCGGCGGGCGTGCCGCTGGCGCTGGTGCGCTACGGCTACCTGCGCGGCCTGGACCCGGCGCATTCGGGCGCGCGCTGGGTGATGGACGACCTGCAGGAACTGCTGCGCCTCGATACCGCGCGCTGACGCGGGCTCAGTCGGCTTCCGGGTCGTCGCTGTCCGCGTCGTTATCGGCGTCGGCATCCGCCGGGCCGGCGTCTTCGTCGACATAGCGGGTGGTCGAAACCGGGCCGCCTACCGGCGTGCCGCGCGGCGCGGGCAGCTGCGCGCTGGCCTGCTCCAGTTCGGCCAGCAGCTGGTGGCGGCGGTCTTCGGGGATTTCCTGCCAGTGGCTGCCCACCAGCGCGCCTTCCAGCGAGTAGAGCAGGTTGAGGCTGGGCTTGAAGCCCGCGCGTCGCACCTTGAGGAACGCGCCCACCGCGCCGGTGGCCTGCAGGTCCTCGACGCTGCGCAACCCGACCTGCCGCAGCCAGGCCGCGCTCTTGGGGCCGATGTTGCGCAGGCGTTCGGTACTCACGCCAGGCTGTCCACGAAGACCCGTGCGATGGCTTCCAGTCCGCGCTGGTCGTCTTCGTCGAAACGCGCCAGCTCCGGGCTGTCGAGGTCGAGCACGCCGACCAGCGTATCGCCCTTCACCAGCGGCACGACCAGCTCCGAACGCGAGGCCGAATCGCAGGCGATGTGGCCAGGGAAGGCGTCGACGTCCTCGATGCGCTGGGTCTGGCGGGTACGGGCGGCGGCACCGCACACGCCCTTGTCGAGCGGGATGCGCACGCAGGCCGGCAGGCCCTGGAACGGACCAACCACCAGTTCCTGTCCGTCGTACAGATAGAAACCGGCCCAGTTGAGGCTGGGCAGCGAGTTGAAGATCAGCGCCGCCAGGTTCGCGGCATTGGCGATGCGGTCGCGTTCGCCGTGCACCAGCGCCTGTGCCTGGGCCTGCAGCTGTGCGTACTGTTCCGGCTTGCTGCCGGTGAGCGTGGAAGAGGTGAACATGCTGGCAGTCTAGCAGCGCGGGCCGGCGCCACTGACGCCACGCCCGGGACGGCTTATCCTGCCCGCCCCCGAGCCGGACCCCGCGCATGTTTCCCTTTCCCGCCTTCTTCGTTACCGGCACCGATACCGGCATCGGCAAGACCGTCACCAGCAGCAGCCTGTTGCATGCATTGCGGGGCAAGGGGCTGCGTGCGGTCGGCATGAAGCCGCTGGCCAGTGGCTGCGAGGCGACGCCTGAGGGCCTGCGCAACGAGGACGCGCTGGCGCTGCAGGCGGCCAGCCAGCCGCGTCCCGATTACGCGCTGGTCAACCCGTATGCGCTGCCCGAGCCGCTGGCGCCGGAAATCGCGGCTGCCGAGGCCGGCGTCACCATCGAACTGCCGCCGCTGCGCGCCGCGTTCGACCAGCTGCGTGCGATGGCCGACGTGGTAGTGGTCGAGGGCGTCGGAGGATGGGCAGCGCCGCTGAGCGCCACGCTCGACCAGGCCGACCTGGCGCGCGCGTTGGACCTGCCGGTGGTGCTGGTCGTGGGCATGCGGCTGGGTTGCCTCAACCATGCGCGCCTGAGCGCGGCGGCGATCGCGGCCGACGGCCTGCAATGCGTGGGCTGGGTGGCGAACGAGGTCGACCCGGAGATGGCGCGGCGCGACGAGAACTTCGCCCTGCTCAACGCACGCCTGCCGATGCCGTGCTGGGGCCGCATCCCGTACCGGCCGGACGCCGACCCGGCGGCGCTGTCGGCGCATCTGCGCCTGCCGGGCTGAGCGGACGCCGGAAAAGAAAAAGGCCCGACAGAGGGAGGGATCTGTCGGGCCTGTTTGCGTGGGGGGAGGGACCCACGCAAATACAGAAAAACTTTTACTTGCGACGAGCAGTGCGCGTTGGCGCCACGTTCGCCTGGAACTGTTCGTTGGCCGTCTCGAACTGGCTGCGTGCCAGCTGGCCGATCGCCTCGGAGGCCTTCAGGCTCAGGCCGACCGCTTCCTGGTTCGCCGTAGCCAGGCGCTCCAGGTTGTCGCGGGCGATCTGCAGGCCCTTGGGCCACAGCGACTGGACCGTGCCCAGGTCGTTCACGTCGGCGAACTGGCCGAGGAAATCGGCCGTCGCGTTGACGTTCTTTTCCAGCGTCTTCAACTGCAGTCCGAACACGCTTTCGGCGTTTTCGAGGGCCAACCGGTTGGCGCGCGATGCCGCGGCGGCGAACTGGTGGGTGTACTGGCTGAAGCTGCTATCGAACTGGGCGGACATCGCGGATTCCAGTGGAGCTGCGCTACCGTGTTGCGATGCAGCATAACGCGTTTCTGCTGCGATGCAACAACTTTTTTCGGGGCAAAGAAAAGGCCCCGGCGGGGCCTTTCGAATCAATGGCTTGCCGACCGTCAGGAGCTCATTGGCCCCGGTAGCGGCAGCCCGAGGTGCAGGTTTCGTGGATCACCACCTCGCGCAGGGCGGGCAGGGTCGGCTTGAGCTGTTCCCAGATCCACATCGCCAGGCGTTCGCTGGTCGGGTTCTCCAGCCCCTCGATGTCGTTGAGGTAGTGGTGGTCCAGGCGATCGTAGATCGGCTGGAAGGCGGCTTTGACGTCGCCGAAGTCCATGATCCAGCCGGTGTCCGCGCCCGGCTCGCCTCCGACATGCAACTCGATGCGGAACGAATGGCCATGCAGCCGAGCGCATTTGTGGCCCGGCGGGACGTTCGGCAGGCGGTGCGCCGCCTCGACCATGAAGACTTTGAAGATTTCCATCCGCGCATTGTGGACGCGCGCGGGCGGCGCGTCATCGTCCGGCCCTCTTGATGAGAATCCCTCGCATTCATACAATGCGCGGGTCAGCCAGCGGGAAGCGTCATCCAGCCAGCGATCCACATCACCCTCAGGGGATCGCTCGATGAAACGCATGCTGCTTGCCGCGGCGCTGGCCGCCCTGGCAGGGCCGGTCGCGGCCCATACGCCTTATTTCGCTCCCGCCACCTTCCAGGTGCAGCCGGGCGGCACCGTCACCCTCGACGCCTCCTTCTCCGAAGCCTTCTTCGTGCCGGAAGCCGCGTTCGACGACAGCCATTTCAGCATCCTTGGCCCCGACGGCCGCGAAACGACGCCCGGACGCGTGGTGCCGCTGCGTACCCGCGTGGTGGTCGAGCATGCGCTGCCGAAGGATGCCAAGGGCACCTACCGCTTCAGCACCGGCGAACGCCTCGGCGCGGTGTTCCGCACGTGGGAAATCAATGGCCGCAAGGTGTCCTCGCGTGATGCGAAGGAAGCGGTGCCGGCCGGCGCGAAAGTGATCTCCAACTTCCAGTCGCGCATCCGCGCCGAGACCTACCTGACGGTGGGCGCGCCGGACCGCGGTGCGCTGCGTCCCTACGGGCAGGGCCTGGAACTGGTGCCGGTCACCCATCCGGATGACCTGTATTCCAACGAGCCGGTCGAATTCGAACTGCGCTTCGACGGCAAGCCGCTGGCCGATACGCCGGTGCAGATCAGCGAGGCGGTGTGGTCCTCGGACCGCAAGGCGCGCGAAGTCGAGCTGCGCAGCGATGCGAAGGGTCATGTGCGCTGGGAACAGCCCGCCAGCGGTACGTGGCTGGCGCTCGCCCGCCATCGCAGCCCCGCGCCTGCCGGCGCCGCGGCGCCGGAATACAGCAACAGCTACAGCCTGGTCTTCCACGTGCTCAATCCCTGAGCCGATACAACCTCCCGGAGATTTCCATGAAGATGCATTCCCTCGCCATCGCCTGCAGCCTGCTGCTGGCGCCGGCCCTGGCGCTGGCCGCCACCGAAACCGTGGACCAGAAGGTCCAGGACAAGGTCGGTGGCCACGGTGAAGACCCCACCGCGTTCATCGCCGAGCATGACCTCAACGGCGACGGCCAGGTCGACGCGGCCGAGTTCGAGAAGTTCCGCCGCGCGCGCTTCGCCGAGACCGACACCAACGGCGATGGCGTGTTGAGCCGCGACGAGTACGTCGGCGAGTTCGAGCGCCGCCTGAAGCATGTCGAAGGCCAGACCAACGAGCGCCAGATGAAGCAGGCCGACGTTCGCTTCAACGTCCTGGACAAGGACAAGGACGGCAAGATGACCTGGGACGAGTACGCCGCTTCCGGCGACCGCCTGTTCAAGCGCGCCGACCGCAACGGCGATGGCGTGGTGGACGCGCGCGACAACCAGGCTGCCGACCCGGAAGCCGAGCAGGCCGCCAAGCCCGCCACCAAGCCGGCGTCGAAGCCCGCCAAGTAAGACCTTCCTCGCGGACGCGGGGAGCGTCCAGCCAGGTGCGCCGCGCATGACGCGGCATCCGTGCCGGCCATGTGCCGGCACGTTCTCCATTCGAGCAACGCGTCCTGACCGGGACTACGCAGCCATCCCCGCCGCACGCCGTGCGGCGTTCGTACCCATTTCCCACTGCGGAGTTCCGTCATGAACCACACCCGATGCCAGCTCGCGCTGGCCATTGCCCTTTGCCTGCCGATCGGCGCCGCGCTCGCGGCCGATGCCGCCGACGCGGCCGCGCCAGGCGCCACGCTCGACCCGGTCGAAGTGCGCGAGACGCGCGCCAAGTCCGACAACCAGAATGTCACCACGCTCTCTTCCAAGGACCTGCGCGCACAGGGCGCGCAGGGCATGGAGGACGTCATCCGCTACGTGCCGGGCGTCGAGATGGTCGACCTCGGCCGCGCCGGCTTCAACGGCTTCAACATCCGCGGCCTGGAAGCCGATCGTGTCGCCATGACGCTGGATGGCCTGAGCTTCCCGCAGAGCCTGGACCCGGGCACCTACCAGCCGTACGAGTTCTTCCGTTCGGGCCGCGGCAGCGTGGACCTGGAGTCGGTGAAGGCGGTGGAGATCATCAAGGGCGCCGACGCGATCACCGCCGGCAGCGGCGCGCTCAGCGGCGCGGTGATGTTCACCACCAAGGACCCGGCCGATTTCCTCAAGGCCAGCGGCAACGACAGCTACGGCTCGATCAAGTACGGCTACACCGGCTCGAACGACGAGAACATGGGCTCGCTGACGTTCGCCAACCGCACCGGCCAGTTCGAGTCGCTGCTGGTCTACACCAAGCGCGACGGCCACGAGACCGAGTCCTGGTACGACACCACCATCGCCCAGTACGGCCCCGATCGCCGCACGCCGGACCCGATCGACCGCGAGAGCGACAACGTCCTGGCCAAGGTCAACTTCCTCGCCACCGACACCCAGACCCTGGGCGTGGTGTACGAACGCGCGCGCGGCACCAACGATGTCGACAACTGGTCGCGCAGCGATGGCGTCGGCTCCTACTACCGCCGCACCGCCGAAGACCGCAACGACCGCGACCGCTACGGCCTGAAGTACACCTGGCAGGCCAACACCCCGCTGTTCGACAGCCTGGAGGCCACGGCCGACCACCAGAAGAGCTACATCCAGGGCCAGACCAACATCGATGTCGCCAGTGGCACCACCGGCGGCACGCGCTGCTCGGCCACCGCGCTGTGCGCGCGCCAGGAAAACCGCTGGGATACGCAGAAGCTCGACCGCGCCGCGCTCGACTTCACCAAAAGCTTCGAAGCCGGCGGCGTGCATCACGACATGGTCTACGGCGCCGCGTGGCAGGAAGGCAAGATCCACTGGAACTCGGTCGACTCGCGCTGGGACAACGCCGGCAACCTGGTGAGCCAGGACACCGATCCCTCGCTGTGGCCCGATACCAAGGAGACCGACTGGACCGTCTACCTGCGCGACAAGGTCCGCCTGCTCGACGACCGCCTGAGCTTCACCGGCGGCGTGCGCTATGACAGCTACAAGTACGTGCCGCAGACGCGCGCCACCTCGGGCGGCGACTCCGGCTACGAGGACGGCGGCGGCAGCGTCGGCACGTCCAAGTTCTCCTCGCCGACCTGGAACCTGGGCAGCGAGTTCAAGTTCACCGACACCCAGTCGATCTGGGCGCAGGCCGGCCGCGGCTTCCGCGCGCCGAGCGTGAACGACATGTACGGCACGTCCTCGACCACGGAAGTCACCCGCGTCTCAGACGGCGCCACCGTGACCGTGCCCGATGGCAAGAGCAACCCGGACCTGGAAGCCGAGCGCAGCCTCAACCTGGAAATGGGCTGGCGCTACCAGAGCGAGCGCCTGCGCCTGGGCGTGTCGGTGTTCCGCGACAAGTACAGCAACTTCATCGACACCGCGACCTACACCGCCGATGAAGACGTGCAGTACAGCACCACGGTGCGCGGCGTCACCACCATCACCAATGGCTACAGCTACACCATGCCGATCAACCGCGGCGAGGTGGTGGTGAAAGGCGTGGAGGCCGAAGGCCTGTGGCTGATGGCGGACGACTGGATGGCCCGCCTGGCGTACTCGTACAACGAGGGCAAGGACAACGACGGCGAGCCGCTGGGCAGCATCAGCCCGGCCAAGACCGTGGTGGGCGTGAGCTACAACGCGCCGTCGCGGCGCTGGAGCGTCACCGCCAATGTCACGCACCAGGATCGCAAGGACCCGGACGACTACGGCACCAGCGTGACCAACTCCAGCTATGGCGAGGAGGTCGTGCCGATGTATGCCTACAAGGCGCGTGAGTACACCCTGCTGGACGTGTTCGGCAGCTACGACATCACCTCGCGCCTGCACCTGACGGCCGGCGTCTACAACGTGTTCAACAAGGAGTACTACCTGTGGAACCGCGTGCGGACCGCGGGCTCGGGTACGGCGGTGTTCGCCGGCAACACCAGCCCGGAGGGCATCGGCCGCTGGTCGCAGCCGGGGCGCAACGTGCGCTTCACGCTGAGCTTCGATTTCCTCTGAAGCAGGTGCCAGGCCGCAAGGCCTGAAACGACGACGGCGCGCGGAAGGATCCGCGCGCCGTCTTTTTTTTCATCTACCGCCGCTGGTTCAGCGCGGGCCGCTGCCCGGGCCGCGCCCGCCGCCACCGCCGTTGCCACCACCACCGCCACGACGGCGACGGCCCTGCGGCTTGGCGCCGCCCGGCTGCTTGGCGCCGGCATGGGCATGCGTTTGCGGACGGCCGCCATCGGCATGCGGGCGACGCGCGCCCTGGTGCTTGCGCGGCGGACGCTGGCCGGCCGGCTGCTCGGCCTTGCCCGGGGCGCTGTTGCCCCAGCGGATCGGCACCTGCGGCTCGAAGCCCGGCAGGTCGCGGATATCCATGTCGCGGTTGAGCAGGCGCACGATCTGGCGCAGGTACTTGGCATCTTCCTGCGCGACCAGCGAGATCGCCTCGCCGCTGGCGCCGTTGCGGCCTGTACGGCCGATGCGGTGCACGTAGTCCTCGGCGACCATCGGCAGGTCGTAGTTGATGACGCGCGGCAGCTGGTCGATGTCGATGCCGCGCGCGGCGATGTCGGTGGCCACCAGCACGGTGACACGGCCTGCCTTGAAGTCGCCCAGCGCGCGCAGGCGCTGGCCCTGGCTCTTGTTGCCGTGGATCGCCGCGGTCTTGATGCCGGACTTCTCCAGGAACGTGGCCAGCTTGTCGCTGCCGTGCTTGGTCTTGGCGAACACCAGCGTCTGCACGCGGCTGTCCTTGGCGATCAGGTCCAGCAGCAGCTCGCGCTTGCGCGCGGTGTCGACCGGGTGCACGCGGTGGGCGATGGTGTCGGCCACGGTGTTCTGCGGGGTGACCATGACCTCACGCGGGTGGCGCATGAACTCCATCGCCAGCTGCTTGATCGACTCCGGGAAGGTGGCCGAGAACAGCAGGGTCTGGCGGTTCTGGCGCGGCAGCTTGGCCAGGATGCGCTTGATCGAGGGCAGGAAGCCCATGTCGAGCATGCGGTCGGCTTCGTCGAGCACCAGCACCTCGATGCCGGACAGGTCGACGCTGCGACGCTCCAGGTGGTCGATCAGGCGGCCCGGGCAGGCGACCAGTAGGTCCACGCCACGGCGCAGGGCGTCGAACTGGTTGCCCATGCCCACGCCACCGTAGATGACGGTGCTGGGGATGCGCTGGTACTTGCCGTAGCCACGCAGGCTGTCATGCACCTGGGTGGCCAGCTCGCGGGTCGGGGTGAGGATCAGCGCGCGCGGCTTGCGCGGGCCGTTGACGGTCTGCGGGGTGGTGGCCAGGTACTGCAGCACCGGCAGGCCGAACGCGGCGGTCTTGCCGGTGCCGGTCTGCGCGCCGGCCAGCAGGTCGTGGCCTTCGAGCACTTGCGGAATGGCTTCGCGCTGGATCGCGGTCGGGGTTTCGTAACCCTCTTCGGCGAGCGCACGCAGCAGGAAGGGCGCAAGGCCCAGGGATTCAAACGACATGGGTTTTCTCCGGAAATACCCGCCCACGCGACCAGTTGGCCGGCAAGGGCTGGGGGGCGACTCGGAGCGTTCCCGTGTAACCGCGCTGCGAGAAGAGGGGACGACCAGGCGCAGGTTGCGCATGACCGGTATGCAAGTCGAACGGCGTCGGATGGGGCGGGCGGACCGGGCGAACCCGATGGCGCCGGCGATCCCTGAGGGAAACGGACGGCCGCTGGCAGACCTGTTCAGTTTACGCGAAATGTGGCCGCCGTCCCAGCGGAGGCGCGTGAGTCCGTTCAGGGAGCCCGTACCGCCTTCCGTTGCAGATGTAACCAATGGCTCGGCGGCCTACAATCGGCCTCCCAGCCAGTGATCGGATCCACCATGAAGCTAGGTTCCCTGAAGGAAGGCGGCCGCGACGGCACGCTCATCGTCGTCTCCCGCGACCTGCAGCGGGGCGTGCGCGCCACCGGCATCGCGCCGACCCTGCAGCGCGCGCTGGAGGACTGGAGCCATGTCGCGCCGCGCCTGAACGCCCTGTACGAGTCGCTGGAGGACGGCAGTGCGGATGGCCAGTTCGACCTGGACATGGCTGCCCTGGCCGCGCCGCTCCCGCGCGCCTATGAATTCGTGGATGGCAGCGCCTACCTGCCGCACGTCGAGCGCGTGCGCCGCGCGCGCAACGCCGAGGTGCCGGAAAGCTTCTATACCGATCCGCTGATGTACCAGGCCGCCAGCGCCGGCTTCTACGGCCCGCGCGATGCGGTGAAGGTGGCCAGCGAGGACTACGGCATCGACCTGGAGGCCGAGCTGGTGGTGATCACCGACGACGTGCCGATGGGAGCCGATGCGGCGCAGGCGGCCGAGCACATCCAGCTGATCGGCCTGGTCAACGACGTCTCGCTGCGCAACCTCATCCCGAACGAACTGGCCAAGGGTTTCGGCTTCCTGCAGTCCAAGCCGCGCTCGGCGCTCTCGCCGGTGTTCGTTACCCCGGACGAGCTGGGCGATGCGTGGCAGGGCAGCAAGGTGCACCTGCCGCTGGTCACCCACATCAACGGCGAATGGTTCGGCGCGCCGGAAGCGGGCGAGGACATGCAGTTCGATTTCGCGCAGCTCGTGGCGCACGCCGCCAAGACGCGCCCGCTGGGCGCGGCGACCATCGTCGGCTCGGGCACCATCGCCAACCAGGACACCTCGCGCGGCGCGTCGTGCTTCGCCGAGCAGCGCGTGGTGGAGACGTTGCGCGATGGCAAGCCGAGCACGCCGTTCATGCACTTCGGCGACGTGGTGCGGATCGAGATGTTCGACCGCGCGGGCCACAGCATCTTCGGCGCGATCGAGCAGCGCATCGAAGCGCAGGCCAAGCCCTGAGCCACCGGGAGGACGCCATGGGCGAGGCCTTGCAGCTGTATACCTATTGGCGCTCGAGTGCCGCGTACCGGGTGCGCATCGGGCTCAACCTGAAGGGGCTGGCGCACGACCTGGTGCCGGTGCACCTGGTGCGTGACGGTGGGCAGCAGCATGCCGCCGACTACGTCGCGCTCAACCCGCAGCACCTGGTGCCCACGCTGCGGCATGGCGAGCGCGTGCTCACGCAGTCGCTGGCGATCCTGGAGTACCTGGACGAGGTTTTCCCGCAAACCCCGCTGCTGCCGACGTCCGCCGAAGCGCGTGCCCGCGTGCGTGCACTCGCGCAGGTCGTGGCCTGCGACATCCATCCGCTCAACAACCTGCGGGTGATGCAGTACCTGGAGCGGACGGTGGAGGCGGATGCCGCCCGGCGCGAGGAATGGACCCGGCACTGGATGCGGGAGGGCTTCGCCGCGCTGGAAACGATGCTGGCCGGCAGCCCGGACACCGGCCGCTTCTGCCACGGCGACACGCCCGGCCTGGCCGATTGCTGCCTGGTGCCGCAGCTCTACAACGCGCACCGCTTCGGCGTGGACCTCGCGCCGTACCCGACCCTGCAGCGGATCGAGCAGGCCTGCCTGGCGCTGCCGGTGTTCGACCGCGCCCGTCCCGAGCAACAGCCGGACGCGCAATGAAGAACGGCGCCGTTTCCGGCGCCGTCCTGGGGTTCGATCAGCTGAAACCGTGGCTGATCCGCGGCGGCGAGGCCGCCTCGTAATCCGCGTAGGGATCGTGTTCGCCGGAGGCGCCCTCGGACAGGCGGAACTTCAGCGCCAGGCCGTCGCGCGAGTCGGCCGCGCGCAGCGCTTCCTCCTGCTCGATGGTGCCGCCCTTGGCCATGCGGAACAGGCACTGGTCGAAGGTTTCCATGCCTTCCTCCAGCGATTCCTCCATCGCCTGCTTGATCTCGTGCACCTGGCCGCGGCGCAGCAGGTCGCGAATCATCGGCGTGTTGAGCAGCACTTCGGTCGCCGGCAGGCGGCGGCCGTCGGCGCCCTTCACCAGGCGCTGCGAAATCACCGCGCGCAGGTTCAGCGCGAGGTTCATCAGCACGTTCTTGTGCGCGCTTTCCGGGAAGAAGTTCAGGATGCGCTCGATGGTCTGGTCGGCGTTGTTGGAGTGCAGCGTCGCCAGGCACAGGTGGCCGGTTTCGGCGAAGGCGATGGCCGCCTCCATCGTCTCGGCGTCCAGGATCTCGCCGATCAGGATGACGTCCGGCGCCTCTCGCATCGCGTTCTTCAGTGCGTTGTGGAAGGCGTGGGTGTCCAGGCCGACCTCGCGCTGGTTCACGATCGACATCTTGTGCTTGTGCAGGTATTCGATCGGGTCCTCGATGGTGAGGATGTGCCCGGTCGTGGTGCTGTTGCGGTGGTCGATCATCGACGCCAGCGAGGTCGACTTGCCCGAACCGGTCGAGCCGACCACCAGCACCAGGCCGCGCGGCGTCATGATGACGTCCTTCAGCACCTGGGGCAGGTTGAGCTCCTCGATGCTCGGGATCTTGCTGCGGATGGCACGAATGACCATGCCGACCTCGCCGCGCTGCTTGAAGACGTTGACGCGGAAGCGTCCGGCGTCGGGCAGGGCGATGGCCATGTTCAATTCCAGGTCCCGCTCGAACTGCGGCACCTGCCCCTCGTCCATCAACGAATAGGCGATCTTCTTGACCATGCCGGGCGGCAGGCCGGTGTTGCCGAGCGGATAGAGCTTCCCCTCGATCTTGATGTAGACCGGCGCCCCGGTGGTCAGGAACATGTCCGAGGCGTTCTTTTCGGTCATCAGCTTCAGGAAATAGCCGATATCCATGCGCAATGCTTCCCCAACGATCGGCGGCGTCCCGTTGCAAGCGCGCCGCAGGCTTCCGACAATGGCCGTGCTCCAATCCCAAAAGCAACGGCACCCCAATGACGGCTAGCTTCGCACAAATACGTCGATCCCTGTATGTGATCGCCTTTGCACTCGCGCCTCTTTCCCCGGCCATGGCCCAGGTGGCGCCGGAATTGACCGAGGCCGAGCAGGCGGTGCAGCGCGCGACCCAGGCCGATGCGGACCAGTACGCGCCGGACCTGATCAGCCAGGCCCGGCAGGAGCTGATGCAGGCCCAGCAGGCCGCCCTGGACCGCAGCCAGCGCAAGCAGCTGCCGGCCCTGGCCAGGCGTGCCGCAGTCGACGCGGACCTGGCGCGTGCCCGCAGCGAGGAGGCCGTGGCCACCGCGCAGCTGCAGCAGCGCCGGGCCGAGGTTTCCCAGTTGCAGAACACCCTGGGCACCGGGGAGGGCCGTTGATGAAGCTGCGCAACCGAGTCCTTCTCCTCGCCCTGCTGGCCGCGACGGCTGGCACCGCCTTCGCCAAGGAAGACCTGCCGCAGGTCGTGGCGCTGCGCCAGCGCCTGGCGGCCCTGCAGGCCGACCCGCAGTCTTCCGATATCGCCCGCTACGAGCGCCTGCAGGCCGAACAGGCCATCAACGCGGTGGCCGAGGCCAAGCGCAAGGAGCAGGACCAGGCCCTCTACATCGCCGACCGCCGGGTCGAGATCGCCGAGATCAGCGTGCGCACCACGCAGGCCCGTCGCGACCTGGATCGCCTGGACGGTACCCGCAACGAGCTGCTGATCGAGGCCAGCCGCCGCGACGCGGCCCGCGCCCGCCAGGAGGCCGAGCAGCTGCGGGTGCAGGCGCAGATCCAGGCCGAGGAAAGCGATCGCCTGCGCCAGGCCGCCGAACAGGAGACCCTGGCCCGCCAGGATGCCGAGGCCGCCCTGACCAGCGTGGCCGGCAAGCAGACCGCCAAGCTCAACGCCGCCCAGCAGAAGGCCGCCCAGCTGGCCCGCGAGGAAGCCGAGCTGATGTCCGGCACCAAGCTGCCGGCCTCGCGCTTCGAGGGCCGCGGTGAAGTCTTCACGCTGGCCGGGGATGCCTACAGCGGCAAGGCCGATCTCTCCGGCAACGCCCAGGGGCAGGCCAAGGCGCTCGCCGAGTACCTCAACATCGGCAAGAAGGGTCGGGTGACTATCCAGGCGTACGGCGCCGATGCGGCCACCGCCAAGGCCCGCGGCGAAGCCCTTCGCGACGCGCTGGTCGCTGCCGGCGTCAGCGCCAGCCGCTTCCAGGTGAGCACCGGCAAGGGTGCGCCGACCAAGGCCCGCGCGGCCGAGGTCGTCGTCGCGCCGTGACGCGTATCTGATTGTTTATGAACGAAATTCAGGGTCGCCCAGGGCGGCCCTGATTTTTTCCGTAATGAATGCGCCGGGGTGTTCCGAAAGTGTGCTCGCGGCTATTGCCGGGGGCGGGGGACAGGCGTAGGGTCGAATACCCAGGTGGCATGCCGTCGCCTGGATCCGTGGAGGACGATCCGGTGGAACAGCGGCCCGAATCGAGCGTTGGCGTCCCGAAGCCCCAGGGCTCGGCCGTTACCGCCTGTCGCGCCGGCTCGCCTTCCGATTCAGCGCCCCGTGCCGGGTCCGGCCGGGGCGTTCTTGTTTTCCGGAACCACGTAGGAGGCCAAGCCATGTTCGAAGGGCAACCGCAGAGCCAAATCGATGCATTGATGAAGGCGGATCCCGAATTCAAGCAGCTCTACCAGCGACACAAGCTGCTGGACAAGAAATGCATGGATGCCGAACTCGGCGTTTTGCCGATCGACGATATGACCCTCGGCCAGATGAAGCGCGAGAAGCTGCTCGCCAAGGAAAAGCTCACCCGGATCTATGACCGGATGACGCACTGACCCTCTCCCCCAACCGGAACCGCTCACCGTCGCGGGCGGTGGCAGCCCTCCTCGTCGGGCTTGCCACCGTCCGCGTCGCCTTTTCTGGCTTCGCGCGGTTCATTATGAACATGCCGCCGAGCATTTCCGTGGTCTTCCGTCGATAATGCGGGGTCAGCCCTTTGGGCATCACCACGAAGAAGCGATGGCCATCCACACCTCGGTACTGGAACTGATCGGCGAGACCCCGATCGTCAAGGCGCAGCGCCTGGACACCGGCGTCTGCGAGCTCTACCTCAAGCTGGAGAGCGCCAACCCGGGTGGGTCGATCAAGGACCGCATCGGGCTGTCGATGATCGAAGCGGCCGAGAAGCGCGGTGACCTCAAGCCCGGCGCCACGCTGGTAGAGGGCACCGCCGGCAACACCGGCCTGGGCCTGGCGCTGGTCGCCCAGCAGAAGGGCTACCGGCTGATCCTGGTGGTGCCGGACAAGATGAGCCGGGAAAAGATCTTCAACCTCAAGGCCATGGGCGCCGAAGTGGTGCTGACCCGCTCGGACGTGGCCAAGGGCCATCCGGAGTACTACCAGGACCTGGCCGCGAAAATCGCCGCCGACACCCCGGGGGCCTACTTCATCAACCAGTTCGGCAACCCGGACAACCCGGCCGCGCATGAGTTCGGCACCGGCCCGGAGATCCTGCGGCAGATGGACGGCCAGCTCGACGCGGTGGTCTTCGGCTGCGGCAGCTCGGGCACGATGACCGGCCTGTCGCGCGCGTTCGCCAAGCATTCTCCGCAGACCGAGCTCGTGCTGGCCGACCCGGTCGGCTCGATCCTGGCCGAATACATCAACGATGGCCGACTCAACGACAAGTCCGGCAGCTGGCTGGTGGAAGGCATCGGCGAGGACTTCCTGCCGTCGATCTCGGATTTCAGCCGGGTCAAGAAGGCCTACGCCATCACCGACGCGGAGAGCTTCCATACCGCGCGCGAACTGCTGGCCAAGGAGGGCGTGCTGGGCGGTTCGTCGACCGGCACCCTGCTGGCCGCGGCGCTGAAGTACTGCCGCGAGCAGGCCACGCCGAAGAAGGTGCTGGTGCTCGTGCCGGATACCGGCAACAAGTACCTCTCCAAGATGTACAACGACTACTGGATGCTGGACAACGGCTTCCTGGAGCGCCCGCAGTACGGCGACCTGCGCGACCTGATCCTGCGCCCGTACAGCCAGCGCGACACCGTGGTGGTGGGCCCGCGCGACCTGCTCACCACCGCCTACCAGCGGATGAAGCTGTACGACGTCTCGCAGCTGCCGGTGATCGACGAGGGCGAGCTGGTCGGCATCGTTGACGAGAGCGACGTGCTGCTGCACGTCTACGGCGACGAGTCGCGGTTCCGCGACCCGGTGGCCACGGCCATGGTGAGCAAGCTCGACCGGCTGGACGTGAAATCGCCGATCGAGGCCCTGCTGCCGGTGTTCGACCGCGGGCAGGTGGCCATCGTGATGGATGGCAAGCAGTTCCTGGGGCTGATCACCCGGATCGACCTGCTGAACTACCTGCGGCGGCGGGTGCAGTAGTGTGATGTTCATCACGCGAATAGCGTGAAAATTTCGTTTCATAACCGCTTGCTAGAATCCCGCACCTTTTACGGAAGTGCCCATGTCGGACCGTCATTCCCGCCATCCTGACGGCCAGCGCGAACTCGCGTTGGCCACCCTGGCCATCCATGGTGGCCAGGCGCCCGACCCGAGCACGGGCGCGGTGATGCCGCCGATCTACGCGACCTCCACCTACGCGCAGTCCAGCCCGGGCGAGCACCAGGGTTTCGAGTACTCGCGCACCCACAACCCGACCCGCTTCGCCTACGAGCGTTGCGTGGCGGCGCTGGAGGGTGGCACCCGCGGTTTCGCGTTTGCCTCGGGCATGGCGGCGACCTCGACGGTGATCGAGCTGCTGGACAGTGGCGACCACGTCGTGGCGATGGATGACCTGTACGGCGGCAGCTACCGGCTGTTCGAGCGCGTGCGCCGTCGCAGCGCCGCGCTGGACTTCAGCTTCGTCGACTTGACCGACCTTGCGGCGTTCGAGGCCGCGATCACGCCGAAGACGAAGATGGTGTGGATCGAAACCCCGACCAACCCGATGCTGAAGATCGTCGACATCGCCGCGGTGGCGGCGGTGGCGCGCAAGCACGGGTTGATCGTGGTGGTGGACAACACGTTCGCCTCGCCGCTGCTGCAGCGCCCGCTGGCGCTGGGCGCGGACATCGTGGTGCATTCGGCCACCAAGTACCTCAATGGCCATTCGGACATGGTGGGTGGCATGGCGGTGGTAGGCGACAACGCCGACCTGGCCGAGCGCATGGCGTTCCTGCAGAACTCCATCGGCGGCGTACAGGGCCCGTTCGACAGTTTCCTCGCGCTGCGCGGGTTGAAGACCCTGCCGCTGCGCATGCGCGCCCATTGCGAGAACGCGATGGCGCTGGCGCAGTGGCTGGAACAGCACCCGGCGGTGGAGAAGGTGATCTACCCGGGGCTGGCCTCGCACCCGCAGCACGCATTGGCGAAGCAGCAGATGAGCGGCTTCGGCGGCATCGTCTCCATCGTCCTGAAGGGTGGCTTCGAGGCCGCCAAGCGGCTGTGCGAGCGCACCGAGCTGTTCACGCTGGCCGAGTCGCTCGGCGGCGTGGAAAGCCTGGTCAACCATCCGGCGGTGATGACGCATGCGTCGATCCCGGTGGAGCGCCGCGCGCAGCTGGGTATCAGCGATGCGCTGGTGCGGTTGAGCGTGGGCGTGGAAGACGTGGCGGATCTGCAAGCGGACCTGGAGGGGGCGTTGTCGTGATGTCCGCGCCGCGCAGGCCCCGTCCGTGAGCGGCCGATCGCGAAGCGCCGGAACCGGCGTGGGGCTGTTGAACTTCCTGGCCTGGATTCGCAGGCAGGCGCCGCTGCGCAAGGCTTACCACCTGATTCCCGCGCGTGGGCGCGTTGCATTGGCTGGCGTGATGGCGGCACGTGCCAACGCGCGCGTGCGATTTTCCCGCACGCCCGCATGGGATCGCGCCGTGCCCGTGGTGGCAGCGCCTGCCGTCGCCACGGCGGACAAGCACGCGCCGGGCGTCAACATCATCGGTTACATCCGCGGGCAGTTTGGCCTGGCGGAAAGCGCCCGGCACTACGCGCGCGCGCTGATCAACGCGGGCGTGCAGGTGCGGCTCCACGACGTCGACCTCGACCTGCCGCATAGCTGGGACGATCGCAGCCTGGAAGCGTGGATCGGCGACGACGTCCCGCACCGGGTCAGCATCATCTTCATCAACCCGGACTTCCTGCACCAGGCGCTGGACAAGATCGGGCGGGCGCGCATGGCGAACCAGCACCTGATCGCGTGCTGGTTCTGGGAGCTGGAACGGATCCCGGCGCCGTGGCTGCCGGTGATCGCCGAAGTGGACGAAATCATGGTGGCGAGCGAGTTCGTCGAGCGCGCCTTCCGCCGCGTCACCGACAAGCCGGTCCTGCGGATTCCGCAGCCGCTGGAAGACGTGCCCGACAGCGGCCTGCAGCGCACCGACTTCGGCCTGGAGGAAGGCAAGTTCACCTTCCTGGTGACCTTCGATTTCAACTCGTGGGTCGCGCGCAAGAACCCGCAGGCCGCGGTGCAGGCGTTCCTCGCCGCATTCGCGCCGGGGCGCGACGACGTCCGCCTGGTGGTCAAGTCCAGCAACGGCTTCCGGCATCCGGAGGCGTTCCGCGCGCTGCTCAATGCCACGGCGCGGGATCCGCGCATCATCGTTCGCGACGAAGTCATCGAACGTGCCCATCTGTATGCGCTGCAGCGCTGCGCGGACGCATACGTGTCGCTCCACCGCGCCGAGGGCCTGGGTCTGGGCCTGGCCGAATGCATGGCCATGGGCAAGCCGGTCATCGCCACCGGCTGGTCCGGGAACCTGGAATTCATGACGCCCGAAGCGGCCTGCCTGGTCGATTACACGCTGGTCCCCGTGCGGGAAGGGGAATATCCGCACGCCGAGGGTGCCCAGTGGGCCCAGGCGGACATCGCCGATGCCGCGCGCGCGATGCGCCGGCTGGCGGACGATCCCGCGGCGGCGGCCGCGTTGGGCCTGCGGGGCCAACGGCTGGTGAGGGAGCGTTTGTCTCCGGAGCGCAGCGCCAACCTGCTGAAGGCCCGGCTGGAAGAACTTGAGAAATCCGACGTGGAGGGTCGAGCGTCCCATGCGTGACATGCTGAGAGCGATCATTTCGTATCGCTTCTTCATCCTTTCTTCGGTCAAGAACGACCTGAAGATCCGTTTCCTGCGCAGCAAGCTCGGCACGCTGTGGATGATCATCCATCCGCTGATGCAGGTGCTGATCTTCGCGCTGATCCTGTCCGAGGTGCTGTCGGCCAAGTTGCCGGGCATCGACAACAAATACGCCTACGCGCTCTACCTGATGGCGGGCACGCTGGGCTGGAGCCTGTTCACCGAAACCATCACCAAGTGCGTGGGGTTGTTCATCGACAACGCCAATCTGATGAAGAAGATGGCGTTCCCGAGGATCTGCCTGCCCTTGATCACGCTGGGCACGATGCTGGTGCAGAACATGCTGCTGTTGCTGGCGATCTTCATCGTGTTCGCCGCGCTCGGCCACTTCCCGGGCGTGCAGATCCTCTGGGTGCCGGTGCTCACGCTGCTGACCTTGTTCCTGTCGTTGTCGCTGGGCACCCTGCTCGGCGTGCTGAACGTCTTCGTGCGCGACATCGGCCAGGTCATCCCGGTGGTGCTGCAGGCGCTGTTCTGGCTCACGCCCATCGTCTACAACCTGCAGATCCTGCCGCCGGCCACGCAGGCGTGGTTCCGGCTCAACCCGCTGTATCCGCTGATCACCAGTTACCAGAACGTGATGGTCTACAACAAGCCGCCGCTGTGGGGCGACCTGACCGGCCTGATCGTGGGCACCTTGGTGCTTGGCGTGATCGCGCTCGTCGTGTTCCGCAGGGCCAGCGCTGAAATGGTGGACGTCCTATGAGCGGCCGGGTCATTGTCCAGGGTGTTGGCAAGGCCTACACCCAATGGCGCAGCGAATGGCAGCGTTTCGCGCGCTGGTTCGGCGCCAATCCGCGGCCGCTGGTCGAGCATTGGGTGCTGCGTGATGTCAGCTTCGAGGTGGCGCCTGGCGAGGCGGTCGGCATCATCGGCCAGAACGGCGCCGGCAAGAGCACGCTGCTCAAGCTGATCACCGGCACGGCGCGGCCCACCGAGGGCCACGTTGCCCTGACCGGGCGCGTGGCGGCCATCCTCGAACTCGGCATGGGCTTCAACCCGGAGCTGACGGGGCGCGAGAACGTCAGGCATGCCGCCGGCCTGCTGGGTTACACGCAGGAGGAGACCGAGCGGATCCTGCCGGAAGTCGAGCGTTTCGCCGAGATCGGCGAGTACTTCGACGAACCCGTGCGCTCCTATTCCAGCGGCATGCAGGTGCGCGTGGCCTTCAGCATCGCCACCGCCACCCGCCCGGACGTGCTGATCGTGGACGAGGCGCTGTCGGTGGGTGACGCTTACTTCGTCCACAAGTGCTTCCAGCGGATCCGCCAGTTCCGCACGGCGGGCACCACGCTGCTGTTCGTGTCGCACGACCCTACCGCGGTGCAGGCGCTTTGCGACCGCGCGATCCTGCTGGTCGGCGGGCGCAAGCTGCTCGACGGCGATCCGCGCGAAGTCTTCGATTACTACAACGCGCTGATCGCCGAAAAGGAGAACAGCAAGTTGCTGGTCGAGAAGACCGCCGATGGCGCGGCCAAGACCGAATCGGGCACGCGCGAGGCCGAGGTCGAGCGCGTCAGCCTGCTGGACAAGACGGGCGCGCCGGTCGAATACATCGGCGTCGGCGAGCCGGTGGAGCTGGAAGTGCTGGTGCGCGTCAACGAGCCCGTCGAGCGCCTGGTGTTCGGCTACATGATCCGCGACCGCCTGGGCCAACCCGTGTTCGGAACCAATACGCACCACACCGAACAGGTGTGTGAGAATCTGCCGGCAGGGGCGTTGATGCGGTTCCGCGCGGCCTTCCAGATGTCGCTGGGGCCGGGCAGCTACTCGATTTCCGTAGCGCTCTCCAGCACCGAGACCCACCTGGTCAGAAACTACCATTGGCGCGACCTGGCCCTAGTATTCCAGGTGGCCAACGTCGGGTTGGATGCGTTCATCGGGACTGCGTGGTTGCCGCCTGTCATCGTCGTGGAAAGCGCCGAAGCCGGCACTGCATTGAATTGAGGGCGACCACATGAACGTCAAATTGGAAGAGGCTTCCGGCAGCATCATGCAGCGCGTGCGCGAAGAGCTGCTTGCGCGCCGGGCGCAGGAAGCAGGCGTGACCGGTGGCGACGCCGCGGGCTGTGTGGCCGGCCCGGTATTCTGGCGGCCGGAGGGTCGTTTCAACGAGAGAGACCAGTACCGCCTCGACGACCTGTTGCAGTACGAGGACGAGGAGTTCGTCGAGAACGCCTACCGGGCCGTCCTGCGGCGTGCCCCGGACGACCAGGGCTTGTCGCAGTTCACCGGCGAGCTGCGTGCCGGTGCATTGACCAAGGTCGAGATCCTGGCGGCGCTGCGCTGGTCGCCCGAGGGCTTGGCCAAGTCGGTTCACGTCGATGGCCTGCTGATTCCGACCACGTTGCAGAAATGGAAGCGCAAGCCCGTGGTGGGCCCGCTGATCGACTGGCTGCACACGCTGGCGCGGTTGCCGCGCCTGGCGCGCCAGCAGGCGATCCAGGGCGCCCGCAGTGTCCGCGAGGCCCGGCGTGTCGGCGAGCTGCTCAATGCGCTCGCGGGCAATAGCGTGTCCCGTGCGAGCCAGCTCGAGCGGCGCCTGGCGGAACTGGCGGTGGACGTGGCGTCTTCCGCGGCCGATACCGCCTCCCGTTCGGCCGTGGTGGAAAACATCCTCTCGGCCGAGTTCGGCCAGGAAGTCTTCGCCAGTGCGGCCGCGGGCGCGGGGAACGCGGATCCTTCCGCGCCGGCTCGCCCGAGCCTGCTCGTGCGCCTGAGCCGGGCGGAAGAGCGCCTGGACGGATTGTCGGACGACGTCGTCGCAATCAAGGCGGCCGTCGAGCGCGTGGAGCAGGAAGTGGCGCGGCTGGCGAGCGTGCAGGCCGCGCGCATCGAAGGCGAAGCGGCGCTGCTTGAGCGCGAAGCGGCGCGGCGCGAAGCGCTGGCCGCGCGCGACCGTCAGCTGGATGCGCTGCAGGTGCATACCGATGAGCGCCTGCGGTTCCTCGAATCGGCCAGCGTCCAGATGGGCAACATAGTCAACGCGCTGGCGGTGGCCCCCATCCCCGCGGCGCCCCTCGAATCCCCCGAAGAAGCCGCGAACGAGGACGACGCCGTGCCGGCTGTCCGCCCGCCCGCACCGTCCGCTTCCGGGATGGATGCGCTGTATTCGGCGCTGGAAGACTCGTTCCGCGGCTCCCGCGAATTGGTCCGCGAACGCGTGCGTCCCTACCTGGCCGAAATCGAGACCGCGAGCCGCGGCATGCCGCAGGACAGCCTGGTGATCGACATCGGCTGCGGCCGTGGCGAATGGCTGGAACTGGTCCGCGATGCCGGCTACCAGGCGCGCGGCATCGACATGAACACCATGTTCGTGCAGAACTGCCGGGCCCTGGGCCTGGACGTGGTGCAGGGCGACGCCTTCGACGTGCTGCGCGGCATGCCGAGCGGTTCGGCGGCCGCCATCACCTCGATCCATCTGATCGAACACCTGCCGTTCGAGACGATGATCGCCCTGATGGACGAGTGCCGCCGCGTGCTGCGTCCGGGTGGTTTGATGATCCTGGAGACGCCGAACCCCGAGAACCTGATGGTGGGCGCGTTCTCCTTCTACATGGATCCGACGCATCGCAATCCGTTGCCGCCGGGCCTGATGTTCTGGCTGGCACGCTCGCGTGGCTTCGCCGAGGTGCGCATCGAACGACTTACGCACGCACGTGCCGTGGAGTTCCCCGCGTTGCTGGATGAAGACCAGCCGGGTGCGTCTTCGCTCAACCGCATCATCGAGCAGTTCCGTGCGCCGCTGGACTACGCCGTGATCGCGAGGAAGCTCGCATGACCGATCCGCGTCCCGCATTGCTGGTGACCGGTGCCAGCGGCTTCGTCGGGCATCACGTGCTGGCGGCGGTCGAGCAGGGCCTGTTCGGCCCGGTGCGGGCGGTCGTGGCGCCGCAGGGCTGGGACATCCAGGACCTGGCCGCGGTGCGCGAAGTGGTGGCGCAGGCCCAGCCGTCGGCCGTGCTGCACCTGGCCGCGCAAAGCTTCGTGCCGCGTTCGTTCGAGGACCCGGCGGGCACGCTGTCCATCAACGTCATCGGCACGTCGAACCTCATCCAGGCCCTGTCCGACGCGGGTTTCGGCGGGCGGATGTTGTATGTCAGCTCGGGCGACATCTATGGCGCCGTCGCCGACGCCGACCTGCCGGTGGACGAGAACACGCCGCCGCACCCGCGCAGCCCGTACGGCGTCAGCAAGTGGGCGGCAGAGCAGCTGTGCCTGCAGGCCCAGCGCATCGGCAAGCTGGATTGCGCGATCGCGCGGCCTTTCAACCACATCGGCCCGGGTCAGGGCGAGCAGTTCGTGCTGCCCTCCATCGCGCGCCAGATCGTGGCCATCGAACGCGGCGAGCAGGAGGCCGTGATCGACCTGGGCGACGTCGACAGCACGCGCGACTTCACCGATGTCCGCGATGTCGTCGCGGCCTACGCGGCGATCCTGCGCGCGGGCCACCCCGGCAGCGTCTACGTCGTGGGAAGCGGCAGGGAGCGCAAGGTGCGCGACCTGCTGGCCGACATGCTCGACCTGGCGGGCGTCACCGCGACGCTGCGGCAGGATCCGGCGCGCATGCGCCCCTCCGAACAGCGGCGCATGTGCGCCGATGCCACGTCGTTGTCCAGGGACACCGGCTGGCGACCTACCCTCGATATCAGAACCACCCTGTCCGACATTCTCGAATTCGCAAGGAACCGCAAATAATGACCAAGACTGCATTGATTACTGGCGTCACCGGCCAGGACGGCGCGTACCTCTCCAAGCTGCTGCTGGAGAAGGGTTACGAGGTGTACGGCCTGTTGGCCCGCCGCAGCACCGATACCCTGTGGCGCCTGCGCGAACTGGGGATCGACGCGGACGTGCGCATGATCGACGGCGACCTCACCGACCTCTCCTCGCTGATCCGCGCCATGCAGATCTCCTCGGCCAGCGAGGTTTACAACCTCGGCGCGCAGAGCTTCGTCGGCACGTCGTGGCAGCAGCCGATCGTCACCGCGCAGATCGACGGCGTGGGCGCGCTGAACGTCCTGGAAGCCGTGCGCACGGTCAACGACAAGGCGCACTTCTACCAGGCCTCCACCAGCGAGATGTTCGGCCTGATCCAGGCCGAGAAGCAGGACGAGACCACCCCGTTCTATCCGCGCAGCCCCTACGGCGTCGCCAAGCTGATGGCGCACTGGGCGACGGTGAACTATCGCGAGAGCTTCGGGCTGCACGCGTCCAGCGGCATCCTGTTCAACCACGAGTCGCCGCTGCGCGGCATCGAGTTCGTGACCCGCAAGGTCACCGACGCGGTCGCCCGCATCAAGCTCGGCAAGCAGAAGGAACTGCGCCTGGGCAACATCGACGCCAAGCGCGACTGGGGCTTTGCCGGTGACTATGTCGAAGCCATGTGGCTGATGACCCAGCAGCCGGCCGGCGACGACTACGTCGTGGCCACCGGCCTGACCACGACCGTGCGCGACATGTGCGACATCGCGTTCGGCCATGTCGGCCTGAAGGCCCAGGACCACGTCGTGATCGATCCGCGCTTCTATCGCCCGGCCGAAGTGGACGTGCTGCTGGGCAATCCGGCCAAGGCGATGGCCAAGCTGGGCTGGAAGCCGAAGACCTCGCTGGAGCAGCTCATCACGATGATGGTCGACGCAGACATGCGGCGCCTGGGCTGAGCGGCGGCGGGGGAAGGAGCACGTTGATGCGCATCGCGCTGGATCTGCAGGCCTGCCAGACCGCATCCCGGCATCGGGGTATCGGTCGGTATTCGCTTGATTTCACCCAGGCCCTGCTGGCCAATCCGGAAGGAATGGAGTTCCTGGTCGGGCTGGATGGCACGTACGCGGGCGAGGCCGACGAAGTCCTCGCCGCGCTCGAAGGGCGGCGCTCGCGTGCGGCTTTCAGCCGTTACTACTATCCGGGGCCGGTGCAGCCGCATGGCCATCCGGCCGACGGCCTGCGGCCTGCGGCCGATGGCCTGGTCGCGAACCATTACGCGGGGCTGTCGCCCGATCTCGTGCATGTCCACAGCCTGTTCGAGGGTTTCGTGGAGCATGCGGGCGGTTCGCGCGGCCTGGCCTCCGTGCCGGGGGCGATCAGCTCGGTCACGCTGTACGACTTCATCCCCAAGGTCTTTGCCGAGCAGTACCTGGCGCAGCCGGAATACCGGGCGTGGTACCTGTCGCGGCTGCAGGCGCTGCAGCGCTTCGACGTGATGCTCTGCATCTCCGAGGCCACCCGGCGCGACGCGATCCGCCTGCTGGGCATCCAGCCCGAGCGGTTGGCGGTGATCCACGCGGGCGTCGGCGCCGAGTTCAAGCCACTGGGGGGCGATCGTTCTGAACATGCGGCGCTGATGCGGCGTTTCGGCATCGAGGATCGCTTCGTGCTCTATACGGGCAACGGCGACTTCCGCAAGAACCTCACCGGCGCGATCGAATCGTTCGCGAAGGTACCTGCTGCCGACCGTCGCAACGTGCAGCTGGTGCTCAACCAGGTGGGCGACGAGAAGTCGCTGCGCGAGCATGCCAGCCAGTGCGGGCTGCGTCCGCGCGACCTGGTCATTACCGGCAAGATCTCCGACGCCGAACTCATCGCGATGTTCCAGTCGTGCGATGTGTTCTTCTTCCCCTCCTTGTACGAAGGGTTCGGCCTGCCGGTGCTGGAGGCGATGGCCTGTGGCGCGCCCACGATTTCTGCCGACAATTCCAGCCTGGGTGAAGTCGTCGCGCGCAAGGACGCGATGTTCGACGCATCGCGCCCCGAGTCCGGCGCCGAACTGCTGGCGCGCGCCCTGCGCGACGGCGATTACCGCGAGAACCTGCGCGAATTCGGCTTGCAGCGTGCAGGCGAGTACACGTGGGAGCGCACCGCGGCCTTGTCGATCGCCGCCTGGCGCGAGGCCAGGCAGCGCAAGGAGGAGATGGTCCGCGCGCCGCGGTTGGGCATGCCGAAGCGGCCGCGCGTCGCGATGGTGACACCGCTGCCGCCGCAGCGGACGGGTATCGCCGACTACGTGGACGAGCTGGTGTCCCCGCTGTCGCGCTACCTGGACGTGGACCTGTTTACCGACGCCGATCCGGAGTCGTTGCAGGCCTATCGCCTGCGCTTCAACGTGCGCCCGTGGCAGTCGCTACCGGGGCTGGCCTCGCGCTACGACAGCGTGATCTACCAGTTCGGCAATTCGCCCTTCCACGCCCACATGGTCGGCCTGCTGGAGCAGGTGCCCGGCGTGGTGGTGCTGCATGACGTATTCCTGAGCTCCCTGTTCTGGTACATGGAGCGGCACGGTGGCGTGGCGGATGCATTCCGCGATGCGCTGGCCCATTCGCATGGCCGCGGGGCGCTGTCCGTGCTGGCCGACGAGGGCGAGATGGCGGCCCGCAGCCGGTATCCCGCATCGCTGCGCGTCATCGAGGGTGCCGAGGCGCTGATCGTCCATTCCGCGCATTCGCTGGAAGTGATCGAGCGCTACTTCCCGGATAGCCGGCGTCCCGTCGTCTCCGTCGCGCCGATGCCCCTGCGGCTGCGCCCGTCGTCCGACGGCACGCCGGACCTGCGGAAGGCCACGCGCTCGCGGCTGGGCCTGACGGCCGATGAAGTGCTGCTGGTCAGCTTCGGGTTCCTCGCCGATACCAAGCTCAACCACCTTCTTCTCGAAGCGGTGGCCGGGCTTCCGTCCGCCTTGCAGCAGAAGATCCGCCTCGTCTTCGTGGGCGAGAACGATGGCGGCGAGTACGGCGCTTCCATCACGCAGCAGGTGCGCGCCCTGGCCGGCCAGGTCAAGGTGGAAATCACCGGTTTCGCGGACGACGCGCTCTACCGGGATTACCTGGAGGCGGCGGATATCGCGGTGCAGCTGCGCGCCATCAGCCGGGGTGAAACCTCCAAGGCGGTCTACGATTGCATGGCGCATGGCCTTCCCACGATCGTCAACGATTACGCCAGCTTTGCCGAGCTCCCGGCGCAGGTCGTGCGCAAGGTCGAAGCGCGGCCGGACGCCGCGGTGCTGTCGGCGGCCATCGCGGCGCTGATCGAGGACGACGAAGGGCGTCGCCTGCTGGGCAGTTACGCGTACGGCTACATCCGTCGCCAGCATGACCCCGATATCACCGCGCGCGTCTATGCCAGCGCGGTCGAGGAAGCCCGGCGCCACCGCAGTTGGGCCAGTGGCGAGCTGGTGGTCAAAAGCATCGCGGATGCGCTCGATGGTACGGCCAGCTCACCGCGCGAATTGGATGCAGTGGAGCATTCGCTGGCTGTCGCCACGAGGAGCAGCGGGTCGCCGCGCCTGTTGCTCGACCTGAGCGAGCTGGTCGAGGCTGATTACCGCACCGGCGTGCATCGCGTGGTGCGCAATATCGCCCGCGAATGCCTGTTGGCCGAACGACCCACCCAGCTGAAGGTGGATGTCGTGGCGCACGACCGGCAGGGGCGGCTGCGTTCCGCCGAAACCTACGCCAGCACGGTGCTGGGGGTTCCTCCGGGCGGTGGTCCGGACGACGTAAGCATCCAGGGCGGCGATGTCCTCATGCTGCTCGACTCCGCGTGGGAGGCCGTCGAGCGTTATGACGCCTCGATCGCGTGCGTGCATACCCGCGGGGGCAGGGTGGGGGCGTTCGTGCACGACCTGATTCCGCTTCGCCAGCCGCAGTACTGCGTCGACTACATGCCTGCCGTCTTCGAGCAGTGGCTGCGGTACGTGGTGAAGCACTGCGATTTCCTGGTGTGCAATTCGCGGGCGACCGCGGACGACCTGTCCGCATGGATCAAGGAAACGGGCGCCGAACGCCGCGAACTGCAGCGGATCGGCCATGTCCACCTGGGCAGCGATCTGGTGGAAGGCGCGAGCGACGTGGCGCCGGCCCGCCTGCGCACGATCTTCGAGGGCGAGGCGTTGCTCATGGTCGGTACCGTCGAGCCGCGGAAGGGGCACGACCTGGCCCTGGACGCGTTCGAGGAAGCCTGGAGAGCGGGTAGCGAACGCCGGCTGGTCATCGTCGGCAAGGAAGGCTGGAACGTGACGGCGATGGCCGATCGCCTGCGGCGCCACCCACAGTTCGGACGCCGGCTGTTCTGGCTGGAAAGCGTCGACGACGAGGAGCTGCGCTACGCCTATGGCGCATCCGCTGCACTGCTCCAGGCGTCGCGGTCCGAAGGTTTCGGCTTGCCGATCGTGGAGGCCGCTCGCTACGAGCTGCCGCTGCTGCTCAGCGACATTCCTGTTTTCCGCGAGATCGCGGGCGACCACGCGCGCTATTTCACCCTGGGTGACGGTTCGGCGCTGGCGCGGCTGCTGATGGAAGACCTGCCGCCGGCACCACCCAAGGACCTGGGGCGCACGTGGTCGCAGTCTGCACAGGCACTGTTACACCTGGTTGATCGCGGGGGCTGGGATTACTGACCCCGCGTGCGGGCAGCGGGGGGCGGGCGCGATGACGCGTGCCCCGTGGGCTTGCAACGGCTGATGTGCGGTAACGTATTATCCCGTTATTACGGATTCCTCGGCCGGTATATGCCCCGAGGCCTGAACTTTCTACCCAAGGATTAGAATGTATACGAACGATAGCCGGGTACTTGTGACCGGAGGCGCGGGTTTCCTGGGTTCCCACCTCTGCGATCGGCTGATCGAGGCGGGCCACGACGTCCTTTGCGTGGACAACTTCTACACGGGCCGAAAGGCCAACGTCGAGCAGCTGCTCGGCAATGCGCGTTTCGAGCTGATGCGCCATGACGTCACCTTCCCGCTGTACGTGGAAGTCGACCGCATCTTCAACCTGGCCTGCCCGGCCTCGCCAGTGCATTACCAGGCCGACCCGGTGCAGACGACCAAGACCAGCGTGCACGGCGCGATCAACATGCTCGGCCTGGCCAAGCGGGTGCGCGCGCGCATCCTGCAGGCGAGCACCAGCGAAGTCTATGGCGACCCGGAAATCCATCCGCAGGTGGAAGGCTACTGGGGCCGCGTGAACCCCGTCGGCATCCGCAGCTGCTACGACGAAGGCAAGCGCTGCGCCGAAACCCTGTTCTTCGATTACTGGCGCCAGCACCAGCTCGAGATCAAGGTCATGCGCATCTTCAATACGTATGGCCCGCGCATGCATCCCAACGATGGCCGCGTGGTCAGCAACTTCATCGTGCAGGCCCTGCGCGGCGAGCCGATCACCATCTACGGCGAAGGCACCCAGACCCGCAGCTTCTGCTACGTGGACGATCTCGTCGAGGGCATGCTGCGCCTGATGGACAGCGAGGGCGGCTTCACCGGCCCGGTGAACATCGGCAACCCGCGCGAGTTCACCATGCTGCAGCTGGCCGAGACCGTGCTGCGTCTGGTCGGCGGCAAGTCGAAGCTGGTGTTCGAACCGCTGCCCTCGGATGACCCGAAGCAGCGCCAGCCGGATATCAGCCTGGCCAAGGAAAAGCTCGATTGGGAGCCGAAGGTCGCCCTGGAGGATGGCCTGAAGGAAACCATCGCCTACTTCCGGAAGCGACTGGAGGAGTGACCGTGGGCCTTGGTCGGTTGGTCGTGGTCATGCCGGTGTACGAGGACGTCGAAGCCTCCAGCCGGTTGTTCAAGGAACTTGCGCGCACGCAGGGGCCGCAGACGTACGTCGTCGCCGTGGACGACGGCTCGGTCCGCCAGCCGGTCGATCCGGCGGCGATCTCCGCCGCCGGTCTCGAAGGCGTGGTGATCAAGCTGCGGCGCAATGTGGGGCACCAGCGCGCCATTGCGATCGGCCTGGGCTACGTCGCCGAACACTTCGGCGACGACCAGCGCGTGGTCGTGATGGACTCCGATGGCGAAGACACGCCGGAAAGCATCACCGAGCTCGTGCAAGGGCTCGATGCGCCGGATGTCGATGTCGTGGTCGCCACGCGCAAGAGCCGCGTGGAGACGATGCGCTTCCGCGCCTTCTATGTCGTCTACAAGTGGCTCTTCGCGCTGCTGAGCGGGCGCAAGATCAGTTTCGGCAACTTCATGGCGATCAAGATGGCCGGCGTGCGCCGGCTGGCGGCCATGCAGGAGCTGTGGACGCACGTGGCTGCCTGCGTTCTGAGCTCCAAGCTGCGCGTGACGACGTGCGCGTTGAACCGCGGTCCGCGTTATGCCGGCCGCAGCAAGATGAACTTCGTCGGCCTGGCGTTGCACGGCTTCCGCGCCCTGATGGTGTTCGCCGAGGACGTGCTGGTGCGGGTGGGCATCGCCTGCACGCTGGTGGCCGGCCTGTCGATCCTGGGCGGCGTGGTGGCGCTGGTCCTGAAGGCCATCGGTGTCGCGACCCCGGGCTGGTTCTCGCTGGCGGCCGGCATCCTGCTGCTGGTGTTCCTGCAGACCGCGGCGCTGACGCTGATCATCCTGATGCTGTCGGGCATGATGCGTGGCGGCGGCGTGCTGTTGAGCGGAAGCTATCGCGACTTCGTGGCAGAGGTCCTGCATGCGCGTCCTGAGTAAAGGGGCGCTCGGCGGGCAGTTCGTACGCTATGTCATCAACGGCCTGGCGGCCACGGCGATCCACTTCCTGGTGCTGAAGTTCAACCTGGAAGTGGTGGGCATGGCCTCGGCCGGTGTCGCCAACGGCGTGGCGGCGATCTTCGGCATCACCGCCTCCTTCATCGGCAGCCGCTATTTCGTGTTCCGCGGAACGTCCGGCCCGTTGCTTCGGCAGGGCATGCTGTTCCTGCTGCTGTACGCCTGCATCGCGGCGCTGCACGCGCTGGTCATGCATATCTGGGCGGACCGGCTCGGGTACGACTATCGCATCGGCTTCGTGCTGGCCACCTTCATGCAGATGGCTTTCAGCTTCGTCGCCAATAAATTCATGGTGTTCAAGTGAGACGGCAGCCCGGGACGCCGATGCCATGAGCGGGATGGCCCTTCACCGCGAACGGCGCGCCTTCTGGATCTGCCTGGCGGCGGTGGGCATGCTGTGCGCGGTATGGGCCCGCTACGTGCTTGGCCCCATGCCACTGCACGTACATGACACGCGCTGGATCTGGAGCGACCTGTCGCAGGTCTACGTGGCGTGGGGGCAATATCTGGCCGATCCGGACAAGCGCTGGCTCGCATCCGCGCGGCAAAGCCATCCGCTGCCGATGAGCGTGTCCCTGTTCGATCCGATGCCGCTGTTCCTGCTGCTCGCGCGCGGCGTGTCCTGGGCGATTCCCGACGGCCTGCAATTCATCGGGTGGTACTTCCTGGCCTGCGTGGTGCTGCAGGGCGTCTTTGCCTTCCTGGCCGCGCGCCAGGTATTGCACCGCTTGGGTGAGGCGGCGGATTCGCGTGCCGGCTTGGCCGTGGCGGCGGTCATCGCCCTGATCGTGGCGACGCTGCCGTTTACCTTCCATCGCTTCCAGTGGCACATCGCGCTGTCCTCGCAGTGGGTGCTCGTGCTGTCGATCTGGATGGCGCTGCGCACGCTGGATAGCCCGCGGCGGGCATGGTGGCTGGGCAACGGCGCGGTGGTCCTGCTGGCCACCGGGATCAATCCCTACCTGACCCTCATGGTGGTGGCCAACCTGTGCGGCATCACGGTGTTGCGCTACCGGACGCTCGGTTGGGGCGTGACACTGGAGCGGGTCGTCCTGGTCTGTCTCGTCGCCGCGCTGGGGTTGGCGGTGTTCGGATTCCTGGACGCCAGCGGCGCGAGGACCGGCGACTACGGGCGCTATTCGTCGAACGTCCTCGGCCCCATGGATTCCAATGGGCTCGCGCGGCTGTTCCCGCTCGACATCGCGGACCCGACCGGCGGCCAGGCGGCCGAAGGCTTCAACTATCTCGGCCTCGGCGTGCTGGTTCTTTGCGCGGCCGCACTGGTGCTGCTGCCGATCCGGCGGCTGCGGGCCGTCGAATTCCCGTTCTTCCCGGCGCTGGTGGTCACGCTGGCCTGCTTCGCGCTGGCCCTGTCGACCACCGTGTACGTCGGTTCCGCCGGACACCACTTCGCGGTGCCTGCCGTGTTGGAGGACATGCTCGGGAAGTTCCGCTCCAGTGGCCGCTTCTTCTGGATGTCGGGGTTCTGGCTGGTATTCCTGGCCCTCGCCAGCTGCGTACTGCGGCTGGGGACACGGCGGGCGCTGCCGCTGCTTGTCGTCCTGCTGGCCGTGCAACTGGTCGATATCCAGCCGATTGCACGCCATGTGAAGTTCGCCATCGCCGACGGCAAGGCGCAGGTGCTCGACGGCGTGCCGCCCGGAACCTATTCGGCGATCCTGGTTTATCCGGCCTGGCAGTGCGACCACCAGGCCACTCCGCTGGGCATCCGCAACTTCGAGTCGGTCGGCCAGTTCGCACTGCGCCAGCGGATTCCGACCAACAACTTCTACGCGGCCCGGAACCTCCCGTCTCAGCTGGCATACCACTGCGACTATCCGGCCAGGCTGGCGAAGCCGGACCCGACCGCCGTGTATCTGTTGTCCGATGCGCTTTTCCGGGCTTACGGCAGCGGATTCGAGGCGGGATTCGATTGCCGTTCGCACGTCAATGGAGATGATTCCTGGCTGTGCGTGCCCCGCCATTGAAACAGAATACGAGTGCCCATCCCCGCCTCCACGGAACGCGGGCGGGCCATCACGAATGCAAATGAACCCTGGTTTTCCAATGAACAAATACGTACGCGCCCTCCTGGCCACCGTTGCCTTCGTGGCAGTCCTGCTGGTGGTCTACTACATCCACATGCGCCATTTCCGGGTGGAAGTGGTGTTGTACGCCACCATCCTGGATGCCTTCATCGCCGTCGTCATCGTGGCGGGCGCCGGTTTCGCGCTGCGTGCATTCAATGGCCTGAACCGCCTGGAGCTCATCCAGCTGGTGTTGATCTGGCTGCTCGGCGGTTACCTGTTCGCGATCTCGGTGCCGACGGTGATCGACCGCTCGCTCTCCTTCTACATCCTGGAGAAGTTGCAGCAGCGCGGCGGCGGCATCCGCGAGGACGCATTCCGCCAGGTGTTCACTGACGAATACGTGCGCGAGCATCACCTGGTCGAGGTTCGCCTGACCGAACAGCTGCAGTCGGGCACCATCGAAATCCACGATGGCTGCGTACGACTGACCGCGCGCGGCGAGCGCCTGGCCGGGTTCAGCCGGTTCTATCGCAAGAACCTGCTGCCGACCCATCGGCTGCTGATGGGCCAGTACACCGACGCACTGACCGATCCGTTCCGTGATAGCCGGATGAGCTCCGACTATCGCTGCCAGTAACCGGGGGAAGGCCATGCAGCAGGGTTTGGGGTTGGGCCGTCATCGCAACGACCAGGACTGGCGCTGGCTGGCGCCGGTCGTGCTGCTCGCGCTGGGGTTCTGGTTCGTGCCGCTGGCGCATACCTGCCACATGGCCTGCGTGCCGGGTGACCTGGGCGACGCCCGTTTCAATGGCGTCATTCTCGAGCACTTCTACCGATGGCTGGCGGGCAAGGAAGCGAGCCTGCTGAGTCCTTCGTTCTTCTTCCCCATGCCCGGTGCGGTGACGTTCTCGGACAACCACTGGGGCACCGGCTGGCTCTACTCGTTGTACCGCCTGTTGGGTGCGGATCGTTACCAGGCGTTCGACCTCTGGTACATGGGCGGCTATGTCGCCAACTTCATCGCTTGCCATTGGGTGTTGCGCAAGCTGGGCTTCTCGCCGGTCGCCGGCGCGCTGGGCGCGTTCGCGTTCGCCTTCGCGATGCCGGTGATCGCGCGCCATGGCCACGCACAGCTGGTCTATCGCTTCCTGATTCCGGTGGCGCTGCTGCTTTGGCAGCGCTTCCGCGAGACCGCGCGATGGTCGTGGCTGGGCTGGCTGGCGCTGGCGATCTGCGGGCAGTTTTACCTGTCGATCTACCTGGGCTATTTCCTGGCGCTGTTCCTGGGCGCCTGGGCGGTCGCGCAGGCGGTGGTCGAGCGCAGCGCGCCATGGCGCTGGTTCACGCCGGGGCTTCGGCTCTCCGAGCCCACCGCGCGTCGCGACCTGTTGTTCGCGGTGGCGATGGGGCTGGTGGCGCTGGTGGCACTCGCCGGTTTGATGTATCCGTACCTGCACTACTCCAAGCTGTATGGCTTCCAGCGTGACGCGCAGGAAATCGCATCGTTGCTGCCGCGCCTGCGCAGCTACGTGCTGGCCGACGGTTCGGCGATCTGGGCGGGCGTCAGTGCACGCCTGGCGGGCGACCTGCCAATGCGCCACGAGCAGCAGATCTTCTTCGGGCTGGGCATCAGCGGGCTGGCCCTGCTGGGGTTGCTGAAGTCTTCCCTGCGCATGCGGTGGGTGGCGCTGCTGGCCATCGCCTTGCTGGTCGTGTTGACCGTCAGCGTGCGGGGTCATTCCCTGTACCTGCTGCTGGCAAGCCTTCCCGGCGTGAACTCGATTCGTGCGATGGCGCGCATTGGCCTCGTGCTGGCGATGCCCGTCGCGGTGCTGGTGGCCGTCGGCGTGGACGCGGTGCGCGGTCGCGGCGAGTTCTGGCGCCTGCCCGTCGCGGCGCTGGCGCTGCTCATGATCGTCGAGTCCACCACCATGCGGACCGTCAACTTCGACGCGGCGCAGGCGCGAACCGGCACCCTGGCGTTGCAGGCCGGCCTGCCGACGCCGCTGCCGGCGGACGCGCTCGTCTTCGTGCCGCTGCGTCCGGACAATACCTTCATCAACGCGCAGCTGGACGGCATGGTGCTCGGACAAACCGTCGACCGGCCGACGCTCAACGGCTACTCGGGCAATCTCGCGCCGGGGTATTGGCCGTTGCCCCGGAATGATGTACCGGCGTGCGCGCAGGCGGCCCGACGGCTCCGCGCCGCGGCAGCCTTCTACATGGACCATCTGCATGCCCCGTTGCCTGCCGCGGCGGGCGGCCCGGTCGTGCTGCCGGGACAACCGGCGTGCCCGCCGGGCAGCTGGACGGCGCTGCCGCTGGAAGACTTCCGGTTGGTTTCGCTCAACGTGCTCTCGGTGCAGCGGGAGCCCTCCCAGTACCGCGTGCGGGTGCAGGTGCGCAACGGCTCGGACTTCGTGCTCGATGCCACGCCTGCCGCGCAGCCCACGCGGCTGTCGTGGCAGAAGTTGCAGCCGGGCGCCGCGGTCGATCCGGCCGCCTGGAGCGCGCGCGTGGAAATCGGCGATGGCCTGGACCTGGCGCCCGGAGAGCAGCGTGAGATCGAGTTCGTCGTACCCGCTTCGACCCACGATGGCGACAGGCTTGCGCTGGGCATGTTGATCGAGGGGCGTGCCTGGTTCCATGACCAGGGCGTCCCGCCCGTGATCACGCCGTTGCCGGTCGAGCAGGTGCAATAGCGGAGCGCGGCATCGCCATCCTGCGGTCATGGGATGGTTTCAGCATCGAGGCCGGGGCAAGGCGGCTGTGGCCGCACCCGCCCTCGGTCCTCGTCGTTCAATACTCAAAGGCCCCGGAGCAGGGGGAGAACACAGATGCGGCAAGGTGCTGCGGCTTGGTCGGGAAAGGGTGGAAGCAGTGTGTTCGTCGCGCTTGCATGCGGCGTCCTTTTCGCGGCTTTGCTTTGCTGGGTCACGATTTTCCGGCCCTATGCCAACACGCCGGACATCCGGTCCGACGGCGTGGGTTACCACATCTGGGTGCATGGCCTGGCACATGGGGACCTGAGCTTTTGCGAGTACCGGGAATTGCTCGATCCGGTGAACGCAATCTCGAGCGAAAACCTTGAGCAGCAGCGATGCCGGGTCAAGTATCCGCCGGGCGTGGGCTTGCTGCAGTTGCCGTTCTCCTTGCCGTGGTTGGCCAACGACCCGGTCGGCACCGGATTCTCGGTCGGTGAGCATCGCGTGGTCCTGTGGGGCGGGGCGCTGATGCTGTTGGCCATCGCCTGCATGATGTACGTCGTGCTGTTGCGGCGGGGCATACACCAGGGCCTGGCGCTGGCGTCGGTAGCCCTGGTGACGTTCGGAACGGGCCTGTTCCACTACGGCACGTTCGATGCGTCCTTCAGTCACGTCTACACCAGCTTCGGCGCCGCGCTTCTGCTCTGGATGGGCACTGGCCGGCGTGACGTCACCGTGCCGTGGCTATGCGCCTTCATGCTGGTGTGCGGCTGGCTGTACCTGGTGCGCCAGACCAACGGCCTGTTGACCCTGGCGATTGCCTACCTCCTGTTCGGCGGCATCGCCGGCCCTACGCGCTGGCGCGTGTGGTTCGGCTGGGCGGCAGGTACGGCGGCGGCGCTGGCATTGCAGATTGCCTACAACCGGTATGCCAGCGGTGCCACCACCATCTCGAGCTACGGCAACGAGGCCTTTCCCAGCTTCGCCCGGCACTCGTTCGAGGTCCTGTTCTCCTACGAGCGGGGCCTGTACACCTATTACCCGGTGATGTTGCTCGCCACCTGGTTCGCCTTGCGTGCCTGGCGGGCGCCGGCTTCCCAGGTCCTGCTGGTCTGCAGTGCGATCTTCGCGCTGTTGTATGGCTCCTGGCATTCCTGGGCGCTGGGCGCCGGCTTCGGACACCGTGGGTTCGTGGAACTGGCGCCGATCGCCATGATCGTGCTCGCCGAAGGCCTGGCTTCCGCCAAGCCGTTCGCACGCAGGCTATGGCTTGCAGCGGCGGCGGTATGTTGCGCCGTGACCGTGTTGGCGATGTGCGCCTATTGGCGCGGTGACCTGCCCGGCGCCGGCGCGACGCGAGGCGACTACTGGTGGAGCGTGTCGCCCAAGTCGCTGGTCGCCAAGCGGGTGCAACTGCAATATTCACAGGACCAGGTGCGAAACATCGAGCTCGTCTACGCCGGCGCGCAGCCACAGCCGGATGGGCGGATTGAAGTTTCCTTGCGGATCTTGAACCACAACGACGCGATCGGCCTGAACACCTCGGGAAGACTGTATGCTCCCTTGGCGTTGTCATGGCGGCTGGTCACGGATACCGACGCAGGCACCGGAAGCTGGGATGCGCGTGCGAGCCTGCCCGCGATCGAGCCCAAGGGAGCGGGGGAGCTGCGCATCTTCGTGATGCCGGAAGCATTCCCCCGCGATGCGCGCTGGCTGCAGGTCTCGGTGGTGCAGGAGGGCGTGTTCTGGGCCCACACCATCGGCGTGCCGCCACTGACGGTGGATTGGCCTGCGCCAGCCACTGGATCACTTATCGGCAACAAGGGCGATGGAAGATGAAGATTGCAATTGCGGGTACCGGCTATGTGGGGCTCTCCAACGGTGTGTTGCTTGCCCGCCACCATGAAGTCGTGGCACTGGACATCATCGAAGAGAAGGTGCGGATGCTCAACGAAGGGCGTTCGCCCATCGTCGACGCCGAGCTCGAAGAAGCCCTGGCCAGCGGCGGCCTGAATTTCCGCGCCACGCTGTCTCCCCGGGAAGCCTATGAAGGGGCGGACTTCGTCATCATTGCCACGCCGACGGACTACGACCCCGGCACCAACTATTTCAATACGCGCTCGATCGAGGCCGTCATCGCCGACGTGGTGGCGACCAACCCGGCAGCGACGATGGTGATCAAGTCGACCATCCCGGTCGGTTACGTCGCCAATGCGCGCAAGAAATTCGGCGTGGACAACATCATTTTCTCGCCGGAGTTCCTGCGCGAGGGGCGTGCGCTGTACGACAACCTGCATCCGTCGCGGATCATCGTCGGCGAGCACTCCGAGCGCGCCCGTGTGTTTGCGGGTTTGCTGCAGGAAGGCGCCATCAAGCAGGACGTCCCCGTGCTCTTCACCGAGCCGACGGAGGCGGAAGCCATCAAGCTGTTCGCCAATACGTACCTCGCGATGCGGGTGTCCTACTTCAACGAACTGGATACCTATGCCTTGATGCACGGGCTGGACAGCCGCCAGATCATCGAGGGCATCAGCCTGGATCCGCGGATCGGCGGGCACTACAACAACCCGTCCTTCGGTTACGGCGGCTACTGCCTGCCGAAGGACACCAAGCAGCTGCTGGCCAACTACCAGAGCGTCCCGCAGAACCTCATCCGCGCCATCGTCGACTCGAACACCACGCGCAAGGATTTCATCGCCGAGGACATCCTCAAGCGCAAGCCGAAGGTGGTGGGCATCTACCGCCTGATCATGAAGAGCGGCTCGGACAACTTCCGCTCCTCCAGCATCCAGGGCGTGATGAAGCGCATCAAGGCCAAGGGCGTGGACGTCATCATCTACGAACCGTGCCTGCAGGAAGACGAGTTCTTCCGTTCGCGCGTCATCGGCGACCTGGAGGCCTTCAAGCGCGAGGCGGACGTGATCATCAGCAACCGCATGTCCGACGCCCTGCAGGACGTGGCGGACAAGGTGTATACGCGCGACTTGTTCGGCGACAACTGACGTTGCGCGCGGGCGGGATATCTCCGCCCGCCGCGTCGGTCATTCGGCTGGGCGGGCAAGATCGTCCGGCCAGCGCAGCGTGGCGGTCGTCAGGCCGATCGATCGGCCCCAGAACATGCCTTCCTGCACGAGATCGGCTTCCAGGGTGCCGCCGGGGACGACGGCTCGTGGATCGATCCGCAGGGGCACGGTCAACACGCCGTGCGCCGGGATATCCGCCGGCAGGTTGATGCGTGGATCGAAGCCGCCGACGGCCTGGCCATCGCGGTCGAGGAAGCGCCAGGACACCCGCAGCGGGGTGTTGTTCGTCGTCATGGCCGCCAGCCGTTGGCCGCTGTTGTTGGCGATGCGCAGGTCCACGTAGAGGTGCCCGCCGCTGCGGCGGGGTGGGGCCAGCTGGAAACCGAGACCGCTGAGCTCCGCTTCCGTATACGCACGCGAGGTCACGGAAATCCCGGGGGCCGGCCAGGGCAGGGTGGCCGGCGGCATGCCGATGGCTTGCCCCCAGAATGTGCCTTCCTGCACGAGGTCGACCTGGAGCGTGCCGCCGGGGACGATCTTGCGGCGGTCGATGCGAATCGGAAGCACGGCCTCGCCATGCGCCGGAATGTCCCTGGGCAGCTTGAGGCGTGGCTCGAAGCCGCCGGCCGGCAGGTCGTTGCGGTCGAGGAATCGCCAGGAGACATGGATCGGATTGTTTCCGGAAGTCAGCGCCGCGATCTTCTGGTCGCCGGAATTGACGATCTTCAGGTCGACATACGTGGCGCCCGCCACCTTGCGCGCAGGGGCCAGTGAGTAGCTCAGGCCCTTGAACTCCTCTTCGGTGTAAGCGCGCGTGGCGCGGGAGATGGCGTCTTCCGTGGACGTGTCCACCCGCTTGAGAACGGTCACGACGACTTCCTCGCCGACCTTCCTTTCGTAGAACGGCGCATAGCCCGGGAAGCGGCGGGGATCGATGCCCTTGGGCTCGCCCCGGTAGTTGGTCAGCAGGTATCGCGGCCGTTCCACCCAATCGACGAGCAGCAGGCGTTCGGCTTCCGATGGCGCAAACGCGCGCGTCGACGGTTCCAGGGAGGTCATGCCGACGACCCGGATCGTGATGAGCGGCGACTTGTCTGCTTCGAGGATCGCGCGCAGGGCGTCACGGTTGGACAGCCCCCAATAATCGAGATCGAAGTGCTGCTTCCAGTTCGACCCGGCCAGCACGTTGAAATACACGTTCTGGAGCGGATGGGCCCTGGCCATCCACGCGACATTGCACGACAGCGCCAGCGCAATACAGCCGAGGAATGCGATGCGGAGCGTACGAACGTGCCGCACGTGGCGCGCTATCGCGACCGCGCCACCGGTGGCGACCAGCAGGAAGGCCGGATACACGAAATAGAGGTGGCGCCATCCGTCATAGAGCACCGACCCCACGGCGATGACGGCGACGATGGGGCCCAGGAAAAGCGCCAGGAAACTCAGTTCGCTCATCTGCGCCGGCGTCGCCCACAGGGCGACTCGGTTGGCCAGCAGGTTCCTGCCGATGTGCACCGCGCCCGCCAGCATCAATGCCGTGAACAGCGGCGGAGTCGTCAGCAGGAGCCAGACGGGAATGTAGTGCCAGGGCAGGTCGGTCGATCGCAGCAGTTCACCCAGGTACAAGACCTGGTTGCTCCAGCGGAATTTCGACATGTTGCCGAAGGTGAGCAGGAAGTTGCCCAGCGGGTCTTCCCACAGGAACGGGAACAGCGCGACGACCACGACGACCGTCGTCACGGCGAACGTCACGCCGGCGATGACCAGGTCGCGTACGGAAATCTCGCGCTTGAGCAGCCGGACCAGCAGGAACGCCAGCGTGAGCGGGATCATCACCACGCCCATCACCCGCACGTCGATGGCAAAGCCGCAGGCCAGGCCGTGCAGCACGGCCCAGCGCCATCCCGGTGTCCAGAGCAGCCTTGTCATCGTGTACGTGGACAAGGCGATGACGGTCAGGAACACCACGTCCTTGGAGTTGTAGAAGGACTCGCCGAACAGCCGGGGCGACAGCACCAGCATCAGCGCGGCCAGCAGCCCGGCGCGATAGTCGCGATAAACGAACGCGGCCGTCTTGTAGAGGGCCAGCACGCCGAGGGTCGAGAACAGGAAGGTAAGCAGGTGCCGGAAGGGATACACCGCCGCGCCGGTCACGCCGAACGCCTGCTCCAGCGCGGCCAGCGGCAGTTCGAACGCCACGCCGTAATCGCGGTCCACCCAATCCTGCAAATCCGGATAGCGGGCGACGTCCGGCGTAAGCATGGCCGGGAAGTACGTCTTCTCGAGGTACTTCAGGTTCACCATTCCGTTGGTGCGCGAAATGGGCTCGTCCCACGAGACGCCGTAGTCCGGGTAAATGCACAGGCCCAGCAGGATATACAGGCCGAACAGCGTGACGAGTAGAAGGTTTCTGGTGCGCAGGGGCACCGGTCTCATAGAGGCAGCAGGGCCGGGTTACGCCATCCCTGCACGCCATCCACCTTGACCCGGGGATGCCCATCCACGATGTCGAACAGGGCGGGGCGCTCCATTTCCAGGTGCCAGCCCGCATCGAGCAGCGCGGCGTAGAGGCGGCCCTCGATCTGTTTCGAGTGGGTGCCGATCAGCATGTAGGCCACCTTCCGGTTGAGCAGCGCCAGGCTCTGCTCCACCAGGTCCGCTTCACCACCCTGGATGTCGATGTGGAGCAGGTCGATCCTGGGTTCGTTGGCGATGACGTCGGCCAGCGGCACCATCGTGACTTCGTCGTAATGCCCCGATTCGGTGGCCTGCCGGCGCTGTTCCTCGGTGGCGTTGAAGATGGGTTCGCTGCCCCAGCTCATCCCGGGGACTTCCTGTCGCGGAAACAGCGCCACGCCCGCCTGGAACGTGGCGATGCCACGGTGCAGTTCGATCTCGTCGTCCGTGAAGCCATTCGTCGCCAGGGATTCGCGCGCGAATTCGATGTGGCCGCTGTCGCCTTCGATGCCGATGACCTTGACCTGGCGCCCGGTCGCGCGCGCCGCCACGCCGGTGTTGTTCATCCAGCAGCCCCAGCCGCAACCGAGCTCGGTGACGACGAACCTTTCGCCCGACAGTTCGACCGCGCGCAATGCCGCGGCCCACTCGGCGATGTCCGCGTGCCAGTTCGCCGGGATCGGCACGCCTTCCACTTCTCCTGCGCGATCCTGCAGGAGTGAGGGAAAGAACTTGGGGTCGATCGCGACGCCGAGGAAATTGACCAGGTAGCCCGGCTTTTCCGTCGATTCGACTGCATGGCGGCGTATCAACGGCAATGCGTCGAAAGTCGCGGCATAGTGGAAATAAGGGCTTTGCCCGTTCGACTGCGCCTCGTCGAACTTCTCGCGGTACTCGACCGAATTGACGAAGTTCAGTCGAAGCTCGCGCATCGATTGCAACCTGCCGAGGGTGTCCTCGACGACCTGCTCGCTTTCCGGCTCGCGCTCGAGCAGGATTCGATACGCCCACGCCACCGCATCTTCCGTAACGCCTTGCATACGCTGGGCCCCGTCAGTCGGATGCCCGGAGTATACCCAGAACCCGCGTACCGCCAGCGACGGTGCCCACGAAACCGGCGGGCACGTCGCTTTACGGTGCGACGTGCCCGGCGTGGATCAGGCCAGCGCTTTCTCGAGCTCCGGCAGCAGCGTGAACAAGTCACCCACCAGTCCGATATCGGCGATCTCGAAGATCGGCGCCTCGCCGTCCTTGTTGATCGCCACGATCGTCCCGGCGTCCTTGATGCCGGTCAGGTGCTGGATCGCGCCGCTGATGCCCACCGCCACGTACAGCTCCGGGGCGATGATCTTGCCGGTCTGGCCCACCTGCAACTCGTTGGGCACGTAGCCGGCATCCACTGCCGCGCGCGAGGCGCCCACCGCCGCGCCGAGCTTGTCGGCCAGCTGGTAGATGACCTTGAAGTTCTCCTCCGAGCCGACGCCGCGGCCGCCGGAGACGACGCGCTTGGCGCTCTGCAGGTCGGGGCGGTCGGACTTGCCGGCCGCCAGGCCGACGAAGCGGGTGTGGCTCGGCAGCGTGGCCTCGGCCTGCGCGGCTTCCACCGCGGCGCTGCCGCCCTTGGCCGCTTCCGGCCACGAGGCCGTGCGCACGGTGGCGACGACGACCTGGTCGGCCGGTGCCTCGACGGTGATGATCGCGTTGCCCGCGTAGATCGGGCGCTGGAAGACATGCGTGCCCTCCACCGCCATCAGGTCGGAGACCTGGTTGACGCCCAGCAGGGCCGCCACGACCGGCATCAGATCCTTGCCGAAGGTGGTCGACGGGCCGAAGACGTGGCTGTAGCCGGCGGCCAGCTTCGCGATCTGCGGGCCCAGCACCTGGGCGAGCGCGTGTTCGTTGGCGGCGTTGGCCACGGTCAGCACGCGCGCCACGCCGGCAATCTGCGCGGCCTGGGCGGCGACGCCGGCCGGGTCGGCGGCCAGCACGACGATGTCGATGGCTTCCGGCTGCAGGGCCTGCGCGGCGCTGACGGTCTTGGCGGTGGCGGTATTGAGCTGCCCGCCCAGGTGTTCGGCGACGATGAGTACCTTGGCCATTACAGCAACCCCTTCTGCTTGAGTGCGGCCACCAGTTCGGCGGCATCCTTCACCATGACGCCGCGGCTGCGCTTGGCCGGCGGGGCGTAACGAGTGGTCTTCAGGCTGTCGTTGGCGTCCACGCCGAGATCGGCGAAGGCGATCGTCTCCAGCGGCTTGCTCTTGGCCTTCATGATGTCCGGCAGCTTGATGAAGCGCGGCTCGTTGAGGCGCAGGTCGGTGGTGACCACCGCCGGCAGGTCGACTTCCAGCGTCTCCAGGCCAGCGTCGACTTCGCGCGTCACCGTGGCCTTGCCGTCGGCGACGGCGAGCTTGGAGGCGAAGGTCGCCTGCGGGCGGCCCCACAGCGTGGCCAGCATCTGGCCGGTCTGGTTGGCGTCGTCGTCGATCGCCTGCTTGCCCAGGATCACCAGCTGCGGCTGCTCCTTCTCGACCAGCTTGAGCAGGGCGCGCGCGGCGGTGAGCGGCTGCACGGCGGCGTCGGTGACGACGTGGATGGCGCGGTTGGCGCCCATGGCCAGGCCGTTGCGCAGGTGCGCGGCGGCATCGGCGGGGGCGAGGGTGACGACCACCACTTCGGTGGCGATGCCGGCATCGCGCAGGCGCAGCGCTTCTTCCAGGGCGATTTCATCGAACGGGTTGGGCGAAAGCTTGACGCCGTCCGTGACCACGCCGGAGCCGTCCGGCTTGACCTGGATGCGGACGTTGTAGTCCACCACGCGCTTGTAGGCGACGAGGATTTTCATCTTTTACGAGATCCTTCAGCTGTTGCGGGAAGGCCCGGCCGCGGCGGCTGGCGCGGGGCAGTGCACCGATTTTAGCCGGCAAACCACCTCCGTGCGATGGCGTATGGAAATGCTGCGGCGCGTCATCCTGAAGGGCATGCGGGCGGTGGTCGCGCCAAAGCGGATATCCTTTCGCTCTTTGCACGACGGGAGTTCCAGGTGGCAACGTGGCTGGTAACCGGCGGCGCCGGATTCATAGGCGGCAATTTCGTCCGCGAAGCGGTCGCCCGCGGCGTGAAGGTGGTCAACCTCGACCTGCTGACCTACGCCGGAAACCTGAATACGCTGGCCTCGCTGCAGGGTGATTCGAACCACGTCTTCGTGCAGGGCGACATCGGCGACCGCGACCTGGTGTCGCGCCTGCTGGCCGAGCACCAGCCCGAGGCGGTGGTGAACTTCGCCGCCGAGAGCCATGTGGACCGCTCCATCGATGGCCCGGGCGCCTTCATCCAGACCAATGTCGTGGGCACGCTGGGGCTGCTCGAAGCCGCGCGCGACTACTGGAAGGCGCTGCCGGATGGGCGTCGCGAGGGCTTCCGCTTCCTGCACGTCTCCACCGACGAGGTCTACGGCACGCTGGGCGAGACCGGCAAGTTTTCCGAGACCACGCCTTACGCGCCGAACTCGCCGTATTCCGCCTCGAAGGCCGCATCCGACCACCTGGTGCGCGCGTTCCACCACACCTACGGCCTGCCGACGCTGACCACCAACTGCTCGAACAATTACGGCCCGTACCATTTCCCGGAAAAGCTCATCCCGCTGGTGATCGCCAAGGCGCTGGCCGGCGAAGCGCTGCCGGTGTACGGCGATGGCAAGCAGGTGCGTGACTGGCTGTTCGTCAGCGACCACTGCGAGGCGATCCGCACCGTGCTGGCGAACGGTCGTGTTGGCGAGACCTACAACGTCGGCGGCAATGCCGAGCGGCAGAACATCGAAGTGGTGCGCGCGATCTGCGCGCTGCTCGACCAGCGCCGGCCGCGCGCCGATGGCCAGCCGCGCGAAAGCCAGATCACCCATGTCGCCGATCGCCCAGGCCACGATCGCCGCTACGCGATCGACGCCTCCAAGCTGAAGGACGAACTGGGCTGGGAACCGAAGCACACCTTCGAGCAGGGCATCGCCTTCACCGTGGACTGGTACCTGGACAACCAGGACTGGGTGCGCGGCGTGCTCGATGGCAGCTACCGGCTCGAACGCATCGGCACCGCCGCCTGATCACGGAGCGATCCCACATGATGAGCAAGCGCAAGGGCATCATCCTCGCCGGCGGTTCCGGCACGCGGCTGTATCCGATCACCCAGGGCGTCAGCAAGCAGCTGCTGCCGGTGTACGACAAGCCGATGATCTACTACCCGCTCAGCGTGCTGATGCTGGCGGGCATCCGCGACGTGCTGATCATCAACACGCCGCACGAGCAGGCGCTGTTCCAGAACCTGCTGGGCGACGGTTCGCAGTGGGGCATGAACATCCAGTACGCGGTGCAGCCGAGCCCGGACGGGCTGGCGCAGGCGTACGTGATTGGCCGCGACTTCGTCGATGGCCAGCCGAGCTGCCTGGTGCTGGGCGACAACATCTTCCATGGGCATGGCCTGACGGAGACGCTGCGCCGCGCCGATGCGCGCGAGCATGGCGCAACGGTGTTCGGTTACTGGGTCAACGATCCGGAGCGCTATGGCGTGGCCGAGTTCGATGCCAGCGGGAAGGTGATCGGCATCGAGGAGAAGCCGGCCCAGCCGCGTTCGCAGTACGCGGTCACCGGCCTGTATTTCTACGACAGGCGCGCGAGCGACTACGCCGCCGCGTTGAAGCCGTCGCCGCGCGGCGAGCTGGAGATCACCGATCTCAATCGCTGCTACCTGGAAGACGGCTCGCTGCACCTGGAGGCGCTGGGTCGCGGCTATGCGTGGCTGGACACCGGCACGCACCAGTCGCTGCACGAAGCGGCGAATTTCATCGAGACCATCCAGGCGCGCCAGGGATTGCAGGTTTGCTGCCCGGAGGAGATCGCCTTCGGGTACGGCTGGATCGGCGCGGAAGACCTGGAACGGCTCGCCGCGCCGCTATCCAAGAATGCCTACGGAAAGTACCTGCACGACCTGGCCCGACGGGGGAAGATGTTTTGAAGTTGATTGAAACCGCATTGCCGGGTTGCCTGGTCATCGAGCCCGTCGTCCATGGCGACGAGCGCGGCTTCTTTTTCGAGAGCTGGAACGCGGAGCGTTATGCGGCCCACGGGTTGGACATGCGCTTCGTGCAGAGCAACGTGTCCTCCTCCAGCCGTGGCGTGCTGCGCGGCCTCCATTACCAGTGGCCGCGCCCGCAAGGGAAGCTGGTCAGCGTGCTGGAAGGCGAGGTCTACGACGTGGCGGTCGATATCCGCCGTGGTTCCCCGCATTTCGGTCGCTGGGCCGCCGTGATCCTCAGTGGCGAGAACCGCCGGCAGTTCTGGATTCCGGAAGGCTTCGCGCATGGCTTCGCGGTGTTGTCCGAGCGCGCGGTGTTCAGCTATCTCTGCACCGATGTGTACGTGCGCGAAGCCGACGCGAGCGTGCGCTGGGACGATGCCAGCATTGGCGTGGACTGGCCGCTGGACGCGCCGATCCTGTCGGCGAAGGACACGCTTGCGCCGTTCCTCGAGGACGTGGCGCCGGATCGGCTGCCGGTCTTTGCACCATGACCACGCTGGTGCTGGGCGCGAACGGGCAGGTCGGGCAGGAGCTGATGCGTGCGCTCGCGCCGCTGGCACCCGTGGTCGGTGCGACGCGCAGCGGCCGTCTGGCCGATGGCAGCGCCTGCGAGACCGCGGACTTCACCGAGCCGACCACGCTGCCGGCGCTGCTCGATCGCCTGCGCCCGCACCGCGTCATCAATGCCGCGGCCTACACGGCGGTCGACCGAGCCGAGCAGGAGCGCGAGCTGGCCTTCTGCGTCAACGGCGAGGCGCCCGGCGTCCTCGCACAATGGTGCGCGGCGCATGACGTGCCGCTGGTGCATTACTCGACGGATTACGTGTTCGACGGTGAAGGCCGCCGCCCCTACCGGCCCGAAGATCCGACCGCCCCGCTGGGCGTGTACGGCGCCAGCAAACTGGCGGGCGAGCAGCGCATCCAGGCGGCGGGCGGAAGGCACCTGATCTTCCGCACGGCATGGGTCTACGCGGCACACAGCCGCAATTTCCTGCTCACGATGCTGAAGCTGGCCGCTGAACGTGAAGAGCTCCGTGTCGTGGCCGACCAGACCGGCACGCCGACATCCGCGACCCTGGTCGCAAATGTGACCCGCGATATTCTCGTGGGTGATCAGCTTATGACAGGAGTGTGGCATCTTACGGCCACTGGCCAGACCAGTTGGCACGGCTTCGCCGAGTCGCTGTTGGGCCACGCCCATGGCATGGGCTTGCTTGAAAGGATGCCGCGCGTCGTGCCGGTCACGACGGACGCGTATCCGACGCCCGCGCGGCGTCCTCGCTACTCGTGCCTGGACTGCAGCAGCCTGGTCGCGGATTTCCCTGTCGAGCTGCCGGATTGGCGGCGGGAGATGGAGGCCGTGCTCGGGCAAGTGGCGCGGTTGGCGGTGGAGGGCCGACTGCCGCGCTGAGCAGCGTCATGTACCCGGGAGGGCATAGATGCAGCACGGCGGCGTGTCCCAGTTTCCTGCTCCGGCGAAGGCGCCGGTGTACTTCCTGCATATCCCGAAGACGGCCGGCACCACGCTGATCGCGTTTCTCGACGCGCAGTACGCGCGAGGCGATATCTGTCCTGGCCAGTTGTTGCCCGAACTGTTCGCGCTGGATCGCGCGCGCGTGGGCGACTACCAGTTCTACCGCGGTCATCTCTGGCATGGCGTGGAGCGGTACGTCGGCAAGCCGTTGCAGTACCTGACGATGCTTCGCGATCCGCTGCAAAGGACGCTCTCCTGGTACCTGCACGTGCGGCGCAATCCGGATGCCTACCGGCACGAGCGCATGGTGAGCGAACAGTGGTCGCTGCTCGATTTCGTCAACGATCCTGAAACCCGCTGGGACCTGCTCAATACGCAGACGCTGTTCCTGGCGGCCGACCTGGACTTCGAGCGGCTGGCCGCCGATCCCGTCGGATACGGGCAGCGCACCATCCGCGCCTATGCCGAGCGCGGCCACGACCCCGCGTTGCTGGAGACCGCCAAGCGCAGGCTGGAGACGATGCAGTTCGGGATTGCCGAGCGCATGGAGCATTCCCTGTCCCTGCTGTCGCATGCGTTCGGCTTCGACCCGGGCATGCCGGCGCAGCGCTTGAACGTCTCGCCCAACGCCCTGGCGGCGCCGGATATTCCCGCCGACGTCCGTGCGGCGATCGAGGCCGCGACGTCGATGGATCGGGCGCTTTATGCCTGGGCGTGCGAGCGGTTCTCCGAACGCTTCGATGCGATGGTGCACTCGCTGGTGCTGAAGGAGGCGGCGCGCGAGGGATGCGTGGGGGCGGCCTGGCGCACGCCCTTGCAGGCGACCTCGCTCGAACACATCGGCGTCGAATCGGTGGCCTGTTCGGCCGCGCTGGTGGCCAACGACACGACGCGCGTGCGGGTCACCGTGCGCAATGATTCGGACGAGGTGCTCAGCAGCCGGCCGCCGCATCCCGTCCACGTGGCGTACCACTGGGTGGACGCCGGCAGCGGCGTAACCGTGGTCCATAACGGCGAACGCACGCCGCTGCCCGCGGTGTTGCCCGCGGGCGGGCGCCTGGAGATGAGCGCATGCGTGCGGGCGCCGGAGCACGCGGGCAGGTTTCGCCTGCAGGTGCGGTTGGTGCAGGAAGGCGTGAGCTGGATCGAGCGTGCCGCACCCGGCGAAGACCCCGAAGTGGTCGTGCAGGCCGCCTGAAACAGAAACGGCGGCCTTGCGGCCGCCGTTTCCTGTCGAGTGGTACGCGGGGCTCAAGCCCGGCCGTACGTATCCTCGAACCGCACGATGTCATCCTCGCCGAGGTAGCTGCCGGACTGCACTTCGATCAGCTCCAGCGGCAGCTTGCCCGGGTTGCGCAGGCGGTGCGTCACGCCCAGCGGGATATAGGTGCTCTGGTTTTCCGTCAGCAGCAGCACGTCCTCGCCACGCGTCACTTCCGCGGTGCCGCTGACCACGATCCAGTGCTCGGCACGATGATGGTGCATCTGCAGGCTCAGCGTCGCGCCCGGCTTGACCGTGATGCGCTTGACCTGGAAACGCTGGCCATTGTCGATCGAATCGTAGGCGCCCCACGGGCGGTAGACCTTGCGGTGCCAGGTGGCCTCGGAGCGCTTGTCCTGCTTGATGCGCGCCACGACCTCCTTGACCTCCTGCATGCGCTCGCCCTTGCCGACCAGCACGGCGTCGGCGGTTTCGACCACCACCACGTCGTCCAGGCCCACCAGCGCGATCAGGCGGTCGCCATAGGCGTAGGTGTTGCGGCAGTCGATGGCGATCACGTCGCCATGGTGCGCATTGCCGTCCGGATCCTGGCGCGACACGTCGCGCAGGGCGGTCCACGAACCGACGTCGCTCCAGCCCGCGTCCAGCGGCAGCACGGCCGCGTCCTGGGTCTTCTCCATCACCGCGTAGTCGATCGAATCCGACGGCACGACCTTGAAGGTTTCCTTGTCGAGGCGGACGAAATCCGAATCGCGCTTGGCGCCTTCCCAGGCCTTGCGGGTCGCTTCGAGGATGGCCGGGTTGAGCTTGCCCAGTTCCTCCAGGTAGCGCGAGGCCTTGAACAGGAACATGCCGCTGTTCCAGAAGTATTCGCCGGAAGCGACGTAGCCCTGGGCCGTGGCCAGGTCGGGCTTCTCGACGAAGCGCTCGACCGGACGGGTGCCGGTGCCGGCGGCGGCCTTGATGTAGCCATAGCCGGTCTCCGGCGTGGCGGGCACGATGCCGAAGGTCACCAGCTTGCCATCGCGCGCGGCCTTGGCGGCTTCGAGCACGGCGTCCTGGAAGGCCTTCTCGTTGCTGATGACGTGGTCCGACGGCAGCACGAGCAGCAGCGCGTCACCGCCTTCGCGGGTCGCTTCCAGCGCGGCCACGGCAATCGCCGGCGCGGTGTTGCGGCCGATCGGCTCGAGCATGATCGCCTGCGGTGTGGCGCCAACCTGCTGCAGCTGTTCGGCGGCGACGAAACGATGTTCCTCGTTGGCGATGATCAGCGGCGCGCGGCCGGCGATCGGGGCCACGCGGTGCCAGGTCGCCTGCAGCATCGTCAGCTCGCTGGTGAGCGGGAGGAACTGCTTGGGATAGCTCTCGCGCGAGAGCGGCCACAGCCGGGTGCCGGAGCCGCCGGACAGGATGACGGGAAGAATGTCGTTCATGGGCACAAGTCCTTGGCTGTAGGTCAGGATACGAGGAGGCGGGAGATTTCATCGGTGCGCGACTGCATCAATGCCGCATCGCCCCGCGCTTCCACGTTCAAGCGCAGCAGCGGCTCGGTGTTGGAGCTGCGCAGGTTGAAACGCCAGCTGCCGAAATCGGCACTCACGCCATCGGTATGTTCCAGCGTCGGCGACAGCGGCGCGAAGTGCGCCAGCACGCGGGCCACCGAGGCCTTGGCGTCCGCCACCTTGAAGTTGATCTCGCCGCTGCACGGGAAGGCGGCCATGCGGTCTTCCACCAGTTCGGCCAGCGAATGGCCCGAACGCGAGACCAGGTCGGCGATCAGCAGCCACGGGATCATGCCCGAGTCGGCATAGGCGAACTCGCGGAAATAATGGTGCGCGCTCATCTCGCCGCCGTACACGGCATTCTCCGCGCGCATCTTCTCCTTGATGAAGGCGTGGCCGCTCTTGCACAGCACCGGCACGCCGCCGGCCGCTTCCACCATCTCCACGGTGTTCCAAGTCAGGCGCGGGTCGTGCACGATCTTGCCGCCCGGCTGCTTGCGCAGGATCGCCTGGGCGAGCAGGCCCACGAGGTAATAGCCCTCGATGAAGCGGCCGGTCTCGTCGAAGAAGAAGCAGCGGTCGAAGTCGCCGTCCCAGGCGATGCCGAAATCCGCGCCATGCGCGCGCAACGCATCGGCGGTGGCGGCGCGGTTTTCCGGCAGCAGCGGGTTGGGGATGCCGTTGGGGAAGTTGCCGTCCGGCCCGTGGAAGACGCGCACGAATTCGAAGGGCAGGTGCGGGGCGAGCAGGTCGATGACCGCGCCCGCGCCGCCATTGCCGGCGTTGACCACCAGCTTCAGCGGCTTGAGCCCGTTGCGGTCGATGTAGCTGAGCAGGTGTTCGATATAGGCGGACTTGTCCGGCGCGCTGCTGATGCCGGCGGCCGGCGCGGCGGGGGCGGAGGTGTCGGCCTGCACCGCATCGGAAATGGCGAACAGGCCGGTATCCGAGCTGATCGGCTTGGCGCTCTCGCGCACCAGCTTCATGCCGTTGTAGTCCATCGGGTTGTGGCTGGCGGTCACCATCACGCCGCCGGCCGCGCCGCGATGGTCGGTCTGGAAATAGACCTCCTCGGTGCCGCACAGGCCGATGTCGATCACTTCGCGGCCGGCACCGCGCAGGCCAGCGGCCACCGCGTCGCTCAGGCCGGGGCTGGTCAGCCGCACATCGTGTCCCACCACCACCGGCCCGGCGTTCTCCAACTGCGCGGCAAGGGCCGCGCCGATCCGCCGTGCCATGTCCTCGTTGAGTTCATCGGGAACGCGACCGCGGATGTCATAGGCCTTGAAGGCAGGCAACGTCATGCGCAACTCCTGGGGCTTGCTCTGGGGGAGCCTGAGTTTAGCGGGGCCGGGCGCCTCAAAACACGCTCCCCTAGTCCTTTCGGCCAACGGGACAGGTTCGGGTCAGCGGCTAGAATGGGGGCCTGACATCAACGAGGTGAGGGCGGTGATGAGCAATACCCGGGCGGCCGGCGCGCAAGGCAAGCAATTTGCCGATGCCGCGCAGGCCCTGAAAGGCGTGGTGGCCGATGGGCAGACCCTGGCGGTCGGCGGTTTCGGCCTGTGCGGCATTCCCGAAGCGCTGATTGCCGCGCTGCGTGATAGCGGCGTGAAAAACCTGACCGTCATTTCCAACAACGCGGGCGTGGATGGCTTCGGCCTCGGCCTGCTGCTGGAAACCCGGCAGATCCGCAAGATGATTTCGTCATACGTCGGTGAGAACAAGGAATTCGAGCGGCAGTTCCTGTCGGGCGAACTGGAGCTGGAATTCAACCCGCAGGGCACGCTGGCCGAGCGCCTGCGCGCGGGCGGTGCGGGGATCCCGGCGTTCTACACCGCCACCGGCTACGGCACGGTGGTGGCCGAGGGCAAGGAAACGCGCGAATTCGACGGCAAGCAATATGTGATGGAGACGGCACTTCGCGCCGACGTCGCGCTGGTGAAGGCGTGGAAGGCGGATGCCGCCGGCAACCTCGTGTTCCGCAAGACCGCGCGCAACTTCAACCCGGCCTGCGCGATGGCGGGGCAGCTGTGCATCGCCGAGGCGGAGGAACTGGTCGAGGTCGGCCAGATCGATCCGGACCAGGTGCACCTGCCGGGCATCTACGTGGACCGCATCGTGGTCAACGCCCATCCGGAGAAGCGCATCGAGCAGCGCACCGTGCGCAAGGAGACCCCCTGATGGCCTGGACCCGTGACGAGATGGCCGCGCGCGCCGCGCGCGAGCTCAGCGACGGCGCCTACGTGAACCTGGGCATCGGCCTGCCGACGCTGGTGGCCAACCACATCCCCGAAGGCGTGGACGTGTGGCTGCAGTCCGAGAACGGCCTGCTGGGCATTGGCCCGTTCCCGACCGAGCAAGAGATCGACGCCGACCTCATCAACGCCGGCAAGCAGACCGTGACCGCGCGCCCCGGCGCGAGCTACTTCGGCAGCCACGATTCGTTCGCGATGATCCGCGGCGGGCATATCGACCTGGCGATCCTCGGCGCGATGCAGGTGACCGACAAGGGCGACATCGCCAACTGGATGGTGCCCGGCAAAATGGTCAAGGGCATGGGCGGGGCGATGGACCTGGTGGCCGGCGTCAAGCGCGTGGTCGTGCTGATGGAGCACGTCGCGAAGGACGGCAGCCACAAGATCCTGCCGCAATGCGATTTGCCGCTCACTGGCGTGGGCGTGGTGGATCGCATCATCACCGACCTGGCGGTGTTCGATGTCACGCCGGAGGGGTTGAAGCTCGTGGAAGCGGCCGAGGGCGTCGGCGACGACGAGCTGAAGCAGAAGACCGGCGTGGCGTTTTCGCGCTGAGGCGTGGATCAGCGGCCGGGGACAACCCGGCCGCGACCGGTGAAGGCATCTTCGGTGCCCAGCGCGGTCAGCCAGCCATCGTGCTGCCATTGGCCGCTGGCGAAGCAATCGAGCGGCGTGGTGACGCCTTGCGGATCGAACTGCAGATGAGCGATGTCCGGCCCCGCGATGCGCGCCGCATCCTCGATGAAATCGAGTGCGCCGCGGTGCAGGCGTTCGAGCACGGCCACGCCGCGTGCATCCAGTTCCATGGGGGCGAATTCCGCAACGCGTTCGCCGCCTTCGCTGTGGAAGCGGCAGAACTGCCCGCTCGGCGCGGCCAGCAGCGCTTCCAGCAGGAGGTCATGCTGCAGGATCGGTGACGCTTCATGGTCCTGTTCACGGCCGTCGTGATGCCGGGCCATGGCCCAGCCGAGTCCCTGCAACTGGTGCGCGCCACGCCGCAGCGCGAAGTAGGCGCCGCCCAATGGGCGACCGGTCATCCGCGACAGGTATTTCTGGATACTGCCGGCGTAACCGATGTCGGCGACCATCGCGGCGGCGTCGCCGACTTCGGATTGCCAGTAGTGCAGGTACGCCTCGCGTTCGGTCTCGGCGACCGCCAGCAGCGCCGGCACCGCGGGCGCCAGCCATTGCATGACCTGAGCGTGCATGTCCGGCAGGAACACTTCCTGCGCCAGGCGCGCGTCCAGTACGGACGCCACGGACGCGAGCGCGGCATCGCCGAGGCGCGCCAGCAGCAGGTTGCGCAGCGTGCCGGTGTAGCTGCCGCCCAGCAGCGCGGCGAGGTCCTCGTCCGTTCGCATCGCCGCCATGCCCGCGGCGCGACGCGAAACCAGCAGGTAGCGACCGCGCAGCCGCTCGGCCTCGGGCACATGTCGCATGAGTGCCGCGTGCGCCTGTGCCAGCAAGTGGCCTTCGCGGGAGAGGAACAGCACGGTGTCGATGCCGGTCTCCCTGGCCACGCGATGCAGCCAGGCGAGGTAATCGAGCAGCAACGGACCGAGCACGGCATAGCCGGCGCTTTCGGCCGTGAGGCGTGGCGCCGGTGCGATGCGGGCGGGGTCGCGATCGGCGAGGGCCGCGAAGTGGTTGGCCACCAGGCCGCGCCACAGCTGCTCCGGCCAGGCCGCCCGATCTCCCCCGGGGTGACGCAACGAACGCAGCGCGGGCACCACGTCGAGCAGCGCGGCGGGCCGCAGCACATGCACGGGCGTCAGCAGGCGCTGCAGTTGCGGCATCTGGATGTCGGCGCGTTCGTTGTCGCCGACATGCAGCCAATGTGCGGGCGCGACATGCTCGCGTGCGGCGATGTGTTGCCAGGTCTGCGCTTCATCCTTGCGCCTGCCGGTTTCGCAGGAAACCCACCAGGTATCGATGGCCGCGGAGACCGCGGCGGGAAGCACGCGGCGCAAGGTCTCCGTGGAGAGGTACATGTCCGACAGCGCGGCTACGCATTTGTCGCGCAGGCCCGCCAGTGCGCCGAGCATGCCTTCGCGCGGACGCAGCATGAGCGCTTCGTGCTCGCACTCCAGCGTGAGCAGCCCGGCGTCGCCCAGCGCGGGACGCAGCTGCGCGAGGCTGGCATGGATTTCCTCCAGCGTCGGATCGCGGCCATGCTCGATGCGCGCGCGCGTCTCGGCACGCTCGCGCAAGGCAGCGAAATCCGTTGCGCCCGTGCGTTGTTCGACACGCAGGGCCAGGTGCGCGCGCGCCGCTTCCGGCGTGAGGAAGGGGCGCGTGACCAGTGTGTCGAAGATGTCCACGGTGACGAGTTCGGCATCCACCGCCGACAGCCTCACGCGGGTGGCGAGGTCCATCTCGAATGCCGCGGTCCAGTTTCGCGCGCCTTCGGTGGCGAGGGCCAACGCGCCGTCCTGCGGCAGGATGCCGAGCAGGAAATCCCCCCGTTGCACCGTGCACGCCAACAGCCGCTCGACCGCATGCTGCAACGTGCCGTCCACCTGGCCGCGTTCCTCCGGGAAATCCTCCAGGCGCAGGTCCAGGCCGTAGAGCGGCCGCAGCGCATCCACCCGTGCCCAGAACATCGAGCCGGCCGGGAAGTCCAGGTAGCGGCCGCGCTGGATGGCAAAGCCCAGGCGGGCGGCCAGCGCTTCGCACACATCCGCGTTGCTGAGCCAGGTATGGGCCCACAACGGCACGCCGGCATAGGACTCCGGGTAGATCATGCCGAGCCGGGATTCGGCCGCGAACATGCCCAGCAGCCAGGCGAGGCGGTCGCGGCTGCCGAACAGCGAGGACATCAGGTAACGGCGCCACGCGGACTGCTCGCTGCCCGTGTAGAGCGACTTCTTGGTGTGGACGTGGCAGACCAGGTCCAGCTGCAGCACTTCCTCGCGGAAGGCGACCAGCAGCGGCGCGATGTCCCGGCCGCGGTTGGGCACCACGCGCACGACCAGCCTGGACATCAGCGGCAGGGAGGACAGGTGTTGCCGCACCTGCGCGGCGGCCGGTTCGTCCACGACCGACACCAACAGCTCGTACGGCACGGGCATGTGGGCCAGGTCGCGCGCGAGCTCCTCCGCCAGGTCGGCATAGAACACGTGCGCCATCACGCCGACGCGCTGCGTCACCTGCGCGAGCGGCAGCGGCTCGGGGAAGGCGTGGTGGGTGACCGGGGCGAGCGTGGGCGCCTGGCCACCGGCGCGGCGCAGGCGGTTCACGAAGCCCGCCACGCCGAGCGCGCGAACCACCTTGAGGCTGCGCACGACCACGGCGCGCAGGCCGCGCCAGCCGCCGCCATGGCGTTCGATCGCCTGCCTGGCCGCCTCCAGGTACCGCTGCGCGCCGCCGATCATCGTTCGATAGGGCTCACAGGTTCTGGTAGTTCGGCCCCGAACCACCCTCCGGGGTCACCCAGTCGATGATCTGGTACGGGTCCTTGATGTCGCAGGTCTTGCAGTGCACGCAATTGGCCGCGTTGATCTGCAAGCGCTTGCCGCTGCCGGCGGTGGCGTCGGCGACGATCTCGTACACGCCGGCCGGGCAGAACCGCGTGCACGGGTTGTCGTACTCCTGCGCGCAGCGGGTGACGCAGATGTCGGTGTCGGCCACGCGCAGGTGCACGGGCTGGTCCTCGTCGTGCTCGGTCGCGGCGAAGTACACCGCCTGCAGGCGGTCGCGCGGCGCCAGGTCGCGCTGCACGTAATCGCGCTTGGGCTCTTCGTGCTCGCCTACCTTGTCCAGCGAACTCCAGTCCGGCTTGTTCTTCAGCGTCCACGGCGAATGCCCGCCGGTGGCGGTTTCCCATGCCGCATTGGCCAGGCCGAACCACAGGCCCTTCTTGAAGCCGGGCTTGATGTTGCGCACTTGCTTGAGCTCGGCCATCGCATCGGAGGCGCGCAGCTTCGCATCGAAGCCCTCCGGCGCCAGCTGCGAGGCGGCCAGGTGCTCGGCGGCCAGCATGCCGCTGCGGATCGCCTGGTGCGTGCCCTTGATCTTGGGCACGTTGAGCAGGCCGGCGGTATCGCCGATCAGCAGCGCGCCGGGCATTTCCACCTTCGGCAGCGACTGCCAGCCGCCGGTGACGATGGCGCGCGCACCGGCCGACAGGATGTTGCCGCCTTCCAGCAACGGCTTCACCGTCGGGTGGTTCTTCCACTGCTGGAAGGCCTCCCACGGCTTGTATTCGGGGTCGTGGTAATCCAGTCCGCTCACGTAGCCCAGCGCGACCTGGTTGTTCTCCAGGTGGTACAGGAAGCTGCCGCCGTAGGTATTCGGATCCGCCGGCCAACCGAGCGTATGCACGATCTTGCCCGGCGTGACGCGGCCTTCCGGCACCTGCCACAGCTCCTTGATGCCGATCGAGTAGCTCTGCGGGTCGCTGTCGGCATCCAGCCCGAAGCGCTTGACCAGCCGCTTGGTCAGATGGCCGCGCGCGCCTTCGGCCAGCACGGTGACCTTGGCGCGGATGTCGATGCCGGGCGTGAAGCCGGGCTTGTGCGAACCGTCCTTGGCCACGCCCATGTCGCCGATGCGCACGCCGACGACCTGGCCGGCCTCGTCATGCAGCGTCTCGGCAGCGGCGAAGCCGGGGTAGATCTCCACGCCCAGCGCCTCGGCCTGCGGCGCCAGCCAGGCGCACATCGCGCCCAGGCTGACGATGAAGTTGCCGTGGTTGCGCATGCCCGGCGGCACGACGGGGAACTTGCGCCCGCCGTCCCTGGTGAGGAACCAGAACTCGTCCTCGCCGGCCGGCACGCAGATCGGCGGCGGGTTGTCGCGCCAGCCCGGCAGCAGGCGGTCGAGCGGCTCGGGCTCGATCACCGCGCCGGACAGGATCTGCGCGCCGATGGTGCTGGCCTTTTCGATGACGCAGACCGACAGCTCAGGGTTGAGCTGCTTCAGGCGGATGGCAAAGGCCAGCCCCGACGGGCCGGCGCCCACGGTGACGACGTCGTACTCCATCACGTCACGTTCGATTGTTTCGGACGCGACTGCGCCGACTCCGGTTTCCGACATCTGGTCCGCTCCCGTTTGGCTCGATGGCTGGGGCCTATTTTCAGGGTTTGCGCAGGGGCGGGCAAATTCCGAACGGCGGCGTATGGCGGCCCGGCCCCCCGTGCTAGCGTGGCGCGATGCGGATCGACCTGCCCGGCGCGGATGTCCAGTGGTTTCCGGGGTGGCTGGCCGCCCCGGACGCCGAGGCCTTGCGCCTGGCGCTGCTGGCGCAGGTGGCCTGGGAAGTGCACCGCATCCGGCTGTTCGGGCGCGAGGTGGATTCGCCGCGGCTGAGCAGCTGGATCGGCGACCCGCAGGCCCGCTACCGATATTCAGGGGCCGAATTCCGGCCGCACCCCTGGCCCGACGTACTGGCGCCGCTGCGCGCCCGGCTGGAGGCGGAGCTGGGCGCCGGCTTCAACAGCGTACTGGTCAACCGCTACCGCGATGGACGCGATGCGATGGGCTGGCACAGCGACGACGAGCCGGAGCTGGGCGCGCGGCCGGTGATCGCCTCGCTCAGCCTGGGGGCGCCGCGGCGTTTCGCGCTACGCCACCGGCAGGACAAGACCCTCAAGCGCGAGATCGCGCTGGGTCACGGCGACCTGGTGGTGATGGCCGGCGACACCCAGCGGCTGTATCACCACGCGGTGCCGCGCACGGCGCGGCCGGTGGGCGAGCGGATCAACCTGACGTTCCGGCGGATCGCGCCATAGCTTCAGCGCGGCATCTGCACCGCATCGCGTTGCCCGGTCTGCAGCGTCCAGCCCACGAGTTCGCCCGTGACTTGCTGCAACGACTGCTCGAACGCCGCCGCCACCGAGGCGACGTCGGTCGCGCTCGCCGGCCGTGCGATCAGGAACGTGCGCGAACCCACCACGCGCTGGTCGGTGCTGTGCAGCAGCTTGGCGTTGAGCTCGATCGTGGCCGAGGGCAGCGCCTGCCCGGCGTAGTCGGACTCGAAGCGGCGCAGGTCCAGCACCAGCCGGTAATCGGCGCGGATGCCGTCGCTGGTACGCCCGACGCCGGGAATCTTCCCGCTGTCCTCGAACGCACGCAGTACCGTGCCCTCGACGATGTCGGTGGCCGGCTGCGCCCAGGTCGCGCCCTGGTAGACCTGCAGTTCGGCGGGGGTCGGCCGCACGTTGATGCGCGGGCTGTCCACCAGCCGCGAGGCGGTCGGCTTGACGATCGCCAGCTGCCAGGTCACCTGCGGCCACGCCGGATCGGCGGTGACGCGCACGTCGGGCGAGAAAATCGTCACCGGTTCGCGCGAGCCGGTCGACAGGATGGAGCAGCCGCCCAGCGCGAGCAGCGACAGGCAGAGCCAGGCACGGACGGGACGCATCGGCTTCATTTCGGTTCGAACTCCTTCGGGGCGTCGCGACCGAGCAGGTAGCGCGCGGGATTGTTCTCGAGGCGGTCGCTGACCCGGCGCAGGTCGCGGATCAACCCGCGCAGCTCGTTGAGCGTGGGGCCGAGCTGGCCGAGGCCGTCATTGGCGAAGCTGTTGATGGCCGCGCGGTTGTCGCCCAGGATGCCGTTGGCGTTGGCGGCCGCCGCATCGAGCTTGGTCAGCGTGGAATCGAGCTTGTCCAGGATCGGCGGCAGCTGCTGCACCAGGTTCTTGTCCAGGTGCTCGATGGCGCCGTTGGTGGTGTTCAACGTGCGGTCCAGGTTGCGCGCCGCATCGCGCGCGCTGACGAGCAGCGCGCCCACGCCTTCGTCCTGGTTGTTGAGCGAATTGCTGATCTTCTCCAGGTTCTGCAGCGTGGCCGAGATGCTGGCCACGTTGCGGTCGCTGAGCACCTGGTCGAGCCGCTCGACGATGCGGTTGGCGGTGTCGGTGATGTTCTGCAGCGCCGAGGGCGTGGTCTGGATCACCGGGGCGTCGCTCTTGTCCACCGAGGTGAGCGCCGGGGATTCGGGCGTGCCGCCGCTGAGCTGGATGATCGACGGGCCAGTCAGGCTGGTGATGGCCAGCTTGGCGCGGGTGTCGACCTTGATCGGTGTGGTGGAGTTCAGGCGGATGCGCGCCACCACCTGGCGCGGATCGTTCGGCGCCAGGGTCAGCTCGGTGATCGAGCCCACCGCGATGCCGTTGTACTGCACCGGGCTGCCCACCGACAGGCCGGTCACCGCCTCGCGGAACACCACGCGGTAGTACTGCCAGGTGCGGTCGGAGGAGTACTTGGCGGCCCACAGGCCGAACAGCAGCAGGGCCAGGCCCGCCACGATCGTGAAGGCGCCGATCAGCACGTAGTTGGCTTTGGTTTCCATCTCAGGCGGTCTCGCTTGATTCGTTCTTCGCCTCGCGCGCGGCACGCGCGCGGGGGCCGTGGAAATATTCCTGCACCCACGGATGGTCGATCTTCTCGACTTCCGCCAGCGGGGCGTTGGCGATCACCTGGCGGTCGGCCAGCACCGCGACGCGGTCGCAGATCGCATACAGGGTGTCCAGGTCGTGGGTGATCAGGAACACGGTCAGGCCCAGCGCTTCCTGCAGCGTCTTGATCAGCCGGTCGAACGCGGCCGCGCCGATCGGGTCCAGGCCGGCGGTGGGCTCGTCGAGGAACAGCAGCGGCGGGTCCAGCGCCAGCGCGCGCGCCAGGCCGGCGCGCTTGCGCATGCCGCCGGACAGCTGCGAGGGCAGCTTGTCGAGCGCATCGGCCGGCAGGCCGGCGAGCTTGATCTTCAGCAGCGCCAGTTCGTAGAACCAGCGGTCCGGGAAATCGCGATGGCGTTCCTTCAGCGGCACCTGCACGTTCTCGCCCACGCTCAGCGAGGAGAACAGCGCGCCATCCTGGAACAGCACGCCGGTGTTGCGGGTGATGTGGTCGCGGTCGGCCGGGTTCTCGGAGATCGGGTCGGCGCCGAGCACTTCGATCTGCCCGGCATCGGGGCGGCGCAAACCCAGGATGCTGCGCATCAGCACCGACTTGCCGGTGCCCGAGCCGCCCACCACGCCGAGGATCTCGCCGCGGCGCACGTCCAGGTCCAGCCCTTCGTGCACCACCTGGCTGCCGAAGCGGTTCACCAGCCCGCGCACGGAGATGGCGATCTCCGGGCCGGCCTCGGCGTCGTCGCGGCGCTTGTCGATCGCCATTACCAGCCCACCTTCATGAACCACAGCGCGAACATCGCATCGAGGATGATGACCAGCGAGATGGTCTGCACCACGCTGGAGGTGGTGCGCTCGCCGACCGACTGCGCCGTGCCGGTGACCTTGAGCCCTTCCAGGCAGCCGATCAGCGCGATCACCAGCGCGAACACCGGCGCCTTGGACATGCCGACCAAAAAGTGCCGCACCTGCATCGTTTCGTGCATGCGCGCCAGGTACATCTGCGGCGGGATGCCGAGGTCGAACGCGCCCACGGTGACGCCACCGGCCAGGCCGGCGATCATCGCGATGAAGGTCAGCAGCGGCAGCATGACCAGCAGCGCCAGCAGGCGCGGGATGACCAGCAGGTCGATCGGGTCCAGGCCCAGCGTCTGGATCGCGTCGATCTCCTCGCGCGATTTCATCGCACCGATCTGCGCGGTGAACGCGCTGGCGGTGCGGCCGGCCAGCACGATGGCGGTGAGCAGCACGGCGAACTCGCGCAGGAAGGCGATGCTCACCAGTTCGACGACATAGATCTCCGCGCCGAAGTCGCGCAGGATCGTCGAGCCGAGGAAGGCGATCACCGCGCCCACCAGGTAGGAGAGCAGCACCACCAGCGGCACGGCGTCCAGGCCCACCTGTTCCATGTGGCTGACGGTGGCGGTGAGGCGGAAGCGGCGAGGCTCGCGGAACAGCCGCGCCAGCTTCACCAGGTTCTCGCCGAGGAAGCTGGCGAGCTGCACGATGTCCTTGCCGGTGTTGTGCACCGCGCGGCCCAGGCGCTCCAGCGCCGCGGCGAAGCCGTAGTCGCGGCGCGGCTTGGGCCGGTCGTCCTCGAGCTCCTCGATGGTGCACACCAGCGCGCGATGGTCGTCGCGGAAGGTGATCGCGTCGTCTTCCAGCCCCGCGCGCCGCGCGAAGCGCAGCAGCTGCAGCACGCCGGCCGAATCGAGCTGGGCGATGCCGCTGGCGTCGATGCGGCACGGTTCGGCCGGCAGGTCGCGCAGCAGTTCGGCGGCATCGAGGGCGGTATCGAGTACCCAGCTACCGGCCAGCCGAATCCGTCCAGGGTCGGCCTGGTCGCGGTCGAGCGTCGGGGGCTGGGGGGAAATGTGGTCGCGCATCCGTGCGGGAGCATACATGGGCAGGTGTGTTTGGCGTATCGACTCGCGTGCATGCGCGCAACGACGGGTTCAATGGTTTACCGCCGGCAAGCGGCTGGACATACACTGGCGGGGCCTGGCCGGATGCTCCGGCGGGCCTACCCGCCGCCCCGACGCCGCCGAATGTCCGTTGCCACGCCCGCACCCGCCACCACCCGCGCCAGCTACGCGCAGCGCGTGGCCTTCGTTTCCGAGATCGCCAGCCGCCTGCACAGTTACGGCACCACCGCGCAGCGGCTGGAAGCGGCGCTGATCGCGCTCTCGCAGCAGCTGGACCTGGATTGCGAGCCGTGGTCCAACCCGACGGGCGTGATCCTGAGTTTCAGCGACCCGAGCAAGGCGATCGGCTCCAGCGACATCACCCGCGTGATCCGGCTGGCGCCGGGCGAAAACGATCTCTACAAGCTCAGCGTCGCCGACTACATCGCCGACAGTGTCGCGCAGGGGCGCATGAGTATCGCGCAAGGCCACACCGCGTTGCGCCGGCTCGATCGCGAAGTGGACGGCCGCGGCAAGACGATGCAGGTCATCGCCTTTGGCCTGGCGGCGGCGGGCGTGGCGGGGCTGTGGAAACTGCCATGGCTGGATATCGCCACCGCCGGCGTCATCGGCCTGCTGATCGGCCTGCTCACGCAGTACACCGACCGCAAGCCGGCCACCAAGGAAGCCGGCGATGCCTTGGCTTCGCTGCTGGCCGGTTTTGTCGCCACGCTGGTGGCCTCGCTGGTGGGTTCGCTCAACCTCAACACGGTGATCATCGCCTCGCTGGTGGTGCTGCTGCCCGGCATGGCGCTCACCAACGCGGTCAACGAACTGGCCAGCCAGCACTGGGTATCGGGCACGGCGCGGCTGGCCGGTGCGGTCACCACGGTGCTCAAGCTCACCGTGGGCGCGGTGATCGCGGTGACGCTCACGCAGTATCTCGGCCTGGAACCGCAGGTGCGCGCGGCACGCCCGCAGGCGCACTGGGTCGAATGGGCCTCGCTGCTGGTGGCCGCCTACGCATTCGCCGTGCTGTTCAAGGCGCACCGGCGTGACTACGGCTGGGTGATGGCCGCGGCGATCGCCGGTTACGTGATCGCGCGGTATGCGGGGCAGGAGTGGGGCAGCCCGGCCGGCGTGTTCGCTTCGGCCATGTTGCTCACGGCCGCCGGCAACCTGTTCGGCCGCACCATCCAGAAGCCCGGCGCGCTGATCCGCCTGCCCGGCATCATCATGCTGGTGCCCGGCAGCACGAGCCTGCGCGGTTTCCTCAACCTGGTGCAGCAGCAGAACGTGGACGTCGGCCAGGCCGCGCTGCTGGCGGTGACGAATATCGTCATGGCGCTGGTCGCCGGCCTGCTGTTCGGCAACCTGCTGGTGCCGGCGCGCAAGAACCTCTAAATACGGAAAACAAAAACGCCGGCGATGCCGGCGTTTGTTTTCAGTAAGAAGTGACTTACTTCTTCTTGATGAGGAAATCCTCGACCTTCTTGCCCTTGGCGATCAGTTCCGCCATCCAGCGCGGGTGCTTGCCACGGCCGGTCCAGGTTTCCTTGGTATTGGCCGGGTTGCGGTACTTCGGCGCGACCTTGCCGAGCTTGCGGCCAGCGCGCGAAGAGGGGGCCTTCACCGCCTTGGCGGCCTTGCCACGCCCGGCGGGGGCCGGCGCGCCAAACAGTTCCTCGATGCTGTAACCCTCGGCCTTCGCGACGCGGGTCAATTGCGCGCGCACCTTGGTGATGGGGGTGCGCTTGGCGACAAGGGTCTGCCGCTTCTTTGCGTTCTTGATCAGGGCGTCCAGCTGTTTGGCCGACAGGCCGGTGAGATCGATCGACATCGCGACTCCAATTGCGGTGGGAAGGGGCAGCCTGTCCCTGGCCACGCGAGCGATCATAATGTCAGGTTATTGACGTTTACAAACCCGGCGCGTGAAAGCGCCGGGTTTTCCTGACCATTTTGCGAGGGATATTCCCTGTGAAAAGCATGCGGGGCGTGGCCACGCCCCGCTGTTTTCAGCGGCCCAGGCGCGACAGCAGCGCCGCCTTGTCGAGATTCTCCGCCTCGGCCGCGTTGCGTGCGCGGTACTCGAAGGTGCCCGCGGCCAGGCCACGCTCGGACACGACGATACGGTGCGGAATGCCGATCAGCTCCATGTCGGCGAACATCGCGCCCGGGCGCAGGCCGCGGTCGTCGAGCACCGCGTCGACGCCGGCGTCGAGCAGTTCGGCGAGCAGGCTTTCCGAGGCGGCGGCCACATTGGCATCGTTCTTCGGGTTGATCACGCACACTACCGCTTCCCACGGCGCCATCGGCGCCGGCCAGACGATGCCGGCCGCGTCGTGGTTCTGCTCGATCGCCGCGGCGACGATGCGCGACACGCCGATGCCGTAGCAGCCCATGCTCGGCGTGGCGGCCTTGCCGTTCTCGTCCAGCACGCTGGCCTTGAGCGACTCGGCGTACTTGCGGCCGAGCTGGAACACATGGCCCACCTCGATGCCGCGGGCGATGCGGATCTCGCCACCATCGGCGGCGCGGTCGCCGGCGACGACGTTGCGGATGTCGGCCACGGTGTCCGGCTCGGCGAGGTCACGGCCCCAGTTCACGCCGGCCAGGTGGAAGCCGGCCTCGTTGGCGCCCACGACGAAATCGGCCATTGCCGCGACTTCGCGGTCGGCCACGATGCGGATCGGCTTGCGCGGATTGAGCGGGCCGAGGAAGCCCGGTTCGCTGCCCAGGTGCTCGGCGATCTCGCCCTCGTTGGCCAGCCGGTAGCCGGCCAGGCCGGCGACCTTGCCCAGCTTGATCTCGTTGACCGCGTGGTCGCCGCGCACCAGCGCCAGCACGAACACGCCGTCCTCGCCGACCACCGCGACCGACTTCACCGTGCGCTGCAGGGCGATGCCCATCAGCGCGGCGACGTCCTCGCAGGTCTTCTGGGTCGGAGTGTCGATCTTGCGCAGCGCTTCGCTGGCGGCCGCGCGCGGCGCCGGCTCGGCGGCGACCGCCGCTTCGACGTTGGCCGCGTAATCCGACCCCGTGGAGAAGGCCAGCGCGTCCTCGCCCGAATCGGCGATGACGTGGAATTCCTGCGAGGCGTCACCGCCGATGGCGCCGGAATCGGCCTGCACGGCGCGGAATTCCAGGCCCAGGCGGGTGAACACGCGGGTGTAGGCCGCCTTCATGTTCTCGTACTCGCGCACCAGGTCGGCGTCGGTGAGGTGGAACGAGTAGGCGTCCTTCATCAGGAACTCGCGCGCGCGCATCACGCCGAAACGCGGGCGGATCTCGTCGCGGAACTTGGTCTGGATCTGGTAGAAGTTCACCGGCAGCTGCTTGTAGCTGCCCAGCTCCTGGCGCGCGTAATCGGTGATCGCCTCTTCGGCGGTCGGCGAATAGCAGTAGTCGGCCTGCTTGCGGTCCTTGATCTTCAGCAGCTGCGCGCCGAACTTCTCCCAACGCCCGCTTTCTTCCCACAGCTCGCGCGGCTGGATGGTCGGCAGCAGCAGTTCCACCGCGCCGGCACGGTTCATTTCCTCGCGCACCACGTTCTCGACCTTGCGCAGCACGCGCAGGCCCAGCGGCGACCAGGTGTACAGGCCCGCGGCCAGCTTGCGGATCATGCCCGCGCGCATCATCAGCTGGTGGCTGACCAGCTCGGCGTCGGCCGGGGTTTCCTTGGTGGTGTGGAGGTGGAACTTGGACAGGCGCATCGGCGGCTTCGCGGGAGCGGAAAGCGCCTATTTTGCCCTGCCGCGCCCCCGAAGGGGACTGCGGCCGGGGCGCGGGGGCGCCGCCGGCCGCGGGGCGATGCTCAGCCGCCCGCCTGCGGGCAGTACGCCTTGACCCCGGCGTCGGCCAGGTTGCGCTGGGCTTCGCGCTGGCTCTCGTCCAGCTTGGCGTCGGGCTTGCCGTCGCCGTCGGTGTCCTGCATGACCGGGCGGCTGTCGCTGAGGGCCTTCAGGTTCTGGCGCGCCTGGGTGCACTGTGGCGATTCCTTCGCCGCGCCCGTCTCTTCCTGGGCCAGGCCGACCCCGCCACGCGAATCGATGCGCCGGGCCTCGAACTTCTGGCCGGCGGGCGGGCTTTCCGAGTAATGGGTGACGCCATTGGCGTCCTTCCACTTGTACAGGTCCGCGGCGCCGGCGGTGCCGGCGAGCAGACACAGGCCGAGCAGGCCGGTCTTCAAACGCATGTTGGTGTTTCCCCAAGGGTGAATCCCCGGCTGATTGCAGCACCGTGGGGCGGGGCTGGCAAGCAGCAGGGCGCAAACCGGGCGGGCCGCCGCCGGGCGGCCCGCGGCCGCGTTCGCCCTGACTGCCGACTGCCACTAAACTGGCGGGATGGAAGAAACCCGCCCCCCGCCGCGTTCGCGCACCATCTACCTGCTGCCGAACCTGTTCACCACCGCCGGGCTGTTTTCCGGCTTCTACGCGATCGTGGCCGCCGCCAACGGCGATTTCGTGCCCGCCAGCATCGCGGTGTTCGTGGCCGCGATCATGGACGGCCTCGACGGCCGCGTGGCGCGCCTGACCGGCACCAGCAGCGAATTCGGCGTGCAGTACGACTCGCTGGCCGACCTGGTCAGTTTCGGCATGGCCCCTTCCCTGGTGATGTACCACTGGTCGCTGTCGGCGCTGAAGTTCGACGGCGACGTGCTGGGCCGCGTGGGCTGGGCCGCCGCGTTCCTGTACGCCGCCTGCGCCGCGCTGCGCCTGGCCCGCTTCAATACGCAGGTCGGCGTGGTGGACAAGCGCTGGTTCATCGGCCTGGCCAGCCCGGCGGCCGCCGGCCTGATGATGTCCTTCGTGTGGGCCTTCGCCGACGGCAAGCTGGGCTGGAGTGGCGATGAGCTGCGCTATGTCGCGCTGGCGGTGACGCTGGTCGCCGCGCTGCTGATGGTCAGCCGCATCCGCTTCTGGAGCTTCAAGGGCGGCGACAAGGGCCCGCGCGCCGACCGCGTGCGCTTCCTGCAGCTGGCGGTGGTGGCGATCGTGTTGGCGGTGGTGTTCATCGACCCGCCGCGCACGCTGCTCACCATCGGCGTGGTCTACGCGCTGTCCGGCCCGGGGCTGTGGCTGTGGCGCCGCGTGCGCAAGACGCCCGAGTCCGCCGCATGAGCGAGGCGGCCGCCGGCATGCCGTGGTCGAGCGAGCAGCTGTCCTGGCTGCAGGCGCTGGGCCATGTGGTGTACCTGGACCGCGACAGCGTGGTCGAGGCGCCGGCGCCGGTGCGCAGCATGGAAATCGACACGCCCGCGGCCCGGCAGGCACCGGTGGAGCGGGCCGCGCCGCCGCGTCGACAGGCGCCGGCGGCCCCTGAAACGCAGGCGCCCGATACCACGCCCGAGCCCGTGGCCAGCGCGCCGCGCCGCGGCCGCGCCGGCTTGCCGGACCGCCTGCAGATCGCCCTGCTGCGCGCCTCGGGCCTCAATCCGAACGACGCGGCCACGCAGACCCTGATGGCGACCTGGCCACTGGCCGAGCTGCGCGCCAACCCGCGCGCCAAGCGTGCGCTGTGGCCGCAGCTGCGCGCGCTGCGCAAGCAGAACAAGGCGCGCCCATGAGCGCGGTGAGCGCGCCGGCACCGGTCGTGCTGCGGCCGATGCGCGAGGAAGACCTCGATACGGTGATGGAGGTCGAGCGCCGCGCCTATCCGTTCCCGTGGACGCGCGGCATCTTCCGCGACTGCCTGCATGCCGGATACCCGGGGCGGGTGATGGAGCAGGGCGGGCTGCTGGTCGGCTACGGCATGCTCAGCATCGCCGCCGATGAAGCCCACATCCTCAACGTGTGCGTGGATCCGGCGCTGCAATCGCGCGGCCATGGCCGCGTGCTGCTGCGCGCGCTGGTCCGCCTGGCGCGCGAACGCGGCGCCAGTCGCGTGTTCCTGGAAGTGCGGCCGTCCAATACCTCGGCCATCGCGCTGTACCACTCCGAAGGCTTCAACGAGATCGGCCGGCGTCCGCGGTATTACCCGGCCAACAGCGGCCGCGAGGACGCGCTGGTGATGGCGATGGAGCTGGCGTTCGAGGGAATGGGCTGAGCCCGCCCGCCATCAGGTAAAGAAAAACGCCGCTGTTTCCAGCGGCGTTTTCGTATCCCTCAGAGCTTGGCGCGCTGTCCGCGCAAGCCATCCAGCTGCGCGGTCCACTCGGCCAGGCGCACGCGCTCCTGGTCGACCACCGCGGCCGGCACCTTGTCGGTGAACTTGGCCAGCTTCGCTTCGCTCTTGTCCTTCTCGCCGGCGACGCGGGCGATTTCCTTGTCCAGGCGCGCGCGTTCGGCGTCCAGGTCGACCAGGCCTTCCAGCGGCACCAGCAGCTTGAGCTCGCCGACGATGGCCGCGGCGGCGGCCGGGGCCTCCTGCGCGGGGTCCAGCCAGTCGATCGACTCCAGGCGCAGCAGGAACTTCAGCGGCGCGGCGAAGCGGTCGGCGCGCGCGCGATCCTGCGCCTGGCCGCCCTGCAGCAGCAGGCGCACCTGCTTGGACGGCGGCACGTTCAACTCGCTGCGCACGCGGCGCAGGGCCGAGACCATGCCCTTGAACCACTCGATGTCGGCTTCGGCGGTGGCGAAATCCTGGCCAGCGAAATCCGCCGGCTGCGGATAGGCCTGCAGCGACAGCGTGCCGCCCTCCAGGCCCAGGCGCGGGGCGACCTGCTGCCACAGCTCCTCGGTGACGAACGGGATCAGCGGATGCAGCAGGCGCAGCAGCTGGTCGAGCACGTACAGCAGGGTGTGGCGGGTGCTGTCGGCGGCCGCGGCGTCCTCACCGTTGAGCGCCGGCTTGGCCAGCTCAACGAACCAGTCGCAGAACTCGTTCCAGGCGAATTCGTACAGCGCCTGCGAGAGCAGGTCGAAGCGGTAGTCGGCGAACTGCGCCTGCGCCTCGGCGCTGACCTTGGCCAGGCGCGAGAGGATCCACTTCTCCGCGTCGGTCACCGCCTGCGGCACGCCCTGGAACTGCGCGCCTTCGGTGTTCATCAGCACGAAGCGGCTGGCGTTCCACAGCTTGTTGCAGAAATTCTTGTAGCCCTCGGCGCGCGACATGTCGAACTTGATGTCGCGGCCATGCGTGGCCAGCGCGGCGATGGTGAAGCGCAGCGCGTCGGCACCGTGCGGGATGATGCCGTCCGGGAATTCCTTGCGCGTGGCCTTCTCGATCTTCTCGGCCATGCGCGGCTGCATCAGCCCGGTGGTGCGCTTGGCGACCAGGTCCTCGATGGAGATGCCGTCGATGATGTCCAGCGGGTCGAGCACGTTGCCCTTGGACTTGGACATCTTCTGGCCCTGCGCGTCGCGGATCAGGCCGGTGATGTAGACGTCGCGGAACGGCACCTTCCCGGTGAAGCTGTCGGTGGCCATGATCATGCGCGCCACCCAGAAGAAGATGATGTCGAAACCGGTGACCAGCACCGAGGACGGCAGGTAGCGCTCGAACCCGCGCTCGGCCATCGCCGCTTCGTTCGGCCAGCCCAGCGTGGAGAACGGCCACAGCTGCGAGGAGAACCAGGTCTCCAGCACGTCGCTGTCCTGGGTGAGCACGACATCGTCGCCGAGGCCGGCATTCGCGCGCGCCTGCGCCTCGTCGCGGCCGACGTAGCACTTGCCCTCGGCGTCGAACCACGCCGGGATGCGATGGCCCCACCACAGCTGGCGGCTGATGCACCAATCCTGGATGTTCTCCATCCAGTGGCGGTAGGTGTTGATCCAGTTCGGCGGGACGAACTTCACGTCCCCGTTCTCCACCAGTTCCAGGCCGCGCTGGGCCAGCCCGTCCATCTTCACGAACCACTGGTCGGTGAGGTACGGCTCGATCACCTGGCCGGTACGGTCGCCGCGCGGCACCTGCAGCTTGTGCGGCTTGGCTTCCACCAGCAGGCCCAGGTCTTCCAGTTCGGCCAGCACCTGCTTGCGCGCTTCGTAGCGGTCCAGGCCGCGGAAGCGTTCCGGCGCGTTGTCGTTGAGCGCGGCGACCGGGGTGAACAGGTTGATCAGCGGCAGGCTGTGGCGCAGGCCCACCTGGTAGTCGTTGAAGTCATGCGCGGGCGTGACCTTGACCACGCCGGTGCCGAACGCGCGGTCGACGTAGTCGTCGGCGATCACCGGCACGCGGCGGCCGGTCAGCGGCAGGGTGACGGTCTTGCCGATCAGGTGCGCGTAGCGCTCGTCTTCCGGGTGCACCATCACGGCGGTATCGCCGAGCAGGGTTTCCGGGCGCGTGGTGGCGACGACGAGGTAGCCGCGCGTCTCGCGCAAGGTTTCGTGGCCGTCTTCGTCACGCTCGACGTGGTCGTACGTGGCGCCGTCATCGAGCGCATAGCGGATCGACCACAGGAAACCGTCTTCCTCGACGTTCTCCACTTCCAGGTCGGAGATGGCGGTCTTCAGCACCGGGTCCCAGTTGACCAGGCGCTGGCCGCGGTAGATCAGCCCCTGCTCGTACCAGCGCACGAACGCTTCGGTGACCGCGGCCGAGGGCTGCGGG
>NZ_LLXU01000073.1 GCF_001431645.1 Stenotrophomonas panacihumi | reverse complement strand
CGCCAACGGTCCCGAAAGCGCCCGCCGCCCCCGAAGACCGCTCAGGTTTCCCGCGAACGGATGGACTGGCCCGCCACTTGGTCGGGGTTAGAGGATTCCCGGAATCAACGCGCGCGTTCGCTGCTTGTATGCGGCGTACCGCTCACCGAACTGTTCGCCCAGCCAGCGCTCTTCCAGGCGAAGCTTGCGCCAGAACGAGACGAAGACGATCGCCAGTGCGATCAGGCCGCGCCAGTCGCCTACCTTGATCGCATTGCCCAGGAAGGCGAGCAGCAGGCCGGTGTAGATCGGGTGGCGGATCCAGCGGTAGGGGCCGCGTTCGATGAGCTCGTGATCCTGCTTGAGCTGCACCACGCTGCTCCAGTTGCTGCCCAACAGGTGGCGCGACCAGATCGCCAGGGCGACGCCGGCCCATACCAGCGCTACGGCAGCGGCACGGATGCCCATGTGCTTGGGCACGAAGCGCTCGCTCAGCCAGCTGCCTTCGTACCATTCGCCCGGGCCCAGCAGCAGCACCGCGACCAGCAGCGGCAGCCAGTAGACGGCCAGCTGGCGCCAGGGCGTTTCGCTGCGGCTGGCGCGTTTCACCCGGCGGGCGGACCAGATCCAGTAACCGAGGAATACCAACCAGGCGAGGGATAGCGCGGCGTCGAGAAGGGCTTTCATGGGCGGACCGTGGTGGCGATTCACCGATCCTACCCGTTACGTCCTGTCGGCGTTTACTCGCCTTCGCGTTCGGCCAGCCAGCGCTCCAGCTCGGCCGCCGGCAGCGGCTTGGAGAACAGGAAGCCCTGCAGCACTTCGCAGCCCAGCCCGGCGAGCAGGCGGCGCTGGCGCTCGGTTTCCACGCCTTCGGCCACGACATGCTTGCGCAGGCTCTCGCCGATGCGCAGCACCGAGTTGGTCAGGGCGCGCGCGGACATGCTGTGCTCGAGGTCGCGCACGAAGCTCATGTCCAGCTTCAGTTCGTTGATCGGCAGGCGGTGCAGGTGGCTCAGGCTCGAATAGCCGGTGCCGAAGTCGTCCAGCGACAGCGCCAGGCCCGCGGCCTGCATCGCGGCGATGTTGTCCAGCACGCGCGGTTGCGGCGAGAGCATCACGCTTTCGGTCATTTCCAGGGTGACGTCGGACGGCGACAGGCCGTGGTGCTGCAGCAGGCGCAGCAGTTCGTCCAGCAACTGCGGATCCTCGAAGTTGCTGGCCGACAGGTTCACTGCCATGCGCGGGATGGCCACGCCGCGCGCGCGCCAGTCGGCGAGCTGGCGCAGCGCATTGCGCAGCACCCAGCGGCAGAGGTCGCCGATCAGGCCGCTTTCCTCGGCCAGCGGCACGAAGCGCGCCGGGGAGATCGGGCCCAGCTGCGGATGTTCCCAGCGCAGCAGCACTTCCACGCCGTACAGCGGGTGCGGCGGATGGCTCAGCACCTGCGGCTGGTAATGCAGTTGCAGCTGGTCGCGGCGCAGGGCTTCGCGCAAGGCGGTTTCCAGTGCGACGCGCTCCTGCGCCAGGCGGTTCATGTCGGCGCTGAAGAAGCGGAAGCTGCCGCCGCCCTCGATCTTGGCGCGGTGCATGGCGAGGTCGGCATGCCGCAGCAACGTGTTGATGTCGCGGCCGTCCTCCGGAAAGATCGCCACGCCGATGCTCGCCGAAGGATGCAGGGTCATGTGGCCGACCACCGAGGGCGCGGCGATCGCGCCCAGCAGGCGCTCGGCGATGCCGCCGGCCTGTTCGGCGCCGCAGTTCGGCAGGGCGAGCACGAATTCGTCGCCGGCCTGGCGGCCGACCAGGTCGCCCAGGCCGAGGTTCTCGCCCAGCCGCTGGGCGATGTCGCGCAACAGGCCGTCGCCGGCGGCGTGGCCCTGGGTCTCGTTGACGCGCTTGAAGCGGTCCACGTCCAGGAACAGCACGGCGATGGGGGTGTGCTGGCTTTCGGCATTCACCAGCAGCTGCTCGGCGCGGGCGTTGAACATCATCCGGTTCGGCAGGCTGGTCAGCGCGTCGTAGAACGCCAGTTGGTGGACGCGGGCGCGAGTGTGTTCGCGTTCCAGCGCCAGCGCGCACAGGTGCAGGCAGATGTCGGCCAGCTTGATGTGCCACGGGTCCGGTTCGCGCGCTTCGCCGTAGTAGATGGCGAAGGTGCCGAGCACGCGGCCGCCGCTGGATTTGATCGGGCTCGACCACGCCGCCTGCAGGCCATAGCGTTCGGCGAAATACGGGAAGTCCTTGAACAGCGGGTCGGTGCGGATGTTGCTCACGCTGACCGGGCGGCCGCGCCAGGCGGCGGTGCCGCACACGCCCACGCCGGCACCGATGCGCAGGCCGTCGATCTCCTGTGCGTACTCCGGCGGCAGGCTGGGCGCGGCGAGGGTGTGCAGGCGGCTGTCATGGTCCACGCTGAGCACGGAAGCGCGCAGCGCCGGCGCCACGCGCTCCAGTTCCACGCAGATCATCGCCATCACGTCGGTGAGCGGCTGCTCGCGGACGATCGCGTCGAGCACGTGGGTGTGCAGCACCTCGTGCATCTTCGCGTGGGTGATGTCGGTGATCACCGAGACCGACTCGCTCGGCGCCCCCGGCACGTCGCTGACCGGGTTGGTGATCACCGAGGTCCACAGCGGCTGGCCGTCGTGGCGATACAGCAGCAGGTCCGCGCGCGACTGCTGCCAGCCGGCAGCTTGCTCGGACAGGCCGCGCAGCGTGTCCGGGTCGGTATGCGGGCCGGCGAGCACCTGCGAGGGACGCTTGCCCTGCATTTGCGCCAGCGTGTAGCCGAACAGGCGGGTGAAGCCGGCATTGACGTAAGTCACGCCGAGCGTGTCGTCGAGCGTGAGCAGGGCGGTGTCGCTGCGGTCCACGGCCAGCGTGAGCTGGCGCATGCGCGCTTCGTGCTCGCGCTGGCGGGTGACATCGCGGACGAAGGCCACGGTGAGGCGGCGCGCTTCGCGCTCCACGCTCATCAGCGAAATGGCGAGCACCACGACCCTGCCGTCGCCGCGCACCAGGTGGACGTCGCGTGGATCGGTGGCCTTGCCCGGCGGGTCGAGCGCGACCTCATGGAAATACGTCCCCAGGATCGCCGGGCACAGGTGTCCCACCGGCTGCCCCTGCACCAGCGCCGCTTCCGTTCCCCAGATCCGCTCGGCGGCGGGATTGAACATCACCACCCGCTGCGCGGCGTCCACCGCGATGACGCCATGCGGCATCTGCGAGAGGGTGAAGGCCAGCAGCGTGTCGAGGTCGCGCGGATCGATCAGCGCGGCTTCGGCCGTCTTGGCGGGAGCGGGGGGCAGCGCGATGTCGTCCATTCGGCGGCTCAGCGACTGACGCGTGAAAGGGCGAGCAGGCGTTCGGCGACGCGTTCCAGCGGCACCGTCTCCTGCGCGGCGCCCAGCTTGAACGCGGCGCCGGGCATGCCCCAGACGACCGAGGTGGCTTCGTCCTGCACCAGCGTGGCGGCGCCGGCCTGCTGCATTTCCAGCAGGCCACGCGCGCCGTCGTCGCCCATGCCGGTGAGGATCGCGCCGACCGCGTTGGGGCCGGCATTGGCCGCCACCGAACGGAACAGCACGTCCACCGCCGGCTTGTGGCGGTTCACCGGGTCGGTGTCATCGATGCGGCAACGCCAGCGCGCACCGTCGCGGATCACCCGCAGGTGGCGGCCGCCCGGCGGCAGGTAGGCGTGGCCGGGCAGCACGGCTTCGCCATCGCTGGCTTCGCGCACGGACATCGCCGAATGGCGGTCCAGGCGTTCGGCGAAGGCGGTGCTGAAGCTGGCCGGCAGGTGCTGGGTGAGCACCACGGCCGGGGCATCCGCCGGCATGCCTTCGAGCACCACGCGCAGCGCTTCGGTGCCGCCGGCGGAAGCGCCGATGGCGATCAGCCGGTCGGTGGTGCGGAACAGGCCGGCACGCGCGGCCGCCTGGGCCGCGGGCGCCACCTGCGGGTCGAGTTCGACCTTGGTGGCGGCCGCGCGTGCGAGCGGGCGCACGCGCGCCTGCGCGGCGGCCTTGACCTTGCCGACGATCTCCTCGGCATAGGTCTCCAGCCCGCGCGCGACATCGAGCTTGGGCTTGGCGACGAAGTCCACCGCGCCCAGCGAGAGCGCCTGCAGCGTGGTGTCGGCGCCGCGCTCGGTGAGCGAGGAGATCATCACCACCGGGGTGGGGCGCAGGCGCATCAGGTTTTCCAGGAACGCCAGGCCGTCCATGCGCGGCATTTCGACGTCCAGGGTGATCACGTCCGGGTTCAGGCGCTTGATCTTCTCGCGCGCCAGCAGCGGATCGGCGGCGCTGCCGACGACCTCGATGCCGATGTCGCGCGAGAGGATCTCGGTGAGGATCTGCCGCACGACCGCGGAGTCGTCGACGATCAGGACGCGGACCGGGGCTTGCAGGTTCATTCGAACAGCTCCACGCCGCCGCTGACCGGCGTCTTGGACAGGCGGGCGCGCACGGCCGATTCGGTCGCGGCCACTTCGGCCTCGTGGGCGTGCGGCAGGCGCTGCACCACGACGCGGCCGGTGACCGGGAAGAACCAGATCTTGCGCGGATGGATGCCGCACAGGTCCTCGGCGACGATGGGGATGTGCTCGGCGTGCAGGTAGGCGCGCACGAACTCGGCGTTGCGCGTGCCGACCGGATTGGAAGTGAATCCCTTGAGCACGTTGGCGCCGCCGAACACCTTGGCCTCCAGGCGCTTGCGGTGCGCGCCGCGCTTGAGCAGGTCGTTGATCAGCAGTTCCATCGCATAGCTGCCGTAGCGCGCGGGCGCGCCGTCGCCGACCTGGCCTTCGGGCAGCAGGAAGTGGTTCATGCCACCGATCTTCAGCACCGGGTCGCGCACGCAGGCGGCCACGCACGAGCCAAGCGTGGTGGTCAGCGCGGTGTCGTCGTCGACCACCAGGTACTGGGTCGGCAGCAGCTTGGCGGCGATGGTCTGGAAGCGGGTGTCGCGATAGCGCATCACCTCGTCGATCTTCAGGGCCGAGGTCATGCGCGGACTCCACGGGCGGCGCGGTACAGCGTGCGGCCGCAGGGCTGGATCAGGTCGGCGGCGTGCAGGTAGTTCTCCGAGTGCCCGGTGTACAGCAGGCCGTCGTCGCCCAGGTGCGGCACCAGGCGCGAGAGGATGCCGCGCTGGGTGGGCTTGTCGAAATAGATCATCACGTTGCGGCAGAACACCGCCGAGAACGGGCCGCCGACGTCATAGCGCGGCGCCAGCAGGTTGAGCTGGCGGAACTCGATGAGCTGGCGCAGCGCGGGCACCACGCGGCACTTGCCTTCGTTGGGGCCGCTGCCGCGCTGGAAGTACTTGCGGCGCAGGGCTGGGTCCAGCGAGGACACGCGGTCGACCGGATAGACACCGCGCGCGCCGGTTTCCAGCACCTGCGTATCGACGTCGGTGGCCAGGATGCGCACCGGCGGGGCCAGCGTGCCGAACGCCTCGCAGGCGGTGATCGCCATCGAGTACGGCTCTTCGCCGGTCGAAGACGCGCACGACCACAGCTTGAGCGTGGGCTCGTGGCGGCGCTGCAGCAGTTCCTCGCGCAGCTTGTCGAAGTGGTGCGGCTCGCGGAAGAACGAGGTGAGGTTGGTGGTCAGCGCGTTGGTGAACGACTGCCACTCATCTTCATCCTCGCCGCTTTCCAGCAGGTCCAGGTAATCGCGGAACGAACGCAGGCCGAGCGCGCGCAGGCGCCGCGACAGGCGGCCATAGACCATGTCGCGCTTGGCCGGTGCCAGGGCGATGCCGGCGCGCTGGTGGATCAGCTCGCAGACACGACGGAAGTCACGATCCGCGAATTCGAATTCGCGGCTGTCGGCGGAAGCGGGGGAGGGGGTAGGCGGCATTCGGCACCTCGGGTTCAAGAAGGTTATCGGCCGCGCCAGGCGGGAACTGTAGTGCGCGCTGGGTCGCAATTTTCCGGGTATCGCCGCTACGGGCAGGGCCGGTGCCGAAAAACAGAAACCCCGGCCGGAGCCGGGGTTTCTGCTGTTGCGTGCCACTCGGAGAGATCAGAATTCCTGCCAGTCGCCATCGGCCGCGACGGCCTCGGCTTCCTTGCGGGCCGGGCGGGCCGCACGCGGCGCCGGCGCGGCCTTGACCACGCGCTCGACGGCGCGCGGGGCCGGGGCGGCCGGTTCGGCCACCTGCGCTTCGAGGCGGAAGATCGACACGGCATCGGAGAGCTGGCCGGCCTGTTCTTCCATCGAACGCGCCGCGGCGGTGGCTTCCTCGACCAGCGCGGCGTTCTGCTGGGTCGTCTCGTCCATCTGGGTGATGGTCTGGTTGACCTGCTCGATGCCAGCCGACTGTTCCTGCGAAGCGGCGGAGATCTCGGCCATGATGTCGGTCACGCGCTGCACCGAGGCGACGATCTCGCCCATGGTCGCGCCGGCCTTGTGCACCAGCGCCGAACCGTCGGCGACGCGGCCGACCGAGTCGTCGATCAGGCCCTTGATTTCCTTCGCCGCGTTGGCCGAACGCTGGGCCAGCGTGCGCACTTCCGAGGCGACCACGGCGAAGCCGCGGCCCTGTTCGCCGGCACGCGCCGCTTCCACCGCGGCATTGAGCGCCAGGATGTTGGTCTGGAAGGCGATGCCATCGATGACCGAGATGATCTCGGCGATCTTCTTGGACGACTTCTCGATATCGCCCATGGTCGTGACGACCTTGCCGACCACTTCGCCACCCTGCGAGGCGACCGAGGCGGCGCCCTGCGCGAGCTGGTTGGCCTGGCGGGCATGCTCGGCGTTCTGGCGCACGGTGGAGGTGAGCTCCTCCATGGAAGCGGCGGTTTCTTCCAGGTTGGCGGCCTGCTGCTCGGTACGGCGCGACAGGTCGCTGTTGCCGGCGGCGATTTCACCGGCGGCGGAGTTGATCGCCACCGAGGACTGCTTGATGCGGCCGACGATCTCGGTCAGCTGCTCGGCGGTGGCATTGGCGTCGTCGCGCATCCGGGCGAACACGCCCTGGAAGTCGCCGTGGATGCGCGCGGTCAGGTCGCCCTGCGACAGCGCGGCCAGCAGGTTGGAAACCTGTTCGATCGACGCGCCGTTGGCGTCCAGCAGGCCGTTGAGCTGCTGCGCCAGCTGCAGGAAGAAGCCTTCCTTGCCTTCGATGGCCACGCGGCCGCCCATGTCGCCGGCCGCGGCCGATTCGACGATGCGCGCCACTTCTTCTTCGACCTGCACTTCGATGCTGCGGTCGCGCCATTCGCACACGGTGCCCACGGCCTGGCCGTCGGCGTCGCGGATCATCGACACAATCTGCGCGATGTGGGCGTCGCCGTAGCGCATCTCGCGACGCGCCGAGCCGTTCTTTTCCAGCTGGGCGACGAACTTCGCATCCACCTCGCCACCGTGCTCGAGCACGTTGATCGAGTGGCCAACCAGCGAGGCCTCGGTATCCAGCGCCGGCAGCGCCTGCTGGAAGTCCTCGGCGTGCTGGGCGATGACCTGGTGGATCGCCGGGTTGGTGTAGACGACCTGCAGCGACGGGTCGGTGATGATCACGCCGGTGGAGGAGGCGTCCAGCGCGGTGCGGATGCGCAGGTTCTCGGCGGCGACGGCCTGGTCGCGCTCGATGCGCTCCTTCAGGTCGCGCTGCATGCGCTGCAGGGCGCGCATCAGGTCGCCGACTTCATCGGCGGCGGCAACATCGATGTGGCCGTCCAGCTTGCCGGTCGCCACGTCGTGGGCGACGTTGACCGCGCCGCGCATGTTGTTGACCAGCGAGCGGGCGAACAGCCAGGCCAGCACCAGGCCACCGGCGATGCCGGCCAGCACCATCACCACGGTCAGCGTGACCGAGGTGGCGTGCACGGTTTCGGCCTTGTCCTTGGCGGCCTGGGCGAGGCGGTTGTCTTCTTCGATCAGCTTGCCCAGCGATTCCTGCGCCGCCAGGTGGGCCGCGCGGGTTTCGCCCACGAAGGTATCCACCGCGTCGTCGGGCAGGTTGAGTTCCAGCATTTCCTCGACACTGGCATAGGAGGCCGAGGCCTTCTTCCAGTCGGCGACGAACTGGTCGTACTGCTTCTTCTGTTCCGGGCTGGCCAGCAGGCGCGGGTAATCGGCGATGGTGGCGTCGATGTCCTTCTTGAGCTTGGCCTGGCGGTCCTTGGCGTCCTGCTTGACCGCGTCACTGGCGCGGATCAGGCCCTGGTAGGCCGCATTGCGGTATTCGCCGAGCATGCCGCGCAGTTCGCCGGCTTCGCGCACGCTGGCCATCGAATTGCCGGCCAGTTCGCGGGTCACGTTGTTGAGGGCGGCAAGGCCGGCATAGGCGATGATGCCCTGGATCAGCATGATGACCATGACGATGCCGAAGATCAGCATCAACTTCGGGCCGAGTTTGAATTTGTTGATCCACTGCATGTACGCGCTTCCTCTTCCTGTGACGTTGCCCGGCGGGAGGGCCAGGCACCGTCCCGCGCACGGCGCGGGACGGCGCGGCGGGGTATTACTTGATCGTCGCCAGCTTCAGGCTGGACGGCGAGCTGACTTCGATTTCGGCGCGCGAGGCATCGCGCTGGATCTTGCCGATCACGCAGACGTCCTTGCCTTCCAGGGTTTCCGGGGCGAAGGAGAACTTGCTGCGGTTGGCGCCGTCGATGCGGGCCGAGAAGGTGTGGCGCGGGAACATGCCGCCCATGTACAGGAAGGTCGGCTCGCCCTCGGAGGACTGCGCGTACTTGGCCTTCTCGACCTTGCCGCACACCATGCCGTCCTTGCCGACGAAGCGGGTCGCCATTTCCGGCGGGATCATTTCCTGGGACTGGGCCAGGACGTCAGCCGACAGGGTGGCCAGGGCGAGGGCGGGGATCAGGGTGAACAGGGTCTTCATGGGATGTCTCCGAAGTGGGGAGGGGTGGCCTCACGCGGGCCTTGAGGCAGCTATCGGCGTTGGCGCGGACAACTTGAACGGGCGGAATGAGAGCTGGGCCACAGTTCGTTGCGCGGGTGGCCGGGGTGTCGGGATATGCCCGACACGGGCTGTCAGGCGGCTTCCTCGGTAAGCGCTTCCTGCGGAGACAGGTCGGCGCTGTCGAGCAGGGTTTCGATGTCGAGCAGGATCAGCATGCGGTCGTCCTGCGTGCCGATGCCGGAGATGAAACGGGTGTCGACGGCGGCGCCGAATTCCGGGGTCGGGCGGATCTGCTCTTCGGTCAGCGGGATCACGTCCGAGACGCTGTCCACGACGATGCCGACCACGCGGTCCTCGACGTTGAGCACGATCATCACGGTGAAGGCGTCGTAGCGCGCTTCCTTCAGGCGCAGCTTCAGGCGCAGGTCGATGACCGGCACGATGGTGCCGCGCAGGTTGATCACGCCCTTGATGTAGTCCGGGGCGTCCGGCACGCGGGTGACCGCGTCATAGCCGCGGATTTCCTGCACCTTGAGGATGTCCACGCCGTAGTGCTCTTCGCCGAGGGCGAAGCTGAGGAATTCACCGCCGTGACCGGCGGCAGGCTTTTTGTCGTTCATCGGTGGCTCCGGGCAAGGCACGGCGGAATGGCGGGGTTGCCATGCCAAGATCGGCCCGGGCGGGGGAATCTTTAGCGCCGGATCAGAAGACGCCGCTCTTGCGCGCGTTGCGCTGGCGGTCGATGCGGAAGATGTAGCGCTGGATGTCCTCGTCGGCCCCGCGCGGCAGGGTCTCGAAGCGGGTGCCGATGCGGAAGCTTTCCACCCCGTTGGCCAGGGTCTGCTTGGCCTGGCTGCAGATCGCCAGCGACACCGGGATCGGCTGCTGGTCGGGCAGGCGCAGTTCGCAGCGGCGGTAGACGCGGCCCACCTCCAGCAGCGGCGCGCCGGCCGGCAGGCTCACCGCCAGGCCGCCGCCGCTGATGTCGATCACCCGCAGCCGCAGCGGTTCGCGCGGCGGCAGGTCGTCGTCCGGGTCCGGGTCGAAGCCGATCACGCAGGTGGGCGAGTCGGTGATCGGGGTTTCCAGCCGGTAGTGCTCGCGGCGCTGCAGGTGGTAGATGGCGGACGGCAGCGGCGCGCGGAAGGCGACATGGCCCTCGTGCTCGATGCGTTCGACCTGGTCCAGGCGGAAGCGGATGCGCACCCGCTCCAGCTGGGCGAAGCAGAGCAGGTGGCTGGCTTCGGCGGCGGCGCGGTTGGAGGCTTCGTTCGGGCTGCCGTCCAGCAGCAGCCATTCCTCGTCCTCGTCCACTTCCAGCACGGCGCTGGGGAAGGACTGGTCGCGGCCGCCGATGTGGGCGCTCACCAGCGAGCGCTGGTCGATCAACGCGCGCAGCAGGCCACGCACCTGGCGGGGGTTGCGGACGAGATAGCGGTCGTCCCCTTCCTCCGGCTCGGGATGCGGCTGCTGCGATGCGCTGGTGTCGCCTGGAAGCATGGGGCCCTTTTTCTTGCAGAAGCACGAACGGTCGGGGAATCGGCCCCGGCATGGCCTTCATATCGGCCAATTGACCCGAAATTGTAGGGTAAACAGCCTTTCATGCGTGATGCGGTAAGCGGTTTCACGCGCAAACACGCACGCCGCCCTGCGTGGGGCGGCGTGCGGCATGGCGGTCACCGAGGCCCGGCATGCGCCGGGCGATGCGTGCGATCAGGCTGTTTCCAGCGGGGTGGCGGCCTCGCGGCCGAGGCGCTGCACGAGCCGGCGGGCCGCGTCGTCGCCATGTGCGAGGCGGAACTGCGCCACCGCCTCGCGCAGCTCGCCGGCCTGTTCCTCCAGCGCACGCGCCGACGCGGTGGCTTCCTCCACCAGTGCGGCGTTCTGCTGCGTGGTCTCGTCCATCTGGGTGATGGTCTGGTTGACCTGCTCGATGCCGGCGGATTGTTCCTGCGAGGCGGCGGTGATCTCGGCCATGATGTCGGTGACGCGCTGCACCGAGGTGACGATCTCCTGCATCGTGTCGCCGGCCTTGCGCACCAGCGCCGAGCCGTCAGCCACCTTGTCCACCGAATCGTCGATGAGGTGCTTGATCTCCCTGGCCGCGTTGGCCGAGCGCTGGGCCAGCGTGCGCACTTCCGAGGCGACCACGGCGAAGCCGCGGCCCTGCTCGCCGGCGCGGGCGGCTTCCACCGCGGCGTTGAGCGCCAGGATGTTGGTCTGGAAGGCGATGCCGTCGATGACGGAGATGATCTCGGCGATCCGCTTGGAGGACGACTCGATGCCCGACATCGTCTGCACCACCTCGCTCACCACCGCGCCGCCCTGCGACGCCACCGAGGCCGCGCCGATGGCGAGCTGGTTGGCCTGGCGGGCATGGTCGGCGTTCTGTTTCACCGTGGAGGTGAGTTCCTCCATCGAAGCGGCGGTCTCTTCGAGGTTGGCGGCCTGCTGTTCGGTGCGGCGCGAGAGGTCGCTGTTGCCTTCCGCGATCTCGCCGGCGGCCAGGTTGATGCTGCCCGAGGCTTCCTGGATGCGGCCGACGATGCTGGTCAGCTGGGCGACGGTGGCGTTGGCGTCGTCGCGCATGCGGGCGAACACGCCGTGGAATTCGCCGTGCATGCGCGCGGTGAGGTCGCCGTCGGCGATGGCGCGCAGCAGGGTGGAGAGCTTGCCGAGGTTGCGGTCGTTGACGGCCATCATGGAGTTGAGGTCGCCGACCATGGTGGCGAAGTCGAAGCCGAACGCGGACTCGTCGCCGCGTACGCTGAAATCACCCGCGGCGGCGGCCTGCGCGAGATGCTTGATCTCGTTGTTGATCGCCTGCAGGCTGCCGCGCACGCCATTGATGGCCGAGGTGATCACGGCCTTATCGCCGGGCAGGGCTTCCATTTCCCGGGAGAGGTCGCCGGCGGCATAGGCCTGCGCCAGTTCGACCACGTGCATCGTGACCCGGATGTGGCTGGCCACGAGGCGGTTGGTGCCTTCGACCATGGTGGCGAACTCGCCGGCGAAATCCTGGCTGGGAATGCGGTAACTGATCGTGCCGGCTTCGTGCTGGCGGCCCATTTCGCTCTGCGCTTCGATGACGAGGCGCAGGCGGGCCTGCATCTCGTCCATCGCCTGCAGCATCTGGCCGATCTCGTCACGGCCGCGGTGGCCGACATGCACGTGCAGGTCGCCGTGCGAGACGCCCTTGATCACCGCCAGGGCGCGGCCCACCGGCACCAGGACGGCGTTGCCGAGCAGCCATCCCAGGCCGAGGTTGATGAGCACCAGCACGCCGCCGGCGAGGGTCATGATGCCGGTGAACACCAGCGCCTGCGATTGCGTGTCGTCGAAGTACACGCCGGTGCCGATGACCCAGCCCCAGGGCTTGTAGAGCGTGTTGTAGGAAGACTTGGAGACCGGGTCTTTCTTGCCGGGCTTGGCCCATTGGTAATCCACGTATCCGCCGCCGGCCTGGGCGACCTTCACGAAGGCGGGGAAGATGCGCTGTCCGTCGGGGCTGAGGACGTCGTTGAGCGGTTTGCCGACGAGATCCGGACGGGTGGGGTGCATCAGCATCGTCGGGTGTTCGTCGGTGACGTAGAAGTAGTCCACGCCCTTGTTGGCCTGCAGCGTGGAGAGCGCAGCCAGCGCCTGGCGCTGGGCTTCCTCCTGCGTGAGCTCGCCCTTGGCGGCGCGGGCGGCATAGGCCTCCACGACGCCGACGGCCATCTGGGTCTGCGCCTTGAGGCCGGCCTGGCGGGTATGCACGAGGTCCAGGTACTGCATGCGCGCGGCGATGATCGCCAGGGCGATGATGCCGAAGGCCACCAGGACGGTCTGCGACAGGAACTTTCGTTTCAACGGCATGTTCGCCATGGCGTTGGCGAGGACGCTCTGCGGTTTCATCAGGTGGGCTCGGCTCTGCGATGCGGAACGCGTTACTCGGATTAGCGGCGGTTTTCAGCAGGAATTGAGCGCTGAGTCACAATGGGGTGTCGATGGGATTTCCCCGGGTGATTCATGGGGTGGATCGCGGAGGTGCGGTCACTGCCCATTGCGGGCTGTGTATCGACTGGGTGGTGAAGCGCGGCGCTCATGGCTCCGCGCGCGGCGGCCGGTGGCGGCCTGTGGCCGGGACACGCCGTAAACCCATCCATGGGGGCTCGTAGGCGACATCCATGTCGCCCACGGTCCCGACAGGGCGCCGCCTCCCGGGCGCTTGTTCGTGCGTCGCGGGGGGGGGGGGAAGGCGTCTTGCGCTTGGGTGGGTCGCTGCGCCCGGAACACGACGGGTTGGTAACGTGGCGGGGGGTCGTGGGGGAACAGGCGGGGCGCGGTTTAA
>NZ_LLXU01000072.1 GCF_001431645.1 Stenotrophomonas panacihumi | reverse complement strand
TGGAGGGTCTGCGGGGAGGGCGCCCTTTCGGGACCGTTGGCGACATGGATGTCGCCGACGAGCCCCCATGGATGGGTTCACGGCGTGTCCCGAAAGGGCGCCCTCCCCGTAGACCGCGCGCGATCCAGGAACAGCCGATCCACATCGAAGGCCAACCAACCCCAATAAGCCGCACAAACAAAAAGGGCGGCCACAGGCCGCCCCACAAAAAAAACCCCTTACCGCCTCTCGCCAGAGATATTCCCGAAACTATCCCGATAAGGCTTGAGCGTAGCGATCTCGGCAAACGCCTGATCCCGCAAGGCATCGATCTGCGCATTGGACTGCAGCTTGACCCCGCGGTTATTCGGATCCGCCGGCGCGGAAGCGAGCGTCTCCTGCCGCACCATCTGCAACTGCCCGAACAGCTGCTGCAACAGCATGCGTTGGTCGTCGGGCAACGGCACTTCGATATCGTCGATGCGCAACCGCCCCTCGGGCGTGATATCGGCATTGGGTGCCGGCGCGCGGCGAATCTGCACGGACTGGGTCGTCACCGACACCCGCGGCTTGGAGCGCTCGGCGCGCGCCGCCGATTGCTTCTCGCAGGCCACCAGGCTCGCACACATCAGCACCGCCAGCGCGGCAAGAAAGAGCTTCTTCATCGAACGCGACCATCCAGGGGGAGAACCCCGCCCATTCTACGCCGCGCCCGGCAAAAGCCGGCCCACCCGAAAGCAGGCCGGCCCAACCACACACGCTTTACTTGCGACAATCGGTCACGTCTTTCTGCTCGAGCCCGCCGTAAGGCTTGAACTCGGGCACCAGCGCCACCGCCGCATCCTGCGCCACGCGCATCGTTTCCAGGTGGTCGCACAGCTTGGCCGCGGCGGCCTTGATGCCCTCCGTCTTGGCCTCGACCTTCGCCTCGATCTGGTCGGTATCGCCGCTGAAGAGTCCCTTGATCGCCTCGGTCGCGGCCTGTGCGCCCAGCTGCGCGCCCGCCTTGCCGACCTCGATGCCCTGCTGGACCATGCCCTGCAACGCCTTGCGATACGTCGTCATCGCCTGGCGCTGCGCATCGGTGGTGGTCACCGTCTTGCCGCCGAGGACCAGGTCACCGCCGGGCGTGATCACCGCATCGGGCAGGGTGTCGCGGCGCAGCGTCACCTGGTCGCCGTCGAAGGTGACGCCGCCGTTGAAGCTCACCACCTTGTCGCGCTTGCCGGCGTCCGGCGGCGTGGCGTCGGTGCTCGCGGTGGCGGCGGTATCGGCATGAGGGTCACGGCCGCAACCGGCCAGCGGCAACAGCACGCCGGCCATCGCAACGGCGAGCAGGGTGCGGGAAAGGAAAGGCGTTCGCATGGCTCAGTCCTCCTTCGGCACGCTGGTCTTGCCGCGCACGCCGCTGTGGTTCACGTCGCCGCTGCCCTTGCGCTTCACCGTGAGGTCGCCGGCCACGTCGCGCACCGTCAGGTCGCCCGAGCCGATCGAATCCACCGTCACGCTGCCCTTGGTGTTGCGCACGTCCACGTCGCCCGAACCCACCGAGCCGACGTGCACGTTGCCGGCCACCTCGACCAGGTCCAGGTCGCCCGAGCCGACCACGCCGACCTCGGCGCCGCCGTTGACCTGCGTGGCGCGGAAATCACCCGAGCCGATCGAGGTCAGGTTGAGCGCGCCGATGCGTTCGAGCTGGATGTCGCCCGAGCCGGCCTTGGCCGTCACCGCGCCCTTGATGTCGCGGCCCTTCACGTCGCCCGAGCCGGTGTCCACCACCAGCGAGGCGATGCCGTTGACGTCCGCATCGCCCGAGCCCACGTCCAGGCGCACCGGCAGCGTGGCCGGAATGGCCGCGTGGATGTCCAGGTAGGCGTAGGTGTTGCCGATCCAGAAACCGTCCGCCTTGCGTGCCAGGGTGACGATGAGCTGGTCACCGGACTTGCGCTGGGTGACGGTGAGCTGCTTGAGCCGCTCCGGGCTCGAGGCGCAGGCGCGGCCGGTGAGGTTGCCGGCCGTGCCCGGGCCGCCCTGGATGTGCAGGTCGTGGTGGTTCACCTCGAACAGCACGCTCTTCACGCCAGCCAGGTCGAGCTTGAGCTCGCGCGGCTCGCTGGCCTTGCACTGCGGTTCGTCGGCCTGCGCGACGGCCGGCAGCACCAGCAGCATCGTGCAGAAAGCAAGGGTCATGCGCATGGATGTTCCTCTCCTGGAATGCGGATGGATCGATCAGTTCTCGTCGCGCCAGCGGCGCATGTAGATGGCCCCGACGATCAGCGCCACGCCGACCACCACGCCGATCCACAGGTCCGGGGTCGTGAACACGTGCCAGCCATCGCTCAGGTCGAACACGCGGGCCAGTTCGTCCGGGGTGTTGAGCTCGCCCTTCGGGGTGTCGACCAGCACGTACCAGGTGCCCGGCGCCACGCTCAGCAGGCCGCGGTAGACCACGATGTACCAGAGGATGTCGTGGCGGATGTGCAGGCCCGGCAGGATGTCCATCATGCTGACGATCACGCAGGCCAGGATCGGGATCAGCACCGCCCACAGGAACGGCTTGGTGCGCGACCACGCCGAGCAGAACATCAGCCAGCCCACGGTGGGCAGCGCCCAGGCCACGTAGAGGGGCAGGGTGCCCAGCGCGGTGCCGACGATGCGCAGCGGGTGCGAGTGGGTGAACACCGCGCCGCCCGCCGGCAGGCCGTTGACGGTGACGGTCAACCCGGTGATCACCCACAGCGCCAGGCCGATGGCCAGCCCGACCAGCAGCGCGACGACCGGTGCCAGCACCAGCGCCCAGGCGGCCTTGGAGAGCACGGTCTGCGTGTCGGAGAGCGGCAGCGACTTCCAGAACAGCACGCTGCGGTCGCGGCGGTCGTCGTACAGGGCGCCCAGCGAGTAGAAGAACACCACGAAGGCCAGCACCACGCAGACCAGCAGGATGCCGGCCAGCAGCACGCCGTCGCCGAAGGCGCCGACGATCTCGTGGACCTTCTGCGGGCCTTCGTCCAGGTTGAAGCCGCCGTTGTAGTTGCGCCCGGCGATCGAGCCGATCACCGCCAGCAGCCCGTACAGCAGCACCACGATCGAGCCGGTGATCACCGGCGCCCACAGGAAGCCGCCACGGTGCTCCCAGAATTCGCGCTTGAGCAGCCAGCCGAACTTGCGGGCCTGGGTCACATGATGGGTAGGAGCGGTGTTCATGCGTAGGTTCCCTTCATGATGGCGACGAACAGGTCGGCCAGGCCGGGGTTGCGGGTTTCGCCGAGGGTGGCCAGCTGCGCCTTGGGCTTGCCGTCGAACAGCAGCACGGTCTTGCCGAACGGCAGGCTGCGTTCGTCGATGGCGCCCAGGGCGCGGGCCTCGGCCAGCGCGTCGGCAGACACCAGCACTTCGGTGTAGCGGTCCGACAGGTGCTCCATGTCGGCGCTGAGCACGATGCGGCCGTCGCGGATGAACAGCACGTCGGTGAGGATGTGCTCGATCTCTTCCACCTGGTGGGTGGTGATGAGGATGGTCTTCTCCTCGTCGAAGTAGTCCTCCAGCAGGCGCTGGTAGAACTGCTTGCGGTAGAGGATGTCCAGGCCCAGGGTGGGTTCGTCGAGCACCAGCAGGCGGGCGTCGATGGCCATCACCAGCGCCAGGTGCAGCTGCACGATCATGCCCTTGGACAGTTCGCGCACCCGCAGCTTCGGATTGAGCTGGGTGTTGGCCAGGAAGCGCTCGCACTTGGCGCGGTCGAAGCGCGGGTGCACGCCGGCGACGAAGTCGATCGCCTCGCCGACGCGCAGCCAGCGCGGCAGCACCGCCACGTCGGCGATGAAGCAGACATCGTTCATCAGGGCGTCGCGGCTCTGGCGCGGGTCCAGGCCCAGCACCTTCAGCTGGCCCTCGAAGCCGGTCAGGCCGAGGATGGCCTTCAGCGCGGTGGTCTTGCCGGCGCCGTTGGGGCCGATCAGCCCCACGATGCGGCCGGCGCCGACGCTGAAGGACGTGTTGTCCAGCGCCAGCTTGTTGCGATAGGCCTTGCGCAGGCCCTGGGCGTTCACGACGTTGAGGCTGCTCTCTGGCACGACGGCATTCATGGCGTTTTCCCCGAAGACAACAGTTCTTCCAATGACAGTCCCAGCCGCTGGATGCGCTCCATCACGGCCGGCCATTCTTCGTTGAGGAAGCGGTCGCGCTCGCTGCCGCGCAGTTTGCGGGCCGCCTCCTCGGTCATGAACATCCCCAGCCCGCGGCGCTTCTCGACCAGGGCCTCGTCGGCCAGCTCCTGGTAGGCGCGCGAAACGGTGATCGGGTTCAGCTGGTACTCGGCGGCCACCTGGCGGACCGAGGGCAGGGCATCGCCCGGCTTGATGATCCCGTCCAGCATCATCGCGATGACGCGATCCTTCAGCTGGCGGTAGATGGGAGCGCCGTCGCTCCACGTGATGTCGCTCATGTTCAGCTCCGGGGACGCAGGGCCTGCGCGAAGGAGAAATAGGGCATCGACAACGAGGTGCGGGCCCGCCGCGCGGCGCGGGGGGCTTCTTCCTGCGTGGGGGTCGAAGCGTTTTCCTCTGCCGCCGCCGAGACGCCATAATCGGCGCCGGTGTCCTTGACCATTCCGGGTGCGGGTTCCAGCCGGCCGGCCGCCAGGACGGCGGAGCCGGAAAGCAGGAGCAACAACGGAACCGATCTGCTGAGAAGCTTGCTGTTCATTGTGGTTCCCCCTGCGTTGGGTGGCTGGTGTTGTATGTAACTATAACACCAACACGCAGCGCGTCAAGCCACTGTCATACCCAACCAATGGCAGGGGCATGAATCCGCCCCCGCCGCGTGCCAGGAGCCTCGTTCATGTCGTTCAAGAAGCTGTTTTTCCTCGGTTTTATCGCCGTCATGAGCGGCGTGGCGGCTGCCGCGGCGCCGGCCCTGCTGGACCTGGACTACCGTCCGCTGACTGGCAAGACCCCCGTCAATCTGAACAAGACCTACGGCGGCCAGGTGCTGCTGGTGGTGAATACGGCCAGCAAGTGTGGCTATACACCGCAGTACGAAGGGCTGGAGGCGCTGAACAAGCGTTTCGCCGGGCAGGGCTTTTCGGTGCTCGGTTTCCCGTCCAACGACTTCAAGGGCCAGGAGCCCGGCAGCGAGCAGCAGATCCAGGAGTTCTGCACGCTGACCTACGGGGTGAAGTTCCCGATGTTCGAGAAGGTGCACGTGCTCGGCGCCGAGGCCACCCCGCTGTACCAGCGCCTGACCACGGCCACCGGCGTGGCGCCGGGCTGGAATTTCCACAAGTACCTGATCGCGCGGGATGGCCGCGTGGTCGCGCAGTTCCCCAGCAAGATCAAGCCCGACGACCCGGCGCTGGTCGCGGCGATCGAGCGCGAACTCAAGGCGCCCGCCACCCGCTGACATAGGCCGATGCGCCCGGTGCGTGCCACAATACCGGCCCCTCGCGCCGGCGCCGGCGTCCAACAACACATCCTTAGGATTTGCAGCGAATGAAGATGGGAATGCGCGGCGCGGCAGCGTCGCTGATGATCGTGGCAATGGCGGCTTCGGCGCCGGCGATGTCGCAGCAACCGGCCGCGACCCCCGCGGCAGCCAAGGAGAAGTCCGTTTTGACCTCTGAGAAAGACAAAGTCAGTTACGCCATCGGCATGGACATCGCGCGCTCGTTCGAGCCGATCGCCGATTACGTCGACACCGCTGCCCTGCAGCGCGCCGTCGAGAACGCATTCAAGGGCGGCCAGCCGCTGCTGGGCGACGAGCAGGCGCAGGCCACCGACGCCGCGCTGCGCGTCACCCTTGCCGCGCGCAATGGCCAGCAGGTGCCGGGCCTGGCGCCGGGCAGCCAGCCGCCGGCGGTGAACAAGCAGAACGTCGGCCTGATGCTGGGCGACCGCATGGTCGGCCCGTCGCTGCTGCGCATCCAGGAAGACATCAACCTGCCGGTGCTGATCCAGGGCCTGCAGGCTTCGCTGAGCAAGGGCCAGACCGCGCTGACCCCGCAGGAAGCGCAGGCCACGCTGCAGGCGTTCGGTACCGCCAAGCAGGCCGCCGCCTCGGGCAAGAACCGCGAGCAGGGCAATGCGTTCCTGGCCAAGAACAAGAACGAGAAGGGCGTGGTCACCACCGCGTCGGGCCTGCAGTACATGGTGCTGCGCCAGGGCAGCGGCGAGCGTCCGACCTCGACCAGCAAGGTGCGCGTGAACTACGAAGGCAAGCTGCTCGACGGCCACGTCTTCGACAGCTCCTACGCGCGCGGCGAGCCGGTGGAGTTCGGCCTGAACCAGGTGATCAAGGGCTGGAGCGAGGGCGTCTCGCTGATGCCGACCGGTTCGAAGTACCGCTTCTGGATTCCTTCCAACCTCGCGTACGGTCCGGAAGGCATGCCGCAGGGGGGCATCGGTCCTGACGCAACTTTGACGTTTGACGTCGAATTGCTGGGTATTCTGCCGTAATCCCCCCACGGAGACCCCCCCTCCATGCGCGTTGCGATCTTCGGTACCGGCTATGTCGGTCTCGTCACCGGTACCTGTCTGGCTGAAGTAGGACATCACGTGGTCTGCGTCGATATCGACCAGGCCAAGGTGGAAGGTCTCAACCGCGGGGTGATCCCGATCTACGAGCCCGGCCTTGAACCGATGGTCAAGGCCAACCACGCTGCAGGCCGCCTGCGTTTCACCACGGACGCGGCCTCGGCGATCGCCCACGGCGAAGTGCTGTTCATCGCCGTCGGCACGCCGCCGGACGAAGACGGCAGCGCCGACCTCAAGTACGTGCTGGCGGTGGCCCGCACCATCGGCCGTCATGTCGATGGGCCGGCGGTGGTGGTGAACAAGTCGACCGTGCCGGTCGGCACGGCGGACAAGGTGCGCGCGGCGATCAGCGAAGAACTGCAAGCGCGTGGCGTGGACCACGACTTCGACGTCGTCTCCAACCCGGAATTCCTCAAGGAAGGCGACGCCGTCGCCGACTGCATGCGCCCGGACCGCATCGTGATCGGCGCCACGCGCCCGGCCGCGGTGTCGCGCATGCGTCGCCTGTACGCGCCGTTCAACCGCAACCGCGACCGCATCGTCGAAATGGACGTGCGTTCGGCCGAGCTGACCAAGTACGCGGCCAACGCCATGCTGGCGACCAAGATCAGTTTCATGAACGAGATCGCCAACATCGCCGAGCGCGTCGGCGCGGATGTCGAGCAGGTGCGCAAGGGCATCGGTTCGGACCCGCGCATCGGCTGGCACTTCATCTACCCGGGCGCCGGTTACGGCGGCTCGTGCTTCCCCAAGGACGTGCAGGCGCTGGCCCGCACCGCGCAGCAGTACGGCCACGAGCCGCAGCTGCTCAACGCGGTGGAGGCGGTGAACAACGGCCAGAAGGGCCACCTGTTCGAACTGATCCAGCGTCATTACGACCGCGGCGAGGACGAAGGCGTGGCCGGCAAGACCTTCGCGGTGTGGGGCCTGGCGTTCAAGCCCAACACCGACGACATGCGCGAGGCCTCCAGCCGCCGCCTGCTGCAGCAACTGTGGGACGCCGGCGCCAGGGTGCAGGCGTTTGATCCGGAAGCCACGCACGAGGCGCAGCGCATCTTCGGCGAACGCGACGACCTGCGTTTCTGCGACAACGCCGACGCCGCGCTGGAAGGCGCCGACGCGCTGGTCGTGGTGACCGAGTGGAAGCAGTTCCGCAGCCCGGATTTCGGCCGCATCAAGGCCGCGCTGAAGGACGACGTGGTGTTCGACGGGCGCAACCTGTACGAACCGGTCGACATCGAAGCCGCGGGCCTGGCCTACTACGCCATCGGGCGCGGTCGCTCGGTGCGGGGAAACCCTTTCGATGCATGACCCCGTGCCACAAGACCCGGCGCTCGAAGCGCGCCTGGTCGAGCTGGAGATGCGCCTGTCCTTCCAGGAACAGGCGCTCGCCGAACTCAACGATGCCCTCGCCGATGCGCGCATGACCGGTGCGCGCAACGCCGAACTGCTCCGCCACCTGCTCGAGGATCTCGGGCGGGTGCGCAATGCGCTCAATGCGGACCCGGCGGATGAACCGCCGCCGCCGCATTACTGAGTGACCGTCCGACTCCTGCCGTAGATTTCCTTGTCATGACCGACAGCCTCCGCGACCAGCTGCTGGGCCTGGGCTTCAAGCCCGCGCCCAAACCCGAGCGCAAGCCCGAATCCCGCCCCGACGCGCGCCGTCCGCAGGGAGGCAAACCCGCGCATGCGGGCCGCCCCGGCGCCGGAAAGCCCGGGCAGGGCCAGGGTCAAGGGCAGGGCAAGCCCGGGCAGGGCGGCAAGCCCGCGAACAAGCCGCACGGCGCGCACGCGCGCGGCGGCCAGCCGGGCAACAAGCCGGCGCGTTCGCGCGAGGACATCGACCTGGCCAAGGCGTACGCCATCCGCGCGCAGCGCGAGAAGGACGACCGCATCGAGGCCGAGCGGCTGAAGCAGGAAGAAGCCCGCCTGCGCCGCGAGGCGCGCGCCAGGCTCGAAGAACTGCTCAAGGACAAGGCGCTCAACAAGGCCGAGGCCGATATCGCCCGCCACTTCTCCTATGGCGGCAAGATCAAGCGCGTGTACGTGGATGCCGAACAGCTCAAGGCGCTCAACGCCGGCGAGCTGGGCGTGCTGCAGCTCAATGGCCGCTATGTGCTGGTCACCGCTGAAGTGCTGGCGCAGGCCGAGGCGATCTTCCCCGCCGCGTTGGCGCTGAAGGTCGATCCGAATGCGCCGGCCGAGGAAGATCCGTATGCCGATCCCAAGTTCCAGGTGCCTGACGATCTCGTCTGGTAAAGCCGCTGGCCTGGTGTTGGCGGGGGCGCTGTTCGCGCCCCTGGCCGCCTGGGCGGACGACGATATCGCCTTCGACCGGCCGGGCATCGCGTTCGGCACGGACGTGCTCGCGCCCGGGCAGTTCGCCTGGGAGCAGGGGCTTCCGGACTACAGCCGCGACGACAGCGGCGGTGCGACCACCGGGCAATACACGCTGGACAGCCGCTTGCGGCTGGGCCTCGGCGCGCGCCTGGAGCTTCAGGTGGCCGTGGACAGCTACGTCTGGCAGCACGGCGACCCGCGCGCGCACGGAGGCGGCGACAGCCAGCTCGCGCTGAAGTGGGCGCTGCCTTCCTCGAATGACGATTTCGCCTGGGCGCTGCTGGGGACCTACAGCGCCGGCACCGGGCGTGCGGCCTTCAGCGAAGGCGCGGCGCGCGACGTGGGCATGAGTTTGGCGTGGTCGCTGCCGCAGGGGCGCGGCGTGGGGCTGTACCTGGATGTCGGGCGCGGCAGTGACGGCACGAGCTGGATGGTGTCGCCCAACTACACGCTGCATGACGATGGACGCTGGATGACGTACGTCGAAGCCGGCTTTGCCGGCGGCGCCGAGCACGAGCGGCAGCTGGGCGGCGGCGTGGCCTGGCACCTGCGTCCCAAGGTGCAGCTGGATGCTTCGCTGCTGCGCGGGCTGGACGCGGGCAGCACGGATTGGCAGGCAGGGCTGGGGATTTCGTTCGCGCTGTAGCGCCGCGCTTACTCGGGATCGTAATCCAGGTTCGAGGCCAGCCAGCGCTCGGCCTGCGCCAGCTCCACGCCCTTGCGCCGCGCGTAGTCGGCCACCTGCTCGCGCGACAGCCGCCCCACCACGAAATACTGGCTGCGCGGATGGCTGAAGTAGTAGCCCGACACCGCCGCCGTCGGCAGCATCGCGAAGCTCTCCGTCAGCGTCATGTCCGCGTTCGCGGTGGCGTCCAGCAGCGCGAAGATCGTCTGCTTCTCGCTGTGCTCGGGGCAGGCCGGATACCCCGGCGCCGGTCGGATGCCGCGGTACTGCTCGTCGATCAGCGCCTCGTTGTCCAGCGTCTCGTCGCCCGCGTAGCCCCAGAATTCCTTGCGCACGCGCTGGTGCAGGCGCTCGGCCAGGGCTTCGGCCAGGCGGTCGGCCAGGGCCTTGAGCAGGATCGCGTTGTAGTCGTCGTGCGCGGCTTCGAAGCGCGCGACATGCGGCTCGATGCCGATGCCGGCGGTCACCGCGAACGCGCCGATCCAGTCCTCGCGCCCGCTTTCGCGCGGGGCGATGAAATCGGCCAGGCAGAAATCCGGGCGGTCCACCGGCTTGTCGACCTGCTGGCGCAGGAAGTGCAGGGTGGTCGGTGCGTCGCCTGCGCGCACTTCCACGTCATCGCCCACGCTGTTTGCCGGCCACAGGCCGAACACCGCCTTGGCGGTGAGCCATTTCTCCCCGACGATCTGCTTCAGCATCGCGCGTGCGTCGCGGTACAGCTCGCTGGCCTGGGTGCCGACGATCTCGTCGGTGAGGATCGCCGGGTACTTGCCGGCCAATTCCCAGGCCTGGAAGAACGGCGTCCAGTCGATGGCCGCGACCAGTTCCTCCAGCGGGTAGTCATCGAACACATGCAGGCCCGGCTGCTTCGGCGCGGGCGGCGCGTAGTCCGCCCAGCCCCCGTCGAAGCGCTGGCCGCGCGCATGCTGCAGCGAGACGAGCCGCTTGGCGTCGCCGCGGTTGCGGTGGCGCTGGCGGATCTCGGCGTAGTCGGTGTCGTTGGCGGCGACGAACGCGCCGCGCAGCTCGCGCGAGATCAGCGATTGCGCCACGCCCACCGCGCGCGAGGCGTCCTTCACCCAGATCGTCGGCGCGTGATAATGCGGGTCGATCTTCAGCGCGGTGTGCGCGCGCGAGGTCGTCGCGCCGCCGATCAGCAGCGGAATCTCGAACTTCTGCCGCTCCAGCTCGCGCGCCACGTGCGACATCTCTTCCAGCGACGGCGTGATCAACCCGGAGAGCCCGATCAGATCGGCGTTCTCCTCGCGGGCCCGGTCCAGGATGGTCTGCGCCGGCACCATCACGCCCAAGTCGACCACCTCGAAGTTGTTGCAGGCGAGCACCACGCCGACGATGTTCTTGCCGATGTCGTGCACGTCGCCCTTCACCGTGGCCATGATGATCTTGCCGTTGGAGCGGCTGCCTTCGCCGCCGGCGGCCTTCTCCTCCTCGATGAAGGGCAGCAGGTAGGCGACGGCGCGCTTCATCACCCGCGCCGACTTCACCACCTGCGGCAGGAACATCTTGCCGGCGCCGAACAGGTCGCCGACCACGTTCATGCCGGCCATCAGCGGGCCTTCGATCACTTCCAGCGGGCGCGCGGCGGCTTGCCGGGCCAGCTCGGTGTCTTCCTCCACGAACGCATCGATGCCGTGCACCAGCGCATGCGCCAGGCGATCAGCCACCGGCTTGCCGCGCCAGGCGAGGTCTTCTTCCTTGCTGGCGCCCTTCTTGCCCTTGTAGCGCTCGGCGATTTCCAGCAGGCGTTCGGTGGCGTCCTTGCGGCGGTTGAGCACCACGTCCTCGACGCGCTCGCGCAGGTCCGGCTCCAGCTCGTCGTAGATCGGCATGGCGCCGGCGTTGACGATGCCCATGTCCATGCCCGCGGCGATGGCGTGGTAGAGGAACACCGAATGGATCGCCTGCCGCACCGGCTCGTTGCCGCGGAAGGAGAACGACACGTTCGACACGCCGCCGGACACATGGCAGTGCGGCAGCGTGCGCTTGATGATGCGGGTGGCCTCGATGAAGTCCACCGCGTAGTTGTCGTGCTCCTCGATGCCGGTGGCGACGGCGAAGATGTTCGGGTCGAAGATGATGTCTTCGGGCGGGAAGCCGACCTGCTCGGTGAGGATGCGGTACGCGCGCGTGCAGATCTCCACCTTGCGTTCGCAGGTGTCGGCCTGGCCGGTTTCATCGAAGGCCATCACCACCGCGGCGGCGCCATAGCGCAGCACCTTGCGCGCGTGCTCGATGAACAGCGCTTCGCCTTCCTTGAGCGAGATCGAGTTGACCACGCTCTTGCCCTGCAGGCACTTCAGCCCGGCCTCGATCACGCTCCACTTGGAGGAATCGACCATCACCGGGATGCGCGCGATGTCCGGCTCGGACATGATCAGGTTGAGGAAGCGGGTCATCGCCTTCTCGGAATCGATCAGCCCCTCGTCCATGTTGACGTCGAGGATCTGCGCGCCGTTGGCGACCTGCTGGCGGGCAACGTCCACCGCTTCCTCGTAGCGCTCTTCCTTCACCAGCTTGCGGAACTGCGCGCTGCCGGTGACGTTGGTGCGCTCGCCGACGTTGACGAACAGCAGGTCCGGGGTGATGACCAGCGGTTCCAGGCCGGACAGGCGGGTATGACGGGCTAGGGGCATCGCGTGGGGCGTCCTGGCGTAAGGCGGGGGGGGCGGTCAGGCCGCAAGTTCGAGTTCGGCCGGCAGGCGGCGCGGCGGCAGGCCGCGCACCGCCTCGGCGATCGCGCGGATATGCGCCGGCGTGGTGCCGCAGCAGCCGCCGACGAGGTTGAGCAGGCCGGCGGTGGCGAATTCGTGCAGCGTGGCGGCCATTTCCTCGGGCGTTTCGTCGTATTCGCCGAAGGCGTTGGGCAGGCCGGCGTTGGGGTGCGCGCTGACGTAGCTGTTCGCCACGGTGGAGAGGGTTTCCACGTGCGGGCGCAGGTCGCGCGCGCCGAGCGCGCAGTTCAGGCCCACCGACAACGGGCGGCTGTGCGAGACCGAAGCGTAGAACGCCTCGGCGGTCTGCCCGGAGAGCGTGCGCCCGGAGGCATCGGTGATGGTGCCGGAGATCATGATCGGCAGCCGGCCGCCGCGCGCGTCGAATACTTCCTCGATGGCGAACAGCGCGGCCTTGGCGTTGAGCGTGTCGAAGATGGTCTCGACCATCAGCGTGTCGGCGCCGCCGTCGATCAGCCCTTCGATGGCCTCGCGGTAGGTCGCGCGCAATTCGTCGAAGCTGGTGTTGCGATGGCCGGGGTCGTTGACGTCCGGGCTGATGGAGGCGGTGCGGCTGGTCGGGCCGAGCACGCCGATGACGAAACGCGGCTTGTCCGGCGTGATCGCCTCGACGGCGTCGCAGCACTGGCGGGCCAGTGCGGCGCCGGCCTTGTTCAACTCGTAGACCAGGTGTTCGAGGTGGTAGTCGGCCTGGCTCACCGAGGTGGCGTTGAAGGTGTTGGTTTCGAGCAGGTCCGCGCCGGCTTCGAGATAGGCGGTGTGGATGCCGGCGATCACGTCCGGGCGGGTGAGCAGCAGCAGGTCGTTGTTGCCCTTGAGGTCGTGGCCGCAGGCTTCGCCATGGACGTGCGCGTGGTCGTAGCCATCGGCGAAGCGCTCGCCGCGGTAGTCGCCTTCTTCCAGGTGGTGGCGCTGGATCATCGTGCCCATCGCGCCGTCGATGATCAGGATGCGCTCGCGCAGGGCCTGGGCCAGCTTTTCGGCGCGGTCGGGGTGCAGCCAGGGCAGGGTGAAGCTCATGCGCGACTCCGGGTCAGGGCTTGGCGGCGATCAGCGAGATCACCTCGAAATGCGGCGGGCGCTTCTCGCGCGTCACCGTCTCCAGGCTGGACACTTCCAGCCCGGCCTTCTCGACGAACTTGCGCAGTTCCTTCGCGCTGAAACCGAGGTTGACGTGGCCGTAGGCCTCCACCGCGGCGCGGTGTTCGTGCTTGGCCAGGCTGCACAGCAGCAGGCGGCCACCCGGACGCAGCACACGCGCGGCCTCGGCCACCGCCTGCGCCGGCTTGGCCGCGTAGGTGAGTGCGTGCATCAGCACGACCAGGTCGAAGCTGCGTTCGGCAAACGGCAGGGCGTGCATGTCGCCCTCGCGCACTTCCACGTTCGCCAGCCGGCGCAGGCGTTCGCTGGCGGCGGCGACCACGCGGGCGCTGGTGTCGATGCAGACGTAGCGCTGGGCATGCGGGGCGACCAGTTCGGCCAGCACGCCGTCGCCGGAAGCAATGTCCAGCACGTCGCCGGTTTCCAGCAGCGGCAGGGCACTGCGCGCCAGGGCTTCCCAGGTGCGCCCGGGGGAATAGTGGCGTTCCATGTCGCCGGCCACCGAATCCGCCCAGTTCTGGTCGGCGGCGCGCATGGCCAGCACGCCGGCCACGCGCTCGGCGTCCTGGCGCAGCAGCGGGTCGTCGCTGCCGTTGCTCAGCGCCTGCCACAGGGCGCGCTGGGCCGGGTCCAGCGCCGCCTCGTCGAAGCGGTAGTAGGCCGAGACGCCGGCGCGGCGGTCGCGCACCAGGCCGGCCTCCTTCAGCTTGGCCAGGTGGGTGGACACGCGCGGCTGGGCCAGCCGGGTGATCCCGGACAGCTCGGCCACGGTCAGTTCCTCCTGTTCCAGGAGGGCCAGCAGGCGCACGCGGGTGGCGTCGGCAAAGACCTTCAGGCGGGTCGACCAGTCTTCCAGGTCCATAAATATCTCTATATCTCGATAGCGAGATATTTTAGGGCCAGACCGGGGCGGGTCAACCTACATACGCCTGCGAATGGTTGGCGCTACAATGGGGCCGACATTGCGCCCCCGGAGGGTTCGGACGTGGATTTCAGCTTTACCGAAGAACAATTGATGATCCAGGACGTCGCGCGCCGGATCGCCCAGGAGAAGATCGCGCCGAGCGCCGAGCATTTCGACCGCACTGGCGAGTTCCCGCTGGAAAACATCCGCCTGCTCGGCGAGAACGGGCTGATGGGCATCGAGGTGCCGGAGGAATACGGCGGCGCGGGCATGGATCCGGTGTCCTACGTGCTGGCGATGATCGAGATCGCGGCGGGCGATGCGGCGCATTCGACGATCATGTCGGTGAACAATTCGCTGTTCTGCACCGGCATCCTGAAGAACGGCAGCGAGGCGCAGAAGCAGAAGTACGTGCGGGCGATCGCCGACGGCAGCCAGATCGGCGCGTTCGCGCTGACCGAGCCGCAGTCCGGTTCGGATGCGTCGGCGATGCGCTGCCGTGCGGTGAAGCAGGCCGATGGCACCTACCTGATCAACGGCAAGAAGAGCTGGATCACCTCCGGCCCGGTGGCCAGGTACATCATCCTGTTCGCGATGACGGCGCCGGAGCAGGGCGCGCGTGGCATCACCGCCTTCATGGTCGATACGGACAAGCCGGGCTTCGGCCGCGGCAAGACGGAGCCGAAGCTGGGTATCCGCGCGTCGGCGACGTGCGAGATCGAGTTCGCCGATTACGTGGCGCAGCCGGAGGACGTGGTCGGCTCGGAAGGCGAGGGCTTCAAGATCGCGATGGGCGTGCTGGATGCCGGGCGCATCGGCATCGCCTCGCAGGCGATCGGCATCGCGCGGGCCGCCTACGAGGCGACGCTGGAATATGCGCGCGAACGGCAGGCGTTCGGGGCGGCCATCGGCACGTTCCAGATGACCCAGGCCAAGATCGCCGACATGAAGTGCAAGCTCGATGCGGCGCTGCTGCTGACGCTGCGGGCGGCTTGGCTGAAGTCCAAGGGCCAGAAGTTCGGCACCGAGGCGGCGGTGGCCAAGCTCACGGCGTCCGAGGCGGCGATGTGGATCACCCACCAGGCCGTGCAGATCCACGGCGGCATGGGGTACTCGAAGGAAATGCCGCTGGAGCGGTATTTCCGCGATGCGAAGATCACCGAGATCTATGAGGGGACTTCGGAGATCCAGCGGTTGGTGATTGCGCGGGCCGAGACTGGGTTGCGCTGAGGCTCGGGCTGAGGCTCGGGCTCGGAGCGCGGCTGTTCGGGGTCGTCGCGCGGCGCCCGGTGGATCCACTCGACCGGAACGGACGGCGGGGCTTCGGCTGCGGTGGGGTTGGGAAAACAAAAAAGCCGCCCTCGGGGCGGCTTTTTTGCATCGTGCGTTTCGGCTTAGAACTTGGCGTCGAATTCGGCGGCGTAGCCGGTGTTGACGATGACCTTCTGCAGGGCCTCGCTCACCTTGATGTTGCCCGCCACCAGCTGGCGCGCGTCCGGGCCCTTGTCGTCCATGCGGGCCGGGGTGGCGCCCTTGAAGTCGCACACGCGGCCACCGGCCTCGCGCACCAGCAGCACGCCGGCGGCGATGTCCCAGGCCTTCACGCCGGCTTCGAAGTAGGCGTCCGCACGGCCGCAGGCGACGTAGGCCAGGTCCAGCGCGGCCGAACCGGTGCGGCGGATGTCCTCGGCCTGGGTCAGCAGGGTGTCCACGCACTTGAGCTGGCTGCTGGCGCGGGCACGCTCGCGCGGCGGGAAGCCGGTGTGGATCATGGCGCCTTCGAGATCCTTGCGGTCGGTGACGCGGATGCGGCGGTCGTTGAGCACCGCGCCGGCACCGCGGCTGGCGGTGAACAGCTCGTTGCGCAGCGGGTCGAAGATCACCGCGTCGAGCGGCTCGCCGTTTTCCACCAGGGCGATGGAGACGCAGTAGTGCGGGAAGCCGCGCAGGTAGTTGCTGGTGCCGTCCAGCGGGTCGATCACCCACATGTAGCGGCCGCTCTTGCCCTGCACGCCGCCCTCTTCACCGAGGACGCCGTATTCCGGGTAGGCGCGCTTGAGTTCCTTGACGATCACCTTCTCCGCGTCCGCGTCCACTTCGCTGGCATAGTCCATGCGGCCCTTCTGCACGACGTTCAGCGCCTCGAGCTTGTTGATGTTGCGCAACAGGACGTTGCCGGCGAGGCGTGCGGCCTTGACCATGACGGTGACGGCGGGTTTCTGCATGGCGAAGGCTCCCGTGAAGGCAGAAGAAGGGGCGGAACTGGCGGGGGGAAAGAGCGGTTCGGCTTCGAGGCCGTCGCGCAGTTTACCATCTGCGGCTGATCCGCTCCTCAATAGCCCGTTCATGCAGCCCGTCGCGCCCACTTCCCCCTCGATCCGTTTCGTCCTCGTCGGCACCCAGCACCCCGGCAACATCGGCGCGGCCGCCCGCGCGATGAAGACCATGGGCCTGGGCCGCCTGGTGCTGGTGGCGCCGGAAAAGACCCCCGACGACGAGGCCTTCCGCCGCTCGGCCGGTGCCGAAGACCTGCTCGAAGGCGCGCCCATCCACGCCACGCTCGCCGAAGCCGTGGCCGACTGCACCCTGGTGCTGGGCTGCACGGCACGCTCGCGCCGGGTGCAACTGGAGGAGCTGCTGCCGGCCGATGCCGCGTCCCGCGCGGTGGCCCACGCCGCCACCCCGGCCGAGGTGGCCGTGGTGTTCGGCCGCGAGCGCACCGGCCTGACCAACGAAGAGCTGCAGCTGTGCCACGTGGCGGTGCACATCCCGTCCGATCCCGAATTCAGCTCGCTCAACCTGGCCGCGGCGGTGCAGGTGCTGGCCTATGAAATGCGCCTGGCGCTGCTGGAGGCCGGGCAGGCGGCCACTGCACCGGCGACGGAGCAGGGCTTCCGCGAAGGCGTGGCCAGCCATGCGCAGATGGAAGGGCTGTTCGGCCAGCTGGGCGACACGCTGGACGAAATCGATTTCCACAAGGGCCGCTCGCCCGACTCGGCCATGCGCAAGCTGCGCCGGCTGTTCCTGCGGGCCTCGCTGACCGAGCAGGAGGTTCGCCTGCTGCGCGGCATCCTGTCCGACGCCCAGCGCATGGCGATGCTGGCCCGGCGCGATCCGGGCTGACTTTACTGTTGCATGCGTCACGCTTTCGGCTAGGCTTGGCCGAACGCTTGGGGGGTGTCGGTTGAGTGCTTCACGCTGGCCGGGTTGGCGATGGCTGTGGGTCACCTGTGGGTTGCTGGTCGCCGGGGCAACGTTCAACGCCGCCGCCGCCGAACCCGCCGGGGAACTGGTGCTGGGGCGCATCAGTGACGACCCGAAGGTCCATTACGAACAATTGAAACCGCTGCTCGACTACGTCGTGCCGCGCATGCGCGACGTGGGCATCCGCGAGGGGCGCATCCTGATGGCGCCCGACGCCCAGCGCATGGCCAGCTACCTGCGCCGCGGCCGGGTGGATTGGGTCACCGAAACCGCCGGCACCGCGATGCTGCTGCAGCAGCGCAGCGGCGCCCGTCCGCTGCTGCTCACCGAACGCAACGGCGTGCGCGAATACAGCACGGTGTTCTTCGTGCGCCGCGACGGCCCGGTACAGCGGCTGGACCAGCTGCCGGGGCATTCGCTGGCGCTGCAGAGCACGCTGTCCACGAGTTCCTACCTGGTACCGGTGCTGACCCTGCTGCAGAACGGCCTGCGCCCGGAAATCCTGCTCGGCCCGAAGGACGAACCCGCACCCGACGCGGTGGGCTACGTGTTCGCGCGTTCGGAGTCGAACATCGCGGCCTACGTGCACAAGCGCCTGGTTACCGCCGGGGCGTTCTCCAACCTGGACTGGAACGACGAGCGCCACCTGCCGCCCACGTTCAAGCACGATTTCCGCATCCTCTACACCACCCCGCCGATCCCGCGCGCGGTGGAGATGGTGCGTGGCGACCTCTCGCCCGCCGTGGCGCGGCGCCTGCGCGAGGTGCTGCTGCAGGCGGCCTCCGACCCGCAGGCCGCCCCGGCGCTGCACAAGTTCTTCGGTACTTCCGGTTTCTATCCCGTCGATCCGGCTTCGCAGCGCGAGCTGGACGCCCTTCGCGAAGGATTGCAGCGCGTGCGGATGCAGGTCGAATGAATCGCGTACGTTTCGGGCTGCAGGCCCGCTTCCTCATCGTGATGGGCCTGGCGTTCGCGCTGGTGGTCGCCATCCTGTTGCTGCTGCTGCAACGCCAGACCCGCATGCAGGCCGAGGTGCGCACGCTCAGCGGGGCGATCATCCACGACCTGTTCGACCGCAGCCTGCGTTCGCGCGGCGAGGCGTTGGCCACCGAACTGGCCGATTCGCTGGTCAACCCGCTGTATTACTCGGACCTGGACCAGGTCGGCGCGCTGGTGCGCAACACCTCGCGCCAGCAGGTGGTCAGCTACGTGCGCGTGTTCGACCGCGAGGGCCGGCTGATCCACGACGGGTCGGTGGATATCACCGGCTATGGGCAGCAGATGCAGGACCCGCTGGCCGCGCAGGCGATCGGCACGCAGAAGCTGCTGATGCAGTGGTCCCCCGACGTGCTCGACGTGACCATGCCGGTGATGATGGGCCCGGAGAAGATCGGCGGCGTACGCGTGGGCATGTCGCTGGGCCGCGTGCGTCAGCTCGAATCCGGCGCCAACGAGACCCTGCTGGAGCGCCTGGCCGAGGTCGGCAAGCGCGACCTGGGTTGGCTGATGCTGCTGCTGGCCGGGTTGGCGGTGATCGCCACGGTGGTGGCGATCTACATCCAGCGCACGCTGGTCGGGCCTATCCGCTGGCTGGCACAGGCCGCGCGGCAGATCGAGGCCGGCGACTACGCGGTGGAGCGCCGCAGCAGCGTGCGCAACGACGAGGTCGGCGAGCTGATCCGCGCCTTCGGCCGGATGAGCGAGAGCATCGCCCGACACGACCGCGAAGTGCGGCACATGGCCTATACCGATGCGCTGACCGGCCTCACCAACCGCCTGGCGTTCCGCGAGAATCTCGACCACCAGCTGCTGGCCGCGCGCAATTCGGGCCGCCAGCTGGCGCTGCTGTTCGCCGACATGGACGACTTCAAGCGGGTCAACGACACCCTCGGCCACGAGGCCGGCGACGAGGCGCTGCTGCAGTTCTCCGCGCGCATCCGCGTGGCGGTGGAGGAGCTGGGTGGCGACGAGGCGCTGCTGGCGCGTTTCGGCGGCGACGAGTTCGTGATCCTGGTGCAGGCGGGCGACGTGCGCGAAGTGGCGCTGCGGCTGGCCGACCGGCTGGTCGAGGACCTCGGCAAGCCGCTGATGGTGGAAGGGCGCGAGGTGTTCCTCGGCACCTCCATCGGCATCACCCTGTTCCCGGACGACGCGCGCGACGCTACCGCGCTGCTGAAGAACGGCGACATCGCGATGTACCAGGCCAAGGTGGCCGGCAAGAACTGCCACCGTTCCTACAACCGGGCCATGGACCACGCGGTCGAGCGCCGCGTGCACATGGAGCACGAGCTGCGCGGCGCGTGGGAGCGCGGCGAGCTGCGCCTGGTCTACCAGCCGATCTACCGCACCTCCGACCGCCAGATGGTCGGCGTGGAAGTGCTGCTGCGCTGGCAGCACCCGGCACTGGGCGCGATTCCGCCGTCGGTGTTCATCGAAGTGGCCGAGCAGAGCGGGCTGATCGAGGTGATCGGTCCGAAGGTGCTGCGCGCGGCCTGCCTGGACGCGATCCAGTGGCCGATGCCGCCGGGCGCGGTGCCGCTGTTCGTCTCGGTCAACGTCTCGCCGCGCCAGCTGCGCAGCGGCGAGATGGCCGACACCGTGGCGCGCTGCCTGCGCGAATCCGGCCTGCCGCCGTCGCGGCTGCACCTGGAACTGACCGAGACGGCGGTGATTGGCGACGAGATGCTCGCCGCCAGCCTGCTCGACAAGCTGCACCGCATGGGCGTGAAGGTGTGGCTGGACGATTTCGGCACCGGCTTCTCGGGCCTGAGCCACCTGCGCCAGGTGCCGGTGGACGGGGTGAAGATCGACAAGAGCTTCGTGGCCGATTTGCAGCGCGACCCGGACGACCTGGCCCTGACCACCGCGATCATCGCGATGGCGCATTCGCTGGGCATCACCGTGGTGGCCGAGGGCATCGAGCATGAGGTGCAGTACCAGCTGCTGCGCGACCGCAAGTGCGACCTGGGGCAGGGTTACTGGTTCAGCCGCCCGGTCAGTTCGATGGACCTGGTGCGGATGCTGGGCGGGATGGCGTAGCAGCGGCTGGGGTGATGCGCGGCTGTCAATCGCGGAGCCGTGGCTCGATGCTGCCGCCGGGCTCCCTGGTGAGCTGGTTCGCGCTACGGGCCGCTTCCGACCCATGGCGGGCATCGGGAGAAGGGGATGCGACCGCCTACCACGTGCACGAGAAGGAACATGCAACGATTCTTGGTCATGGCCGCGCTCCTTTGCCTCGCCTTCGTTGCGCGTGCCGACTGGGTCGAGCTCGGCGCCGCTACCTATTGTTCGTCGCACGGGAAAGGCTTTGCGTTGCTTCCCATCGCGCTGACCGACGACGAGGCAACGACGATTGGGGCGCCGGAGCAACCATGGTCCGCAGGAGCGCGGCGCAGGACGCGGCTCAGGGGTGTTGATGATTTCCAGCCTGACAATTGACGGAACTGCGGTTTTGAAGGACTCCGCCAACTTCAACTGGAAGTTACTGGATGAGCGCGTGCTGACCTCGATCGCGGTGAGGCCTGCGGGCCGCCATGCCGAGGCGGTCTTCCGCACGTCCAAGGGATTTGACTGGCACGATGCTTACGCTGAGCAGCAATGCGAGGTCAAATAGGTTGCAGGAATTCCGCGGCATGCCGTTTCGTCCAGGACGACTTTTAGAGAGACAGGAGGTTAAGAGTGATCAGGTGGTTGCTTTTGCTATTCCTAATTGCCTCGTGGCCAACGTGTGCGTCCGAGGCCTGGGATTTCGCAAAGCCGCACAAGGAGCGCTGCGCCACGGGTGGTCAGCAGGACATGAATCTGTGCATTTACAGGGAGTACAAGCAGGTCGAAAGTCGCGTAGACCATGCCTACGAAGGATTACTTTCCAGTCTGGAAGACCCGATACCTCTGCAGAGGGCGCAGCTGGCATGGGTGGCTTTCAGGGACGCTTCGTGTCTCTACGAGGCTTCCGGATTCGGCGAAGAGGGAAGCTTCTATCCGTTCGTGACTTATTCTTGCAGAATTGATTTGGCTGAGAAGCGCCTTCGTGATTTAGAGGCCTACGCGGAATGCACCGGTAACGGTTGTCCTGTCAGGAAAATTTAGGCCCGTCTTTGGGAGGGTCAGATCGCCGTCCGCTTCGGCTAGAAGTGGACATTTTTGGATGTATTCACGCACAAGAATGCTCGCAAGCCGACGCCGCGCCGCTGCGTGGCCAATCCAGGCATTAGACAATGAAAGAAGTCACCCGCTACCTGGCCAGAGCAGCAGTTTCGCTGGTTATATTCTGCCCTTTGGTGCTATGGATATCTCAACTTCTGCCCAAGCCCCCTAACAAAGAATTTCATGACTTCATGATTGTATCTATGGGCATGGCATTCGTCCCATTTTTCTTGGCCTTGATATGCATTGCTGCCGTACTCGGCGTTCTTGCCTTCGTTTCGGTTGGCATTGCCATGATTCTGGTGCCGAAGCGGAAAGTGACCGTTCTTGAGGCATGGCAGCGGAAAAATGAGCGCGACCGTCGCCGAGCGTGAACTACTTTTGACTCTGCCAGCAGTTCTGCCTGGTTCTGACGGCTCTGGGACGTCCGCTTTGCTGCCGAGGCGGTCATTGACCTGGCCGGAGTAGCGAGCCTGCTTCCGTCATCGAGCAGATCAGAAGCCATGTTCATCGGCGCCGTCGGGTCAGGCTCGGGGAAAATTCACCACGAGCTCCTGTGTCTGCGACCGCTCACGCGTCTCCGGCACGAAATGCAGGGTGTGATAAGTCTTTGATAAATATGGTGAGTGGCCGCAACCTGCTTAAAGCGGCCGCTTGCCCGTATCGCCCTGGATCTCGCGCACCAGCTTCGGCACCAGGTAGCCCGACAGGCGTGCCGCCAGTTCGGCATGCAAGGCCTTGGCGCGGGCATCGTCCACTTCGTAATGCGCCACGCCGGCCACGCGGTCCAGCTGGTGGAGGTAGTACGGCAGCACGCCTGCCGCGAAGCTGCGCTCGCTGAGCGCCGCCAGCGTGTCCACGTCGTCGTTGACCCCGCGCAGCAGCACCGCCTGGTTCAACAGCTGCGCGCCCGCCGCGCGCA
>NZ_LLXU01000071.1 GCF_001431645.1 Stenotrophomonas panacihumi | reverse complement strand
GGGGCCCGCCGCACAGGAACCCCCCATGAGCAGCAACGACAACTGGTACATCGAGCATTTCCAGCCCACCGGCTCGGCCATCGGCTTCCGCATCACCGGCAAGCTGGACGAGGTGCAGTCGCCGTTCCAGAAGATCGAGATCTACGACAGCACCGACTGGGGCAAGCTGATGGTCATCGACGGCGCGATGATGCTCACCAGCAAGGACAACTTCTTCTACCACGAGATGATCAGCCACCCGGTGCTGTTCACCCACGCCGCGCCCAAGCGCGTGGTGATCATCGGCGGCGGCGACTGCGGCACGCTGCGCGAGGTGCTCAAGCACCCGGGCGTGGAAAGCGCCACCCAGTGCGACATCGACGAGCAGGTCACGCGCATGTCGGAGAAGTATTTCCCGGAGCTGTGCGAATCCAACGGTGACAAGCGCGCCGAGCTGCTGTTCGACGACGGCGTGGCCTACATGGCCAACTGCCCGGCCGGCAGCGTGGACGTGGTGATCGTCGATTCGACCGACCCGGTCGGCCCGGCCGAAGGCCTGTTCAACAAGGCC
>NZ_LLXU01000070.1 GCF_001431645.1 Stenotrophomonas panacihumi | reverse complement strand
TGATCACCACGCGCGCCGGCATCAGCGTGGAGATCGACAACACCGACGCCGAGGGCCGCCTGATCCTGTGCGACGCGCTGACGTATGCCGGCGAGGGCAAGCCGGAGCTGATCCTGGATTTCGCCACGCTCACCGGTGCGGCGCGCATCGCGCTGGGCCCGGATCTTCCGGCGCTGTTCGCCAACGACGAAGCGGTGGCGCAGCAGTGGATCGCCGCCGGCGAGCGCACGCGCGACCCGGTGTGGCGCATGCCGCTGTGGCGTCCGTACCTGCGCTACCTCACCAGCCACGTGGCCGACCTGGCCAATGCGGGTTCGCGCATGGCCGGCGCGGTCACCGCCGCGCTCTATCTGGAGCGCTTCGTGCCGGCCGGCCAGCCGTGGGCGCACCTGGACGTGTACGCCTGGAACGATGCCGAACGCCCGGGCCGCCCCGCCGGTGGCGAGGCGCTGGCGCTGCGTTCGGCGTGGGCGATGCTGCAGGCGCGCTACGCGGGCTGATCAGATCCCCTGGCCACCGGAGACTTCGATCCGCTGGCCGGTGACCCATCGATTCGCCGGCCCGAGCAGGCTGGCGACCATCGGGCCGATGTCGTCCACGACGCCGACACGGCCGAGGGCGGTCATGCCGGCGAAGGCCTGGTTGTATTCGGGGATGTCGCGCACTGCGCCGCCGAGGAAGTCGGTTTCTATCGCGCCCGGGGCCACCGTGTTGGCGGTGATGCCGCGGCTGCCGAGCTCCCTTGCGAGGTAGCGGGTGAGGATTTCCACGGCGCCCTTCGCGGCGGAGTAGGCCGAGAAGCCCGGCTGCGTCACGCGGGTCAGGCCGCTGGAAAGGTTGATGATCCGGCCGCCGTCGGCGAGCTGCGGGAGCAAGGCCTGGGTCAGGAAGAAGACGCCTTTGACGTGGACGGCGAAGAGGTCGTCGAACTGCTGTTCGGTGGTGTCGGCGAAGTTCGACATTTCGCCGTGGCCGGCGTTGTTGACCAGGTGGTCGAAGGTGGTCCTGCAGAACGTGGTTTCGAGGGTCTGGGCCAAGGTTTCGGCGAAGGGTTTGAAGGTCGCGGTTTGGCCGACGTCCAGTTGCAGCGCGGCTGCGTTGCGGCCCATGGCTTGGATTTCTTCGACTACCTGCTGCGCGGCTTCCGCGCCCTGGCGGTAGGTCAGGATGACGTCGCCGCCTTGGCGGGCAATCGATAACGCGGTGGCGCGGCCCAGGCCGCGGTTGGCGCCGGTCACTAGGGAAATGGTGGTCATCGGGGTGCACTCCTCTGGGTGTCTTGGGGTGCGAGTAGTGTCGGAACCTGGGTGGGAGCTTGGTTGCCTGATTATCTGGATGTGCTGCCTGGTTTTTGGGTTTTTTGGCCTGCGGCCGGCTTTTTTCTTTTGCGCACGCTGCGGGGTGCGGTGGCTGGCGATGCTTATCGGCTCGCGTTGATCCGTGCACCGCCGGCAGGGGCCGCACCCTTTCGGGACACGCCGTGAATCCATCCATGGAGGCTCGTAGGCGACATCCATGTCGCCTACGGTCCCGAAAGGGTGCGGCCCCTGCCGGCATCACACATCTGCTCGATCGGATGGGAACGGCCAGGGCACAAGCAAGAGCAAGAGCGGAGCGGGTGGATTGGGGGTTTTGAAGTTTCTGAGCGCTGGGCGGGTTGCCCGCTTCTGTGGCGGGGTTGCCTGGAAATGCGGATGAGTGCGCCACGGCGGGGGCGCTCCGTTAGAGTGCGCGCATGACCGATGCCCTGCTCGATCGCGTTCGACATTGCACGCTCGCCCATGCCGACCGGCATGGGGTGGCGCGTACGGCGATTCCCGGACTGTCCACCATTTCGGCGACGGCGCCCGGGGAGCTGCTGTACGACATCTCATGCCCGATGCTGGTGCTGCTCCTGCAAGGCACCAAGCAAGTCACGTTCGGGTCGCAGGTGGCGCGGTTCGGGGCCGGACAGTCGTTGCTCATCACCGCCGATGTGCCCACCACCAGCCAGATCACCGGGGCCAATGCACGCGCGCCCTATTACTCGTTCGTGCTGCATCTCGATCCTTCGATCATTACCAGCCTCGTCGGCGAAATGGAGGCGGTCGCACAGGAAGGGCCGTCCACTTCGCCGTTGCAGGTGGATGCCACCGATGCCGAAGTGGCCGATTGCGCGCTGCGCTTGATGCAGTTGCTCGAACGCCCTCGCTCGCTGCCCATCCTGCGCGATGGGCTGCTGCGCGAGATGCATCATTGGCTGCTCGCCGGCCGGCATGGCGCGGCGATTCGCGCGCTCGGGGCCGTCAACGGCCACGCGGCACGCATCGGCCGCGCGGTGGCGCTGATCCGCGCGCAGTACACGCAGCCGCTGCAGATGGCCCAGCTGGCCGAAGCGGCCGGCATGAGCCTGTCCACGTTCCATGCGCATTTCCGCGCGGTGACTTCGCTCACGCCGTTGCAGTTCCAGAAGCAGTTGCGGCTGGTGGAAGCGCGAAGGCTGATGCGCAACGACGGGGCGATGGCCAAGCGCGCGGCGCATGCGGTGGGCTACGAAAGCGTCACCCAGTTCACCCGCGAGTACGGGCGGCTGTTCGGACGCTCGCCGCTGCGCGACGCGCGCGGGCCGGCGGCGGCGGCCGACTACGCGGCCGGCACCTCGTCATAGTTCATGCGCGAAAGGTCCTCCAGCAACGTCGGGCCCGTCGGCGTCCAGTCGAGCACGCGGCGGGTGATGGCGCTGGAAGCCGACATGTCCACCGCGGCGAACGAGGTCATCCAGCCGAAGTACGCCGGCACTTCTTCCGGCGACAGCGAGGCCACCGGCACGCCCAGGCCACGCGCCACCGCGGCGGCGATGTCACGCATCGGCACGCCTTCCTCCGCCACCGCGTTGTAACGGGCGCCCGCTACGCCGCGCTCGAGCGCGAGCACGTAGAGGCGCGCGACGTCGGCCACCGGCGCGGCCGACCACCGGTTCTCGCCCGCGCCCACGTAGGCTGCGCGCCCCTGCTGGCGGGCCACTGCGATGTAAGGCGTGATCAGGCCCTGCCGCGTGGTGTCGTGCACCTGCGGCAGCCGGACCACGGAAACGTTGACGCCTTGCTCCAACAGCGCATTTCCGGCCTGTTCGGAAGCGATGCGCGGGTGCGGGTTGGCGGCGTTGAAGACGTCCTCGCTCGCCGGGGTGCCGGGCGTGCTGCTGCCCATGCCGACGCCGGAGGTGATCAGCAACGGGCGGTGGGAGCCCACCAGCACTTCGCCCAGGGCGGTGATCACGCGGCGGTCTTTCTCGCAGTTCTCCACGAAGCGGGAGAAGTCATGGTCGAAGGCGGTGTGCACCACGGCATCGGCGTTGGCCGCGCCTGCACGCAGGCTGTCGAGGTCTTCCAGCGTGCCGAGGTGCGCCTTCGCGCCGGCACGCGCCAGCGCCTGCGCGCCGGAGGACGAGCGCGTCAGGCCGATGACTTCATGGCCACGCGCAAGCAGTTCGGGAAGGATGTGCGAACCGATGAAGCCGGTCGCGCCGGTAAGGAATACACGCATGGAATCGCTCCACTTGGTGGGGTGCGTTTTATCCCACTACACTGGATCGACAGTAAGTAGTGACATTATCCGGGTATGGCGACTAACAGGCTTCCGCTGAGCGATGCGCCCAACAACGTGCTGGGTGCGTTCCTGCGCGATTGCCGCGCGCGGCTCGATCCGGCGGCGTTCGGCTTCAGCGCCGCGCGCCGCCGCACGCCAGGGCTGCGCCGCGAGGAAGTGGCGCAGCGCGCGCTCATCAGCCCCACCTGGTACACCTGGCTCGAACAGGGCCGCGGCGGGCCGCCTTCGCCGGAAGTGCTCGAACGCATCGTCGGCGCGCTGATGCTCACCGAACGCGAGCGCGAGCACGTGTTCCTGCTCGCGCTCGGCCATCCGCCGGAAGCGCGCTACCAGGGTGCGGATGAAGTGACGCCGCGCCTGCGCCGCGTGCTCGACGCGCTCGGCGATACGCCGGCCATCGTCAAGACCGCGACCTGGGACGTGGTGGCCTGGAACCGCGCGGCGGCCGTGCTGTTCACCGATTACGGCCAGCTGCCGCGCGAGCAGCGCAACATCCTGCGGCTGATGTTCTCCAGCCCGCGCGTGCGCGAGGCGCAGGACAACTGGGACAGCGTCGCGCGCGCGGTGGTGCGCTCGTTCCGCATCGATGCGATGCGCGCCGGCGCCAATGCCGAGATCACCCAGCTGGTCGAAGAACTGTCCGCGCGCAGTCCCGAGTTCGCCGCGCTGTGGCAGGACCGCGGCTTGCCGGACGAACGCGCGCACGCCAAGCGCATCCATCATCCGCAGCTGGGCACCATCGACCTGGAAATCTCCTACTTCGCGGTCGATGGGCGGCCGGACCTGGCGATGGTGGTCTACAACCCCGTCGATGCCGACAACGCCGCGCGCGTGCGCGACCTGGTGGATACCCGCCACACCGGCGGCCGATAACTCCGCTCAGCCGCGCGTGCGCGCCAGCGCCGCCACCGGGGCGACCAGCGCATACGACGCGGCGCCCTGCGACCAGTAGCGCGCATGCAGGCCGTCCTCGGTGCGCTCGCCGGCCCGCAACCGCGGCGCCAGCGGACGCACGTACAACGCCACGCGGCTGCCGGCCGCATCTTCATAGACCAGCATCGCCGCCGCGCCTTCCGGCGTGGAGAGCAGGCGGCCCCCGCGCGGGCGCAGGCCCTGCGCGCGCAGGTCCGGCAACGCGACCGCGTCATGGAACTGCGTGGCGAGCCAGTCGCGCAGGCGCGCTTCGTCGGAGGCGCCATCGCGGTACTCCAGCGCGGCATCCTGCGTGGCGAACAGGCGATACGCCGCCATGGCGTCGGCCATCGGCGCGCGTTCGGCCTGCAGGCGGGCGCCATGCAGCTGCCAGCCGCCCCAGCCGCCCGCGCCCAGGGCCAGCACGCAGGCCGCGGCCATGCCCATCCAGGTGCGCTGGCGCGCGTGGCGACGGCGGCGCAGCTGGGCGGGGTCCAGCTCGGCCTGCAGCGGCACGCGCTCGGTCCATGCCCAGGCGGTCCGCAGGGCGGCGGCATCGCGACGCCAGGCCGCCACGCGCGCGGCGTCCTCGGGGTGGTCACGCAGCCACGCCTCCACCTCGGCGCGCGCGGCGGGGTCCAGTTGGTCGTCGACATACGCGTGCAGGCGCAGGTCGCGTTCGGTCGCATCCAGGAGCGGGTTCATTTGATTCTCCGCAGCGCGGGAACAAGAGGGGCTTGGCCTTCGCCGAGCGTGCGCAGTCGTTCGCGTGCGCGCGACAGGCGCGACATGACGGTGCCGATCGGCACGCCGAGGGTGTCGGCGGCCTGTTGGTAAGTGAAGCCTTCCACCGCCACCAGCATCAGCACCGCGCGGTGTTCCGGTGGCAGCTCGCCGAAGTGGGAGAGCATGGCGCGCTCGTCGTGCACCTGTTCGGGCGAGGGCGCCAGCGGCGGCGGGCTGGCGGCCAGCAGGCCCAGCAGCCGCTGCCAGCGGCGCGTGCGGCGGGTTTCGTCGATGAAGCGCCGGTAGAGGATGGAAAACAGCCAGGCCTGCAGCGCCTGGTCGTCGCGGTGGGCGTCCCAGCCGCGCAGCGCGCGTTCCAGGGCGGACTGCACGAGGTCATCGGCCGCGGCGGGGTCGCCGGCCAGCGAGCGGGCGAAGCGCCACAGGCGCGGCAGCAGGGCGCGCAGGCGGTCGTCGTCGGCGGTGGCATCTCGCAGGGGCATGGCGGCGTTGGACGGTGGGGACAGGGGTGGGACGTCCCGGCACGGCGATTATTCCCCGGCTTCACGCCACGAGGCGTGGAATAGATCGCCCGCCCGTGCGTCTGACCGGGTATGACCGCCACGGAGCCCCGCATGTCCGCGCCATCCCCAGCCCCCCGCCCCACCCGTTACCTGCCGCTGATCGGCATCGGCGCCATCGTCGCCGTGCTGGCCGCGGCCTTCGCCTGGACCGCCGGCTGGATCGGCGGCGGGCGCCTCACCGCCCAGCGCATGACCGACGGCATCGAGGCCGGCAACAAGCAGCCCTACCCCGGCTACCGCCGCGCGCACAGCAAGGGCGTGTGCGTGACCGGCAGCTTCCACCCCAGTGGCAAGGCCAGCGCGTTGTCCAAGGCCCGCGTGTTCCAGCAGGAAGACGTGCCGGTGATGGGGCGGCTGTCGATTGCCGGCGGCGACCCGCACGGCGCGGACAACAACGCGCGCGTGCGCAGCATGGCGCTGCTGCTCACCACCGACGACGGCCAGCAATGGCGCACGGCGATGAACAGCTTCCCGTTCTTCGTGGTCGCCACGCCCGAAGGCTTCGCCGCGCAGGGCGAGGCAGCGCGGCCGGACCCGGCCACCGGCAAGCCGGACCCGGCGAAGATGGCCGCGTTCCTGAAGCAGTATCCGGAAGCGGCGAAATTCCAGGCGTGGGCGAAAAGCGCGCCGTGGTCGGACAGCTGGGCGAATACGCAGTACAACGGCGTCAACGCGTTCCGCTTCATCGATGCCGACGGGCATGAGCGCTTCGTGCGCTGGTCGATGCGCCCGCAGGCGCCGTTCCGCGAACTCGACGCCGCGCAGCGCGAACAGGCCGGCGTGGATTTCCTCTCGCGCGACCTGCAGCAGCGCCTGGCCCAGGGGCCGCTGCGCTGGGACATGGTGCTGACGCTGGCCAACGAGGGCGACCCGGTCAACGACGCCTCGCAGCCGTGGCCGGAAGACCGCGAGCAGGTCGTGGCCGGCACGCTGGAACTGACTGCCGCGCAGCCGCAGGAACAGGGCCAGTGCCGCGACATCAACTACGACCCGCTGATCCTGCCCGACGGCATCGCCGGGTCCGACGACCCGATCCTGGCCGCGCGCTCGGCGGTGTACTCGCAATCCTTCAACCGCCGCGAGCGCGAGATCGCGCACGGGAAAGCCCCGGAAGCCACCGGCCAGGAGCAGGCGAAATGAACACCTCGACCCATTTCAACCTCACCGCGCGCGTGCTGCACTGGCTCATGGCGGCGATGATCCTGGCGATGCTATTCATCGGCGTGGGCATGGTGGCGTCGATCTCGCAGCGGCCGTGGCTGATCGACCTGCACCGGCCGCTGGGCATCGCGATCCTGCTGCTGGTGATCGTGCGGCTGGGCAATCGGCTGCGCCATGCGCCCCCGCCGCTGCCGGCGGACCTGCCCGCGTGGCAGGCGTTCGCCGCGAAGGCCTCGCACTGGGTGCTGTACGGGCTGATGTTCGCCATGCCGCTGCTGGGCTGGGCGACGGTGTCGGCGGCGGGCTACCCGGTGACGATGTTCGCCGGATTCCAGCTGCCGCCGATCGCACCGCACGATCCCACGCTGTATGCGTGGCTGCGTGACGCGCATGGTTGGCTGGCCAGGGTGCTGTTCGCCACGGTGCTGCTGCATCTCTCCGCGGCGCTGTACCACGCATGGGTGCGCAGGGATGGCGTGTTCCAGGCGATGGCGCGAGGTGGACGCGGCGGCGGCGAAGCGTAGATCGCGAACGCCGCGCCTACAGGGAACCGTCTTCCCGACGCTCCGGATACGCGCCGTCGTCATCGCGCAACGGCGCGCACGCGGGGGCGATCTGGTAGCGCGTCCCGCGCTGGTTGTAGTTGACGTAGACCCGCCACGCCTGACTTTCCGCACTGCCCTGTCGCGGGACGGAAAAGCTGTACCGCGATACCGCGTCGAGCAGGCCGCGGTCCAGGTCGCGGATACGGGTCGAACGGAAGATCCTGGCGCGCTGGACCGCGCCTTCGTGATCCAGCTCGACCACCAAACCAATGCATCCCGATGAAGGGAAGCCGCCCGCGGGGCCCCGATTGATCGTGGCCTGCAGGTCGGCCTCCAGAAAGGCAGCCGGTATCTCGGGCCATGCGCGCTCGTCCGGCTCGGTGGACATGGCCGCCAGCAGAAGCGTCAAGGTCGTGGCGAGCATGCGTGGCGTGGCCCAGGGGAGATGACGACGTCATGGTGGCATACCCCGTCCTGCGTCACGTCCCCGCTCCGAAGCGACCACTTCAGCGCAGCACCTGCTCCACATCGCCCACGTCCACGCCCTGCATCTGCCCCAGCCACGCATCGAACCAGGGCTTGTGCGAAACCCCCACGATGCTCAGTACCCGCGCACCCGGCTTTTCCCGCACCACCTGCAGGATGTTGGCGACCATGCGCAGGTTGCGAATCTCCCAGCCGTTCACCCACATCTGCGGGTAGTGCTCGGCCGACACCGCGCGCAAGGCCGCGTTCGCGTTCACCTCGGCATACACCTGCAGCGAGGACGGCTGGTTGATGGCCCGGTAGATCGACAGGTAGTCGCCCGCTTCCGCCCACCCGGCCTGCGCCTTCTCCATCTCGTCCAACCGCGCGCGGCCGGCCTTCCATGCCGCGTCCATCTGCTGCCCGAACGTGCGCAGGTCGGACACGCGCATGTTGTCGCCCGTGTGGTCGTCCACCTGGTAGACGCGTTCCAGCCCCAGGCGCGCAGCCAGGCGCGCGGCGACGAGATAATCCTCGTTGCGGATCTGCGCGGTCTGGCGCAGCACCTCCACCAAGACCTCGTCCAGCCCGTCGCCGGCATGCCGCTCGCGCTCCGGCAAGCGCAGCCATTGCACATAGGCCGAAGCGCGGTCGTCGGCGGCCAGGAAGCGGCTGGCGAGCTCCCGGCGTTGCGCGGGCGTGGGTGCGGCGGGCCATGCGGCAAGCAGGCGATCGGTGGCCGCGATCGCCGCCGGGATATCCAGGCCGGTGGCCGCGCGCGCCTTCTCGACCACCTTCGTGCCGCAGTAGTCCTCGCCGTAGACCGTGGGATGGCGCGCCGCCATGTCGCACTGCTCGCCGCCGATATCCTCGATGGTGATGTAGCCCGGCTTGAACGCGGCGAGCCGGTCGAGCAACGGATCCAGCGCTTCCGGCTTGAACGGCGGCTGTTCGCTCAGGTGCACGGTGCCCAGCACGAGCACTTCGGTGCGCGGGCCGGTCATGCCTTCATCGAGGCGGGTGAGGTCCACGGCGTGCGCGGCAAGGGGCAGGCCCAAGGCGAACGCGAGGGCGGCGCGGCTCCATCCGGGTGTCATGGCAGGCTTCCTGTACGGGCGTCGGCCGATTCTCGACAGCCGCCCGGAGGCAGCCATGTGCCGATGGGGCGGGTGCCGGAAGGCACGGGGTCAGCGCATCACCAGGCCCACGACATCCACCATCGCCTTGGCGAACAGCGCCAGCAGCACGACGTAGGTCACCGCCACCGCCTGGAAATGCACGCGCGTGCGCAGCGGCAGGCCGTGGCCTGCAGCGGTGAAGCCCAACCGGCCCACCCCCAGCACGCAGCGCGGCCACCAGTCGATGCGGCGAATGCCCACCGCGGCGAGCCGCTGCGGTTCGGCCTGCGCCAGCCGCAGCAGCGCGCGGTGCGCGAACATCACGTTGACCGTCGCCAGCACCGACAGCAGCGCCAGCAGTCCCTTGTACTCCCGCAGAAACGCTTCGAAGCCCATCGCCCGCATCCACGCCAATCCGCGCCCAGCCTAACGCTTCCGCTCAGCGCGGTGTGTCGATGCCGCGACCGGTCGCGGCCCAGTAGATGGCGCCGTACAGATGGCCCAGGTACAACGCGTCGTCATACGCTTCCGGCGGATGGCCCAGCGCGGTGGCGAACACGCGGCCGCCTTCGAACGCGTGGTACCAGGCCACCGGATGATGCCGGCCCATGCCCTTGGCGACCTGGCCGGGCCAGATCGCGGTGGGGTCATAGCTGCGCTCGTCTACTTCCATCACCACGTGCAGGTCGTCGCTGTAGGGCGGGTCATACTCGTACCACTCGTCGCTCCACAGCCAACGCTTCGGCAGGCCGGCGGTGGCCGGGTGGGTCGGGTCGATGACGTCCACCATCGCGGTCTGCAGGTAGGGATGGGTGCGGAAGGAACGGCCGATCATCCGGTCGTACCAGTCCCAGTCGCCCTTCTTGATGGCGAAGGCCTTGTGCACCGCGACCACGCCGCCACCGGCGCGCACGTACTTCTGGAAGTTCGCGCGGCGCGCGGGGTCGAGGTCGCTGGCCGGCGAGTTGAGCAGCACGATCGCCTGGTATTGCGAGAGGTCGCCGTCGAACGCGCGCCCGTCCCAGTCCCACGTCAGCGCGAAATCATGCCGGCGCGCCATCCGCTCGAACTGCGGCTTGGCCACCGGGATGTAGTCGTGGTGGTACTTGTTCGGAATGGCGGCCACCAGCACCTTGAACTGCTGGGCCAGGGCCGGCATGCAGGCGAGCCAGAGGCAGGCCAGCAGCATCAGGCGCTTTGCGATCATCGGGCACTCCCGCATGAGGTGGCCCGCAGTCTAGCCAGCGCAGCCGCGCCGTGGCCGGGGCAGGCCGAATTTTCATGGCTGCGTGCGATGACGGCATAGCCGCCGTCAAAGCCAGCCTTTCTGCCGGGCGAGGCGATAGGCCTCGATGCGGTTGGCCACGCCGAGCTTGCCGATGCATTCGGAAAGATAGTTGCGCACCGTGCCGTGCGAGAGCCCGAGCAGCTCGGCGATCTCGCTGGCCGAGCGGCCCTCGCCCGCCAGGCGCAACACGCCGCGCTCGCGGTCGCTGAGCGGATCGGCCTCGGCCCATGCTTCGGCGGCCAGCTGCGGGTCGATGGCGCGCCCGCCGCGCGCGACCTGGCGCAGCGCGTCGGCCAGTTGTTCGGCCGGCGCGTCCTTCAACAGGTAGCCGCCCACGCCGGCATCCAGCGCGCGGCGCAGGAAGCCCGGGCGGGCAAACGTGGTGACGATCACCACGCGCACCGGCAGGCCCTGGCGCTGGATGCGCTGCGCCAGCTCCAGGCCGGTGAGGCCGGGCATTTCGATATCGGTGACGAGCACGTCCGGCTGCAGCCGCTGCAGTTCGCGCCACGCGCTTTCGCCGTCGCCGGCGCTGCCGACCACGGCGATGTCCTCCTCCAGGCCCAGCAGCGCGGCCAGCGCGCCGCGCAGCATCGCCTGGTCTTCGGCCAGCAGCACGCGGATCATCGGCGGGTTCCTTTCACGTCGTGGCGCGCACGGTAGCAGAGCGCTCAGGCCGGCGTGGCATCGCGTGCCTCCGTACTCGGCTTCGGCCACGGCAGGCGCGCCTGCAGTTCGGTGCCGGCGCCCGCGCGCGCGTCGATGCGCAGTTCGCCGCCCAGCGCCTGCAGGCGTTCGCCCATGCCCTGCAGGCCGTTGCCCGGCACGATGTCGCCGCCACGGCCGTCGTCGCGCACGCGCAGCAGCACCTGTTCGCGCGTGTACTCCAGCGCGATCCACACCTGGCGGGCGCGGGCATGGCGCTGGATGTTGGTCACCGCTTCGCGCACGGTGAGGGCCAGCGCGGTTTCCAGCGTGGAAGGCAGCGGCACTTCCGGCGGGGCGTAGTGCAGCACGATCTGGTCGCTTTCCAGCAGCAGGTGCGCCGAGGCGAGTTCGGCGACCAGCTCGGCCGCGCGGATGCCGGTGACCGCGCGCCGCACCTGCGCGAGCGCGTCGCGCGACACGCGCGCGACCTCGTCGATCTCGCGCCGCGCGGCGGCCGGATCGCGCTCGACCAGCCGCCCGGCGAGGTCGGCCTTCAACGCCACCAGCGACAGGGTGTGGCCGAGCAGGTCGTGCAGGTCGCGGCCGATGCGCTCGCGCTCGGCCACGCCGGCGAGCCGGCGCACTTCGTCGTGGCTCAGGCGCAGCGCGTTGTCGGCCTGGTGGCGGCGCTGGATGCTGATGTTCATCAGGCCCACCGCCAGGCTCACCATCACCACGCTGAAGAGATAGACCCAGGGCCAGCCGATCCACGTCCACATCGCGCAGTACGCGGCCAGGATGGCGGCCATCCACAACATCGCGCGCTTCGGTCGCGCGACGAACGCCATGAACGCGCACGCATACACCAGGTAACCCTGCGCGCCGGGGTTGACCGGCGTCAGCGCGAAGCCGAGCGCGGCGATGCCGAGCGCACACGCCAGCAGGTGGCGACGACTGCGGTAGTACGCGTGGTGGTACAGCCCGAGGAACACCGCGTAGCTGCCCAGCGTCGGCCATAGCCAATGCGGGAACGCGGCGGTGTTGAACATCGGGGTGAAGAAGATCCACACCGACCACGCCAGCATCAACAGCGGGAACCAGGTGCGCCCGCCCGTGCCCGCCTTCCTGCACCCCACGCCTGATTCACTGGTTGGCCTGCGCATCGCCGGTGGCACGGGCGGGCGCACCTGGTTCCC